>NZ_JBDJMW010000002.1:0-588604 GCF_039674145.1 Stenotrophomonas sp. TWI587 | reverse complement strand
TCTTCGCTGAAAATGCGTTCGCCTCGGGAGTTCAGGCGGCAACAGGCTGCAGGCGCTGACCAGGCGCTTTATTGCGAATAGGGTGGGGTCGGGAATACAGGGGCAAGATCACACTTGCCTTCAGGCGGTTCGCATACGTTGAGAACGGCGTTCCAGTAGTAGCCGTCCGGATAGTTCTCGCACGTAGACTTTTCGTTATCAGGGCACTTGGCGCCAGTAGTCATCCATGTCATCGAGCTATCAGCATTTCTCGACCAAAGCCCATCGCAGCCATTGCGACAGCCGAGGCTGCCGTTCTTGGCAGCACCACCAGATGACCACGGACCCACGCCCGTGTAATTGGGTTCCGTGTCACAACCCTTGGTCCAGTAGTAAGTGCGATAGGTGCCAGACATCCACGCAGCGTTGGCGCTGGTTTTGTATTCGAACGTGGACCGCACAGAATTGGTCGTGCCAACGCGCTTGCATTGCGTGTTCTGATTCGCAAAGTCCTTGCGCGCAGTGATGTAGGACGAAAGCTCTGAGTTGCAAGCCTGATAGGCCTGACCTTCAGTACAGGCTGCGGAATTGTTCGCGCACTGCTGCTGTGCATGCGCCTTACCGACAGCGCAGTATGCGAGTACCAGGGCAACTAGAACGTAAGCGCAGCGCCTGATGATCGCGGAGACAAACACGCGAGCTAGCCACTGCATCAGCTGAAATCCACGAAGATAATCGCGCAGGCCACCAGCCATGCGCCGAGCCAGATCCACCCTTCCATCCCAAGCCCCTATGCGCCTCGTGGCGCGTCACGCAAAAGACCGGCGGGAGGGTATCGGCCCTGCCCGCCGGTGGTCGTTACATGGCCCGGCGGACCCACTTGTAGACCTTGATGCCGACGTGCACGGTCAGCACCGCACCGCCAATGGCGGCGATGGGGGCGGCAGCGCCCGAAATCGCGGACACCACATCGCCCACGTCGACGCCACCACCACCACCGGCGAAGGCCGGGGCCGAGGCGACAGCGGCGGTACCGACAGCGGCCAGTGCCGCACTCTTGCCCTTCAGGGCCTTGATGAACTTGCGCATTGCGTCCTCCTAGGACTGTTGAATTTTCTTGCGGATGAGCCGGAAGGTGTACGCCAGAGCCCACAGAAGCGCGATCTTTGCTCCGATGAGCTGGGCATCCTCAATGGGCAGGTCCGGCAACAAGCCCGGTTGAGGAATCCAGATCACAGCCGTGCAGGTCCCCGTGGCCGTGTCCAGGTCGGATTCAAGGCACGCGGGGATCAGCACGGCCATGGGTTATGCCTTTGCCGGAACCGGCGGAGCGGCCTTGGCACCAAGCGGCACGAGGTCGACATAACGCTTCAACGTCAGGTCACCGTACTGGCCCAGTGCGAAGGACTTCGGGTCGATGTCGTACTCGCCGACGGGATAGGCCGGACGCTGGCCGAGGCCAACGCGGAACGGCAGTTCATAGCCGTTACCGAGATCGAGGCCGGCCATCTGCGAGCGCATGATGGTTTGGGTTTTCTGGTTGTGCTGCTCTTCGACGGCAGCGGACTTCACGCGGCAGACAGGCATAGTTCTTCTCTCACTAGTTTGTGTAAGGCGTCACCCTTGGCAATACCGCGAAACCTTCCGGGGTGACCGTCTCGGAGGATGCGGGCCTCGCATACGTCAGACCACGAATGGCCGAACGCACCGCGCAGAACATTGAGGGCCGGGCCGACCTGACGGTGCATCCAGAGCACCATGGCCTCGGCAGATACATCGACTTGCTTGCGAATCGTTTTGAGGCGGGTGCACACGCCTTCGATCAGTTCGCTCATGACGCTATAGGCCCCACGCAGATACGCGCCGGGGTCGAGCAAGGTGTCCAGGGGAACTTCAACGTGCTTGCCGTAAAGGCGGACCTCGGCACGCACCCACGGCGACGATGCAAGGCCAAGCTGTTTGCCCTTCTCGTAGACGCAGAGCTCTTTGTGGCCTTTGCCGCCGACATAGAGCGTTGAGCCGGTGCCGTGGCCCTCATCGGACATGAAGCGGTGCCTAGGCGGGCAACCGCCCTCGCAGAAGTCACCGGCAGCGGCGCGCTCTCGCAGCGCATGCACGTTCAAGCGGGTGCCTTCGTAATCGTCGTGGGCGCAGTCCACGCGACTGATCCGCGCGCGGAGCATAGTGGCCTGCTTATGGACGTGAGCCCAGTTCTTAACCCACTTGCAGCCTGCGCCGGTCAGGCTGACGCAGATGGTCTCCTTGTTGCCGCTGACGCCGATGCGGCCAACGAGCTCACCGTCGCGGTCGATGAGAAACGCCGACAGGGCGTAGAAGTTCCAGTTCTTTTCCCGGAGAGCGCCTGCAACGACTTCGCCACGAAAACCAAACAGCTTGTACAACAGAAGCTCGATGTTGCTACAGCGAAAGTCGTCAACAACGGATTGGGGCATCACAAGGGTCAGGTAGTCGATGATCGCGGTTTGCTGACCCTTTTGGCCCGTGTTACTCCCCGGGCCAACCTCCGCCCCTCCCTGCCCCTTTTCACCGGTGGATACCGGGGAAAAGCCCTCGTTCGACGGCATGCAGGCGAGCGTCAAGCGTGCGGAATCAGCCACGGCGCGCCTCCTTCAGAAGCCGGAGCGTTGCACTCTGCTGTGCTCGCACACACTGGTAAGCGAGCTCGTCCGCAGCGGTCCAGCTGGACGTTTCAAGTTCCGAGCGTGCCTGGGCCTGCCAAGCGGCCTCACGGATAGGGTCAGAGCGCGTGGCGCGCAGGAGTTCGCGCAGCTTGCGAGGAAAGACTGCGACACCGAGGGCGAGCGCGATGCTCGAGCCCACCAGTGCCAGCACGATGCAGATGTCAGCCATGAAGCCCCCTCCCCTCCCCTAGCCCCTAGAACCCCGCCAGCGCCCTAGGGGGAGCGGCTGGCGGGTATCGGCTACAGCCGTAGCCGATGGGGCGCACCATATACGGCTACACCCGTAGCCGTCAACACCTGTAGTCTTCGGCCGTAGTCAACGGGTGGAGACGGTCATGGACTGGGTTGAGTTTTTCGAGAAAACACGCGTGGCCGCTGGCGTCGACAGCTTCTCCAAGCTGGCTCCGAAGCTGGGGATCTCAGACGGCGCTATTTCGCACTACCGAACAGGAAAGCGCGTGCCGCAGGTGTGGGTGGTGGCTGAGTGCTTGAAGATGCAGGGGCACCCGCAGCCCGAGAAGGCCGCAATTCAGATCATGAAGTCGGAGGCGCAGACGTCCCCTGAGCGAACGTTCTGGAAGCGATTGGCAGCTAGCGCCATGGCCCTAGCGCTGGGGGTGGGCTTCGCCTCGCCGCGCGACGTACAGGCGGCCGTGAGCGGCTTTGACGCAGCACCTTCTATACATTATGCGAAATGCTATTTGGCATTCTCAAGCTGTTCTGGTTGTGGATCAAGTCTTTCCTCCCGTCTTGGGAATCCAACACGTGGCTGTTCGTCATCAGACAATTCTGCCCCGTTGAGGTAGAGATTCTGGTTCGCGAGGCAGACATTGTTGGACCGCCGTAAGCCATCGCAGATATTTCTGGGTGTTAGTTGTCTGGATGAACAAAGTTCCGCCCTTTGATCGCCTGGGTGCGCCGGGTTCAAATGCAGCTGTCTGACGCGGACAAGTTGCCCCTTTCACAGCTGAAACTGCCTCATTCTGCTCCGGAAACCCGCCCATCTTTCCGCGAGTCTTCGGACAAGCCGCCCCTAATTTGGCGGAACTACGCATTACTTGCCCCGAATTCTTCTGGAGCTCGTTGGTCGCAGGACCTCCAAGTAGCTGCCTTGCTGTGGGCCGGCTTTCAGATGCAGCCATATCGCCCGCAGAGTTCAGCCATAGAGCCCTCAGCCTACGTTAGATCGGGTGCCTTTCCGGATAAATTTCCTGCAAGTTCTTCCGATTTGGGGGCTAAAATTGTAGTGCGACATCGTCTTGGTCTTCCTAGTGGGCAATGCAATGAATTCCCTGTCTACCTTGCAACAGATGAGCATCGTCGCAGGCGTCTTGGTGGCGCTTGTTGTTTCCATTACCGTGGCAGCAGTCTGGCTGGCCAACCGCCAAAACGCAGCATACGATCGAGAACTGGCAGGAGGGAAATGCCCTTGTTGCGGCAAACCGCTGGATGCCTGACGTTCAAGCGACGTTTCCCCCACAGGTTGCCTTAGTAGAGCGTGTGGCATCCTTGTGGGAGCTGTTCATTTACCAGGCAGGCATTCTATGCGCGGGCATATACCTTCGGAAACATCTGCCTTCGCTCAGGCCAGATCGAACGCCGCGCGGGATTGGCTCGATATGGCGGCGTTCGAAGCGATACTGAGCCCGAGTGCCGTCCAGGGCCGCACCCTGACGCAGTGCCTGCAATCTGGGAGCGTTCTGGGCGTGTGGATTGGGGAACTGAAGCTGTTTCTCTTTCCTCCATGGCAGCTGGACTCTACTGGGATGCCTTTGCCAGTGCTCTCGGAGGTACTGTCGCTACTGCGTGGCCCATATGGCGTTTCAGCCGGCGGCCCGACGTCAGGTTGGGAGGAAATCGAATGGCTGATCGCTCCGCATGCTCGATTGTGCGGAGGCAGTCCAGCAGAGGCTCTTGCCCTACATCCAGCGCTCGTGCTGGAGGCGGCGAAGCAAGATTTTTCCTCCTGGAGCGATGACGCACGCTGGTAGGCTCTCGGGAACTCAACTGCCAGCTAACCCGGAATCGCGACGTTTCCCCCATGCATATGGAGAAAGCAGCTGAGGGTTCGAGGATAAGCCTGCTTCTTCAGGCCTGGCTGCGAAGACCTTTCATCGCGGATGTCTTGATGACGTCTCTTTGCTGGAGTAGGATCGGCCAAGGCAGGGAAACGCTTTTAAGATCAATGCGTTACTTCGCATAACGTAGCTTATGTTAGCTTGGCGCGTGCGGCTAAATTCTCAAGTTGGCAGTGCTGGGCATTGGTTTTAACCTCAGGCAATGCGCCTAAAACTGCACGGTCGTCTGCCATCCCATCACCAAGTCCAAGCCACTTTTGAACGTAGATATCGTAACTGCCGCCTGGGCTGCTCGGCCGCTATCAGACGGTGTGCAAATGGTTCTCCCCGGTTGATGCATTATCGCGTTTCTTAGCTGCCGCAGTGAATGAAGTTCGTGTGCCAAGTCAGCATCAATTAACCCCGCTGCCAGTAGCTGATCTACTGCTTCGTTAACTTTGGGCGTCTTTGCACCGCCTTGGGTTACGCTCGCAATAGACTGCACTGAGGACTCAATCGCAAACCAGAACAAAACAAAGGCTGTTGCATAATGTCCCTCCGAATGCGCGGTCTTGGCTTGTACGATCATCGATAACAGCTTCACTCGGTCCCTATGATCCACTGTGGTTCGGAAGCGAGCAACGGCTTTTGAGATGGCCCCTAGTGCCACCCTGCCCCACACCCACCAAGCTGTGTCGCACAGCTCTGTTGGTCGGTCGCCGCGCCTGCCCCACCAATCCAGTCTAGGGTCTCACTCCGTACGGTGAGTAGGTTTCTGCCTCGATTGGCGGTTCGACTGAGTACGCGACCATCGCTCAAGCAGACTCGACAGGTCTCTTCCATCGACAGCGCCATTGCGTCAACGTCATTTTATTCATCACACTTGCGCGACTCGGATTCGATTAGGAGCTGAAGCGCATTGGCGAAATCGAGATGCTCTCTCCACCAGAGTACTGAGGTCTCCAGCAGAGAAGGGTTGCTCATATCGGGCACGGCAGTTGCCAGATGATTGATCCGCAACAGAAGGAGTCCGTCTACACAGGCGTGCAATTCGAAAGCGTCGTCTCGATAGCTCATGATGATCGCAGGGATGATGCCGCTCAACCTGTGGTCGTGCTGAGGATCATTGAAGTCAATTGGTCGATCGACCCAGAATCCCTCGCCCATGTAAAAGCCAATAAATGTGCTTTCTACCACTGACCCTCCTTGGTTTCTGCGGCGCCGCCACTCGAAAAGCTGGAGCTTTCGGGAGCCTTGCTAGTGGATGAGTCTACTGGGTCTTGAGGCCTGGACGCAGCCCCCTGCCCCGCGGATAAAGAACTGACGAAGCCGAAAAGTCAGCTGGCGCTACTATCTGAGTGTGTCTAGTGCCTGATCAGGCATATCAGTTTCCCTCCTGCTTGGCCTGCGCTCAATTGTGTTAGCGCCACTGGCAGCTTATCGGAAATGAAGAGGTTGATCGTTGGCAACACGAGTCTCCCTTCCAGTACCGCACCCAGCAGGGCCTCTCCACTCTGGCGCAGGAGTACTGGCATCGCCCCTTCCGATGGCGATCAGCTGGCTCGTGCCGGCTCAGAGACTACTCTTTGGAGAGACGCGAAACTAACTCTCTTCGAGTAACGCATATCACGTCGTGGGTGACCTTGGCTTGCCGATGAAAATACATGCCAGTCACCACGGCACCTATGAGCCCTACGATACAAAGAATGACAGCGTCATCTGGAAAACGAAGTGAGACAAGAACCGAACTTCCCAAGAGAAAGATGGGCGCAGCCCATAACATTGAAAGCTCGAAGTAAAGGGTGGTTACCAGCCTGCTCACGTATCGGTAACCGACTGGCTCCTTATCCAAGACTGTCGAGAGATATGCATACCAACTCTCGTTGACCATATAACTTGCGTCTTTGCTCCTATCCCACTTTACCTCAAGCTTGCTTCCCTGCGCCTCGAAGAGAGTGCCCGCCACAACTGCGGCAGAAAAAATAAGCGCATGACCGAGTGTGGAATTTACGTCGAACCCAAGAGTGGCCTTGGTGTGCTGCACTAGTGTGAGCAGCCAGGGTGTGATTGCAATCAGGCCTGGCACTAAAATGCCAAGAATCGTCCGAGTGAGCGTAAACGGCATATTAATTCTCAACTGACTTCTGACTTGAAAAGACCAGTGGCTGGCCCCGTCCTCAGTAGACCGTTGGGCGGCGTCAAGTGGTCGTTGCACCCCAAGCCCAGTCTCCGCCCACCACCACAAATATTTCAGACTTGAAGCGCCGAGCTTCGAACGCGGCTTTGATACTTCCACGAACATCGTCTCGCACTGTGGCTGCACTGCTACCGTTGAACGTTCCCATGGCTGACGTGGTCGGAATTACAGTTTCACCACTTTTATTGTTCTTTTGGACCCTGCTCAGCCCTAAATCCTCCAGATCAGAGTAAGCGATCTCGTAGTCTTTCGAACTAGCACTCTTCAGGTCAAAAGTGCAGAAAACCAGATAACTCATCTCCCTTTCTCCTATTTGTAGAGCAATGTAGCAGTCCTAGCCCCAGCGGGCGCCGCTTGCCGCGAGTATATGGCGGTTGCATATTATGATTGGCTGCGGCTTGATGCAACTCTGTCCAGGAGGCGCCGATCACGTAGCAGCCCATGCTTGCCGGGGAGGTGAACCGTGAGTTTATCGAAAGCCATTGATCCGACTGCCCTCCAAACAAGCCGATTAGGCTGTTTGACGGGTAGCGCCCTGCCCCGCCCCGGCAGTCACGCAGAGTTGCGGTCTAGCTCGCAAACTGGACGTGGCAAGAAGTACCAGTAGTGCACAGGACTTGCCTGCCAGTGTGCGGACAGCGCCGTGCCGCTTTGGACGAGAAGCTTACAGTCGCCCCACCCCCGATAAATCTTCCTAATCCCCTGCCCTCCGATGTACGCTTCCTGCCAGAAGCGTACATCGTCCTCGTAGAAGACGGCCAATAGATGCCCTCGCACTGGTCTTGAGACTAGCCAGAATGGCCAACGCGGTCATCCGACGATCGCTTGCCTAAAAATATGGGGTAACGAGGGCGACCCCAAGTGGCTCAGAGCTTTGACTTGGCCGCCCAGCGAGGAGAGGAATAGGACGTCACGGTTTGCTCAAGAAGATGCAGCGCTCTTGCAGCTCGGTCTCTTTTCCGGAAAAGAACGCCGCGCAGCTCCAGGGCCTGAGCCATGACTTCTCGCGTTACAGTCAAGCAAACGAGGCGGGGCTCAGGAAAGCGACGATAAGACGTCTGACCACGGTCAATAATCGTGGTGTCTCGATGGGAGCTTGCTCGAACCAGTCTTCGATAGATTACGTCCAAGCCTGATTTCGGACCTTCTAGATACTGCAAGAAAATTGCACCATCAAAGACCACGGTGCCCGTAACACCCCGCCCTGCATTCGCCCGCTCCGCCTCTTTCCAAAGCTCGGGAAAGTTCTTGCTTTCTAGCCCCGGCGCGACGAGGCTCGTGACGATCAAATACGAGTGCGGCATTGGTCGAGCTGCGTGTGGAGAAAAAGAGTCTTTCGGCAAGGGGAAATTAAGCATCCGCACATGCACGAACTATACTTCATCCCCGCCAGAATCGAGGCAGGAAGATGATCAACACTGTGAAGAGCTCGAGTCTCCCCAGCAGCATCGCGAACGACAGCACCCATTTGGCTGCGCTTGGCAGCGAGGCGAACGTCCCTGCTGGCCCAATGGTCTCCCCTAAGCCCGGCCCTACGTTCGACAGCGCGGTGGCCGCGCCGCTGGCGCTGGTTAGGAAGTCCAGCCCGAGCCCAAGCAGCACCACCGTAATGACGGCATAGCAAACCAAAAACACCGTCAAAAACGCTACCACTGAGCCGATCACCTCGTCGGAGAGCGGCTTGCCGTCGTAGGACCGGGGAAAGACCCCGTTGGGATAAAGCAGGCGTAGGAAGTGGACGCGAAGCATCACTGCCATGACCTCGAAGCGAAAGATCTTGATGCCCCCGCTCGTGGAGCCTGTGCACCCGCCAACAAACGTCAGCAAGAAAAACACCCCTACGACGGCCGCTCCCCACTGGCCATAGTCCGTTACGGCATAGCCTGTGGTGGTGACCACGGAAACCACACTGAAAGCAGCGTAGCGATAAGCCTGCTCAAACCCATATTGGCCGGATGCAGCCAACCACGTTCCAATCCCACCCACCGACACTGCCAGAAGCCCTAGCAAAGACTTGACCTGGCGATCAAAAAACGCCCTCCGGTCCCCAGCCAAGAACCGCACATACAAGACGAAGGGCAAGGTCCCCGACAGCATGAAGAGCGTGGCAAGCCACTGGATCCCGTTGTCTTCCCATCGACCGAACGATTGATCTGAGGTCGAATATCCGCCCGTCGCAATCGAGGTGAGTGCGTGCACGATGGCATCAAAGGGGTTCATGCCTGCCAGCCAATAGGCCACACCGGCCACAACCGTCAGACCAATGTAGGCATACCCGATCGTTGAGGCGATCTGCCGAACCCGGGGCATGGCCTTTTGAGAGCGATCTGAGGACTCGGTGCGAAACAGCTGCATGCCGCCCACGCCGAGCGCGGGTAAGATGGCAATGGCAGTCGCGATAATGCCGATGCCACCCATCCATTGAAGCAGCCCTCGCCAAAGCAGTAAGCCTGGCGGCGCCGCATCAAGACCCGTCATGACCGTGGCGCCGGTCGTTGTAATGCCCGAGACCGCCTCAAAAAACGCGTTGGCAAGATGTCCGCGAAGCTGCGGGTGTTCCGAGAAGAGAAACGGCAGCGCACTCACGGCGGACACGGCAGCCCAGCTCAGTGGCGTCAGGGCGAAGGCCTGCCTCAATGTCAGACCCGATTTCCCCCATTTCCCACCCGAGCGCCAATAGCCCCAGCTCAGCGCACTGCCACAGGCGGCTGAAACCAAAGAGGCCATCCCAAACGCCAACCAATCCCGGTTGTCGTAATAGAGATCCGCAACCATGGGCAGCAGCATGAAGGCAGCTGTTGCCAACAGGACTTGCCCAATGATCGCCGCCACCAGACGAAAGCCATTGTGCGGTATTGACGTCTGACCTGGTGCCCAACGCATCCCGCTACTGTTGGCTTTCAAAACGACCGCCCGCCCGCTCCGCCAAGAAGCTTCTCTGCAACATCGATCTCGCCATATGCCACGACCAGCACGACCCTGTCACCCGCATTGATCTGGGTCTCAGCTGTCAGATCAAGTGGGTGGTCTTCTCGAATGACGGCACCGACTTTAATGCCCTCTGGTAGACCAAGCGCGCCGATGGTGCGCGTTAAAAGTGGCGAACTTCCGGCACCAATCGTGGCTTCAATAACTTCACCAAAGTCCTCGCGCAACGTCTGCAAACCGACAATGGCCCCTCGACGGACGTGCCGCAGCACGGTCGAGACCGTCACCGCGCTTGGACTGACGACTGCGTTGATGCCCATTCCGGGAAGAAGTGTGGCGTAGGTG
Source organism: Stenotrophomonas sp. TWI587 (assembly GCF_039674145.1). Lineage (NCBI taxonomy): Bacteria > Pseudomonadati > Pseudomonadota > Gammaproteobacteria > Lysobacterales > Lysobacteraceae > Stenotrophomonas > Stenotrophomonas sp. TWI587. Next base: position 578,396 of record NZ_JBDJMW010000002.1, on the reverse strand, counting down.
CTCTTGTTGACTAGTGTCACGGCTTGGCGGCAGCCCAATTTTCGCGCCAAGAGCGAGCAGAAGATGTTGGACTCATCGTCGTTGGTTACGGCAACCAGAGTTTCCTTTTGATCGACCCGAGCCTCTTCAAGCACTGACCGATCCAGGGCATCGCCATGGAGCACAACAACATCGCCGCCAAGTTTTTCCGCCGCGTAGCGTGCCCGATCCCGATCCCGTTCAATGACCGTCATCCGCGCCTTCGGAAGCAAGGCGCGGATGTTTCGAACCAGGTGCATGCCCACATTGCCAGCACCTGCGATCACAAGTTCGGCAACGGGGCGCTCGCGGTGCCCGAAAAGCGCCATCGTGGCCTTTCGCCGCTCTGACCGCGCGAGTATGTAAAGTTCGTCCGCCAGCTCAGCGCGATCCTGCGGCGTGGGAATGAACGTAACGCCCTTGCGGGTTATGGCAAGGACCCTGATGTGCTCAAACTTGCCATTGGACTCAAGGTCACAGACGCGCTCACCCATCGCCGGACAATCTGGATCCGTCACACCGATTCCGATCACTTCCAACTGTCCGCGAGCCAAGGGGAGGATCGTAAAGGCACCTGGCGTGCGAAGCCGCCTGGTAATTCCCTCGGCAACCTCAGCCTCCGGGGAAATGATCACATCAATGGGCAGATGCTCAGCCGCAAACAGGCCGTTTGCATCACGCGCGGTGTATCCCACATGGCGAAGACGGGCGATTCGGCGCTTTACTTTAAAAAGCGAGTAGGCGACTTGGCAGGCGACCATATTGACTTCATCCGAACGCGTCACAGCGATCAGCATGTCAGCATCCATCGCGCCAGCTTCCCGGAGCGTATCCGGGTAAGAGGCATGTCCGACGACCCCGCGAATGTCGTGGCTTTCATCCGCCCGCCTGATCAGCTCGGCATCGGTGTCAATGATCGTGATCGCCACACCTTCCGAGGCCAACTGGCGCGCAATCGTCATCCCCACCTGGCCCGCGCCACACACAATAATTTTCATGGATAGAGGGCTGACAGGACAGGCGCCAATGTCAAAAACCCAAGCTCCGAATCGCTCTTAGAAGGTCAATTTTAATGGCCTCGGGCAGGGAGTGCCACCGTCTGGCATTGGCGTCAGAGCCGCTGGATTGCAGCCTGCTCACCCGGCATTGACGCGCAAAGGCCTGATCGACTGGGATACTGCCCGCACAGACAACAGAGTAAGCATCCGATGATGACAAAGTGGCGGCTGGCCCTATTCAGGATCAGTAAGAGGATGTGGTTCCGATCCACCCTCTACGGCGTTTTAGGCGTGGCTACTGCCTTGGCCGGTGCGGGCGCTAAATTCGTGCTGCCGGAGGGGCTGGCAACGCAGATTGGTGCCGACTCAGTTGGCAACATCCTTGGCATCCTTGCCGCCTCAATGCTGACAGTGACCACCTTTGCCCTATCCACCATGGTCGCGGCCTACGGCTCGGCGTCGACCAATGCCACGCCGCGCGCGTCCCGGCTCCTGATTGAAGATACGCGAGCGCAAGGCACGCTGGCCACATTTATCGGTGCGTTCCTGTTCTCTATCGTCGGGCTCATTGCGCTGAGCACCGGCATCTACGGGGACAGCGGCAGACTTGTTCTCTTTGGCGCGACCATTGCGGTCATCATCGTCATCACCGTCACGCTTCTACGCGCCATCGAGCAATTTTCCCGCTTTGGACGACTCGGCGAAACGGTCGATCTTGTCGAGCAAGCCACCTTGAAATCCATGAAGCAGCGTGCAGAAGAGCCCTTCCTTGGCGCTACGCCCTACTCCGGCGTCGCTCCGAGCAGCACGGTCGATGTCTTCGCTGCGGATGTAGGCCATGTTGAGCACATTGATGTGCAGCGCCTCAACACGGTTGCAGAACAACACCAGCTCATCGTCTATGTGAACTGTCAGCCCGGCACCTTTGCAACCCCAAACCGTGCGCTGCTCAGTGTCTGGGGCACCCTTCACGATGACCAGAGAACGCAATTGCTTGCAGCTTTCACCATCGGCGGCTCTCGTCGGATAGAGAACGATCCGCGTTACGGCTTGGTCGTCCTTGCTGAGATTGGTGTGCGAGCGCTGTCGCCGGCCGTCAATGATCCAGGGACGTGCATTACGGTCATCGGCACCTGTGTGCGCCTGCTGCTCAGATGGGACGCCTTGTCATCCGGATCCGAGGCCAAGGACGTTCAGTATCCGTTCGTGCACATGGCTCAGCTTGATGTGGATGACCTGTTTGAAGATGTGTTCGCGCCCATATCGACTGATGCAGCAGGGTCGCTTGAAGTCAACATCAGGCTCCAAAAAGGTTTCGCCGCACTGTCTGCTGGCTGCTCATCCACCACGCGCCAGGCGGCGCGGCGCTACGCCGATCTGTCTCTGGAGCGGGCCTTGCAGACCCTTCGCTTCTCTCAGGATCGCGACAAGCTTCGAACAATCGCCACCGTAGAACACAAAAGGGCGCAACAGGCTGTCGCCCCCAGGCCGCAGCGGAACCGAACTGATGCCGATGGAGCTCAATCGGATCTATCTGGCGTCATTCAATCCTGACCGCATCTGGAACTTGGGCCAAGATTTCTAGTAGGAATGAGGCGCTGAGATTGGGCTGGTCGCTTCGAATGGAAATAGGCAGATCAATTTTTTTCGCGACACTCACCAGCGACGGGATCTCTCTATCGAGATCCAACCACCACCCCTCAGGCAACCGTATTCCATTTCCGTCGCGATCGTAAAACCGCACTCGATTAGGCACATTGCTCTCCTTCAATTGGCCGCACGCGCGACGTATCATTACTTCCGACAGTCGCCCGCCACGCCCTCCCCTCGTTTTCACGGGCATCATGGTTCTATACCGCCCCAACGCGTCCCAGTTGCTGCCTAATCATGCCGCGCGCACCACGCGGAAGATATCCCTCGCTTGGGTGGCTCGCGCCAACGCGCTAGACTTGGACGCTTTCATTCGCAAAATGGAGGCCACGGGACACTATCGTGAAGGTATTTCCCCTGATTTTTTTGTGTGCAACGGCAACGGCCACAGACACAATCCATGCTCAAGAAGCGCCCGACACTCAGGTTGAACCGTTTGTCGATGTGGGTGGCGCCGTCCGGTTCAATTATGGCTGGCTGGACTACGGCCCCACAAGCCGTTTGCAACTTGAACTGCTTCGCGCAGACGTCAAAGCCGGCGCTGGCCCCCTTTTCTTTTCGGCCCAATATCGCTGGTATGACGGCTTCGATGCCGTCCACCATGCCTACGCCGGGTGGAATTTCACCGACCAAACGCAGCTCAAAGCGGGCATCCAGCAGGTCCCCTTCGGACTTCTGCCTACCGTTTCCCAGAGCTTTTGGTTTGGCTCAGGCTACTACCTTGGCATTGAAGACGATTACGATCCGGGTGTGACGATTAGCCATCGGAGTGGCGACCATCACTGGATAGCCGGCTGGTTCTCGGGCGATGAATACGGAAGCGGCTCCCGCTACGACCGATACTCCTTTGACGTGGCCCAGACCGCTGATCTGCCCTACAAGGAGCGGGAGCGCGTTCATTTCAGATACGAACACACCATCTCCTTGCATGACGGTGAGCTGCTGCTCGGGGCTTCTGCATTCAGCGGTCAGGTTCAGAACACCACCACCCGCCGTCACTATGGCCACCAGGGTGCAGCGCTGCATGCCCAGTGGAAACGCGATGGCTGGACGACTCAGCTGCAATGGGCTCGCTACCGTTACAGCGTGCCAGGCGACAGGATTGCGATGTCAGCGTTTCTTGCCCCTTTCGAGATTGCGTCGGAAGCCGATGTCCCCAGCGCAAACGTGGCCTACTCCTTCGGTGAGAAGCGTTGGCTCGATGACATCACCTGCTACAACAACCTCAGCATGACGCGCCCGGTCGGACGCAGCCAAGGCGTGAGGGAGTCATGGCAGAACGTCACCGGATGCAGCCTGCAAAAAGGGATCATGTTGACTTACGTGGACTGGATTGCTGGCAAGAACATGTGGTTTGCAGGCGGCGACGGCATCGGAATCGATGACGGCGGCCCTTCCCGCTGGCATAGCCGACTCAACCTCAACATCGGGTTCTACTTCTAAGCTCAAGCCGCATTCCAGCTTGAACGATCATCAACCGGAGGAATTTATGCAGAGCCCCGCTCCGCCATCCACTCCTGTTCGCCAGCGCATCTTGCCGCAGGTGTTCATTCCCACTGCGGCCATCGTGCTTTTACTGTTGACGCTATCCATCTTCGTTCCAGAAAAAGCGACGACTTGGTTCACAGCGGCTAAGAACTGGACCGCCAACGACGCGGGCTGGTTCACCATCTTATCGGTCGCAGGCTTCTTAGTATTTGTGGTCGGTGTTGCGATCAGTGGCTACGGGCGAATCAAGCTCGGCCCAGACCACAGTCGCCCTGATTACAGCTATGCCTCGTGGTTTGCCATGCTCTTTGCCGCAGGCATGGGCATTGGCCTGATGTTCTTCGGCGTGGCAGAGCCGATCATGCACTACGCTACCCCGCCGACAGGCACGGCCGAGTCTGCCGAGGCAGCTCGCCAAGCGATGCGTATCACCTTCTTCCATTGGGGTGTGCATGCCTGGGCCATCTACGCTGTTGTTGCGCTGGCACTGGCCTACTTTGCCTATCGCCACAACCTGCCGCTCCGGGTGCGATCGGCTCTCTATCCACTCATTGGAGAACGCATCCACGGCCCCATTGGCCACGCGGTCGATACGTTTGCAGCCCTTGGCACCATCTTTGGCCTGGCCACGTCACTTGGCCTGGGCGTAATGCAGATCAACTCCGGACTGAACTACTTATTTGGCCTGGAAGTGAGCACCCTCGTCCAGGTGTCGTTGATCGGCATCATCATCCTGGTCGCCACGGGGTCGGTCGTCGCGGGACTCGACAGTGGTGTCCGTCGCCTGTCTGAGATCAACATGATCATGGCTGTGGCACTGCTTGCATTCGTGCTTGTCTGCGGCCCCACGGTCCACCTGATGCAGGCATTTGTCCAGAACACTGGCATGTATGCCTCCCAGCTCTTTTCAATGACCTTCAACCTGTATGCCTATGAGCCCAGTGGCTGGCTTGGCGGCTGGACGTTGTTCTACTGGGGTTGGTGGATTGCCTGGTCCCCGTTCGTTGGCATGTTCATCGCCCGTATTTCGCGAGGCCGCACGGTGCGTGAATTCGTGGTTGGCGTCTTGCTGGTGCCACTAGGCTTTACGTTCCTTTGGATGACCATCTACGGCAACTCCGCCTTGTTCATGGTCCGATCCGAAGGTGTTCAAGAGCTCGTCACGGCAGTGTCGGATGACAGTTCCATGGCGTTGTTTGAGTTCCTGCGCCACCTTCCTCTGACGATGATCACCTCCTCGCTTGCCGTTGTCCTCGTCGCACTGTTCTTTGTCACCTCCGCTGACTCCGGCGCGCTGGTCATAGACATGCTGACCTCCAAGGGCGAGGAAGAGTCTCCGGTTTGGCAGCGCATCTTCTGGGCGCTACTGGTTGGTGGCATCGCTGTTGCCCTGCTCATTGCAGGTGGCCTTGAATCACTCCAAGCTGCGACTATTGCCAGCGCCCTCCCCTTTACGATCGTCATGATCTTGATGTGTTGGGGGCTTCTCAAAGCCATGCATCTGGACGCAACCAAGCGCTCGATTTCTCGTGATGCACGATTGCTTCCGGGCACCAGCGATGACTGGCGCGCTAGGCTCAAACTGCTCGCGCATAACCCCGTCAAGATCGAGGTCGTCGGCTTCATCAAGGATCAGGTGCTGCCCGCGCTCCAAGAGGTCGCGGTGGAGCTGCGCAAGCAGGATCTTCCGGTTGAAGTCACCCAAGGGGAGGATGGGCGCGCCTGGCTTCGCGTAGGCCATGGCGAGGAAATGGACTTCTTCTACTCGGTGCGTCCCCAGCCTTACGAGCCGCCCACCTTCGCGTTGCAGGACCCGCGTCGCCCGGTGAGCGAGGGCACCCGCCACTATCGGGCTGAGGTCTACCTGCGCGAAGGCGGGCAAGACTACGACGTTATGGGCTGGCCAAAGGTGCAGTTGATCCACGATGTGCTGGACCAATACGAACGCCACCGCCAGTTCCTGGATCACGTTCGCTGATCAATGCCCCGGCCAACCGGATTCGGTTGGCCGGGACCTGGGCCAAGATGCCTTAGATACAAATCGCCTGTTCTAGCTTCGGGGTGCAAACCTCAAGACGACCGCTCCCAGCAGCGCGGAAAGCAGCGACCCAAGCAAGATGCCGACCTTGGCATCCTCAACGAACGCAGGGTCCAGTGGGAACGCGAGCGAGCTGATGAAGAGGCTCATCGTAAAGCCAATCCCGCAGAGCAAACTCACGCCGTAGATTTGTAGCCACGATGCGCCCGTTGGCTTTTCAGCAAGCCCGGTCTTGACCGCAAGGGCAACGCCGCCGAACACGCCAATTTGCTTGCCGACGAAGAGCCCAGCAGCGATGCCCAATGGCAGCGGCGCCAAAATGGCGCTCATCGACATCCCAGACAGATCCACACCGGCATTGGCAAAGCCAAAGATCGGCACAATTACGAAGCCAACCCAAGGAGCAATGCCGTGCTCCAAGCGAACCAGTGGCGACTTAGCACTGGCGCCGTAGGGGATCAGGAATGCACCGACAACGCCTGCAATCGTGGCGTGGACACCTGAAAGAAGCGTGGCATACCACATGGCCAAGAGCAGAACCAAGTATGGCCAGAGCCGCTCCACACCGTTTCTCTTTAGCGCATACATGGCAAGCCCCGCACCGATTGCAGCCGCCAAAGCTCCGATGTCGAGGGAAGAGGTGTAAAACAAGGCAATGATTGCCACTGCACCCATGTCGTCCATGATGGCCACCGACAACAGCAAGAGCTTCAAGCTGGGAGGCGCGTGCCGCCCCAGAAGGGCCAGCACGCCCACCGCAAAGGCAATGTCTGTAGCCGCAGGAATGGCCCAACCGTTGGACAAGGAGGGCTCGTGCCGAGATGCGGTCAGGAAGATCAGCGCAGGAAGTGCCATGCCGAGCAGCGCAGGCACAGCCGGTAGTCTGCGCTGCTGCCAGGAGGACAACCGCCCACTGATAAGCTCGCGCTTGATCTCCAAGCCCACGAGAAGAAAGAAGATCGCCATCAACCCGTCGTTGATCCAAAGATGCGGCGTCATCGGCCCGAGTTTCTCACTGAGAACCGGGCCGGCATGAGCATGCAGAAGTGCAAAATAGCTGCCCGCTGCCGGACTGTTGGCCAGCAAGATGGCGACCATCGACGCCATCATTAGTGCGACACCCGCAGATGCCTCGTTAGCGAGCATGCGGGCAAAGATGCTGCGCGGTCGGTCTATGGTTGTCATCGTGCTCCCTTAAAGCAAGGAGCGAACAAGCCAGACAGGCACGACCAGACTCGACGCACCTGAATGGTTCGTCAGCTCATGGTTGATCGAGGTATGGAAGATGCCATCCAGCCCAAGCCTGTGAGAGCTGTGAGACATCGAGATGGTCGGAACTTTTGGGGTATCAGCATGCGTAGACTCGGAAAACGACAGGTCGTTCTCCGTAATCGGGACCTACCCCCGGGCGCACGCAGCACACGCCGTAAGTCGATTTTACGGATCACGTCGGCAGGGTCAACTACCTACTGCCCGTTGGGGATGTAGTGTTCAGACGGAAGATGTCGCCATGCTTGGTCGCTGAGAGGCTGTGGATTGCTCGCCGCGCGCACTGCGCCAGCGACAGGCCGATTGTCAGTTCAACTCGAGTCTCGACCTTCGTCCGCTTTCGGCCACAAGCAGACATCCGCCCTACCCTTGATAAACATCCCTAATCCTCCACGCTGCCAGCGATTGATCAGATGGCCATCGCGCACACGCACTTGCTCCTGAGAGCTAGGAGGATGTCAGGCCGACGGGGCCACCTCAACGAAAGTCTTCCCAAAAGCTAATGACTGCTTAACTAACGGCTAATTGGTCCTTAATCCAAGCCGGCCAGCATGCTCGCCATGTCCTGGATCCCCACCTCTCTCGCTGTCACGTTCCCATCGATCCTGCCGCAGTCGCAGGTGGTGGGCCCGCAAGACTCAAGCCGCAGCGAGGTGGAGCAGTTCATCGCCCACGTATATCGCGAACGCTACGGTGCCAACCTGCACGCATTCCTGCCCCATCTGCTCGCTTTCCGGGATGGCCAAGGGCACCTGGTGGCGGCGGTCGGCATGCGCGTGGGCAGCGAAGGCCCATTGTTCGTCGAGCAATATCTCGATGAACCGGTGCAGGCCATCCTCTCGCATCGGGAGATCGCCAATGTGGGCCGCGACCGTATCGCCGAGATCGGCAACTTCGCCGCCACCACGCCCGGCATCGCCCGTGAACTGATTGTCCGGTTGACCGAGATGCTGCATGCCGCACGCGTGCGCTGGGTGCTGTTCGCGGCCACCCAACAGCTGCGGAACACCCTCGACAGACTGCATCTGGTGACGGTGGAACTTGGCGAGGCAAGCCCAGAGCGGCTCACCGGCGATGCCTCCCAGTGGGGCAGCTACTACCAGGCCCGGCCGAAGGTGGTCTGCGGGAATGTCGCCGCCGGACGTGCGTTCTTGCATCAAGCACGAAGACACGATGCGCGCGCCAAGACGGATCCTGATCCATCTCTGCAAGCCATGGTGGGGGCGCAATGAACGCGCTGACCTCTCCCCTGATCGCCGGTCTCGGCGGGCACAAGGCACGCGTGCTCACTTCCAGCGCGGAAATTGGCGATGATCAGATCCGGCAGCGCGCACTGCGATTGGCTAGTCGGCTGGACCTGCAAGGCATCGACCGCGTCTCAAGCCAGCTGGACAACGGCATTCACTGGCTGGTCCTGGATCTTGCCGTGCGCGAGCTCGGCGGCGTGCATGTGCCGTTGCCCACATTCTTCTCTCCCGAACAGATCGCTCATGCCCTGGAGTCCAGCGGTGCCCAATGCGTGGTCACCGCCCGGGGCGCGCCTGCGCCAGCGGGCAGCATGGGCACACTGGGGACTTTGGATGGCGGGACGCTCGCCCAGTGGCGGACCTGTCCGGCGACGTCGGTCGACCTTCCCACTGGCACCGCATGCGTGACCTACACCTCCGGCACAACCGGCCGCCCCAAGGGCGTGTGCCTGTCGGCCGACACGCTGCTTACGGTCGCCAGTTCACTGGTGCAAGGATCGTCTGCGATTGCGCCGCGCCGCCATCTCTGCCTGATGCCGTTGTCCACCTTGCTGGAGAACGTCGCCGGGCTGTACGCAACGCTGCTCTCGCACGCTCAGATCGCGCTGCCGTCGCTGGCGGAGATCGGCTACACCGGCGCCTCGGGCCTGGACGTGCCGACGCTGTTGCGGTGCCTGCACCGCTATCAGCCGGAGAGCTTCATCCTGGTGCCTCAGCTGTTACTGGCGGTGGTGATGGCCGCCGAAAGCGGTGCTGCCCTGCCCGCCTCGCTGCGCTATATCGCCGTCGGCGGTGGGCGCGTAGGGCCGGGGCTGCTTGCACGGGCGCGCGCCCTGGGGCTGCCGGTCTTCGAAGGCTATGGGCTGACCGAATGTGCCTCGGTGGTCTGCCTCAATCAACCCGGCGCGAGCCGGGATGGCAGCGTCGGCAAGGCGCTTCCACACGCTCGTATCGCCATTGTCGACAATGAAATCCAGGTCGATGGGGCACGCGCACTGGGCTACCTCGGTGCCGAACCGCTTCCCGACGGTCCCATCCGCACGGGCGACCTGGGCCACGTCGACGCTGACGGATTCGTCTACGTCACCGGCCGCCGCAAGAATGTCTTCATCACCGCGTTCGGTCGGAATGTCTCACCCGAATGGGTGGAGAGCGAGCTGCTTTCCCACCCGGACCTGGCCCAGGCGGTGGTATGGGGCGAAGCACAGGCCGACAACGTCGCCGTGCTGGTTCCGCGTCGCGCCGACCTGGACGATGCCGCCCTCGCCCGCGCCGTAGCCGAGGTCAACGCCGGCCTGCCCGACTACGCCCGCGTCTCGCGCATCGTGCGCGCACCGGCGCCATTCTCTGCAAGTGCCGGGCTGCTCACCGCCAATGGGCGCCCGCGCCGCGACGCCATCCTGTGCCATTTCCAGTCCGAGGTCGATGCGAGCTATCGCCGTCCCGCCTCCGTTCCTTCCACGGGAGTATCCGCATGAGTTTCCATTCCGAACTGCTCGCCCAGACCCAGCAGGAGCGAGCCACCCTGATCTCCGTGCCGATCATCCAGTCCGCGCTGGGGGGCCAGATCGCCCGCGAAGACTACGTCGCCTTTCTGGGGCAGGCCTACCACCATGTCAGGCACACCGTACCGCTGTTGATGGCCTGCGGTGCGCGTCTGCCGGCCCGGCTTGAATGGTTGCGCACCGCCATCGGCGAATACATCGAGGAAGAAATGGGCCACCAGGAGTGGGTGCTGGACGACTTGGCGGCCTGCGGTGCCGACCGCGCCGAAGCCGCCTCCAGCCTGCCCTCACTGGCCACCGAGCTGATGGTGAGCTACGCCTACGACACCATCCACCGCGGCAACCCGGTCGGCTTCTTCGGCATGGTACTGGTCTTGGAGGGAACCAGCGTGGCGCTGGCCACCCGTGCGGCCAACACCATCCAGACTTCGCTCGACCTGCCGCGCAATGCCTTCAGCTACCTGTTGTCCCACGGCGACTTGGACATCGAGCATGTCGGCTTCTTTGAAGGGCTGATGGACCGCCTGGACGACCCCGCCGACCAGCAGGCCGTCATCCATGCCGCCCGGCGCTTCTACGTGCTGTACGGGGACATCTTCCGCACGCTTCGCCAGGACGGCGTGCGCTGGGCGGAGGCCGCGTGATGAACCTCGCCGGCAGGACCGTCATCGTCACCGGCGCGAGTGGCGGCATCGGCGTGGCGCTGTGCCACGCATTGGTCCAGGCGGGCGCCTCTATCATGGCCGTCGGGCGCAGCCGCAACCGGCTCACCTCACTTGCCGCAGAGCTACCGGCTGGGCGCTTGCAGACCGTGGTCGCTGACCTGTCCACGCCACTGGGCCGCTCGCACCTGATCGCCGCAATCCGACAGGCCAATGTTTCCCCTTCGGTGCTGGTGCTGGGCCACGCCCAGAGCGCGTTCGGTCTGTTCGAAGACCAGCATCCCGACGAGCTGGAACACCTGCTGCAGACCAATCTGGTCGGCTCTGCCCTGCTCATCCATGCCCTGTTGCCAATGCTGCGCCGCCACGAACAGGCCAGCGTGGTCGCCATCGGCTCCACCTTCGGCAGCATCGGCTTTGCCGGCTTTGCCACCTACAGCGCCAGCAAGTTCGGCCTGCGGGGGCTCATGGAAGCGCTGTCCCGAGAACACGACGGCAACGGCCTGAGCTTCCAGTATCTCTCTCCGCGCGCCACGCGCACCGCCTTCAATACGCCTGCCGTCGATGCGCTCAATGCCGAGCTCAAGGTCGGCAGCGATGCGCCGGAGGCTGTCGCCGCTGCGCTTGTCCAGGCCATCGTCCAAGGCGATCGGCGCCGCCAGCTCGGCTGGCCGGAAAAGCTGTTCGCCCGCATCAACGGCATGTTCCCCGCGCTGGTCGACCGCAGCCTGCGTGCCCAGCTTCCCATCATCAGGCGCCACGCCTCTCAAGCGCAGCCCATCCACGAGGACTCCTCCCATGAAGCAACGTCACGGTAAAACCATGTTCATCTTGCTCATCAGCGCGTTGGTCATGTTGGTCGGCATTGCCTGTGCTGCCGAACCGGGAACGCCCATGACAGTCGCCCAGTTGCGCGACCGCTGGGCCCAGATCAACTACCAGACCAGTAAGGCGCAGCGACAGACCGCGTTCGAGGCCTTGGCCAGCCAGGCAGCGAGGACCCGTCAGACCGAGCCAGGTGATGCCGGCGCACTGATCTGGGAGGGTATCGTCCTCTCCAGCCTCGCCGGCGAGAAAGGTGGCATGGGGGCGCTCAGCCTGGTGAAACAGGCACGGGCGGACTTCGAGGCCGCCCTGAAGATAGATCCCAACGCACTGCAGGGTGCGGCCTACACCAGCCTGGGTGCCCTTTACTATCAGGTTCCGGGCTGGCCGTTGGGCTTCGGCAATGACGAAACCGCGGCGACTATGCTGAAGAAGGGTTTGGCCGTGGATCCGAACGGGATCGATGCCAACTACTTCTACGGTGATTTCCTGCGCGACCAGAAGAACTGGCAAGGCGCCCGGGCAGCGCTCGAAAAGGCGATTGCTGCACCTGCCCGCCCCGGCCGGGAAGTCGCCGATGCCGGCCGGCGTGCCGAAGCGACCGCCAAACTCAACGAAGTCCGGGGCCACCTTGCCAAGTGAGCCCGGGACAACGAGACTGCCTGCATGCGCATCCTGCTCGCCGAAGACGACGCATCACTCGGGGAAGGCATCCGGACCGCCCTGCGCCGCGCGGCATACGCCGTGGACTGGGTGCAGGACGGTGCCTCCGCACTGACCGCCATCGGCGACGGCGACATCGACCTGGTTGTGCTGGACCTCGGTCTGCCACGACTGGACGGGATCGACGTCATTCGCAAGGCGCGCGCAGCGGGCGGAAACGTGCCCATTTTGGTCCTAAGCGCCCGCGAGCGGGCGTCTGACCGCACCCTTGGGCTGGACGTGGGCGCCGACGACTATCTGGGCAAGCCGTTCGACACCCCCGAGCTGCTTGCCCGGGTGCGCGCCCTGCTCCGCCGCAGCGTAGGCCGTGCAAAACCGACGTTGGAAGCGGGTGCGCTGAGCCTGGACCCGGCCCGCCTGACCGCTATCTGGAGAGGGCACACGCTCGACCTGACCCGCAGGGAGTTCGCCCTGCTCAGACTGCTCATGGAACAACAAGGCAGGCCGCTTGGGCGCGAGACCATCCAACAGCACCTGTATGGCTGGGATGAGGACGTGGCAAGCAATGCCGTGGATGTGCATGTCCACCAGCTGCGCAGGAAGCTGGATCCCGGCATCATCCGCACCGTGCGGGGGATCGGCTATGCCTTGGGCGACCCCTCGGATGCAACTGCATGACGTCCATCCGTCGCCGCCTGCTGGTCGTGTTGCTGGGGGTGCTCTCCCTGCTCATGCTGCTCGCGGCCGGTCTGAGCTACCGGGCTGGGTTGCAGGAGGCCGGGGAGATGTTCGACGCCCGGCTGGTGCAGTCCTCACGGGTACTGTTGAGCTTGGTGGACGAGCCGCTCAGCGATCTGAGCGCATTTCCCGGCGATCCGATCGTCCTGCGCGGTTGGCACGGTCGCGCTGAGGGCGTGGGCGAGGCATTGGCCTTCAAAGACGGACATGCCTACGAGAACAAGCTGGCCTTTCAGATATGGACACCTGAGGGTCGTCTGCTCCTTCGATCGGACAGTGCGCCCACTGCGCCAATGGCGAGCTTGTCGCCGGGGTACGCGGATGTCGACATAGACGGGGCGCAGTGGCGTACCTTTACACTGCGCTCCCCACAGGGTCGATGGTTTCAGTCCGCCGAGCGCTCGGACATCCGCCAGGAACTGGCCGAGGACATTGCCATCGGCACGCTGCTGCCGCTGCTGTTCGCTCTTCCGGTGATGGCCTTGGTCATCTGGCTGACGGTCGCCTGGGCGACGCGCTCGTTGCGGAAAGTCTCCACCGACATCGGTGAGCGTGACCTCGACCGAATGACACCCTTGGATGACACGAAGCTCCCAGAGGAGGTCCACGGCCTGGTTCGCGCGGTAAACGAGCTGCTGCAGCGGCTTGATCTAGCCTTGGCTCGCGAGCGCCGCTTTATCGCAGATGCAGCACACGAGCTACGCACGCCGATCAGCGCAGTGAAGGTTCATGCAGACAACGCGCGGCTCGCCACGTTTGATGAAGAACGCCAAGAGTCACAGCGGTTACTTGCCCGAGGTGTCGAACGGGTTGAGCGCTTGGTATCACAGCTGCTGTCGCTGAGCCGAACCGAGCGCAGCATCGGCAAGGATGCGTTTCGCAAGCTGAGCTTGGACGCCCTGGTGAGCAACGAGGTTGAGGAGCTCAGGGCCTTGGCAGCTTCCAAGCGTCAGGTCATGAACCTCGTTCTCGACAAAGCGGACGTCTTCGGCGACGAGTTCTCGCTGGGCTTGCTGGTTCGCAACCTCGTCGAGAATGCCATCCGGTATACCCCCGAACATGGGGTCGTGGTGGTGTCTACCGAACAGACGGGCGAGCAATGCGTTCTCACGGTGGAAGACTCTGGACCCGGCATTCCCAAGGACCTGCAGGACCGCGTCTTCGACCGCTTCTACCGTGTGATCGGAAGTGGCGCGGAGGGGAGCGGATTAGGCCTGTCTATCGTCCAGGAGACATTGGACGTGCACGGCGGGAAGATCAGCCTTGGAACGTCGCAATGCCTCAACGGGTTGAAGGTGACTGTGAAACTGTATGCCAACGCGTAGCCTCCTAGGTCGCGTCCTTGGTGGCGCGGATTCAAAGGGCATAGTGAATTCTCCCCCCGGCAATAGCACAGGCGGTCGTCCATCCAAGAACACGAAAATTCTTGAGATGTTCTGCTGAACAAGGTCTATGAGATCTAACCTGACAACTTGCAAGCTGACCATTATTGATCCGCGCAACCCAATGTTGGGGGACCGCCCGAATAGACGCCTAGTGCCTTCAGCGGGCTGGGAGTACCTTCAAAAGCTCGACACACTCCAAGGACATGTCATGAGCCACGGAGAATTTCATCGCAGTCAACGCGGCGGCTGGTTGCGTGCCGGAGTATTGGGTGCAAATGATGGACTTATATCGACCAGCAGCCTGGTCGTCGCCATGGTCGGTGCTGGCGCGGCAACTCAAACGATTCTTGTCGCTGGCCTCTCAGGACTGATCGCCGGTGCACTCTCGATGGCGGCGGGCGAGTACGTTTCAGTCAGCTCGCAGGCAGACGCCGAGAACGCAGACGAAGAGAAGGAGCGCGGGGAGCTGCTGAGCCAGCCGGACGCAGAGTTGCTTGAGCTGACAACGATCTACGAAAAGAGAGGGTTGACGCGACGGCTTGCCGAGGAGGTTGCCCGCGAGCTGACCGCGCATGATGCGCTGTCAGCACATCTGAGGGACGAATTGGGCATTCACGATGTACTGAAGGCAAGGCCATTCCAGGCAGCAGGTGCCTCTGCAATATCATTCGTCGTCGGCGCCCTGCCCCCGGTTCTTTTGGCTGCAACCCTGGCGCATAGCAACCTGGCGGGAGTTGTCGTCGTAACCACGCTATGCGTCCTGGCCGCGCTCGGGGCTGTTGCGGCGCGGCTCGGTGGAGCGTCCCAACTGCGTGGCGCGCTGCGGGTTGTGGTCTGGGGCGCCATCGCAATGGGGGCCACATACGCGATAGGTGCGTGGTTTGGGGTGCTGACCGCGCTCTGATCATGACACTCCGGAAGCCACCGTGGAGCCTTCGCAAAGATGAATCAAGGGCTTGCCGCGTGCATGCCGCAGCTAAGGGTATGATCATCCAACCTATGCCGTAAGGGCGCGTCGATGGCAGTGCTCGAACGACCCCTGATCGCCCGGCCGCGCATCCTCCTGGTCGAAGACGACGAGGCCATCGCCGGGCTCACGGCCCGCTTCCTGCAGAATCACGGCCTTGAGTGCCACATTGCCGCAGGCGTTGCGGCGGCGGAACAATGCCTGTCCCGAGGCATGGTCGACCTGATCCTGCTGGACCTCGGCCTGCCAGACGGGGATGGGCTGACGATGTTGCGGGGTCAGTCCTGTCAGATTCCGGTCATCATCGTGACCGGCCGAGGTGACTCGGTGGATAGAGTCGTGGGCCTTGAGCTCGGTGCCGATGACTATGTCGCCAAGCCGTTTGATTACCGCGAACTGCTGGCCCGCATACATTCGGTGTTACGGCGTGCACAGCGCCCGTCGACCTCAGCCAGAGATGTTTTCCGCTTCGACGGGATACTCCTCAACGCGTCGGAGCGCGTGGTGCTTGACCGTAACGGAAACGCGGTCCGCTTGACCTCGGCCGAGTTCGATCTGCTTCACGCGCTGGTTCAAGGCGCCGGTACGGTGCTGAGCAGGGATCAGCTGATGAATTCGCTACACGGACGCGACGCGGGCCCGTTCGATCGTGCCATCGACGTCCACATCGGCCGACTGAGGCGCAAGCTTGAACGTGATCCGTCGCAGCCTCAGCTGATCCAGGCGACTCGAGGGGTCGGCTATCGCTTGGCTGCCAGCGTGTCGCCGTGAACGCACTGATGCTCCCGCAGCTGTTTGATATCGTTCCTGATGCGCTGCTGCTGGTGGATGCAGAGGGGCGCATCATCCGCGCCAATGGCAACGCAGAGCGTCTTTTCGGTCATGGCAATGACGGGCTCGTTGGCCTTTCCGTGGAGGCCCTGATGCCGGCCGACGCGAGAGAGCGACATCTGCAGCATCGCCTCGGTTACATGTCTTCCCCGCGCATCCGACCGATGGGCCAATCCGATCAGGTGCTGGTCGGTCAGAAGGCGGACGGTCAGCAGTTTCCGGTGGAAATCGCGTTGAGTCCGATCGAGACCGCACACGGACGACACTACCTCGCCTCGGTGCGCGATATTTCCGAGAGTCAACGCGTTCGGCAAGCCTTGGTGCGCGCCAGCTATGATGCCTTCATTGCACGGTTGGGACAGATGGCCCTGGACGCGGGCAGCGAGCAACAGCTTGTTCGCTCATTGCCTGGCATGCTTATCGATGAACTCCAGGCCGACGCAGTCGCGTTGGCCTTTCCTGAGTCGGATGGTCATGCGATAGATGTGCGCGTTGCCGGACAGATCAACGGCGAGGCCCTTCGCCACATACTGTCCTCGCGCTGGGCCCTGCTTGAAGCATCGCTTCCAGTGGACCGCGCCACCATCCTGGATGATCGGCAATTGGAACTGCTGGCCGAAGCTGGTGAGGGGTTTGCGTGTGGTGCAGCAACGCTGCTCCGTGACCGCGACCACCCGACAGGGATTCTGATGGTGCTTTCCACGGATACGCGACCGATCCAGCACGACATCCTTCATCTGATACAGGGCGTCGCAGTCCTGGTTGCGGCGATAATGCAGCGCCGCAGAACGGCGGAGCAACTCGCCCATGCGCAACGCCTGGATGCGCTCGGCCAGTTGACTGGCGGTATCGCGCACGATTTCAACAACTTGTTGACCATCATCTCCGGCAGCCTGCAGCTTCTTGATGACGAGTATGCTCCTCACCAGGGCGCGCGCGATCTTATCGCAGGCGCCCTCCACTCGGTGGCGCGCGGAGCATCCCTTACCTCCAAGTTGCTTGCCTTTGCAAGACGCCAACCCTTGGCTCCGCAATCGGTCAAGCTTCACCAGCTGGTCCACGATCTGGGCACCATGCTGCAACGAATCCTGGGCGAGTCATTCTCATTGACGATCGAATGCCACCGTGGCCTCCCACCTGCGCATGTGGACCCCTGCCAGCTTGAGACTGCGTTGGTCAACGTGGTGTTGAATGCGCGCGACGCCCTTCCGGGAAACGGCGAGATCCTGCTCTCGGTGGGCGAGCAATGGGTCAGACCGCAGGAGATGGAGGAGCTGCAGGCCGGGCACTACATTGTCATCCGGATCACGGACCGCGGCATGGGCATGTCCGCCAGTACCGCTCGGCGTGCAGTCGAACCCTTCTTCACAACCAAATCGATGGGCCAAGGAAGCGGGCTTGGCCTGAGCATGGTGTATGGCTTCACAAGACAGAGCCGAGGCATGTTGCACATTGACACCGTGCACGGCCGAGGCACAACGGTAAGCATGTACCTCCCGGTCGCCACGTCCCTGCCAGAGCGCGTGCTGCCCCCGCGACATCGCGTGGAGGGCGCGCGGCAGACCATTCTGGTGGTGGAAGACGATCCGGGCGTGCGACGGATTGCCGTATCGTTTCTCCAGGCGGCGGGCTATGTCACTTTGGAAGCATGTGACGCGGCCGAGGCACTTGCGATCGCAAAGATTCACCCGGAAACGGCCTTGGTCTTCAGCGACGTCATGCTGGGAGGCGCGATGAACGGCCATGCGCTGGCCTCCGCCTTGCGCGAGCAGCTGCCCGGCTTGGCGGTGCTCCTGACGACTGGCCACGATGACGCGCCCGACGCCACTCCCGACCTCGGGCACTGCGGCACCTTGCTACGCAAACCGTATCGGCGCGAGGATCTGTTGGTCGCGGTCCAGCAACTGATCGCTTGACAGCGGTTTTCGCACCCGACATGGGCGCCTCAAGAGGTCAGTTCAGCGTTGTTGACTGCGCACGCAGGCGCGACAGATCGACGATGCGTATATGGGAACGACTGACCTCGATCAGGCCTTGATCCTGCAATCTGTGCAACGCGCGGACGACTGTCTCGATCTGCATGGCAAGAAAACTGCCAATGTCGGCACGCGTCATACAGAGCAGCATCTGTGTCGCGCTGAAGCCGCGCTCGGCCAAGCGCGTGGAAAAATCAAGCAGGAACGATGTCAACCGCTGCTCGGCATTCAGGCTGCCGAGCGCCAGCATCCATTGCCAATCCCGTCTTATCTCCGAGGCGAGTATCCCGGTCAAGCGCGCCTCGAATCCAGGAAGGCACTGACGCAGAAGGAAGGGCTGCAGCTCCCATATCTCGCCGTCATTCAGCGCGATCACGTCGCATGGATACGCAGCCAAGTCCAGTGCTTCCTGCCCGAGCAGTTCGCCGCGCATCGGGAACGCCGTCACACGTTCTCGGCCGTCTTCACTGATGAGCGCACTTTTGAAGATGCCCGACCGCACCAGGAACAATCCACGAAATGGCTGGCCTGCGCGGATGACGTGCTGCTTCCTGCGAACACGGCGTCGGACCAGGGGCATGCCCTGCAGCAGGTGCTCCCAGTTCCCGCCAACACCGGCGGCGACGCCGCCTTGAAGGCCGAGCAAGGGTTCCACACCCGCCGTTTCGAACGTGACGTGACTGGGAGTTTCCCACATATCCGATCCTCCACCTGACCCATACCCAATCTAGGCACGGGCGGCTGCCTGGCGAATGGCGGTGGAGAACCGTTTTGTAAAGATCTGTAAAGAACCGCATCTCTTGATGCAGGTCAACACGCCCTCTTCCGGTACGCCGCCAAATGAAGACAGGTAAGGGGGGTGCTATGCGCACCTCCGGCCTGAAGAGGACGCTTTAGATGAATCGATTGAAAGGAAAGGTCTGCATCATCACGGGTGCGTCAGTGGGCATTGGCCGCGCCTGCGCAGTTCGCATGGCCGAAGCAGGCGCCGCGGTAGCCCTGTTCGACATACATGACGGAGAGGGCAACGCATTGGTCAATCAGCTGGCTGGCGCTGGCTCTGCCGCGATCTACTGGCACGTCGACGTTCGGGAGGAAGCCAGTGTGCAGAATGCCATCGACGCCGTCGTGGATCGGTTTGGGCGTCTGGATGTCATGGTCAACAATGCCGGAATCGCTGGCGTCAACCGTCCGACCCACGAGCTCAGCGAGGCCGATTGGGACCAGGTGCAGGCAGTAAATGTGAAAGGCGTCTTCTTCTGCACCAAGCATGCCCTGCCCCACATGCGCAGGAACCGTGTCGGCAGCATCATCAATCTTTCTTCCATCTATGGCCTGGTGGGCGCAGCGGACCTTCCCGCTTACCACGCATCCAAGGGTGCGGTCACGCTGATGAGCAAGACCGACGCGTTGACCTATGCGAGCGATGGCATTCGGGTCAATTCGGTGCACCCTGGCTTCATCTGGACGCCGCTTGTCGAGCAGCACCTGCGAGACAGCGGTACCGCTGATCTGGTCGCCGGTAGACACGCGCTGGATCAACTGCACCCGTTGGGTCATGTCGGTACGCCGGACGATATTGCCTGGGGAGTGGTCTACCTTGCATCGGAGGAATCCCGATTCGTCACGGGCTCGTCCCTGGTGATCGACGGCGGCTACACGGCGCGCTGAGCTTGCACGTAACACCACGTACGTTGACCTGGGTCAATTTGCTGGCTGCGGCAGGGTTCTAGCATGCATGCGTCCCCGTTAGCCGTGGCTGCCATGAACACTCCAGACCTCCCCTCTCCCCTGTCCCCCGAGCTCTTTCCACGCTGGATAGAGGTGCTGCGCGACCGTACGAGGGTGTTGATTCGACCCATCACGGCGGCGGACAGGGATATCGAGCGCGCGTTCATTGAGGGCTTGTCGCCACAGGCCCGCCGTTTCCGGTTCCTGGGCCAGATTCGTTCGCCCAGCGAGCAATTGCTGACGCAGTTGACGGTGCTGGACCATACTCACCAGGTCGCCTTTGCCGCGGTCGTTTCCGACGAGTCGGGTGAGCAGTTGATCGGCGTAAGCCGTTACAGCACCACTGCCTCCGGGGATGCTTGCGAGTGTGCGGTGACGGTCGCCGAAGAATGGCAGGGACGTGGACTGGGGGTGATCCTCATGAACCACCTGATCGCGATCGCCAGGTCGCAAGGCATCAAACAGATGTACTCGATTGACGACGCTCAGAACACACAGATGCGGGAGCTAGCCAAGCATCTGGGATTCAGTAGCCGTATCGATGCCGAAGACCATTGCCAGGTCATTCATGAGTTGATCCTCGATCCCAGTACCTGACATCGCGGAGGGCAGCATCGTGTCCAGCTTCTGTGGTGCTCAGGCGATCACGGCTTTCCTGTTCCGAGCGAAAGACAGCCCGCGCACGTCCCGTCACCATCGGCCCATCGCATCGGATTGGGGAACAACGCACGTACCGCCTGTCGGTCAGTGACCACGGGGTACTCCAGAAAGTGCGCGGCTACCGCATTGACCGAGTCTGTCGCGGCCAGATAGATGCACGCATCGGCCAGCCCCGACGATCGTGCCAGGGTTTCCGTCGTGGTGACCGGTGCCGCATACACCAACAGCGCCGGACCATACACGCGTACCATTCGCAAGGCAGCCTCAATGGTGGAGGGTGTCGCCGAGCCGTCATCGAGCACGATGATCGTTCGCTGCGCCAGTCCAGCCGATGAGCAGATTCCACAGCGCCTGCGATGCGCCTGAGCCTGGGCCACGAGCGCTTGCTGCACATCCTCGAGACCGGCTTTGCCGAGCGTTGTGTCTGGACTGCCCAACGGCGGTGACGATTCCGCCCGCTCCCTGCGGCTGGCGATCGCCACATCGAATGAAGCAGTGGCCCGCACGGCGGGCATACCCGCGAGCCTCAGCTGCGCCCCAAGCGCATCGGCGATGAGCCGTGCCATCGGCAACACGGCACATGAAACGGCCAGTATGGATGCCCGGCTTTGCTTGTACGCGCTCAACGCGTCCACGAGCCCGAGAGCTGCTTCAAGACAATCCCGGAAGACAAAGTGCGTCACGACGCTATCCTGTTTGGCAGAAGGTGCTTCTCGCCGCCCATGCCGCAGGGTGGCGACGCTCTATGGCCTCTGCGGGCCATGCCGGACCGTGCTCATCCCGCGTCCAGGTCAGTGTGCTGTAGATGCTCGGGGATGCATGTAGAGCACTACAGCTGCCGTTCAACAGCCAATGGCTACCGCCCTTCCTCTTATCTCAGTGGGCGAACAGTACTGGTATCGGACTGTGCCGGATCAGTGTGCGGGTGACGCCGCCAAACAGGAATTCCGAGGCACGGGATCTGCCGTAGCCACCGGCGACAATGCAATCGGCGCCGCTCTCCTTCACGAAGTTCAGTATGGCCGGTCCTGCCCCGCCCTCCTCATAACCGCGGTGCACAGGCGAGGCTGTTACGCCATGGCGCCGTAGATGAGCGACCAGGCGCAGACTCGCGTCGTCCTCCCTGCTCGGATCGTCCGGATCGGAATCGATATACAACAGGTGCACGCGCTGTGCAGCGATCAACAACGGCAAGGCATCATGCACCGCGCGAATGGCTTCCCGGGTGCTTTTCCACGCAATCACAACATGACGCGGCACCGCGTCGCGGGCGCCCGGCGGGACAAGCAGCAACGGCACCCCCGATTCCACCAGCAACGAGGAGACAAGCGTGTCCTCAGTGCCGGGGTCATCGCGATGCAACCCCAGGATGGTCAGGTCAACGCATCCTGCCTGAGGCATCACCTGATCCACCGGCCCCTCCCACACTCTCTCGTTCGCACACACGAGCCAATCCACACCTGCGCCTGCCAGCCGCTCCTTCAGCGTGGTGGCAAGCACCCTGACCGTTTCCTTGGCCGGCTCGTGAAGAGCGGTGTAGACGGCTGGGTAGTACATCCAACCCGTCGCGACCGGCACAACCACACTGGCCCCAGCCAGTGCTACCAGCCGGCTCCCCTGCTCACGCGAAAGCGCCGTGGCGAGACCCAGCGCCTGCTCATGCAGGCTGCCCAAGACGAAGGGCAACAGAATGTCGCAGTACATGCTCGCTCTCCCCGGGGTGAAAGAGCCGGTAGCTTGACCCCTGCGCGACGAATGAACTTGATCGAAGTCAATCAAAATTCCCCTGGATCGTTGACCTGGGTCAAGTCATCCCGGGATTCGTTCTGGACAAATGCCGGAGCAGAATCGCCTTTGACCGATTCCAGTGGGCAACCAGACATGCTGAGCATCGTCCAGGATCCGGCAGGCACCGCCGCGGGGCTGATTACCGCCGCTGTCGTCGGCGCCGTTGTTGGACTGGTCTGGCAGCGGGCAGGCGGGAGGATGGCGGCGGCCCACACGCGCATTGGCGGCAGTGTTGTGCTTGCGCTGGTCGCGATCTCAGGCGGGTTGGGAGCGCTGCTGGGAGGCGCGGCTCTGGTAGCTGGCGCGGTACTGCTGGGCCTGGTTGTCTGCCCTCGCCGGCGATACTCCCAGGCAGCTGCCGCCCATCTGATTGTGCTGCCTGCCCTGTATCTGGTCGGCGCCCTTGCAGTAAGTACACCGGCAACGGCGATCCTCGCCGGCAGTGCCATCCTGGTGATACTGGTTGGGGGGCCTGCCCTGATACGGAAGGTGAATGCGAATGTTTCCAACCGGGACCTTCGGGACATCGCAACGGTGCTGGCTGCGGGCTTTCTGATCCTTCCCTTGCTTCCAGACCGCACCGTCGACCCTTGGGAAGTCATCAACCCGAGTCGGCTCGGCACCCTCATCGTGGCGCTGATGGCAGTCAGCGTCGGAGCGCACCTGGCGCTGCGCCATCTGGGGCCCAGGTCGGCGTTGGCCTTGACCGGCTTCGCCGGTGGGTTCGTCTCCAGTACCGCCACCATCGCCGCAATGGCGGACGGGGCGCGGTCGTCGCCCCGACTGGCGCCTGCCTTCGCAGGAGCGGCCTTGCTTTCCAACGTGGCCATGATCCTGCAGTTGGGCCTGGTAATGGGCACGCTCGCGCCTGCATTGCTCGCCTACAGCATGGTCCCGCTGGTCTGCTCGGCAATCGTGGCCATGGGGACAGCATTGGCATTCGGATGGCGGTCCTTGCTCAGTACCTCAACAGTGTCCGGGCTGGCCATCGTGCGGCCATTCAAACCGTTGGCGATACTGGTTTTTGTTGGGCTGATCGTCATTCTGCTTCTGGCAGCAAGTCTGCTGCGAGACTGGCTGGGTGACGAGAGCCTGCCCTGGACTCTGGGTATCTCCGGCATTGCCGACGTTCACGCCGCCACCGCCTCTGCCGCCCAGATGGTGGGTGCGGAGCGGATCAGCAACGGTATCGCGATACAGGCGATCACCATCGCACTTGCGACCAACTCATTGCTGAAATGCTTGATTGCCGCGGCAAGAGGCGGATGGCGCTTCTCTGCTCCGTTGTTGATCGGGACCAGCCTGATCGTCGGAACATTCGCTGTGGCCGCCGGGCGTAGCGGGTGATCGTCAACACCTTGACCCACGTCAATATCTCCTCGCAGGACTGGCGGAGAATGCGGGGCAACGCCGGCCTCTGTGTGCAACAGCCAAGATGGATATTCTTGTCCCTTTGACGGATACGCCCGCTGATGCTTCTGCCATGCAGCTGGCAGCAGCGCTTGTCGGCGCCCGTGGCGGGCACGTCACGCTGGTGCAGCCAGTGGAATCTCCGTTGCCCGACGTTGCACGCACCGAAGTCCCGCCCAGAGTCGCCACGCTCTTGCGCCGGGTTGCGCAGTGGAGCGTTCCGCATGACATCCAGATCGAGGACGGGCGCGCGGAACGTCCTGTGGACGCGATTGCCCTGCGCGCACAGGGTTTCGACCAGCTGATAATGGCGTGCGCCGGACATGACGACGCCGAGCGCAGGCTGCAACATGCTCAGTTCTCTTCACTGGTGAGCCGATCCGGACGCCCCATCCTGGCATTGCCAGGGAGAACCCGTTTCGACGGAATCTTCAAGCGGGCCGTCATCGGCTGGAGTGCAACCCCCGAATCCGCTCGCGCGGCACATGATTTCCTGAGATTGGATTTCGCGTGTGCCCTTGTGGTTACCACCGTGGACGGAAGTGACCGGGTCAATGAACATGCTCAGGCGTTCGTCAACAGTCTGGTGCGGCAGGGGCGAGAGGCGACATTTACTCCCGTGTCGTCAGATGGGAGGAGCGTGGCTGAAGCGCTGCTGGGCCACGCATTCGATAGTCAGGCGGATCTACTCGTCTGCGGCGCCTATGGCCATTCGCGCGCGCGCGAATGGCTGCTGGGGGGAACGACGAGGGAGCTCTTCGAGCGCACCCTCACTCCCCTGTTCCTGTCACGTTGACGCACCCGGATGCCAGAGCCATGTTGAAGGATATTCTTGTGCCTTTGTCAGACTCATCAGCAGATGACGCGGCCATCCGCTTCGCCGTCGAGATCGGCAGGTCGCAGGACGCGCGGGTGCGCATCATCGAAACGGTCGACCTGCCTCCGCCGGCGATCGGGACTGCTGATCCGACACCCCGCGCATCGTTCCTGGCTGCCCAGGACGCATGTCGGCGGGAGGCCTCGGAAAGAGCCTCAAGGATCAGGGCCAGAATCGCGGAGCACCCTGGTGTTTCCGTGGAAGTTCACGAAGCGGGCATTGAATCTCCTGCAGAGCTCGCCGCTCGACTGGCCTTCTCTGCGGATCTGGCCATTGTCGGGGGCTGGTCAGGATTCGCCAGCGCCGACCCAGCGGGCGCGGCCCTGTTCAATGCGCTGCTTTTTGACGCGGGAAGGCCCGTCGTGGTGGTGCCGCCGCATTGGCGGGCAAGCGACCACTCGTGTGCGATTGTGGGTTGGAAAGACACCCCAAACGCATGCCGCGCCCTGCACAGCGCGATCCCATTGCTACAGCAGTTGCAGACTGTCCTTCTGGTGGAGATATGCAGCCATTCGGACGAGATGGAGGGTGCTGCTGGCACTGTCACAGCTTCCCTCATTGAACACCTCCGGAGCTGGGGCATCGCCGCATCGACCACCCGGCTGCTTGCCAGACACCGCCGTTCCAGCGAGGTCCTGCTCGATCACGCCCGCGCGACCAAGGCGACGTTGATCGTGGTTGGCGGATACGGACACTCCCGCCTGCGCGAGCGGACCATCGGAGGGATGACGATGGAGCTATTGCAGGGGGCGACCATTCCGGTCCTTTATGCCCATTGAGTACCCCCAACGCCAGGATCGTGCCTCGGCAACGGCGAAAGGCAGATTGGGGAGCACGCAGTCGGGCTCCTGGCGCTTCGCGCTGTTCTCCCTTGGAATCTACATAGGGTGCTGGCTGCTTGCCGCAGTCGAACCCTACCACCGGCGCGACTGGTTGCTGGAGAATCTGCTGGTATTCATCGCCATTCCCTACGTTGTCTTCCAGCAGTGGAAGCGCCCGTTCCGGCCCGCAACCAATGTCTCGCTTCTGCTTTTTCTGTGCCTTCATGCCGTTGGCGCTCATTTTACGTACTCGGAAGTCCCTTACGACGCTTGGGCGCAGAAACTGGCGGGCTACAGGATCACCGACCTGTTCGGCTGGGATCGCAACCATTTCGACAGACTCGTTCACCTCGCCTACGGCGTATTGGTCTTTCCCGCGGCGAGAGAGCTCTACGCAAGGCGTGCTGTGGCCAGCGAGCTGACGCTGACCCTGATTGCCACTCAGTTCATCGTCGCCACGTCCGCTGCCTATGAACTGATCGAATGGGGCGCGGTTCTGGTGGTCGACCAGGACCTTGGAATGGCTTATCTCGGCATCCAGGGCGACGTGTGGGATGCGCACAAGGATGTGCTGTTGGCGTCGGCTGGAGCGATCGTCAGCGCGGTGGGTGCGAGCGTACGGCATGCCACGTCTTCTCACTCCCGGTCGTCGGACTGATCCACGCAGAAGATCCTGTGCATGGCAACCAGCATCGCCTCAACGCGGCTGTCGTTGATGCGATAGAAGACTGAACGGGATTCTCGCCGGGTCGTCACCAAATGCCGCTGACGCAGTTCGGCGAGCTGCTGGGAAAGGGCCGGCTGTCGGATGCCGGTGGCCTCTTCGAGGCCACCCACGGTCGACTCCCCTTGGGACAATTGGCAGAGCAACAGCAGACGCGACGGCGTGGCCATGAAGCGCAGCAACTCGGCCACTTCAGGCGCCCGTTCCTTCATGTCGGCCAGGTTGTTGGCGGTGAGGCGGTTGGTCAAGAGCGGGGCACCAGAGAGGAGAGCTGGAGCGTACCTGTTAATCCGCACGCCAGCTGAATCGGACAAAGGACACGAGAAAGCACTTACATAGTTTATATAAGTATGTATTAATATCCATCATCCAACCACCGGGAGCGAGTCGTGAACAGGCCTGTCGTCGTCGATTCTTCATTGGAGAGAGCTCAAGACATCGTGCGTGAAGCGCGAGGTGGCCGCACGCCTTCGCCTTGCGTGAAGACGTTCTTCGACCCCGCCACCTTTACGGCCAGCCACGTGGTACGCGACCCCCGGTCTTCGGCGTGCGCCATCATCGACAGCGTTCTTGATTTCGATATGCCCTCTGGACGCACCTCGACCGACTCCGCCGCGGCGCTGGTCCAGTACATTCATGACGAAGGGCTGCAGGTTCAGTGGCTGCTGGAAACGCATGCCCACGCCGATCACCTTTCCGCTGCACCGTGGTTGCAGCGGCAGGTCGGCGGAACGCTTGCCATTGGCGAGCACATCACCGGCGTGCAGGACACCTTCGGCAAGGTGTTCAACGCTGGCAAGGAGTTCAAGCGCGACGGGAGCCAATTCGACCATCTGTTTGCCGATGGCGCGGAGTTCACCGTTGGGAATCTCCAGGCAACTGCCTTGCACGTGCCCGGCCACACCCCTGCGTGCATGGCCTACGTCATCGGGGATGCGGTGTTTCCCGGCGACACTCTGTTCATGCCGGACTACGGCACGGCCCGCTGCGACTTCCCCGGTGGCTCGGCCCGCCAGCTCTATCGTTCCATCCAACGTCTACTGGCCCTGCCGGATGACGCCCGGGTGTTCCTCTGCCACGACTACAAGGCCACGGGCCGGGATCGGTTCGCATGGGAAACCACCATAGGGGCGGAACGAACCGCGAATATCCATGTGCATCAAGGCGTGACGGAGGACATGTTCGTGGAGATGCGTGAGAGCCGCGACGCGACGCTCCCCATGCCGCGCCTGATCCTGCCCTCAGTGCAGGTCAACATGCGCGCGGGCCATCTGCCCGACCCGGATGACAATGGGGTGCGCTACCTCAAACTGCCGGTGGACCTGCTATGACCCTACCCTCTTTGGCTTGGTACTGGCCCGTCATCGGCGGCCTGATGATCGGTACGGCAGCGGGTGGGTTTCTGGTGCTGACCGGTCGCATTGCCGGCGTCTCCGGCTTGCTTGCCAACACTCTTGGCCTGTCGCCCGCTGGCGACCGTTCTTTGTCGGCCCTGTTCCTCGCAGGGCTGCTGGTGGCGTCCGGGCTGGCGCTCGCGGTCAAGCCCATTTCGCTGCCGTCGCTTTCAATCTCCGCTACGCCGTTGTTGGTGTTGGCCGGGCTGCTGGTCGGCTTTGGAACGCGCCTCGGATCTGGCTGCACGAGCGGTCACGGCGTTTGCGGCCTGGCCAGGCTGTCACCACGCTCCATGGTTGCCACGGGCGTTTTCATGCTCATGGGCATGGCTACCGTGGCGGTTGTCCGCATGATGATCGGAGGCGGAACATGATCCGGCTGGCGGCAGTTCTGTGTGGCGCCTTGTTTGGCCTGGGCCTGGTCGTCTCGGACATGGCCAATCCCGCGCGCGTACTCGCCTTTCTTGACGTCGCAGGCAGGTGGGATCCATCACTGGCACTTGTCATGGCCGGGGCGCTGATTCCGTCAGCGATCGCCTATCGATGGGTCCGCGCACGCAATGCTCCTGTGCTCGCTGCGGCGCTGCACATTCCCAATCAGCATCAGATCGACCGCAACCTGGTCATTGGCGCGGTAGTGTTTGGCGTTGGGTGGGGGCTGGCAGGCGTATGCCCGGGCCCGGCCATTGCACTGTTGCCAACGGGTCAACCCTTTGCACTCGTTTTCGCGGCCGCCATGGTCGTCGGCATGCTCCTCCACTGGCTCCTTCACCGTCCCCGCTCAACAGAGAATTCGCCATGAATCTGCACTCACTTGCGCCGAGCTTGCATGTGACCGACCAACTGGTTCCCACCGACATACCTGCCTTGAAAGAGGCGGGCATCTCGAGTGTTATCTGTAATAGACCCAACGGCGAGCAGCCGGACCAGCCCGATCACCTTGCACTGCAGGCGGCCTGCTCCAGGGCGGGCCTGGGCTTTGCTTATCTGCCCGTCGTGCCTGGCGGCATCACCGATGGACATGTGCAGCAGTTTGGCGTGCTGCTGGAACAACTGCCTGCACCCATCGTCGCTTACTGCAGGACCGGCACCCGCTCGACGTCGCTATGGGCCCTATCCCAGGTTCGTAGCGGCGGCGCTACGCCCGAACAGGTGCTGTCCATTGCCGGTGAGGCTGGTTACGACCTGTCCTCTCTTGCCTCGCGCCTGCGAGGCGGCACCTCCTCCCCTGCCTGACGGCCGACTGACATGCAAACCCATTTCCCGT
Organism: Stenotrophomonas sp. TWI587; assembly: GCF_039674145.1. Classification (NCBI taxonomy): domain Bacteria; kingdom Pseudomonadati; phylum Pseudomonadota; class Gammaproteobacteria; order Lysobacterales; family Lysobacteraceae; genus Stenotrophomonas; species Stenotrophomonas sp. TWI587. Next base: position 549,464 of record NZ_JBDJMW010000002.1, on the reverse strand, counting down.
TGCAGCTCGCACTGGGTGGACTCTCTGGCATTCTCGTCGGTTTCATACTCGGACTGGTCTTGGAGGCGGCTCCATCTTAGCTGTCCCGCTGATGCTCTACTTGGTGGGTATCAACAACCCTCACGTCGCCATAGGCACGAGCGCATTTGCGGTTGCTGCCAATGCACTCTCAAATCACTCATTTTCCTTACTGCAGCCTACATGAGCCTGCATGTGCTCTAACGCGATCCGAGCGATCGTAAAGCGGCTCCGGCCCAATCTATACAGAGGCGGCGCCATCTCCTAACCCCCGATAACGATCCCTAATCCTAATGTTGGATGGCAGCTCCCCTGCCCTATCCGCTGTGCCAAGGTCCGCTTCCGGCCAGGAGCGGACGTCGTTCAGGTGCCTTCGACGGGCTCTGCGTACGCGGGTCGATGCGAGCGCCTTGCCGATCTGACCCGACCCAACTACCGACGATAGTCAACCAACGAGACCGAGTTGGTGGCGGCCGTCCCGCAGCAGGGCAAAGCGGGCTGCGGCGTCCCCGGCGAGCGGCGGGAGTCGCCGCCCGAATTCTAGCGCTTGCCGGTGACGCTGGTAGAGCGCCTGGTTTTGGGCGCTGGAGTGGCCTGCCCTGCGGTTGGCTTGGTCCGGCGCGCACGTTTGGAGGTGCCTGGCACGGAGCTACCTGCAGCGACTTCCACCGCGCGCTCGAGCGTGACCACCATCGCCCGAAGCGTATCTGCGTGCTGTTGGAGATGGAGGGCGCGTTGGCGCTCCTGATCTGCAACCGTGATGGCCTCATCCCGTTCCCGGGCAGTCACTCCCAGTTGCTGCTCAAGGGCGACGACTGTGCTGCGTGATTGGCCTTCTTGCTGCCGTAGTCGCGAGCCTAGGGCCTGCGCATCTTGCCGCACTCGGTCCAGCTCGGTGTTCAAGCGTTCTTCGGTCGATCGGGTATAGGCCATGAGATCGGCGCGTTCGGTCTGATCGATCTGGTGTTGGCGTGCTTGCGCCTCTTGTTGCGACTGCAATTGACCCTCTAGGCGCTCGGCGCGGGCGTACGCGCCATCGCGCTGCGCTTCCAGTTCCTTGCCACGAGCGACGAGGCTTTCCAGCTTGTCCTGCAATGCTTCGATGGTGCTCTCCGCCGCCACGACCTGGGCATTGGCCTGTTGCAGCAGCCTGGCCTCTTCCGCGCGCAGTTCGTGTTGGTCCGCCAGTAGGGCGCGCTGTTGGTCCAGCGCAGTACGCTCTGCAGCGAGCGCTGCGTGGGCGTGTTCCCGCGCCTCTTCCAGGGCTGCGTTCCAACAGCGCTGGGACAGCGTCACCACCGCGTCGGGCAGGTCGGGTCGGTCCGTCTCGATGGCGCGCTGGCGCAGTCGTGCGCCCACGCTGGACCACCACGTCTCCAGCCATCGGGTCACCGTATTGGGTGAGCCGGTACCCAGGTGGGTGCGGATCCGCTCCACGGTGGGTCGCTCGCCCAGGCTGACGATGTCGTCGGCGGCGTGGTGGACGTCCAGTTCGGTCAGGCCGCGGGCCATGGCATGGTCTCCTCTGTGCGGTAAGGGCGGCGCCCGGCGTCTACTTCCGATAATGTAGAATTATCGGAAGTAGAAACCCGGATGTGTAGTGAGACATACATAGTACATATGAAATCCATCACCTCCGCGACCGTCGGTCGGCTCCCCACCCTGCCCGACCCGGCCCGCCTGTCGGCGCAGGCCGCCACCGCTGCCGACCAGATCCTGGCGGCGGCGCGCAGCGCCAATACCACCCGCAGCTACCGCACCGCCCTGCGCTACTGGGCCGGCTGGTACCAGGGCCGCTACGGCCAGCCGCTGCGCCTGCCGCTGCCGGCGGCAACGGTGGTGCAGTTCATCGTCGACCACGTGGCCCGCGACACCGCCGAGGGCGTGCGCTGGGAGTTGCCGGCCGCGCTGGACCAGGCGCTGGTGGGGGCCAAGTTGAAGAGCCGCCTCGGCCCCTGGCGGTTGGCCACCCTCACCCACCGCGTCTCGGTGCTGAGCAAGGTCCATCAGCTGCAGCAACTGGCCAATCCCAGTGACAGCGTCGAGGTGCGCCAGCTGCTGGCCAGCGCCCGCCGGGCCGCGCACAAGCGCGGCGAGCGCCCGCACAAGAAAGCGGCGATCACCCGAGTCGAGCTGCACGCGCTGCTGGCCACCTGCGGCCCCGACCTGGCCGGGGTGCGCGATCGCGCCCTGCTCTACTTCGGCTTTGCCACTGGCGGTCGACGCCGCAGCGAAGTAGCGGCAGCGACGTTGGCCCATCTGCGTGCACTGCCCGAGGGCGGCTTTGTCTACCACCTGGACCAAGGCAAGACCCTGCAGGACGGCCCCAAGATCGGTGGCAGTCCGGACAAGCCGCTGCTGGGCGCCGCCGCAACCGCGCTGCAGGCCTGGCTGGGCGCCGCCAAGCTCACCGAAGGCGCGCTGTTTCGCCGGGTGTGGGGCGACCGGGTCGGCCCGGCCCTGAGCGATCGCGCCATCGCCCTGATCATCCAGCGCCGCGCCGCGCTGGCGGGGCTAAACGGGGACTTCGGCGGGCACAGCCTGCGCTCAGGCTTCATCACCGAAGGGGCGCGCCAGGGCGTGGCTCTGCCCGCCCTGATGGCGATGACCGATCACCGCTCGGTGGCCAGTGTGATCGGTTACTTCCAGCAAGGCGGCGCTGTGAACAACCCTGCCGCGCGACTATCCGAAGCGCTCTGACGGCTGCCTAGACCTTCCACGTCCAGCTGGAGCCATGAATGCGGCGATTGTCCTGCTGGGTCCAGTTGTAGGGTTTCCACATCAAGGTCGGCGGCGCGCCGCCATACTTTGACTCATCCGCCAGCCGGGTGAACACCTCGCCGGTAATCCACGTGGACGGCTCCAGGTCCAGCTCGGTCAGCTTGGCGGCGTGGTTGGCGGCGCGGCCCACCCATACGATGTCATTACCGCCGCGAACCCCGGTGCGCGCAGCGCGAATGGTGCTGCTGTCGATTCCGACCACCTGCTTCACGGTGCCGGTCCAGTCTGGATACTGCCGCTGCAGTGCCGGTACGACGATGTTCCTGACCGCGTAGTTGATTTTTAATCCTGCTTTGGCCGCCGGCGTGGCTTGCCTGTTACCGACCCAGATGCCCATGACGCGATCACCGTCGTAGGAGGTGATCTTGCCGCCCTCCTTCTTGATGATGGTCGCGGCGCAGTGCAAGAACGCCTTGTAAATCTCCGCGCTCAGCCACCAATGCTCGGCATCGACCATCTTGGTGGAGCCCTTGAGGTCTGCGTACAGAACGGTGGCGCGATCAAACTCGACTGCGTCATTGCCCAGCCGCAGATCCTCAGGGTCGGGCACAACTTGGCCCTGTCGGGTTGACCATCCGTTTTGCGCAATCGCTTCGACTGCGGCCGTCATCTCTTCCAGCACTGTCATGGTCAGTCCCTCGGTCCAGCGGCGAGAATCCGGGCGCGGATCTGCTCGCATGCTGGTGCCAGCAGGGCACGAGCATCGGCACCAGGTTTGTAGCGGTAAGGAACGGTAGTCAGCCCGGCCAGGTCGCTCGGCAGCTTCAGCTTGTCCTCGCGTGGCTCCATCAGGAAGGCGCGCCGACGTCCTAGGAACCCAATGAACATGCCCAGCTCAAAGACGACGTTGTCGCGCATGACCGGCCACTCGTCACCGCGGCTGATCACCATGTCGTCGGCATGCGCCACGGCAATGGCGAAGTCCGCCTGTTCCAGCTGGCCTTCCAGCTCATCCAGCGTGTAATTGGCAGCGCGGAAAACACCGTGGTCCCAGACTACCGTCAGGAAGGGATCGTGCTCGAAATGCTGAACCAGCAGGCGGGTGACCGGCAGCGCCTCCACCGAGGACATCACGAACACCCGAACCTGTTCGCGGGGTGCGGTGATCATCCTGTTGCGCTCCTTCAGCCGGCGCGACAGGGTGGCCGCCAGCCGCCGCCAGATCACCGGGTGCGCATCGGCAACGCGGCTGAAATCGCTTTCAGGCACCTTCAACACCACCGTAGGTTCGCTGGCGGTAATGGTCGCCGCACGCAGCTGGGTCGGCTCGATGGCCGCCATCTCCCCCACGTGGTCGCCCACGCGACGGGTGTTGACCACCTTGCCATTGACGACCACGTTGACCGCGCCGGCCACAATGAAAAACACGTCAGTCTCGGCATCGTCCTGGGTAATAAACGAGCTGCCAGCTGCCACTTCCAGCAGTTCGCCGGCCTCGGCCAGCTGCGTGGCAGCACCCTCCAGCCCCGCCAGAGTGCGGAACTCGGCCAACGCCGCCACCAGTCGCCTGCCGCCGTCGGCAGAAAGTCGCTCAAGAATGCTCGCCGCCATACCTTCCCTCCCTTGAAAGTGTGAACTGGCTCCCAATATACGACAAATGAACCAGCCGAAAACCGGTTGGCTCCCGGCCCGAGAGCGACGCGACCCGCTCTGGCCCGGTCTCTACTTGGCCGCAGGGATCAGGACGATGGGACATAGCTGGAAGGAAGACCGCACCAAGAAGCGCCTCGCCACGCGTTACGAGGAAGTCCGCAAGGTCGATATTCGTGACTACACGCGCGAGACCTCGCTGGACAACATCGCGATCAACCGCGCCTACCGGGTTAACGGCGCGCATGTCTACATCGACATCGTCAATCTGCAGGACATGCTCAACTGCACCAATGTTGAAGGCGAAACGTGCCACAAGCGCGCTCTCCGCTTCCTGAATCAGCATTACCGCGCCGTCCACCGCATCCTGGTAGAGAGCGAGACGGTCCGCGTGGATTTCCACAACCAGCGGCTGCATGCGGTGGTCACCAAGCCCTATGGCGATGCCGATGAGCGTGCACGGATCGAGCGCGCGGTGGCCATTGCCCAGCTGACCATCGACGTGCTGGCCGAAACTGGAGATACGGATGAGCACATCCCCAATGCCCAGGTCCGTGTTGGTATCGACAGCGGGATGGCACTGGCCGTCAACAACGGGCGCCGCGCCAGCCGCGAGCCACTCTTCCTGGGCTCCCCGGCCAATCAGGCTGCCAAGTGTGCCGGCCATGGCGTGGCAGAGGGTATTTACCTCACCCATGGTGCACGGGCGCTGCTCGAGCTGCCGGCGCTGAGTGGCGACAAAGACCGCACCACGCCACTGACCAAGGACCAGGTGGCGGCCTGCGTTGAGGCGGCAGGCTTGGGCGTTTCCAAGACGCGGATCATCGAGCTCTGGAAGGAGGAGCAGGAGGACCTGCCCATTGGCGAATTCGAATTCAGCCGCCCCACCCCGCCGATTTCCGATCTGGACTTCAGCCTGCTTAGCGCTGCCAAGTCCAAGCGCTTCGAGGGTGTGTCGCTGTATGCAGACATCGACGGCTTCACCAACTTCGTAGATAAGCATCTGGATGAGGATCCGCAGCATCTGGTACGCGCTCTCCACGTGCTGCGGTCAGAGCTGGATGCGGTAGTGCACTTGGACTTTGCCGGGCGGCGCATTCGCTTTATCGGCGATTGCCTGCAAGGCGTGCTGCTGGAAGGTACCTCAAAGGAGACCGACACCGAAGCGACGGTGAGTACAGCTGTACAGTGCGCAGGCGCACTTCGCAGCAGCTTCGCCGTGGCCATTGACTACTTGAACTCCGAGGGTTCGATCACCGAGGAGCTGGGTCTGGCCATCGGCTTTGAGCTTGGGCCGCTGGCACTGTCCCGGCTGGGAATGAAGGGCAGTTTGGTGCGCTGCGCAACCGGCAGGGCGGTGCTGGCCTCGGAGGCCGAACAGCGGCAGTGCGATGGCGTGCAGACCGCGATCGGTGAGAAGGCCTACAACGCCGGTACCGACGCAGTTCGTCGAGTGTTCGCATCTGACCGAAAGGTGGCCAACCTCGATTACGCGGCAGCGGTGGAAGAACTGGCCGCGTCGGGTGACCCAGTGGCCAAGGCGGTGTTGGCGGCCCATTACGCAGAGGCGGCCCCCGCGGTGGTTCCCGGCCTTGAACAGCCGATCCGCCCGCACTCAGATATCCACTGATGGCGTTGGCCTTCGAATTGCTGCAAGGCGTGGCATCGGACTACGGTGCCACGCTGCATCGCGCCGCAGGCGGAGGGAGGGCTGAGATCTCGGTCACTCGTCCAGGCGGGGCTGTGCATGTTTTCACCCTGGCGATTTCCATCGCCGGGGAGCACGTGTCTGCTAAGGAAGCCCCAGGACACCACCAACTTCCGCAATTCTGCCCTGACAGACACATCAACCCCAACCAAAGCTTCTGCCTGGGATGGGGTGACGGTAAGCCGGGGCACATTATCGACGAAGCGGCAGCCAGACAGTGGTGGTCGACGGTGTATCGATTCTTGGCCCATCAAATCAGCGCGAATGTACGCAGGGTCTTCCCAGGTGCAGAAAACGGCCGCGCCCATGGCGACGCGGCCAAGCATCAAGCTATCGCGGAGCAGGCGGCCGAATGCCTGGGCCCAGAATTCAAGGCGGCGGCGCAAGCCGGTCTGTTCGAAGTCCGGCAAGATGTGCGGCCGGGAAAGCGTCGACTGGAGCTGTGGCGTGGCGATCAACTGATTGCGCGCGTCTCACTTCGCAGCAATTCCCTGATTTCCGGAAAGCTGGCCTGCCCCTGCGGTTGCCGACCGAAGCGCACGACAGCGGAATGCGCGGACCACGCCGAAGCTCTGGCGACCTATGTCCTGGAGCGGCACCGCTGCGCGCTAGCCGACAGGGCCTTCCTTGATCAATGCGCTGCAGCGGGAATGGCTTGCTGCGGGACCTTGGAGACATGCGGTCTTCGCAACGCCATCCGGCGCAAGCAAGTCGGATGCACGAAGAAAGAGAACCCTCAACATGCAAGAAGTTCGAGATACTGGCGACCGCCAGCCAAATCAAAGCGACCGCGTTAACGCTGCATGGCAGCAGCTTCAACTCGTTCTTGGCTTCTTCTCGCGAGTGGACACGAAGCTATCGGTGGGTCTGGGCATCAACCTGGGCATGCTGGCGATGCTCTCCACCCGAATCCCCAAGCCAGAAGATCTCACCCTGCTTGTTTCAGTCGTTGGCGTGCTGTTCCTGACGCCCCTCACTTTGAGCTTCTGGAACCTGTGGTTGGGCTATTTTCCCGATCTTCGCGGCGGATCAAATTCGCTGATCTTCTTTAGTCGAATCGAAAAAATGACCGAGTCTGAGTTCCTGCGCGCGTGTGAAACCAGAACGCTGGATGGGTTTGAGCGCGACGTGTTGGGCCAATGCTGGAGGAATTCCAAGATCCTGGTCGCTAAGTTCAAGTGCTTGAAGAGGTCTTACCTCGCTACCGCCCTGACCATTGCACCTTGGATGGCGCTCATTACCCTGCTGCCACCGCCTGTAAAGTAGCAGCACGCTATCGATCCGGTAAAGTCGGCACCATGGCACCTTGATTGAGTGAATCCCCCTCGAATCAGGTGGGGGCGTCACCCCTTGGCAGCCATTGCATTTGGCTTTCGGGAAACAAGAGGGCCGACGGTCGCCAGCGTCTTTCCCTCATACAGTCCTCATCCATCGCCATTGCACCCCATCGAGCCACCAGCTCGACAGTACGTCCATGGAACGACTGCCTCACCGGATCGAGGGAAGCGGCGTGCGTGATGTCGCCCTCGCCGGCATACGTCCCAGCGGCGGCAATCCATCTCGCAGATGTCCGACTTCGGCCAGAAGTGGGCATCTACCCTACCCACGATAACGAATCCTAATCATGAAGCTGGATGCCTCCTCCCGCGTTTGGCGGAGGACAACTTCCGGCCCAAAGCACCTCACAACCCGGCGTCCGAGTCTTCTGCTCGACTGCGTCTTCTACGCCGCCCTCTACTCCGCGATTCCCAGTGCATCATGCTTTCTGATTTGATCTTCCGGCTAAACACCGGCTCTGGATGCCCTATCCATGGGGGGGGGCGCTCCTCAAGGGAGATCGCTTTTCGGAACGTTGCAGGAGTCGAACGCTACCGGGGTGTCTCCTAGCTCCTCACAAGCGGTCGCTAATGACACGAGGAACTCAACCGCAAGCTTTCAAGCTTTGAAAGCCCAACCGGCGCAATTTCGCATTCCCAACCATGCGATTTGAAAGTGCTTCCACGCCTAATTGCCCGCAATTAAGTGCATTGCAATCAATATGTTAGCCGTATTGCAGGGGGTTGCGCGCACGAGTAGAGTTGTTGTCAGTGCGCGACCTTGCGCGGCCAGACCACGACTGAGTACGGCAGATGTCCGAAGACTCGCTCGAAACGAAGTACCTGCGCACCTTCGGCGCTGTTCTGTCTGCGGCCCAGACCGCGAGGATCCTTGGCTACAAGAGCACTGCGTCGTTGGCCAAGGCGCGCGCACGCGGGTCGCTGCCCTTCCAAATGTTCCTGCTGCCCAAGCGCCGCGGCTGGTTTGCCGACACTGTCGATGTTGCCGCCTTCGTGGATTCTGCGAAGGCATCGTCCGGCGGCTAGCCGCATTTCCCAACCCACCAGGAAGCCCTGAGCATGAGCTGAAACCGCCCTCTCTGACCCCTGGAAATGACAATGCCCCCGCGTCAACGAGGGCATTAGCCTCTCGAAAGACCGAGAGGTAGGAAGTACTAAACACCAACAGGTTTAGGCTCCTTCATTTCTTCCGCGAAGTCAAGCCGCCAGTGATGGTCGGCCAGACAGGTGTTGCCATTACATGGGCCGGCATATGCCGACCCGAGTGAAGGTTGCGCCCTGGCCCGCCCCGTCCCTCGCGGTGTGGTGCCACCGTGCACCTAATCCGGAGAAAACCATGCTTTCAGGAGCTGCCTGCCCGGTAATGTTCGACACTGCCCGGGTCAATCACCCCAACCTGCGCCCCACCGAAACTTCTTATGCCGCTTGGCCTGTACGCCGAAGCCGGCTAGTCGCCACTCTGCGCGGCATCACCCGCCACTACCCCGTGATGACTGCCGCGAACAGTCACCATGACTGGCTAGCTGGGTACGCGGCTCGCTTCTTTCAGTTTCGGTGCCATGCCCTTGCCGCTCCTCCGGTCACCGCCTCCCCTGCCGGCGACCGGCTAGGGATTCAATGGGAGAGGCGTCATGGCTAGTCTTCCCCACCCTTCAGTCACCTCATCAGACACCCCGCCCGCGTCTAGCAAGGAGGCGTACACCGCTCGCCCACTCACGCCCTCTGAATCCACCAGACTGGACGCCTACTACTACCAGTCACCAAGGAATAACCAACGCCTGGTTGCTGTCGTGGAACCATGCCGCTTGGCCTTGGCGCTGGATCTGGAGTTTGATCCAAGCGTGGCAACCTATGTTGAGCGCCCTCGAACATTACTGGTGCGTGGCCGAGAGGTTGAGCTCTGCTTCTGGATCTCCAGGAAGTGTGGCACCGAAAGCTTCATCGTATTCCGCAGACAGGCCGCCGCCACTGTTCCGGCGCTCCGCGCCGAACAGCAGTTTTGCGCCGAACTGATGGAAGCTTCACAGCTTGCGGGTTTGGACCTTGCAATCCGGAAGGTGCAGTCCATTCTTGCAGCACGGGTGGCCAATGCCACGCGACTTGAGCTGCTTCCTTATGTGCAGGCAGCTAGACGGTCGCGAGGAATCAGTGTCTTCATTGACGCAGTGATGACCCACATGAAAAGGCACCCAGTCAGCTCTTTCCATGCAATCGAAACCAGCCTGCGCCCGACGTTCGATTGGCGGGATATTCGCAGTGCGACCTGTCTTCTGGTACATCGCGGAGACTTGGCGATCAACTTCAATGAGAGGCTTCGGACCTCGTCGTCAGTTACGCTGGGGGCAGACCAATGAGCGGGGTGAGTCGCGAGGAGCTACTGTCCTGGGACCTGCTTAGTCCTCAAGGGCTGACATCAAACCAACTCAAGTCCTACCACGCTCGCGTTGACGCAGTTCATGCCGTCGCCGCAGGCTCCTCGATCGCTGCGGTCGCGAAGCGTCACGGGCTGAACGCCAAGACGCTTGCATTGACGCTGCGAAACGCACAGCAGACGTCCCAAGATGGGCGGCCGTGGGGTTGGCGCGCCTGCCTGCCCTACAGAGTAAGAAATTCCAGCCAACGCCTTGTCGCAGACTTTCCAGCCGCTGCGGGACCGGGAGCATTCAATTCGTTCCTGAGAAAGCTACCGGAGTTTGAAGAAATGCTCATAGGCTACGCCGGCCCACTGCCTTCGAGAAATGAGCGCAGCCCCAAGTTCGATCGATTCTTCAAACTACTGAAGAAGACTGTGCAGAAGTCGGTTCCGGCAGATCGCTACCCAGCTAACGATAAATCATGCGCGAGGAGAAGCGTCCTGCAGTACCTAAAAAGACTGCGTCAAGGTTCTCTGTTTGTAGATGATGGCTTCGAGATAGAGGACGCAACCCTCGCCAGCCAGCTGAATGAGGTGTTTGCACTACAGATGGGGGACTGGGTGCAGTTCGACGGGCACTCTTTCGACACGAAGTTCAACGTTGAAGGCGAGGACGCTGATGGAAACCCGTTCTTTCAAACGATCCCGAAGACCTGGTTGATTGTCGGCTACTTTGCGCTACTGAGGCTCTGCTGCAGCTGGAGGCTATCCTTCTCCACCAATTACAACGGGACCGAGTTCAATGCAGCATGCGCAGATAGCTTACGGGAATGGTTCATTCGTGACCTCGTTGCGCCCTCAATGACCTATGAGCCAGGGGCGTGCATCGGATCCTTGTCCGCAATTGGATTTGTGGCAACAGGGGCAATTACGAGTGTGGACAATGCGATGGCTCACAAGTTACGAGTCAACAGGTTGCGAATGGCGTCGGAGCTGATGGGTGTCATTCACTTTGGGCGCAGCCACGTTCCTGAGACGCGTGGTCACCTCGAGGCTTGGAACAAGCGGATGGAAGAAGCGGTGATTCGAAAGCTACCGGGGGGATTTCGGCCAGCGGGCGAGCTGTCAGATGCGATCAAAACGAATGGCTACAAATTCGAGAACTTCCCGCTACAGCCAATGGCGCTTGAAGATCTCATGGATGTCACCATCTCGGCCTCTAACGTTTCGCCGATCAACACGCTCCAGAACCGTACGCCAGTGCAGGCACTTCAATCTTTTGCAGCGTCTGGCGGCTGGCTGTTCGCCACCAAGGATCACGAGGATCGGGCTCGGTCACTCTCCAAGGACAATTTCACCGTAACCATTCGGGGAGATCGACATGACAACCGTCAGCCCTATGCGCGCTTTGGGCACGCGAAGTATCGCGCCGCATCAATGAAGAACAGATGGGACTTGTTAGGCCAGAAGTTCGCGGCAGAGGTCGACATCCACGATGGAAGGTTCTTGCATCTTTACACCGCGTCAGGAGAGCTGTTCGTAGTACTGAGGGCGCTCCGGCCCTGGGGTCGCTCACCGCATAGCCTTGCGCTTAGGCGGTTAATCCAACACCGAAGCCGAACGGATGGATTCGAGATCAGTGGTGCAGAGGATGCGGTCATCGCGTACAGGGAGCATGTAAGAAGGAACTTCAGCTCAGAGCACGGCGCTGCGCTTGCAGCAACGCGACACCGGCGTGATCTAGATGCGGCATCTGACGCTGCACTGGTGGCTCAGGAAGCGACACTGCCTTTGGCCGAGATCGGCCAACAGCGAGCACCTGCAGAGGATTTGTTCGTACCCATTACCGGTCGGGTCAACTTGGGTAGGAAGGGGCCGAAGCAATGACCACGTTCAACTACAAAGGAGAGCCCATCATCCCGACCCGCGGCATGGAAGATGCTCTGACCAAGATCATCTCCGCACTTGAGGTTGACTACCGCGGTATCGGATTTCATTCGCTGACCCGGTTTGGAAAAAGTACCCTCGCGCAGTTCATCTGCGCCAACACTGAATGGACAGAATGCAAGTACGTGGCCAAGCAGGCAAACCTCCGGGTACTTGGTCCTGGAGAGTCGGCATTCCTGGACTGGTTCATTTCACAGCTCGGCTCACAAGTGATCTCACACCAGGCTGCTGACCGAAAAATCGAGAGGATCGTTAATACCGTTGATCTGATGCTCAGGTCTGCAGGCGGCGGATCGCTATTCTTCATCGCCGATGATGCAAACTTGCTGGAGCAAGCCGCCTTTCAACATTTCATTACAATCGATAACGCGCTGGAGAAGAAGGGCATTTCGCTCTTTGTCATCTTCCTGTTTCAGGACAATCACACTTCCAGCCGGCGCGAAGAGATCAATAGAACCACGGTCACACCTCAGGTCCGTGGGCGCTTCTTGACCCGCTACCATCGCCTGCATGGAATTCGAGGGGCCCTGGACGTTGAGACGTTCTTGGAGCGCTTCGAGGACGAGGTAGAGGCTAGCGCCGGAGCCGGCGTTACCTTGCCCAGGAGCCTTGCGCCAGAGCTCTACGACGGGGAGTTCCGTTTACGGCATTTCAGTGAGCAGATCTGGAATGCCGGTTGCAGCTGTCGCGCCGCAGCCGGGCACTCCAGTCAAGATGAGTGGCCTCTCAAGGCTATGCGCCTCATTGCGTACTACTTGGCGACCAGGGTCATCTGCAAAATTGGCTTCAAGGAGGTCACGTCTAGTGACATTGAAATGTCGGTCGCCTTCTCGGATCTTGCTGCCTTTGATGGCGAATCGGGAGCGCTGACTTTCACAGCAGATGGAGGCATCAATGGATAGCGACAGTGAGGTCAGAACTGTAGCCCACCTACCGCCAGCGTGGAGTGCCGGCATTTCCCCGTTCGGATTCGTTGTTCAGACGCTGAGATTCAATAGCCTTTACTGCAGTGATGGTCATGGTGCGTTCGGCATTCGCCCAAGGTACACCGAGGATTTGTGTCGTCAGCTCTGTCTCTCTGCAAAGGCCAGAACTTCGATTGCGGCAAGAATTCCTGCTGCGTCTATCCTCGCGCCACTGTGGCAGCCAACTGCTTGGCAAGCATTCGGCGGTTCTGCGACGCACTGGCATCCATACCTGTCGGGGTGTACTGAGTGCATGAAAACTGGGTATCACTCGATGTTGTTCCAGATGCCTTGGGTCAACCGGTGTCCGTGGCACTCGCAACCCCTCTCATCTCAGTGCGACCATTGCTCGAGACCGCTATGGCATGGCTTTCGCTCCGATGCCCCTCCCCTACTATGCCCATGCGGGCATGACCCGGTTTCGAGCCGGAATACCCTTGACGAAGAAGGTAGGATCGAGGACCTTCGTGGCAGCTGGATAAAGCGATACCTTCGCTGGGCCGGGGCGAGTCGAGGTCGGCGAACGCTGATCGGGGTGGGAGATGATCTGACGTCCGCCGAGGAGGCGGCAGTCCTGTTTCGCGGCAGGGCTTACCCTTGGTACCGACCGAAGTACGCCTCGTCGGACGTGCTCATCAGGGCGTCTACCGTACGTCATGGGCAATCCGTCGAAGCTCGCTCCCAGAAGGCCGCGTTCTCGCGCCTTGCCCCGTCCATGGGGCCAGGTCGTGACTTCTTTCTTGAGCTTCCTCAGGCGCTTGAAAGACCGATGGCGCGTATCACGGCCTCAGTTGCGGCGAAGTTCCGCGAGTCGACCTTCTCGGCACGTGAGCGAGCCTGCTTAGGCTTGCCTGAGGCCTCGGAAGGTGGGGGGCAGCCATCCTCGCGCGCTTCGGTTGTATTGCTCCCCGCCTACAGAGTCCGCGAGCACCTGTTCCTGGATGGCCGTGTATTGGGTAGGCCCACACAGGCGGTCCTAAGAGAGATCGCGCAGGCAATGTCTCTCCTCCCGTCTGACAACCCTGCGATCGAGGCCCTGGCGCGGGCATACGAACGGGTACTGGGCCGCGGCTTCGCGAGCTCCGCCCTTCACTTGCTCGGCCGACTTGACGGCTCTGCTACCGATGATGAAGCCGCACTGATCCGCCCAGTGGTGTTGATCAGACATAGAAGGAGCTCGTGCCTTCTGACTCTGGCGTGGCTGGGCTGCGCCCGCAAGGAGCGAAGCAGAGCCGGCGGTCAGGTGTAGTGGATGGAGGATCCTTCCCTGCCAAACCTGGACCGCCCCTTACTAGTTCGTTGAGATGCAGAATTGTCTGCATCGGATCTCCGAAGGGCGGAATTGTCGGCATCTGACCTTCCACTGGAAGGAATGTCTGCGACTGGCATCCTAGGCACAGAAAGATCTGCGTTGGATCATGGAGATTGTGGCGTTGCGATAGAATTATGACCCAAGAAATCAGTGACTTAGCTTGCCGTCAAATCTCTGCGACGAACATGGCTGCCGCGGATAAGTTGCCCATTTCACCGTTGCACTAGGGGCATCCGGGGAAAGTGATCATAGACCTCTGCCCAACAAGTAATAAGGGCGTGTGGAACAGCACTCATGCCTGACTCCGCTTCTCGCCTAGCACCTTGCGTCACCGATTGCGCCGAGTTCTATTGGGAATGTCTTTCATCGGACTGTTCTAGCTGGTTTTAGAAGTTGTAGGCCGAGCTATCGCGAGCGATTGCGACACAGACTGGCAACCTAACTTTGGCCTTTGTGCCCTGCTCTGTCGGGCACGTGCAGGTCGTGTCCTTGTCGGTGGTTCCAGATGCCATGCAGTACAGCTCAGGCTGTGACTGGACGGTACAGCCATCAAAAACAGGTGCAGACCACGGCTGAAAATCGATCCCGGGTGGAGGGTCCGCTCCCAAGGGCGCCAGGGCACTTGCCGCAAGCGAAGCACCGGACCCCTGCTCCACTTTCATGTCTTTGGCGGCGCGCGGCTTGGAAACGTAGAGCCAGCCCAGCCACAAGAAGATGATCACCGTTACGCAAACGGAATCGAAGCCGCGGTCCGGTGCCTCTACATGGAGCAAACGCGTGCGTCATCCACGTCAACAGGTTTTCCGCTGGACGGGAACAGCGTGTTGTAACGCTACAGGGTTGACGAACGGGGCATCCAGCCCACGCCAATCACACGCATTGCAAACTTTGTGACACACATCTCGAATGAGCGTTGCAAAGTACTGACTTCATGTTGTATTAATCATAGGCACTCACAGCCGATGGATCGGAAACGTAAATGAGTTCAAGGATGAACGCATTACCCGCTTGCCTCGCTGCAGGCCGCCGCCTCTTCCCCCACTTTTTTGCGCTCCCTACGCGATTTTATTGATCGCGGGGTCGCTGTCCCTTGCCGTTTCTAAGGTCGTGAACGCCAATTGTTGGGGATTTGTCTCGTATGCTCGCTCTTCGCAACGTCAGCAAGATCTATCGGACCGGAAGTGTGGAAACGACGGCGCTACGTTCCCTCGATCTTCATGTGAAGCCGGGTGAGTTTGTCAGCGTCACCGGTCCTTCCGGTTCCGGGAAGTCGACGCTGCTCAATCTACTCGGCCTGCTTGAGGCGCCCAGCGCCGGCGAGTACCTGATCGACGGCGCGCTGTCCCACACGTTGTCCGATTTCGAGCGATCGCGCCTGCGTAACGAGAAGATCGGCTTCGTCTTCCAAGGGTTCAACCTTGTGCGTGATCTCACCATTTTCGACAACTGCGACATACCGTTGCGTTATCGCGGTATGCGTGGAACCGAGCGCCGCACGCGGATTGAATCCGCGCTGGAGCGTGTCGGTCTCGCTTCGCGCGCACGGCACTTTCCAACGCAGCTATCCGGTGGCCAGCAGCAGCGCGTTGCCATGGCGCGCGCACTCGCAGGTTCGCCACGCGTGCTGCTTGCCGATGAGCCCACCGGCAATCTGGATACGCATATGGCAGAAGAGATCATGGCGATGCTGGAGGGGGTCAACCAGGCCGGCACTACCGTGGTGCTGATCACCCATGACACGGCATTGGCGGCCCGGGCGCATCGGCAGATAAGGATGCTGGACGGTATTGCTTCCGAGATCGACACCGTAGTCAGCGATGCCTTGGCACTCAACGTGTCGGCGCTGGCATGAGGTCCCCCATGACCCACACGCTTCTGTTTGGCTACCACCTGCGCATGGCTCTTGCCAGCCTGCGACGCAACCTGCTGCTGACCAGCCTGATGGTGGTTGCCATCGGCGTGGGCATCGGTGCGGCCATGACCACGCTCACCGTGTTCATGGTGCTCACCAATGATCCACTTCCGGACCGCAGCGAGCGTGTTTTCCATCCACGACTGGATGCACAGGACATGTCTGGCTATGCCCCCGGCGGCGAGCCACATGATCTGCTGACCCGGCTCGACGCAGAGCAGCTATTGCGAGAGAAGCGCGGCGTCCGCCAGGCCATGATGTACGCCGGCTTTAGCGTAATCGAGCTTGACCAGGGCGACGACATGCCGTTCCGCCAGCGCATCCGCTACACCTCGTCCGACTTCTTCCCGATGTTCGGCGTGCCTTTGCAGCACGGCCAACCCTGGTCGGCAGCCGACGACGAGGCGCGTGCACGCGTGGTGGTCATTGGCGCCGATCTGAACCAGCGCGTTTTCAACGGCGGCAACAGCGTGGGCAAACTGCTCCGCATCAATGGCGAGCAGTTCCGCGTCATCGGTGTCGCTGCACCGTGGCACCCGCAGCCGACCTTCTACGACCTCAACCGTGAAGGTGGCTTCGCCGAGGCGGACCAGTTGTTCCTTCCCTTCTCCACATCGCGGGCGCTGCGCATGGGCTTTGCGGGAAACCTCGATTGCTGGGGCGAGGTGGACAAGGAAGAAGGTCAGCTTGGGCTGAATTCTTCGTGTGCGTGGGTGCAGTACTGGGTGGAGCTGGCCAGCGCACAGGACGCAGCGGACTTCCGGGCTTACCTGGAAAACCATTCCAGCCAGCAGCGACAGAACGGCCGCTACCAGCGTCCCGTCAATGTGCGTCTGGACAATATTCCACGATGGCTGGATTACAAGCGCGTAGTGCCCAGTGACGTCCGCCTGCAGACCTGGCTGGCGTTCGGATTCCTGTTCATCTGCCTGCTCAACACGACGGGCCTGCTACTGGCGAAGTTCCTGCGACGCGCGCCGGAAATCGGCCTGCGGCGGGCGCTTGGCGCACCGCGCAGCGCTGTGTTCCAGCAATGCCTGGTCGAAGCCGGCCTGATCGGCATCGCGGGCGGCGCCTTCGGCCTGCTACTGGCGTGGTGCGGCCTGTGGCTGGTTCGCCAGCAGGCGGTGGGTTACGCCGCGCTTGCCGGGATGGAGGCGGGCACGCTGTTCGGCACATTCTTGCTTGCCCTGGTTGCCAGCTTGGCGGCGGCGGCGTTCCCTGCCTGGCGAGCCTGCCTGGTGGCTCCCGCCAGCCAACTGAAGAGTCTCTAAGGCCGCTCATGGATATCTCTCTGGTTCTCGCCGCGCTGCGGCGCCACAAGATCATCGCCAGCCTGGTCGTGCTCGAGATCGCATTCACCTGCGCGGTGATCTGCAACGCCGGCTTCCTCATCGCCGAGCGCATCGAACGCGTGCAGCGACCGTCCGGATTGGCCGAAGACAGCCTCCTGCGCCTGCAGCTCAGTGCCGCCAAGCGCGGCGATCAGGACGCGCTCGCACAGACACGTACCGATCTGGCCGCGCTGCGCGCCATCCCCGGCGTGCAGTCTGCAACGGTGGTCAGCCAGATACCTTACGGCGATTCCTCGTCCAACAGTGGCGTCAACCTGCGGCAGGACCAGGACGCCCCTACGCTGGATGCATCGGTGTACCTGGCCAGTCCGGAGGCGCTACCCACGCTGGGACTGAGTCTTGTCGCCGGGCGTGATTTCAGTGCGCAGGACTACATCGACTGGCAACCCGGTACCGCGCCGGGTGAGATCAACATCCCCACCGCCATCATCACCCAGGCGACGGCAGACCGCCTGTTCCCGCAGGGCAACGCGGTCGGCAGGCAGTTCTACAGCTGGGGCAGCCAGCCCACCCAGGTAGTGGGCGTGGTGGAGCGGCTTACGCGGCCAAGCGAGACCGATGATCCCAGCAGCATGGAGTACTCGATGATCTTCCCGGTCAGTGTGCCCTACACCTCCGGTGCCAACTTCCTGGTGCGTACGCAGCCCGGACAGCGCGACAGCGTGCTGGAACAGGCGACCGCCGCACTGCGCGAGAGCGGTCCACCACGAATCTTCGGCCTCAACAATGGGTCCATTGAATCGCTGCGCGACCGCTACTATCGCAACGACAAAGCAATGGCGTGGCTGCTCGCGCTGATCTGCGTGTCGCTGCTGGTCATCACTGTCGCCGGCATCGTCGGCCTGGCCAGCTTCTGGGTGCAGCAGCGCACGCGCGCCATCGGTATCCGCCGCGCACTGGGCGCCACGCGGGTGCAGATCCTGCGCTATTTCCAGACCGAGAACCTCCTGCTGACCCTGGGCGGATCACTGTTGGGCGCACTGCTTGCGGTGGCCCTGAACCTGTTGCTCATGCAGTTCTACGAGGTGCCTCGCCTGCCCGCAGCCTACCTGCTGCTTGGCCTGGCCGTGCTGGTTCCCCTTGGGCAGTTGGCCATCCTCCAGCCCGCCCTGAAGGCGAGCCGCGTGGAACCGGCCACGGCCACGCGCAGTGCCTGATCAACCATTCCGTCCGTTCCGTGCATACGGTTCGCGGCGACAACGCGCACGGAGAAGGCATCTCGCCTTGTCCCTGCAGGAGGCCGGCGGGCTCGTTGCCGGCCACAAAGGAAGCAGAGGGAATTAGAAGTTCCAATCAACGTCAAGACAACGGAGGTTTCATGGATAGCAAGCTCAAAGGGTTGGCCGATCGCCTGAAGTCGAGGATCGAAGGCTCTGCAACTCCCTTGGTTGGTGCCAGCGACATGACTGATCTGGTTGATGCGCACCTGGACCTGGTAAGCGCAGCACATGGCTCGGGCCACACGTCCGGACACAAGTCCGGCCACGCCTCTGCTGGTGGTGGTGAAGTGGAGATCCGGCCAGAGTCCTGATTGGCTGGCCTGACGCTTGGGTACCGGCGCTTTTCGCCGGTACCCTCTCAACCGCAGCGCGCCCATGACAGGCCAGTATGGATGGCCTGTTCCATTGCGCAGTCACAGGAAGTGCGCCGATGACCGAACTCTTCAGGGGCAACCGCCTCGACGTGGTACTCAAGCTGGCCGAGCGCTGCAACCTGGCCTGTCCCTACTGCTATTACTTCGAGCAGGAGAACAACATCTCCGAGCTCAGCCGTGCATTGATTCCGGAGCAGACCGTGATCGACACGGCCCGTTTCCTTCGCCAAGGCGCGCAGGAGATGGGCATCAAGAACATCTTCCTCGGCCTGCACGGCGGCGAACCGACGCTGTTGCCGAAAAAGCGTTTCGACCGCATGTGCACCATCTTCCGCGAAGAGCTGGCTGACTACACCCAGCTGCACATCGGCATGCAGACCAATGGCACGCTGGTGGATGCCGAATGGATCGACTTGTTTGCCAAGCACAACGTAATGGTGGGCGTGAGCATCGACGGCCCCAAGGACGTGCATGATCGCCAGCGCCCGGACCGGCGCGGTCGCGGCAGCTATGACAACAGCGTGCGCGGCCTGAAGCTGCTGCAGCAAGCCGCAAAGGAACGCCGCATCCCGGCCACCGGCGTGTTGTGCGTGGCCAACCCGGACCTGCACGGCGGCGATGTGATCCGCCACTTCGTCGAAGAGCTGGATGTGCATAGCCTCAACCTGCTGTTGCCGCGCGAAGGCCACAACAGCACCTACCTGCAATCGCAGGACAAATGGATCCGGTACTTCAACGAAGTCATCGACTACTGGCTGCAGACCCGTGGCAGCAATCCGGTGCGCATCTACCTGCTCACCGAGATCGTGCTGGCGCTGATGTCCGAAGAATACGCTGAAGGCCTGGATTACCAACGCGCCAACCGCCATGGCATCGTTACCGTGTCAGCCGAGGGATTCCTCGGGCCGGATGACAACATCATGGCCCTGGACAAAGCGTTCTGCCTCACCGACGTCACCGTGCGCAACACCACGCTGGCCCAGTTCTTCGGCAGCCCCATCTGGCAAACGCTGGTCAAGAGCATCGACACGCCGCCCACCAAGTGCGCGAGCTGCGACTGGTATCGCACGTGCCGCTCCGGTGACCTGTTCAATCGCTACGCGCCGGGCACGCACTTTGATCAGGCCTCGGTGTTCTGCGAAACCCTGGATTCCATCCACACCGCGATGGCCAGCATCGTATCCCAGCGCGAAGGGGCGTTGGAAACGATGGCCGGGATCCTGGCTTCGGCTCCCCGCCATGCAGCCCGCGATTTCCTCAACCCTGTGGCCACCGCCTAAGCGTCCGGAGAGAGTCGATGGAAGTATTCCGCACCCTGTCAACGCCGCTTGAAGGGAACTATCGCTGGCTTGCCGCCGAACTGGCCACCCTGCATTACGCGGCCTTCTGTCAGCGCGTGGCCGACCGCGATGGAGGCGGCCACCACCGCGAGCCATTGTCCCAGCTGCTGGAAAAGGTCAGCAGTCGGCCCCCATCGCTGGGCTGCTGGACCCCGGAAGCCAGTATCATCTTTGCAGGCATCAAGCCCCCGGGTGCATCGCCCGGGCACATCGCCAGCGACGACTGGCTGCGCGCCCAGGCCCTGCTCAGCGGCGTCGCGCTGGGCCTGCTGGATGACGTGGAACTGGCGCTGGACGTCGACCAGCCTCTGCTGCTCTGCGGCCGCGCCCTCAGCGGCAGACTGTCCTTGCAGGCCGATGGTCAGCGGATCGTGGTCTGCGAGGCCGATGGTACCCGTACCCACTGGTGCAGGATCGCCGAACGCGATGGCACACCGGTGTGGAACGACGAGCAGGCGCCGGACAGCTTCGTCATGCGCGATGGCCGCCCCGCTATCCGCCTGGTTGGTGAAGGATGGCACGCAAGCCCATGGATCCAGGACACCTTCCGCGTTCAGGCGCCCAGCGCGGACATGGCGCCGCAGATAGAGGCGGCGCTGGATCTGCTGCAGGACATCGCGCCGGATCATGCGGCATGGGTGTGCTGCCTGCTCAAGGAAATCACGCCGCTGCGGCGGCCGGCGGCCAACACCATCGCGAGCAATTCGTCCGCCCTGCGCATGGGCGGCATCGACCTGGCGGTGCCGGCAAATGCGCTGGAAACCGCCGAAATGCTGGTGCACGAGTGCACGCACCAGTACTACCACATGGCCAGTTGGCTCGGTCCGACTGTGGTGCCCGGCGCCGGCTCGTACTATTCGCCGCTCAAGCACTGCAACCGTCCGCTGGACCGCATCCTGCTGGGCTATCACGCCTTCGGCAACGCGATGATGGTCTTCGACCGCATGGCGGCAAGCGGGTTGCAGGAGCAGATACGGATCCGCTGGGAGACCGTTGCCGGCTACCTGCGCGAGCTCTCCGTTCCGCTGCAGGACGGGGCCGAGCTGAGCGAACTGGGACAGGCGTTGTTCCACCCGCTGCGCGCAAGGCTGGCAGCACTGGAATTCCGCGAGCCGGTCGGAATGAACGCGCCCGCCGACACCGGCGTTGCGGTGCTGGAACGCGCATGAGCGCCCCCCTCCGGAGAGCGTTCCATGCGCCCTGACCCGTTGCCGACCCGACCATTTTTCCGGCCCGAGGCGGAACAGTTCCGGCGCTTCCGGCACCTGGGTTCGATTGCCCTGTTCCGGCCCCTGCCGCTGCGACTGCTGGCGCTTGTACCGCTCGTGGCTATTGCGCTGGCAGGCGCGGGTGCAGCGACGCTGCAGATTGCGCCGCATGCAGACCTGCAAGCCACGGCGGTGGTCAGCGGCAACGCCTTGCAGCTGCTGCTTGCGCCCGGCAACGAACGCTACTTCCGTCCCGGAGACCACATCCAGCTGATGCAGGGCACCGCGCTGCAAGGCACGGCGCACATCGAAGACACCGCACCGACGGAATGCCCGCCGCGTCTCGACGCCATCTCGAAGGCATCGTGCCTGCGCATCCTCGCGCGTTGGAACCCGCACGGCGCGCAAGCGGCAACGCCACCGACCAGTGTGCGCGGCGCGCCGCGTCGCTTCCTACTGCCCTGATCCAGGCCTATCGTCATGAAGTTGCGCAAGCGCTCCGTTCCGATGATCTACCAGGCCGAAAGCAGCGAGTGCGCCTTGGCCTGCCTGGCCATGGTCGGCGCACGTCACGGCATGGACATCCCGCTGCTGGAACTACGCGAGCGCTTCCCCATTTCGTTGAAGGGCTCCACCCTGCGCGATGTGGTGGAGCTTGCCGACAAGATGGAGCTCGACGCACGCTCAGTGCGCTGCGAAATGAGCGACCTGCCACGCCTGCAGCTGCCCGCCCTGCTGCACTGGGACTTCGAGCACTTCGTCGTGCTGGTGGCGGCGCGCGGCGATATCGCGACCATCCATGACCCAGCGCACGGCGTACTGCGGCTGCGGCTGGCCGATGTGTCGCACCATTTCACCGGTATCGCGGTGGAGCTGGCGCCACGGCCCGCGTTCAAGGTGCAGCGGGTGGATAAGCGCTTCACCCTGGCCGCTCTGCTGCGGCACAGCCGCGGCGTATTCGGCTACGCTGGCCAGGTCCTGTGGATCACCCTGTTCCTTGAACTGTTCGCCCTGCTCAGCCCGCTGCTGCTGAAGACCGTCATCGACACCGGTCTTGCCCGCCAGGACATGGGCTTCATCGCTGCGATCACTGCCGGCTTTGCCGGCGTAGCGCTGCTGCACGGCGCCGTTGCGCTGGCCCGTGACTACGTGCTGCTGCACTTTGGCTCCAGCTTCAACGCGCAGTTCATGGGAATGCTCATCCAGCGGATGATGCGTCTGCCGCTCGGCTTCTACGCGAAACGATCCATCGGCGACCTGGTGGATCGCTACCAATCCACCAACGCCGTCCGCCAGATCCTCACGGGTGCTCTGCCGCGGGTGCTGTTGGACGGCCTGATCGCGCTGGTGGCGCTGGGCATCATCTTTGCCATGTCGCCGGCGCTTGCAGGCATCGCCCTGGGGACGTTCGTCCTGTACTTGGCGGTCCGCCTTTGCTTGTTCAAGCGCATGCGACAGCTCACCGAAGAAGCCGTGAAGGCTCGCTCGGAAGAGAACTCACATGTCATCGAAACCCTGCGCGGCATGCAGCCGATCAAGATCTTCGCCAAGGAACACGAGCGGCTCGGCGCATGGAGCAACCATTACAGCAGGCTGGTAAACGCCGACATCCGCGCGGGCCTGATGGCCTCGTTGCAAGGCGCCAGCAAGGTCACGCTGCTCGGGCTGGACATGGCGGCCAGCGTCTACGTGGGTGCCACCCAGGTCGCGGCGGGCAGCATCAGCCTTGGCCTGTTGTTCGCGCTATTCGTCTACAAGGCGCACTTTGCCACCAAAGCGATGGCGCTGGCGGAACAAACGATGGAACTGCGGCTGGTCGGCCTGCACATGGACCGCCTTTCGGAAATCGCCGTTTCACCGATAGAACAGGATCCTGCTGAGAGCCGCGGCGTACCGGAGCGGATGAAGCAGGATTTCACCATCGAACTGGTTGATATCAGCGCACGCTTCGCGCCACAGGAAAAGCCGGTGCTGCGGAATGTTTCGCTGAAGGTCCAGCAGGGCGACTTCATCGCACTGACGGGACCGTCCGGCAGCGGAAAGACCACCCTGTTCAAGGCGCTGCTGGGCCTGCTGGAGTTGGAATCCGGGCAGATTCGCATCAATGGCGAGGATATCCAGGGTTATGACCTGCAGCAGTACCGTCGCCTGTTCGGTGTGGTGATGCAGGAAGACATGCTGCTGTCCGGCAGCATCCTGGATAACATCGCCTTCTTCGCCTCCAGTCCTGATGAAACACGCGCGCGCCACTGTGCGGACGCTGCGCTGATCCTGGATGACATCGAAGCGATGCCGATGAAGTTCAATAGTCGCATCGGCGATCTCGGCTCCACCCTTTCCGGCGGACAGAAACAGCGGATCCTGCTGGCGCGTGCGCTGTACCACGAGCCACGTATCCTGCTCCTGGACGAGGGCACCGCCAACCTGGACGAAGCGCTGGAGCGCCGGTTGCTGGACAACCTGGCCGGCCTCGGCATCACCTGCGTATCCATTGCCCACCGGCCAGAGACCATTCGCCGTGCCAACCGCGTCTATCACGTGGAAGCCGGCACCGTACGCCTGCGCCCCCAGTCTGCAGCGCCGTCCCCTTTTACCTGCGCCATCCCTTAGACAAGGAGCTGTTCCATGGGTCTACGCCGCATCCCACCCCGCGCGCACAACCGGTCCGATCAGGTCGAGCTGTTCATGCGCCTGTGGGACCTGCCACTGGACGATGCACAGATGCAGTACATCGGCCAGCGCGCACCGATTTCACAAAAGCGCTCTGTCTTCGGCAACATGAACAATGATGGCGCACCTTACCCAGCCAGCAGCTGCCTGGCATCACGGTTCCATCCGGACTTCCTTGCCGTGGTGGAACCGGGCGTGCGCGATTTCCTGGTAGCGATCGCAGTGGACCACAACCTGGTGACCTACACCAGCTGCGAAGGGCACGACTACCGCCCGGATGGCCGGCTGCCGGACGAAAGGCATGTGGGCGTTATTCCACGCAATCGCGAAGAGGGCGAGCGCGCCATTGCGGTGTTCGAGGAAGTAGGACGGTCCATCAACGCGGCGCCCGCTTCCCCGGCAGTGGAGGTGGCCCTGATGCTGAACCGCGTGCATGACGGCGAGGCGGTCTACCCGACCATCGACCTGTATCTGAGCAAGCAACCCAACGCAGGCTGGGACGACTACTTCGCCGATATCGAGCTGATGACGGCCCAGCTGGTGCAGGCACTGGAACGGCATCCACCCATCGCCTGACCCCTGCATCGGCAGGGGCAGGCTCGTCCCTCAGCAGCACGGCTGCCTGCTGTGGCAATTGGCCAATCTACTGCGCGTGCTCCATCGATTCATTCACCGGCGTCTGCACGGCGACGGCGGTGTTCATGCTGGCATGCTCTCACCGCCGGACAGCCTTGCCAGGTGGCCAAGCATCGGTGCTCAGATCAACCCGACGTTTCCGCCGCAATCTTGATCGACTTGACGTTCACAAACTCCTTCAGACCTTCCGGGCCGTGCTCACGCCCATAACCAGACGCCTTCACCCCACCAAACGGAAGCGCTGGCGATGCCACGTCGAAGGTGTTGATGAAGACCATGCCGGTGTCGAAGTACTTGCTGGCCAGCTCCCGCGCACGCTGTACGTCACGGCTGAAGATGCCGCCGCCCAGGCCATAGCGGCTGTCGTTGGCGATGCGCAGCGCATCCTCATCGTCCTCGGCGCGGATGATGGCCGCTGCAGGACCGAACAGCTCATCCTCGTAGGCCACCTGCCCCGGCGCCACATCCGCCAGCACCGTGGCCGGATAGAACCAGCCGGTGCGGTCCGGCACTTTGCCGCCCACCAGCAGACGCGCCCCCTGCGAGACACTCTTGGTCACCTGTTCGTGCAGCTTGTCGCGCTGCGCCTTGGAGACCATGGGGCCGAGCTGGGTGTCGTCGGCGTTCGGATCGCCCATCCGGATCGCTTCGAACGCCTTTGCATAGCCGCTGACGAAGGCGTCATAGTTCTTCTTTGTCACGATGAAACGCTTGGCGTTGACGCAGGTCTGCCCGTTGTTGAACAGGCGGCCCTTGACGCAGGTCGCTACGGCCAGGTCCAGGTCGGCGTCGTCCAGCACCAGATAGGCGTCGTTGGAGCCCAGCTCAAGCACGGTCTTCTTGAGGGCCGCGCCGGCCTTGGCTGCCACGGTGCGCCCGGCTGCCTCGCTGCCGGTCAGTGTCACCGCGCGCACCAGGTCGTTTTCCACGATGTCATTGGATTGCTCGTGGCTGATCAACAGCACCCCGAACAGCCCCTTGGGCAGACCAGCACTTTCGTAGATATCACGCAGCAGCAGCCCGCTGCCGGTGCAGCTCTCGGCATGCTTCAGCAGCACGCCATTGCCTGCCATCAGGCTGGCGATGGAATAGCGGATCGCCTGGTAAGCCGGGAAGTTCCACGGCTGAATGCCGTAGACCACGCCGATGGGCGCATGGGTCACGATGCCTGTGGCACCTTCCACGTCGCGCTCATCATCGGCCAGAGCGACCGGACCCTGCTTGGCGGTGTAGTCACAGATAGCAGCGCACAGCTCGACTTCGGTGCGGCTGTCTTCAATGAGCTTGCCGACCTCGTCGGTCATCAGTTGTGCGAATTCTTCCTTGCGCTCGCGAAGCGCCTTGGCGATGTTCGCGATCACGTTTGCCCGCTCGTCCAGACTGCGCAGACGCCATTGCGTAAACGCTTCATGGCTTGCCTTCACGACCGCGGCGGCTTCGGCGTCGGACATGTAGGAATAGGTAGCGAGCACTTCTTCGGTCAGCGGATTGATCGTGGTGAGCTGCTTGTTGGACATGGAGAGAGACTCTTCACTTAAAAAGGAGGTGTATAGAGGGTCGCCGCCGTGCAGTTCCTCCGCTGTGAATTCTTCAGCGGAGGGAATCACTGGAGGTTCACTGCACCCCATTGCTACAGTGGGCTTTCGGCTTGCCCTGACGAACTCCCCACATGCGCTCCTGGTTGCGAACAGTCTCCATCACTCTGGCGGCAGCGCTGGCTATCGCCGGTGTTGCCAGTCTGCTGCAGACCCAGATCAATCTGCATGCGCTTAGTCAACTTGGCCTCGAGGTCAGCTGGCAGGCTCGGGCTGCCGTTACGTTGGAGGATCTGGCTCGGTTCGGGCCTGTGATGTTCGGCTTTTCGCTGGCAGGCGGCGTTCTCGCGCTTGGTCTGCAAGCAGGGCTGCGGCGCCTGGGGTTGAGCGCCCTGCCCTGCGCGCTGATCGCCAGTGTGGCTGGGTTGGCCATCGTGCTGGCGCTGCTGCGCAGTGTGATCCCGATGCCGGCAGTCGCTGCGATCCGGGAGGTTCCAGGCGTCGCCCTGCTCAGCCTGTGTGGGCTGGTGGGAGGGTATGTGAGCCACGTGCTGGCAGGACGTGTCATGCACGGAGCACGCCGGCACAACCGGGCGGCTTACCTGGTGCCTGCTTGCCTCGTGTTGCTGCCGCTTGCGTCGTTCCTGTTGATGCGCCCGATGCCGGAACGGTCAAAGCCCCCTGCGGCGGCGGGATATCAAACCACCATCGTCGCCAACGGCCTGCATTGGCCGTGGTCGCTGGCCGAACTGCCGGACGGAAGACTGCTCGTCACCGAAATGGCGGGCCGCCTGAAGGTGATTGACCGCGCCGGCGAACGTGTGGACGTCAACCTTTCCAGGTTACCCGAGGGGTATCAGCGGGAGCGCGTGATCGGTCTGATGGACATCACCCTATCCCCCGACTATGAGAACGACCATCGTATCTATCTGACGCAGGGCTACCGCGACCCGCGCGGCGTGGGCGTCCGGTTGATGCGTGGCGCGCTCAACTTCGCCCGCGGTGAGTGGTCGATAGATCAGGTGGAGGTTCTATTTGAATCCACGCCAAAACCCAGCGACGGCAACAACGGCGGGCGTCTGGCTTTTCTCGACCCGCACACCCTGCTGATGACGGTGGGCGATGGGAGTGCACGGCGGGAGGAAGCCCAGAACCAGAGCAACTCGCTGGGCAAAGTGATGCGCATTTCGCTCGCCCCGGGTGCCAGCGGCGCTGCCGTGTACACCTCAGGGCACCGCAACCCGCAAGGCATCGTGCGTGACCCTGTCACCGGCGCCATTTACGTGAGCGAACACGGGCCGCGCGGCGGCGATGAGCTCAACCGGCTTCGACCGGGTGGCAATTACGGCTGGCCTCTTGTCAGTCACGGCATCGACTACCCGTTTGCCCGGGTCAGTCCGTTTACGCGACACGAGGGGTTCGAGGACCCGGAGGTGATCTGGTCCCCGTCGATCGCGCCCTCTGGCCTGGCCGTCTATCAAGGCACCCTTTTCAAGGGATGGCAGGGAGATTTCCTGGTACCTGCATTGCGTGAGCGGAGCGTCCGCCGCCTCGTGCGTGATGGTGACCGCGTGGTGCGCCAAGAGCTGTTGCTCGGTGAACGCGGTGAACGCATTCGTGACGTCAAGGTGGCTGGAGATGGCTCCATCTACTCGCTCACCGACGGGGTGGACGGGAAACTGCTGCGGCTGGTGCCCGAGACACCCGCGTCAGCAAGGTTCTAACGCTGCGCGGCCCCATCCCCCTCCCACCTCATTGTGAACGTCAGCTCTAGGGTCTGCCCCGACTCCAGCCGCTTCGGCATCAACGTAAAACCATCCGGCGGACCCGTCTGCGGCTCCACACACGTCGCGTGCGCAGCACCGTCATACACCACCCAGTGATCGGTATCGGCCCGCAACTCCAGCCGCTGCGCTCCGGATACCAGCACCACCTCAGCCTCGTTGATGAAACAGTCATCCCAAGGCCCAGTCGTGTGAGCAATACAGGGCAATGTAGCGATGCCCTCCCCGTCCCGTGGATACATCGCACTGGGCGAGAACAGCAACTGATCTGGCTTCAGAAACCACGGGTGCCAGCCAAGTACCGCCGGCATCGCCTTGTCGCCTGCTTGCACTGCAAGGCGCAGTTCCAGTTGGTTTGGCATCACATGGATTTCCTGCGTCGCCCGGCCCCCGAACGGCCAATAGCCGTCCTCCGGAAGTTCCAGCGACAACATGGCGCTGTTCGCGTCGAGACTGTCGACACGCCACGACCGTGAAAAACCCACCCCGTGGATCGCGTGCGCGCCCAAGTTCGTCGGCAGCGCATATCGCTTGTCATCAAAGCTGAAGCGCCCCTGCCGAATCCGGCCCGCCCAAGGCACCATCGGATAGCAGCCCCATCCAATGGCGGCGGCTCTACCCTCGTCCTCACCCACCAGCCAGTCCATCCCGTCGTACCGCATCTGGGCAATGCGCCCACCGGCTTCAGGCGCCAATGCCACCTCCAACGCGCCGGCCCGCAACCAGTACAGGTGCCCCCCAGGCAGCGGCGCCTGCGCATCATCCTCGGGTGACGCCGTTTCAAGCGCCATACGGATCGATCGTCCGGATGCTGCCGTCCGGCTCCATGTGCAGCGGTGTGCACTTGACCGAGCGAAGATGGGTTACGCCGCCGGATAGCAGGGCGTCGTGATAGAAGAGATACCACCGCCCCCCGAACGCGCAGATGGAGTGATGCGTGGTCCAGCCCACCACGGGCTTCAGGATCACGCCACCATAGGTGAACGGTCCGTACGGGCTGTCACCGATGGCGTAGCACAGCAGGTGCGTATCGCCGGTCGAGTACGAAAGGTAGTACCGCCCCTGGTACCTGTGCAGCCACGGTCCCTCGAAGAACCGGCGCGCATGGTCATCGGCCCGCAGCGGCTGTCCGTGCTCGTCCAGGATGACGATCTCCCGCGTGGGCTCCGCCAGACGTGTCATGCGCGCGTCCAATCGGCCGACACGCGGGCCGAGTGCCGGCGCGTCGCCGGTGGGCTCCTCGTGTGCCGCGTCAAAGCGGTTGTCACGGTACTTCTGCAGCTGGCCGCCCCAGATGCCGCCGAAGTAGAGGTAATGCGTGCCGTCGTCGTCCTCGTACACAGCCGGGTCGATCGAGTACGTGCCCTCCATCGCCTCGGGCTCGGCAGTGAACGGGCCCTCGGGGTGATCGGCTACCGCCACGCCGATCCGGAACATGCCCTGCCCGTCCTTGGCCGGGAAGTAGAGGTAATAACGGCCATCGCGGTGGGCCGCATCCGGCGCCCACATCTGCTGCGCGGCCCAGGGCACGTCGCGCACATGCAGCGCCACGCCGCAGTCGATAGCATCAGCTTCGGGCGATTCCATCCGCAGCACGTGGTAATCCTCCATGCGGAAGTGCCCGCCCTCATCGTCGAAGGGCGCACCGCCGTCGATATCGTGCGATGGATAGATGTACAGGCGCCCCTCGAATACATGGGCAGAAGGATCGGCCGTGTAGAGGTGGGTCACCAGCGGCGGGGAGATGGCATGCGCCGCGAGGTGGTCAAGGCTGTTTCCCTGCCGACGCAGATGCAGGTCATGCTCGATGCGCGTCTCCATGCGCTTGTCGATCTTGTAGAAGAAGAGCAGCGCGACCGCGATCAGGAACGGCAGGGAGCAGTAGACGCTCACGGTCAGGCGGATGCCGTCCACCACCGCCTGGGGCTGTTGCTCCGCGCCGGCCTGATAGCCGTGGTGCGCGAGAATCCCGGCGACCAGCGCACCGCCGATGCTGAGCCCGATCTTCAGTCCGCACAGCATCGCCGAGAAGATGATCGCGGTGGCGCGCCGGTGGTTTTTCCATTCGGAGTAATCGGCCACGTCGGCGATCATCGCCCACAGCAGCGGGATGGTGATGCCGTAGCAGAACCCGTGCAGCATGAAGGCACCAAAGGCCACCGAGACCGCAGTCGGGGGAAACAGGTAGAACGCCAGCAGGAACAAGGTGGACACCAGCAGTGCGCCACCGAACACGTCACGTTTGCCGAAGCGGTCGGCCAGGCGCCGAGAGACCCCGATGCCAAGGATCATGCACAGGATGCCGCAAGCGTTGAACAGGCTGAACGCCGAGGTCGCCGGATCCTCCGGCCAGGTGAAGCCGGACAAGTCCCATCCGTTGAGGGTGGCGTTCAATCCGCCGATGAAGCGGTTGAAGCCGGAAGCATCTAGGAATCCCGCAAGGGCGGCCTCGCTCATGTAGTACTGGAAGTAGTAGATGTAGGTGCCGCCCTTCAGGGCCAGGTTGATGAAGACCAGCACCGTCAGGGCCAGCATCACCTTCCACGGCCGGTTGTGCAGCAGGTCGGTCAGGTCCTGCATCACGCCGCCGGTCTGCTCCTTGGCCGGCACGATGCGCTCACGGGTGGTGGCGAAGGTGACCAGGAAGAACACGGTGCCCACCACCGCGAACACGGTCATGACCCGCTCGAAGCCCTGCACCCGATCCCCGTCGCCCAGGATCAGCACCAGCGGCAACAGCAGGACCTGGATGATGAACTGCGCGATCATCACCGCCACGAAGCGGTAGGCCGAGAGGCTGTTGCGCTGGGCCATGCTGCCGGTCAGCACGCCACTGAGTGCGGAGTACGGCAGGTTGTTGGCTGCGTACACGAACATCAGCAGGCCATAGGTCACCAGTGCGTAGAGGACCTTGCCCCGCGCGCCCAGGTCCGGCGTGGTGAAGGCAAGCAGCGACAGCACGCCGAACGGGATCGCCGTCCACAGGATCCAGGGCCGGAACTTTCCCCAGCGGCTGACGGTGCGGTCGGCGGCAATGCCGATCAGCGGGGTGAACACGAAGGCGCCCAGCAGGCCGATCACGAAGATGATCGTGGCCGCCGTGGCGGGCGGCAACCGGTACACATCGGTATAGAAGAACGCCAGGTAGGTGATCAGCGTCTGGAAGATCAGGTTGGCCGCGAGGTCGCCCAGGCTGTAGCCAAGCTTCTCCCGAACGGAAAGCGTGTGCTCGGGGGTATCCCTGTGGCGGGCATCAGTCACGATTAGCCTCCACGGTGAAGCGGCTTCGCACGCGGGCATCGGCACTTGAGCCGCCTATACGTACTTCGTATGCCCCGGGCCGCACGACATAGGCGCCTCGCGCGTCGTCATACTCGCGCAGGGCGTGCTGCGCGTCCAGATCGAAGGTCACGGTGCGCCGCTCGCCCGCAGCCAAGTGAACGCGTTGGAAGCCGCGCAACGCCTGCTGCGCATCGCCTGCTCCAGCCGCCAGCCGCCGCGCATACAGCTGCACCACTTCATCGCCCGCCCGCTTGCCGGTGTTGGTTACCTCCACCTGCACCTTGAGCGTGCCGTTGTCGGCGATGCGGGGCACATCGAGGCGCAGCTTGCTGTAGCCGAACCGGGTGTACGACAGCCCGTAGCCGAACGGGTACAGCGGGGTGCCGCGGAAGTAGCGGTAGGTGCGGCCTTCCATCGTGTAATCGTCGAACGCGGGCATTGTTTGGTCTGCCCTATAGAACGTCACCGGCAGCCGGCCGGCAGGATTGACGTCGCCGAACAGCGCGTCGCCCACGGCGGTGCCGCCGCGTTGCCCGGGATACCAGCTCATCAGGATCGCGGACAGGTTTGCCTGCGCCCACTCCACCGCCAGTGCAGAACCCCCAGTGAGCACCATCACCACCGGTTTTCCCGTCGCATGCAGCGCTTCCAGCAGGGCGCGCTGGGTGGCCGGGAGTCGAAGATCGGTGCGGTCGCCGCCGGCGAAGCCTGGGTAGTTCACCTTCATCTCTTCGCCCTCGACATCGCCGGTCAAGCCGCCGACGAAGACCACCACGTCTGCACTGCGGGCGGCATCGAGCGCTTCCTCGAACGGCGCCTTCGCCCCGGGCATGCGCCAGCCCAGCCGCACGCCGGCGTCGCGCTCGGCATCGAAGTACTCCAGCGTCAGCTCATAGGCACGCCCCGCCTGCAGCTCCAGGTCGACCCCATCGCTGCGCAGGCGATCACTGTTGGCCCAGTGATCCAGCACCCGCTTGCCATCCACGTAGAGGCGGAAGCCGTCGTCGGCCGCCGCTTCTATCCGGTAGCGGCCCGATACCGGCGGCAGCAGCTGGCCACGCCAGCGGATGCTGAAACCATCGTTCGGGATGCCCTGCCCCGGTGCCGCTTCACCCCGTGCCAGCAGGTTGTCGGTCGGCGAACCGCGGTCCCAGCGGAAGCCGATCTGGGCATCGGTGCGGACCAGTGCTGGCGCGCCTGACAGATCCGGCGTACGGAAGTACTCACCGCGCAGGCCCCGTTCCGGAGAGTCGGCGGAGGGGCGCAGGTACGCCGCCTCGATCAGCGGCGTCGCGCTGGGATCGTCGCGCCCTTCGACCAGGTCAACACCACGGGCATAGCGCACCTCGATACCCTTCGCCGCGTCGCGGATGCCCTGCAGGATGGTCACCGGTGCCGCCGGGGTGCCGAAGTAATTGCCGAGCAGCGCCATCGTGTCATCGGCCGTGGGGCCGACCACGGCAATGCGTTTGAGCGTGCGTGGCAGCGGCAGCACGCCATCGTTCTTCAGCAGCACCAGCGATGCCTGTGCGGCCTTCAGGGCCAGCGCATCGTGCGCCGGGGCCTGGTTCACCGAGGCCGGAATCTGCGCCCAGCGCACGCGCTCGGGCGGATCGAACATGCCCAGCCGCATCCGCGCGGTGAACAGCCGCGTCACCGCATCGTCGATCTCCGCTTCGCTGATCAGGCCCTGGCGTACGGCGGCCGGGAGCGTGGCGTACTCCTGGCCGCACTCCAGCTCGGTGCCGTTCTTGACCGCCAGTGCCGCCGCGGCCTCGCGGGTGGGGACGATTTTGTGATGCTTCCAGATATCCACGATGGCCCAGCAGTCCGACACCACGTAGCCCTTGAACCCCCAATCGCGGCGCAGCACGTCACGCAGCAGGAACGTGCTGGCACTGGCGGATTCGCCGTACACCCGGTTGTAGGCGCCCATCACCGCATCCACCTGGCCCTCCTTCACCAGCGCCTCGAACGCCGGGAGGTAGGTGTCGTAGAGGTCGCGTTTGCTGGGGCGTGCATCGAAGTGGTGGCGGTCGGCCTCGGGGCCGCTGTGCACGGCCAGATGCTTGGCCGTGGCGTCCAGCTTGCGGTACACCGGGTCGTCGCCCTGCAGGCCCTGCACGAAGGCGACCCCCATGCGCGCGGTAAGGTACGGGTCCTCACCGTAGGTCTCCTGGCCGCGCCCCCAGCGTGGGTCGCGAAAGATGTTGATGTTCGGCGACCAGTAGGTCAGCCCCTGATAGCGGCCATGCGACCCGTCACGGACAAACTGGTGATGCTTGGCCCGCGCCTCGTCGCTGATGGTGGTGGCCACCTGCCCCATCAGAGGCACATCGAACGTGGCCGCCAGCCCGATGGCCTGCGGGAACACCGTGGCCTGCCCTGCCCGTGCCACGCCGTGCAGGCCTTCGTTCCACCAGTCGTAGGCCGGAACGCCCAGGCGCTCGATGGCGGGCGCGGCGTTCTGCATCTGGGCGGCCTTTTCCTCCAGGGTCATCTGCCCCACCAGCGCGGCGGCGCGGGTTTCGAAGCTGGCCGATGTGTCCAGCCACGGCTGGGCGTCGGCGGCGTGAACGGCGGTCGCCAACGTGATGGCAGCGCACAGCGACAGCGTGCGGAGAATGGGGCCGCGAAGGCCGCTGCGGAGGGAAGACGTACGCGTCATCAGTTGCTCCTCAAGGCGCGCTCATCACGCGCGAATGGTCCCAGCAGCGCGCCGACAAAGCCGCCCGCGCGATCCGTACTCAATACCGTTCCATCCACGTCGCCCGCGAGGGTCTGCCAGCCACGCCCGTCGGCCGCATCGAACGCGAACGCGTAGCGGCCCTCGTCACCGGTGATCTTCAAGCGCACTGACGAGGATGCGGTCACGTCGCGCGTGGCCAACGTGCGGGTCATCCCACTCCCGTCGCGCCCTTCCAGGAAGATCGCCACGCGATCGCCTTCGAGGCTGCGCACGCCCAGGAAGTACCAGTACTCCTCGCTCTGGAACGCTGCCACGCCTGCCGCCACACCCGCCGACGGTCGCGTCAGCTCCGTGCTGGCTTCAAAGCGCAGGTGCTGCTGGCGACGCCCGAGGAAGGCGGGATTGCGCAGCGTGTCCAGGTTCTCCGGCAGCGGATGCACGGCCAGGGCGCCTGGACGCAGGCGCAGGTCAGCCCAGGCTTGCTTGGGGACGCGCACCTGCAACCATCCGCTGCCGAGCGTCGGCGCATCGAAGTCATCGCGATCGACGAAGTTGCCGGTCGAGGGTGCCTGTGAGGCATCGCCCTGCATCCAGGAGGGCGCCTTGACCACGTACGGTATGGTCTGCTCGGCCGGCAGGATCACCGGCCAGCCGTCTCGCCATTGCACGGGCAGCAGGTATGTCTCACGCCCTGTGTTGTAGTGCCGCGTCTGATAGTTGCGGCTGGCCAGGAACACCGCCCACCAGGTGCCGTCCTGACCTTCCACCAGATCCGCATGGCCGGCATTGGTGATCGGCAGTGGCCGGTCATCGGGCAGGTCGCGCTGGGTGAGAATCGGGTTGCCCGCATACGGCAGGTAAGGCCCCCACACCTCGCGGCTGCGCAGGACCACCTGGGAGTGCTGCGGCCCGGTGCCACCCTCGGCATCGGACAGGTAGTACCAGCCGTCGCGCTTGTAGAGGTGCGGCCCCTCGATCCAGATCGGGTTCTTCGCCGGCTCCACCCCACCGTCGATCAGCACCTTGCGCGGCCCGACCGGTGTGAACGCGGCCAGATCGATCTGCTGCATCCAGATCGCGCGGTGACCCTCATAGCGTGGCGGACCGGGCGGAACATCATTGTTCACCAGGTACACGGCACCGTCGTCGTCGAAGAACAGCGACGGGTCGATGCCGTCGATGCTGAGCAGCCAGTGCGGATCCGACCAAGGGCCGGCCGGATTGCGCGCGGTGGCGATGAAGTTGCCGCCGCTGTCGACCGCGGTGGTGACCACATAGAACGTGCCGTCGTGGTACTCGATGGCCGGCGCGAAGATGCCGCGGGAGACGCTAAGGCCATCGAAGTCCAACTGCGTGGGACGGTCGATCACGTTGCCGATCTGCTTCCAGTGGACCAGATCGACGCTCTCGAACACCGGAATGCCCGGGAAGTAGGTGAAGCTGGAATTGACCAGGTAAAACCGGTCGTTCGCGCGCACGATGCTGGGATCGGCATGGAAACCGGCCAGGATCGGGTTGCGGTAGTGACCGGCTGGCAGCGGCGATTCGAAGGCTGCGTCGTGACCGGCGTAGTCGAACCAGTCGAAGTAGACCGGCGGCGCGGGCGTGGCGGCCAGCGACGGTGCTGCGGACAGCAGCAGAAGTGCCGCCGTGATCAGCAGTCGCAACGCGGATCCTCGTCGATGGCGGTCGTGAGCACGCCTGTCACTCCACGGTGTTCGGGTCATCGTCCATCTCCCGGTGCGGAAGGAAACGCCAGGGCCTGGTACCAGGCCAGCGGATGCGGCGGTGCGGTTTCCCCGGCAGGCAACGGCCTGCCACTCACCGACTGGAAGTACGCCACACTGGCATCGCGCCACCACTGCGCTTCGCGCCGCTGGATGCTGAGAAACGCAGCGACCTGCGCGTGCCGGTGCGCATCCACCCTGCCCTGCAGGCCTGCCCAGGTGGTCTGCATGCCCTGTACTTGGCGTACGCCCTGCGTGTAGTGCCCGACCAGTTCATCCCACAACGGCCGTCCGGAGGCCATGCGGTGATCCCACGGCACGTGGTGGAACCACAGCAGCAGCGGCTCCGGCACCTGTGTCACGTCGCCATACAAGGCAGCGACGTCGGGGGCGTACTGACCCACCGCATTGCTGCCACGCGCGGTGCGATCGAAGCCGATGCCATGGCGATCGGCGCGGTGGTAGTAGACGGAGGTCCAGTCCGCCCGTGGGCCGCCGTCCACCCACGGGCCCGGTCCGTAGTGGTGACCGCGCGCCATCAGGTGGTGCAGGCCCAGCGGGGTCATGTAGCTCACCGCGGCCTCGCGCGAGGCCATCATCATGCCGACGATCGGCTCGACGACCTCGGGATCCGGCGCGAAGGTCATGGCGGACCACTCCGCTGCGATGTCACGGCTGGGGTGCTGCGGATTCCACGCGAGCCGACCAAAGGCGTACCAGTTGGCCTGATCGAAGTGCGAGCCCGTCCAGGTCCGGTCATTGCCGATGTTGGCCACGCCGGCGATGCCGGTCAGGAACTGCGCCACGGTGGCCCGCTCACCGCGGGCGCGGGTGTCGGCTTGCAGCACTTCCTCGTACAACGGCCCCAGGTACACCAGATGCGTGGCGAAGCCGAGATACTCCTTGGTGATCTGCACCTCCATCATCAGCGGCGTATGCGGCATGGCGCCGAACAGCGGATGGAAGGGCTCCCGCGGCTGGAAATCGAGAGGGCCGTTCTTCACCTGCACGATCACATTCGGCAGAAACGCACCGTCCAGCCCGGCAAACTCGGTGTACGCCTGCGTGGCGCGGTCCGCCGGTACGTCGTGTGCGTAGACGAAGGCCCGCCACATCACCACGCCGCCGTGCGGTGCCAGCGCCTTGGCCAGCAGGTTGGCACCGTCCGCATGCGAACGACCATAGTCCTGCGGGCCGGGTTGCCCTTCCGAATTGGCCTTCACCAGAAAGCCGCCGAAATCCGGGATGTGCGCGTAGATCTCGTCGGCCTTGTCGCGCCACCAGCGCTGCACGTCCGGCTCGAGCGGATCGGCGGTGGCCAGCCCGCCCAGCTCGATGGGGGCGCTGAAACGCGCGCTCAGGTACACGCGGATGCCATAGGGCCGGAAGATATCCGCCAGCGCGGCCGCCTTGGCAAGATAGTCCGGCGCCAGGCTCTGCGCGCTGGCATTGACGTTGTTCAGTACGGTGCCATTGATGCCCAGCGAGGCGTTAGCGCGCGCGTAATCGGTGTAGCGAGGGTCGTGCCATTCCGGCAAGGTCTGCCAGTCCCATAGCGAGCGACCCGCGTAGCCGCGCTCGACATGGCCGTCCAGGTTGTCCCAGTGGTTGAGGACACGCAGTTGCAGCCGGGGGGATTCACGCACCTCAATGGTGTCCAATGACGTGCCCATCTGCAGCAGGCGCAGCAGATGGAACACGCCGTACAGCACGCCGATATCCCGGGGCGCGGCCACCAGCAGCACCTCGCGCCCGTCGATGTGGGCACGCCTGAGCAGGTAGCCCTCCTGGCCAAGCGATGCCATCTCGTCGCGCAGCGTCGCGATCAACGTCGACGACTGCGGCGTACCCAGCACCACGGCGTGGTCAGTGACGGCGGATGTGTTCAGCCGGGGCGCGCGATCCAGCAGACCGGTGAGGCCACGCATCAGCTCCTCGCGCGCGGCCCGCTGCGTCGGCGTCTGATCGGGGGCGACGACCTCGCCCAGAGATATCCGGTAATGGGCAGCGAGCGCAGGTTCCAGCGGTGCATAGCGCATCCACAGCGCGTAGCCGTCCTCCGCGCGAAGGCTGCCCGTGAACGCCATCAACGCCATGAAAGCA
This sequence comes from Stenotrophomonas sp. TWI587, assembly GCF_039674145.1. Taxonomy (NCBI): domain Bacteria; kingdom Pseudomonadati; phylum Pseudomonadota; class Gammaproteobacteria; order Lysobacterales; family Lysobacteraceae; genus Stenotrophomonas; species Stenotrophomonas sp. TWI587. Next base: position 511,618 of record NZ_JBDJMW010000002.1, on the reverse strand, counting down.
GCCAGCATCCAGTGACACCGCTCGACATTCCAGCGGCGCAGCCCTGTTGAGAGCAAACCTTGTAAGCTCCGGACGTACCCGCCTCGCGGCAGCGTCACGAAGAAGAAAGGCAACACGTATTGGACAAGCCGAAGAAATCGGTCCGCCGCAAAACCAGCGGCGTGACGATCGACGAGGTGGCGGCCCTGGCCGGGGTATCGCCGATGACCGTGTCGCGCGCGATCAATCACGGAAAAGTGCGGGATGTCACGCGTGAGCGCGTGATGCGGGCGGTGCGCGAACTGGGCTACACGCCCAACCTGGCCGCCAGTTCGCTGGCCGCCGCGCAGCACACCCGTATCGCGCTGATCTATACCAATCCCAGCGGTGCCTACCTGCGCGAACTGCTGGTCGGTCTGCTGCGGGTCGCGGCCAACGCGTCCATTCAACTGGTCATCCACTACTGGGACAATTTCAGTCCCGAAGCCGAGCGCAACGCTGCCCGTGCCTTGGCCGGCCGGGTGGACGGCGTCATTCTGCCGCCCCCGCTGTGCGAGTCGCAGGCGGCGGTGACCGAGCTGGTGACGGCCGGCATTCCGGTGGTCGCCATTGCGTCGGGGCATCTGAGGGACGGTATCTCCTGCGTCCGCATCGACGATTTCCATGCGGGCAAGGAGATGGCCGAACATCTGATCCAGCACGGTCACCGCCGGATCGGCTTCATCCGTGGCCGCACCGACCTCAGCGCGAGCGCGCTCCGTTACGAGGGCTTCGTCACCGCCCTGCAGGATGCCGGGCTGGACATCGAACCCGGCCTGGTCCAGCAGGGCGATTACACCTACCGCTCGGGGCTCGCCGCCGCCGAAACGCTGTTGTCCCAGCGCCGGCCACCGACCGCGATTTTCGCCAGCAACGACGACATGGGCGCCGCGGCGATCTCCGTCGCCCACCGGCGCGGCCTGGAGGTGCCCCGCGATCTGTCGGTGGTGGGCTTCGATGACACCTCGGCTGCCACGACGGTCTGGCCGGAGCTCACGACCCTTCATCAGCCGATTGCCTCGATGGCCGATGCCGCCATCGATATCCTGCTGCGCACCATCCGCCGCAGGTCCGACGACGCGCGCGTGCTGACGGACCATGTCGTGCCCCACCGGCTGGTGATGCGCGATTCGGTCGCGAGCCCCTCCAAGCGCTGAACGCGCGAGGCCCATGCTTGCCGCATCGGACGCCGCGCTCGGAACGTGACGGGGTGGTGGGTCATGGCGCTCCTCCTTGGCGCCGCGCTCAGCGCAGCAGGTACTGGTTGATCAGGTTCTCGTAGCGTTCCTGCCTGCCGCTGATCTGCCGGGGCTCGCCGCCCTTGGCACCCAGTGCGGCCAGATCGGCAAGGCTCAGCGCGCCGCGGGCAAACTCCTTGCCGGCACCGCTGTCGAAGCTGGCATAGCGCTCGGCGCGCCACTGCTCCCACGGGGAATCGTTGAGCAGTGCATGGGCCACCTCCAGCCCGCGGGCGAAGGCATCCATGCCACCGATATGGGCCATGAACAGATCCTCCAGATCGGTCGATTCACGGCGCACCTTGGCATCGAAGTTCAGGCCGCCTTCCAGCCCGCCCTGGCGCAGCACCACCAGCATCGCGCCCACGGCGTCGTAGAGATCGGTCGGGAACTGGTCGGTATCCCAGCCGTTCTGCGCATTGCCGCGGTTGGCGTCGATGCTGCCCAGCAGGCCGTGGTCCGAAGCGACCTGCAGGTCGTGTTCGAAGGTGTGGCCGGACAGGGTTGCGTGGTTCGCCTCGATGTTGAGCTTGAAGTCCTTGTCCAGGCCATGCTCCTTCAGGAAACCTGCCACCGTCGCGCTGTCGAAATCGTACTGGTGCTTCATCGGCTCCATCGGCTTGGGCTCGATCAGGAAGTTGCCCTTCAGGCCGATGCTGCGGCCGTAGTCGCGCGCCATCGTCAGGAACCGCGCGAAGTGGTCGACTTCGCGCTTCATCTGGGTGTTCACCAGCGAGGCATAGCCTTCGCGGCCACCCCAGAACACGTAATGCTCGCCGCCCAGTTCAACGGTCGCTTCCAGCGCCGCTTTCACCTGTACCGCCGCGCGCGCCACCACGGCGAAATCGGGATTGGTCGATGCGCCGTTCATGTAGCGCGGATGCGAGAACAGATTGGCCGTCCCCCACAGCAGCTTCATGCCGGTGGCGTCCTGGCGTGCCTTGGCCAGGCCCACCATGTGCTTGAGGTTCTTTTCGTACTGGCTGACATCCTCCGCGTCCGGCGCCAGGTCGATATCGTGGAAGCACCAGTACGGCACGCCGAGTTTGGTGAAGAACTCGAACGCCGCGTCCACCTTGGCTTCGGCGCTTGCCAGCGGCGAGCCGATCTCCCAAGGGAAGTGGCGCGTGCCCGGACCAAACGGATCATGCCCGGCGTTGCAGAAGGTGTGCCAGTAGCAGACCGCGAAGCGCAGATGCTCCTGCATGGTCTTGCCGCCGATGATCTTGCTCGCGTCATAGACTTTGAAGGCGAGCGGATTGTCCGAGCCCCGACCTTCGAAGGGGATGCGGCCGATGCCGGGGAAGTATTCCTTGGCGCCGATGAAGGGCTGCGTGCTCATGGTGCGTCGTCCTGTCGTTGTGCGAGGTGTCGCGAGAAGGGATCAGCCGCGATACAGCGGCGTGAGTGCGTCGAGATGGCGCATGAAACGTGCATAGGCCGTGGCGTAGGCCCGGGTGCGCGCGGGTTCCGGGCGCGTCGACCGCTCGGGCTCGAGCGCGACATGCCGGTCAGCGATCTCGGCGATCGAGGCGCTATCACCGTGTGCCTTGCCCAGCGCCCACAACGCCTGCAATGCGGCACCGAACGCCGCACCTTCCGATTGCGCGGGAACGTCCACCGGCAGGCCAAAGACATCGGCCACCAGTTGCCGCCACTCGGCACTGTTGCTGCCGCCGCCGGTCAGGACGATGCGCTCGAACGTCATGCCGGCGCGCACGAACGCGTCAAATCCGTATTTCAGGCTGTAGGTCGCGCCTTCCATGGCAGCGCGGTAGACGTGCGCCGGGGTCATGTTGGTGGTGTCCAGTCCCGCCAGCACGCCCTTGCCCAGCGGCAGATCCGGCGTGCGCTCGCCATTGAGGAACGGCAGCATCACCAGGCCGTCGGCGCCGGGCGAAGTCGCCCGCAGGTGGTCATCGCCTTCGCGGGTACTGAAGCCGAAGGCGGCGGCGACCTGTTCGGTCACCACGGTGCAGTTCATCGTGCAGATCAGCGGCAGCCAGCCGCCGGTGGAGGAGCAGAATGCGGCCCATGCGCCGTCCGGGTCCACCACCGGCGTATCGGCATACGCAAACAGCGTGCCCGAGGTGCCCAGGCTCATCGCCAGGCGACCGGGTACGACGCAGCCGGTGCCGATGGCCGCCATCATGTTGTCGCCACCCCCGACGGCGACCTTGGCGGTGGCGGGCAGCCCCAGCGTGGACGCGGCGGCAGGGTTGATGTCGAACAGCTCGTGGGGCGCGGCGATGCGTGGCAGGCAGGCGGTCAAGTCGCGTTCCGGATCGGTCGCGCGCAGCAGCTCGGTCGACCAGGTGCGGGTGCGTACATCCAGCCAGCCGGTGCCGGAGGCATCCCCGTATTCGCAGAAGCGCTGGCCGGTTAGGACGAAGTTGAGGTAATCGTGCGGCAGCAGGATCGTGGCCAGCCGTGCGTAGGTGTCGGGTCGGTGTGTCTTCGTCCATGGCAGCTTGGAGGCCGTGTAACCGGTCAGGACAGGATTGCCGGCCAGTGCGATGGTGCGCGCCGTCCCGCCAACGGCGTCCATGATCTGCGCGCACTCGGCCGAGGTGCTGGTATCGCACCACAGCTTGGCCGGTGCGAGTACCTCTCCGGCCGAATCAAGGGGCACGAAACCGTGCTGCTGGCCGGAGACGGCCAACGCGGCGATGCGCGATCGCAGCGAGGGATCAATGGCGTGGAAGCACGCCTGCAGTGCCGCGACCCAATCGGCCGGCTGCTGTTCGCGGCTGCCATCGGCGGCGGATGTCAGACTCAGGGGCGCGCTGGTGCTGGCCACCATAGATCGCCCGGCCGGGTCGTAAATCACGACCTTGAGGCTCTGCGTACCTGCATCGATTCCCGCCACCAGATCCATGCTCTGCACCCCGTTCGTCTCAAAAGGTAGCGCTACCATTTCCATGCGACAGCGTGTTGCGTTGTTACGCCACGACTGGAGCCCGTGGCCACACGTCCTGCGGCGCTTTGCAGTAGCGCTCAATGAACGCCGCCTGCGACGGCATGGTCGCAACCGCCTGCTCGATCGGCTGCCGTATCCGCGTCAACAGCGTGCGCAGGTCCGCATCACTGATGGCCGCTGCGAGCGGGTGCGGCGCACCCGGCGCGATCCCCTGCCCCATCAACACGCTGGTCCAGGAGTCCACGCGGAACAACTCACCGGGGTCCTGCCACGCATGTGCACGCTCGCGCCAGGCGCGCAGCCGGATCGCGAGCGACTCGGGCAGCGCCATCTCGCGACAGGCCTTCCACATCGGTTCGTCGCGCTGATTGGCGTGGTAGTGCAGGATGATGAAGTCACGCACGTGCTCCATTTCCTGACGGCTGACGTCGTTGTACAGGTCCACCAGCGTCGGGCTGATGCCGTCGGTCGGGAACAGCTGGATCAGGCGCACCACCGCGCTGATGGTCAGGTGGATGCTGGTCGATTCCAATGGCTCGATGAAGCCGCTGGCAAGCCCGAGCGCCACCACATTCCTGTTCCACGCCTTCAACCGGCGCCCGCTGCGGAACGGCACCAGCCAGGGGTCGCGTAGTGGCGGGCCGTCCACATCGCGCAGCAGTTTGGCGTGTGCCTCGTCATCGGACATGTGGCGGCTGGAGAACACCAGCCCGCAGCCGACCCGATGCTGGAGCGCAATATGCCAGCGCCAGCCCGCCTCGTGCGCGATCGCACGGGTATACGGAACCGGCGACGCGACCGCCTCGGTCTGCACCGCCACGGCGCGATCACTGGGCAGCCATTCGTTCCAGTCTTCGTAGCCGGTCTGCAGGGTCTGCTCGGTCAACAGGCCGCGGAACCCGGTGCAGTCGATGAACAGATCGCCCTCGATGACCTGGCCGTCTTCCAGCATCAGTGACGCAACCGAGCCGTCGTGCGCATGTTGCCGGACCTCGCGGATCTTGCCTTCCACCCTGCGCAGCCCGTGGGCTTCGGCCTTGTGCCGCAGGAATTTCGCATAGAGCCCGGCGTCGAAGTGATAGGCGTAATTGACCTGTGGCTGGGGCTGCAGCGAGAAGCGATCGCCACGCGAGGCCGCGCTTTCCAGGCAGAAGTCGCCCAGGTCCGAGGGCATGCCGCGGCGCAGGCTGTCCAGCCAGAAATGATGGAACGGCGTGGCCCAGGTGCCCTGCCCGATCGTGCCGAACGGATGGATGAAACGATCGCCGGGGCGGCGCCAGTTCTCGAAGGAGATCGAGAGCTTGAACGTGCCGGCGACGGCGCGCAGGAACTCCTGCTCGTCGATCTGCAGGAAGCGGTGGAATGCGCGGATGGGGGGCACGGTGGATTCGCCGACACCCACGGTGCCGATCTGCTCGGACTCCACCAGGGTGATGTCCAGTTGGTCGCGGAACTGATGGGACAGCGCACAGCCGGCCAGCCAGCCTGCGGTGCCGCCCCCGGCGATGACGACCTTGCGGATCCGTCCTTGTGTTGTATTCGCCACGTTCAATGCGATGCTCCCATCAGCGGTTGAGTCGAGCCAGCAGTTGGGCACGCGTACGCCGCGCCTGCGTCTCGTCGAACGGTGCCAGTTCACCCCGGGCAGCGTCGGGAAGGTGTTGCCCGGCGCGCTCGCCCGGACCGAACACGTAGTAATCGAAGATCGCTGCCCACGCCTGCTTCTCGCGAGCAGGCAGATCGCGCAGCGCCCACATCGCATGCTGGAGCGCCGGCAGCGGTGAGGGAAGGAAGTTCGGCGAACTGCGCCACCAGTAGTTCACCAGCACGTTGAACGGCTCAAGGCTGCGCACGTGGTGCCACCACATGCTGGGGATGAAGATGGCATCGCCGGGCTCAAGCACGGCGGTCCGGGCGCTGGCGAGCGCTTCACGGAACCGGGGGTGGCGGGCGAAATCGGGACGATCGATATCCACCACACTGACCACCTGTCCCCCCGGCGTGGGTTCCAGCGGCCCCGGATACAGATTGTCGATCTGCTCCGGCGGAAACAGAGTGAACCGGCGCCGGCCGACGGCGCAGCACGCCAGGTTGTCGGGCGTGTCGAAGTGGCAGGACGCGGTCACGCGGTTGCCGATCCAGATGCTCGCCGTGGCGTCGATCCCGTGCCCGGCCAAGCCGGCATCGTTGTGCTGCGCGAATCCGGGCAGTGCCCGATCGATCAGCAGCGAAGCGACATAGTAGGTGGGCGGTCGCGGCGCATCGAGGGTGTCGGCAATCTCGTCCAGCACCTGCGTCAGCAGGCCGCGCCGGACCTCGACATTCAATTGGGTGAACTCCGCGTTGTAGAACGGTCGCCCGTCGATTTCCGGCCCGCCGAAGGAATACGGAACCGGCACGCCGCCATCAAAGCTGCGCAGGTAGGCCATTGCCTCCTGCGTGGAGTGCAATCCGGCCTGTACCAGCGCCCAGTCGCGCACGATGCCGCGCAGCACCACCGGCTCACCAGCGGCCACCAGCGCATCCAGTGGCAGTGCCGTGGGCTGCAGGCCTTCCAGTGTCCGCATGGCGATGCCGTCGGGCACCGGTCAGTTCCTGCCAGCCGTAACGGCGCTGTCGGACATGCGCAGGCGGCGTTGTTTCTCGGCGATCAGGCGCCGCATGTTGTGCAGCGATGCGAGCATCAGGTAAGCCCCTTCCAGGAAGCCGGCGCGATTGAGTTCACCCAGCGCGGGACCGTCCAGCAAGGCCAGGCGGTCACGGTCGATCGCGTGCAGACCGTTGACCCCGACCCGATGCTCCGGATCGATCTGGACATCGAGCGTGACCGGTTGAATCAGATCATGTGCCTCAAGCGCGGCAAACATCTGCGCGCCAAACGCATGGCCATCGTGAATCCCGCGCAGCACGCCTGCGATGTGGTCCAGGTAGGGTGTGTTGCCGCCCTGCGGCAGGAACACCGGCTCACCCTGCATCGCGTTGACCCGCGGATGGTCCATGTCTACGTGCAGCACGGCTTCCTGGGTAAGCGCGCCGTCGATCCGGTGTTCCTGGAAACCGATGAGGAACGGTCCCTTCGCCGCCGCCCCGGGCAGGTAGGTCGCATTCCAGCGCCCGTCCTGCAGGAATAGATTCTCGTGCTGTTCGAACCCGAGCAGGACCACCGACTGCCACTGCCCTGTTGCCGGGTCCTTGCGAAGGAAAATGGGATATTCCCGCTGCAGTTCGGCGAACTCGCTCGGGTAGGCCGGCACCATGCCGACCGCGTCACCAAACTCGGGCCCGAAGTCGGTGACCACCCGCAGATCGCGGTGGGTGATGTTGTTGAGCATTTCGTAACGCGGCATGGTGTTCTTCCCACCCCATCAGGACCCTTGAACGGGTGCCGCTGCCAGGGCAACGGCACCCCCACACGTCAGAACCTGTAACGAACGCCGAGCATGTAGCGCGGGCTCTGGTCAGCCAGCTTCACGATCATCTGCGAGGTGCGCGAACGCCAACGGACGTCCTCGCCGGTCAGGTTGATCGCCTCAAGACCGAACGACCAGTGATCATCCAGCGTGTAGTTCACGCTCAGATCCCACTGCTCGTACGCCTCCACGTAGTACGGATTACGGCTGGCGCCCTGGTTGGCGAGGATCAGGTACTGGTCACGCCAGTTCCACGCCAAACGTACCGACCAACCGTATTTTTCGTACATTAGCACGGCGTTTGCGGTGTCACTGAGGCCGGTCAGCGAGAACTGGTCGATGCCCGGGTCGCCTCCGTTGTTGTAACCGACATCGCCATCCACGAGGGTGTAATTGGCGAGGACGCCAAAGCCGGTATCCCCGAAGAAGTACTGGCCACCGAGTTCCCAGCCATGCAGTTTGGCCTGGTTCTGGTTGATTGGACGGTTGACGTTGAACTGGTACAGCGGGTCATCGCCCTCCCCGTACAGATCGTAGGCCGCCTCGGTCGCCAGCACCTGCGCGTCGGTGCCGTTGTAGGCGCCCAGTCCGGCCGGATTGTTGCGCAGCAGCGCCAGCGCGGTGAACAGCGCCGTATCGTTGGCCGAGCAGGCCGCTGCATTGGCCGCACCGACCTGGGTGATGCAGGCGCCGCTGTTGAGGAAGGCCAGCGCGGCCTGAGCATCCGGCCCGGCGGTGGGATCCCTCAACCCATACAGATTCTCCTGCACGATGGTGTTGCCGATGAAGTTGTTGACGGACTTGTTCCAATACGTCAACGACACATAGCTCGCATCGGCGAAGTACCACTCCAGCGCCAGGTCGAGATTGTCCGACTCCAGCGGCTTCAGCTGCGGGTTCTGTGCGGTGCCGCTGGCCCGCGAAGACGGGTCGATCAGCACCGAGCCGAACGGTTGCTGCGCGGTCGGGCCTGCGTAGAGGTTGCCGATCGGCGCGCGCGCGATGCTCTTGCCGAACGAGACGCGCGCCTTCAGGTCGTCCATGAGGTCGATGCTGAAGTCGAGGTTGGGCAGGATGTAGCTGTAGCTGTTCTTTTCGGTGAACGGCTGCTGCTCGTCGGACAACACCACGCGGAAGTCGTTGTTGGACTGCCACTCGATGGCTTCCGGGATGGCGATGACGGACGTCGACACCACATCGGTGGTTTCATAGCGCACGCCCAGACGGGTATTGGTGCGCAGCCCGCCCAGCTCGCCGTCCAGCTCGACCTGGAAATAGGCCGACTTGGTCTTCTCCTCCACCAGGTTGTCGGCGGCGCGTTGCGGACTGACGCCGAGACTGGCGCCATAGTTGTCCGCTGCCCACTGAGCAAGGCGGCCCGCATCGCCGCGCCAGGCGGTGAAGCTGTTGGCATTGAAGTCGTTGAACAAGCCGACGATGTTGACCGGCTGCAGCAGGTCCATCAGCCCGTTGGCCACATCCCCGTCCACGTTGGCCACGCCCCAGTCGCCCAGGGTGTTGTAGTTCTCCGCTGCCTGGATGCGGTGGGTGGTCTGCTTGCTCGAGTCCACGCCGAACTGGAAGCGACCCTTGTCGAAGCTCCACTCACCGTCAACGCGACCCTGCTTGATCTCGCTGACTTGGGTCTGCGAGTTGATGCGCAGCACCTGCGAACCAATCTCACCCGGTACGAAGCCGGGGTTGACCACGCCGTTGGTCTTGGCGATGGCATCGGCCGTGCTCGGGTACCAGACCTGGGTGCCGACCGGCAAGCCGTTGTTGAAGTTCATTTCCTGCACCCACGACCCACCGCAATGCGGGCCAGTGGTGCAGTTGTTGGTGCCGGCGATGCTGCTGAAGATGGAGCCGCCGCCGGTGAGCGGATCATTCGGAAGACTTTCGTTCTTTGAATTGTGCGCGTCAAAGGTCAGCTTGAACCGGTCGGTGACGTTCCACAGCGCATTGAAGCCGAGCGATCCCAGCTTGTACTTCTGCATGCTGCGCTGCTGTTCAAGCCCGAAATCCTTGGTGCCCGCGATCTCGCGGATATAGACCGGCGTCGCGACCGCACCGCTGGTGTCGAACGTGACGTCGGTGTAGTTGCTGTTCTGCAGCCACATGCCCTGTTCGCCACGGTTCTCGGTGATCTCGTTCGTCGAATAGGTGTAGTCCAGAGTCAGCGTCACCGCGTCGGTGGGTGCGAACTGCAGCACCGCCTGACCATTGATGCGCTCACGCTCGAACTCGGAGAACGCATAGCGAAGGTCGTTCGGGCGACCGTACAGTTCACCCACCGCCGGTGCATTGACCACGGTCGGGTTGCCGGGCATCGTGCCGGTCCACGGCTGGATGTTCCAGTAGTTGTTGGTGGCCTGCACCGAGCCGCCCTTTCTCTTCTGGTAGCTCGCACTCACCCCGACACCGAAGGTCTTGTCCGGGTTGCTGTAGCTGAAGATGCCGGACAGTTCGGGCGTCAGGTCGTTGTCGAACGGCTGGCTCTGGTCGGAGACGACCTTGGCACCGGCACTGGCGACGGTCCCGTCATGATCGAACGGGCGTCCGGTCAGGATGTTGATCGTGGCGCCGATGCCGCCGCTGGGGACATTGGCCTGGCTGGTTTTGTAGACCTCGATGCCATTGATGGCTTCGGCGGCCAACTGGGCGAAGTTGAAGGCACGCGTACCGCCGTCCACACCACCGATGGCGACCTGCCCCGAGGCACCGAATGCATCGGCGCCCGGCATCTGGCGCCCGTTGAGGGTCACCATGTTGAACTGGGGGCCGAAGCCACGCGCGGTGACCTGTGCGCCTTCACCATCACGGCGCTCGATCGAGATGCCGGTGATGCGTTGCAGTGATTCGGCCAGGTTGGTGTCCGGGAACTTGCCGATGTCCTCGGCGCTGATGGCATCCACCACGCCAGGCGCGTCGCGCTTGATGTCCATGGCCTGGCTGAGGCTGTTGCGGATGCCGGTGACCTGGACGGTGTCCAGCTGTGTCGGGCTGGCCTGGGCCTGCGGCTGGGTGGCGGGGGCCGGCGTTGCCGGATCCTGTGCGAATGCGGGATTGATGACCAGAACGCCACCGACAAACGTAAACATGGCCCTGGAGGTGAACTTCGCCAACGTGCGGCTCATGAACGAGCCCTCCGGTCTGGCGTACGACGGATAGTAAACGCGCTCATGACTCTCCCCTCTGACATACGATCGAATGGATGTACCGCCCCTCCTGGGGGCACGTACGGGCGATGCCCGTCTTCCACACCGAACATCGCAGCGCGCTGTGCGCTCACTGCGACTCAAACTCGCTTTCAGGCTTGCCAGAACAGCCGCGTGGTATAGGGGGGGTACCCGCTGGCCTTACCCCGGCACAGTGGTAGCGCTACCATCACGTCACGGGCGCAGACTAATCACCCGTGGTCGCGCTTGTCATCATGCAGCGCAACAAAGGAGGCCAGGCCTTGAAGAACAGCCACAAAGTGGTCCGGCGAAAGGCGAGCGCCATCACCATCGATGACGTCGCAACGCATGCAGGCGTCTCCGCGATGACGGTGTCGCGCGTGATCAACGGCCATGCCGGCGTTCGCGATGGCAACCGTGAGCGTGTGATGCGCAGCGTGCGTGAACTGGATTACCGGCCCAACCTCGCCGCAAGCGCCCTGGCTGCGGCGCAACACACCTGCATCGCGTTGATCTACACCAACCCCAGCTCAAGCTACCTGCGCGAACTACTGGTCGGCGCGCTGCGGGGATCTACCCGGGCAGCGGCGCAGCTGGTGATTTCGACCTGGGATGAACTGGACGCCGAGGCACGTCGCGAGGCGGCGCGGCAACTCGCCACCCGTGTGGCGGGCGTCATTCTTCCACCGCCGCTGTGCGAGTCGGAGGACATCGTCGACGCGTTCGTGACCGCGGGCATTCCCGTGGTCGCCATCGCCTCCAGCCACTTCAGCGACAGGCTGTCCTGCGTTCGCATCGATGATCGTCGCGCGAGCCACGAGATGGTGTCGCATCTGATCTGCAATGGACATGCCCGCATCGGCTACATCACTGGCGATCCGAACCAGACCGCCAGTGCAGACCGCTGGCAGGGTTACCGGGATGCGCTGGCTGACGCCGGCATCGGCTACGACGATGCACTCGTCCAGCGCGGTTACTTCACGTACCGCTCGGGGTTGGAGGCGGCCGAACGGCTGTTGACCCTGCCCATGCCACCCAGTGCGATCTTCGCCAGCAACGATGACATGGCATCGGCCGTTGTCTCAGTGGCGCATCGTCGCGGCCTGGACGTGCCGGATGATCTGTCCGTGGTGGGCTTCGACGACACCTCCGCGTCGACGATGGTGTGGCCGGAACTGACCACGATCCATCAGCCGGTGGCGGACATGGCCGACACCGCCATCGACATCCTGCTGCGGGAGATTCGCCGCTCACCGTCCTCGCCGCGCACCACCGTCAACCATCTGCTTGCGCACGCGTTGATTCAGCGCGCTTCGGTAGCGGGACCTTCGCGCGTGTCACTTCCGCGCAGCGCGTGAGGCCTTTCCTTCGCCCTCTTGCGTCGCTGCACGGCTTTGCGCGAATTCCGGGAAGGTCTCCGCTATCGACGCGTTGTCGGGCAGGATGTAGAACACGCCGCCGCGCTCGAAGGTGGAGCGAACGACCTGCTCGTAGAATCCGTTGGAGACGTTGATGCAGCCGTGAGTGACCCGATTGTCATCCGGGGATGGCGATGCAAGGCGCTGTTCCCGCTTTTCGGCCGGAACGCCGGTAGCGGTCGGGTGCAGGGCGACCCCCGAATCGTAGTCCACCCACAGCACGCGTCCTGCGTCGATGGAGGGGCCATAGCCGCCAATGAAGCGGCCTGCGGGGGTCGTCCTGTCCCGCCCCGGGATCTCGCGAAGCGCCAGGCCCGCTACGCCGGGAGCGGTATGGTCGCCGGTCGCCGAGCCGAACAGACCCGGAGCCGCGCCCCGGAGACGGCCGTCGCCATCGAAGACCAGGACCTGTGCAGCGGCCTTGTCCATGATGGCGAACGGATACCCTTGGCTGTCTTTGCTTGCAACAACCCAGCCCGCCAGCTCAATGACGGTTTCTGAGACTTCCTGGCCCTGCGGAAGCTCATCTACGGCGGCGACCGGCTGCGCGGTGGCGTCTTTCGCGCTGGCCACGCCGACGCTGGTGAACGCCAGCGCCAGCGCAGCGCCCAAGGCGCGGACTACAACATAAGAGTGCGTACGGATGGGGAAATTCCTTGGAATGAAGATTGTGCGAGCGAAGGAAGCCAATGGCCCGCAAAGGCCACTGGTTCCTGATTCAGACGCTCCTCATCGAGTGTGCAGGTGCGATCAGCCGCGCGGCTTGCGGCGAGGCGCCTGCTCGAGCTGCTGCACACGGCCTTCAATCTGGTCCAGGCGCTGGTTGGCCTGCTGTGCGGACTGATTGGCCGATTCGGCGCTCTGGGCGGCACCCTGCACCTTCACGTCGAGCTGGTCGAGGCGTGAATCGATCCTTGCAAAATCATCTTTATAGGTGGCGCAGGCACTGAGGCTGATGCCTGCGATGAGTGCCACGCCAAGCGTACGTGCGGTCGTCAGATGTTGTTTGGTAGGGAACATTTCACTGTCTCCGTCGTTTGGGGAGTTCGGACTATAGCGGCGTTTAGGCCAGCGCCATGACCGGCGTTCAGTTGATGCCGGGGGAGGTAGAGACAGCGTGAAGGCCAGCCCGCCCGCTCAGCTTCTATGCATCAGGATCATCTTTTCCTGCGACATGTCGCGCATCGTGTACGGAATGCCGCCGGTGCCGTAGCCCGATTCGCGCCGGCCGGCGAAGGGCATCCAGTCGGTGCGGAACGCGGTCGCGTCGTTGATCATCACCGCCGAGGCATCCAGACGATTGGCGGCGCGCAGGGCGATGTCGATGTCCTGGGCGAAGACGCTGGCCTGGAACGCGGTCGGCAAGGCATTGGCGCGCGCGATGGCCTCGTCGAGGTCGGTATGGCGATACACCGCCACCACCGGGCCGAACACTTCCTGCGTGGTGATGCGTGCATCACCGGGCGGATCGAGCAGCACAGTGGGCTGCAGGGTGGTTTCAGACAGGCGCTTGCCGCCGGCAGCCAGCTGCGCACCGCCGCTCACCGCTTCGTCGATCCACTCGGCGACGCGGTCGACCTCGCGCGGCTGGATCAACGGGCCAACCTCGGTGTCCTTCACGGTCGGGTCACCGGTTCGCAGCCGCTCGACGCGGGCGATGAGGGCCTGGGTGAAATCGTCGGCAATATCGTTGTGGACGAAGATGCGCTGTGTGGACACGCACACCTGGCCTGCGTGGTAGTAGCCGCCCTTCACGATCGGCTCGATGATCCTGGACAGGTCGGCGCTGCGGTCGACAATGGCCGGCGCAACACCGCCGTGCTCCAGTGCCGAGCGCGCGCCGTGCGCCAGCTTGGCATGCAGTGACCACCCTACCCTCGCCGAGCCGATGAAGCTCAGGAAGGCAATGCGTTTGTCGGTGGCCAGCGCTTCGGCCAGATCATTGCCCTCCGGGAGGAAACTCTGGCACCACGGCTCGGGCAGCCCGGCCTCATGCACCATCGCCACGAACTCCAGGCAGGACAAAGGCGTTGCCGAGGCGGGCTTGATGATGACCGGGCAACCGACGGCGATGGCAGGCGCCACCTGGTGGATGATCAGATTCAGCGGGTGATTGAACGCCGAGATCGCCGCCACGATGCCGATGGGCTCGCGGGTGGTGAACGCCCAGCGCCCTTCCGCCGCGGCGGAGAGCCCCATGGGAATCTCGCGGCCGGCAGCGTTGCGCAGTTCATCGGCGGCGTTGTGTACGCCATCGATGGCGCGCGTGGTCTCAACGATGGCATCCGCCAGCGGCTTGCCGCCCTCGCGCGCGATCTGCAGGGCCAGATGGTCGCGCCTGGCGTCCATCAGCGCGGCGATCCTGCGCAGGATCGCGATGCGCTGGTGCGGGGCGAGCCAGCCATCGCGGTCCTTGAAAGCCCGCTCGGCAGCGTTGAGCTTGCGCTCCAGCGCGGTGGCCGAGTCAAACCCGATGTCCGTGATGGGGGCGCGGTCGAAGGCCTGTACGACGGTCAGCATGTCGGTTTCCTCGGGTGAAGTTCTGGGATGGGGATCAAGCGCAGCCCACATCCGGCGTGCGATTGCGCAGTTCATCCACCAATACACGGGTGTTTTCGGCATAGTCGATCGGCACGTCCAGCACGTGTACGCCGCCGCCAGCGAATGCGGCCTCGATCATCGGCACAAGGTCGCCGACCGCGGTCACCCGGGTCCCCTTGGCGCCGTACGCCTCTGCATATTTCACGAAATCCGGGTTGCCAAAGCGCATCCCGAAATCCTCGAAGCCGTCCACCGCCTGCTTCCAGCGGATCATGCCGTAGGCGCTGTCGTTGAGGATCACCACGACCAGGTTGAGCCCGAGCCGAACGGCGGTCTCCATCTCCTGCGAGTTCATCATGAAGCCGCCGTCGCCGCACACGGCCATGACACGGCGCTTCGGGTACAGCATCGCTGCCATCATGGCTGACGGCAGCCCAGCGCCCATGGTGGCGAGCGCGTTGTCGAGCAGCAATGTGTTGGCGACATGCGTGCGGTAATTACGGGCAAACCAGATCTTGTACATGCCGTTGTCCAGGCAGACGATGCCGTCCTCCGGCATCGCCTGGCGCACGTCATGCACGACCCGTTGCGGCGTGATCGGGAAGCGGTCCTCTTCGGCGCGGTCGTTGAGACGGGCAAGGATCTTCTGGCGCAGCTCGATCATGCCTTCGTCAGCTGCCAGGCGGCCTTCCAGCCGATTGGCCAACGCGTCGACCGAGGCGCCGATGTCGCCCAGCACTTCGATATCCGGGTGGTAGACCTGCTCGACGGTGGCGGACTGGAAACTGAGGTGGATGACCTTGGGGCCACCACTGCTCTTCATCAGGAACGGCGGCTTTTCGACGGTGTCATGGCCGATGGCGATGATCAGGTCCGCGCGGGCAACCGCCTCGTGCACATAGTCGCCCTCGGAGAGCGCGGCCGTGCCCATGTAAAGGTTGGAGCCGCCGGTGACGGCCCCCTTGCCCATCTGCGTGTTGAAAAACGGCAGGCGCGTGCGCGCCACGAAGGCGGAAAGCGCTTCGGTGAGCCACGGGCGGCTTCCGGCCGCGCCGATCATCACCAGCGGCCGCTTCGCCGCCAGGATCGCCGCTTCTGCGCGGTCGAGCGCGGCAGAGGATGCGATCGGTCGCTCCAGCGGGTGGACCGGGATGACGGGGATGTCCTCCACCTCTTCGCCGGCGACATCCTCCGGCAGTTCCAGATGCACCGGCCCGGGGCGCTCCTCCATGGCCACGCGGAACGCATCGCGCACCGTGGCCGGAATCGCGGCCGGGCTGACGATCTGGCGTGTCATTTTGGTGAGCGGTTTCATCGACGCCACGATATCCACGATCTGGAAGCGCGCCTGCTTGGCGCTCATTACGGGCTTTTGCCCGGTGATGAGAATCATCGGCCAAGCACCCAGGTGTGCATACGCAGCGCCCGTGGAGAAATTCAGGGCGCCGGGGCCGAGGGTGGCCAAGCACACGCCCGGCCTGCCCGTGAGCCGGCCGTGGGTGGCGGCCATGAAGGCGGCGGCCTGTTCGTGACGGGTGAGCACGAGCTCGATGCGCGAGGTCCGCAGCGACTCCAGGAAATCCAGGTTCTCCTCGCCCGGCACGCCAAAGATGCGGTCTACGCCTTCATTCTCCAGCGCCTTGACCAGTAGATCCGAGCCCTTCTGCATAGCATCGATCCTTTTGGTGAGGATGGATCACTATACCCGGGGCGATTTCAGGGTTTGGTGACAGCCAATTACCCCTTGTGAAATCATGCAACGTTGGCAGTGCGGCGAGCGGGCGTGTTCAAGCGATTCTTCAAGAAAAACAGCACGACGGCGTCGGCGACCCCTGCGCTCGACGTGCGCAGTCAACGCCCTGCAGCAGGAGAGATCCGGGTGGAAGGCGCGACCGAGACGCTGTTCCTGTCTCCCTTGCCGGTGTACACCGGTCAGGTCCAGGGCTCCCGTCGACAGTTCTCGGACATCAATGAGGTGTTCCTGGATCTGGGCGGAAGCAACTGGGGAACGGTAGAGGGCATCAAGCTGCTGGCCGGTGGCATCGTCGGCCTGCTGGTGCTGGCGTTCATCGTGCCCGCGCTCATCATGCTCTACCTGGTGCTCGCCTACCCGGAGAACTTCCCGGCGCCGCTGGAGGATTTGAAGATGTGCATCCAGGTCTTCTCGGCGGGCGCGCTGCTCGGCCTCCTTCCGTTGGGAGCATTCGCTTACGGAATGTTCGGCGACGAGTTCAACGGCGCAAAGCCTTACCCGGTGCGCTTCAACCGTCAGCGTCGCGAGGTGTGCTACATCGACCGCGAGAGCGGGCGCGTCCTGATCGTGCCCTGGGAGAGCGTCGTGGCCTGGGTGTCCAATGCGCAGGGCGCCACCCCGTATGGCGCGACGCGCCAGTACACCTTCGGCATGGGCCTGGAAGATGAGGCGCGCGACACGGTGCAGTTTGTGCTTCTGCCACAGCCCAGTGATTCGCACTCGCTGGGCCTGTGGGCGTCGATCCGGAACTACATGGAGGACGGGCAGTTGTTCAATGCCCCCAATCCCTGGTTCCAGGCATTGGGCCTGGTCCCCACAGAGCATCGGCTGAAGCCCTATGAGGGCATGCACACGTTCGAGATCGAGCGTGAGGATGCGCGTGCCATGGGCTCTCTGGATGATGGCGGTGATGACCTGTCACCTGAGCAACGGGAGAAGTACGGCTACGGCCAGCGGTCCTGGTGGCCCCTTCGGCGCTGGTACCTGTGGCGTGTGCTGACGTTCTGGAAGCTGCCCTACCTTCTTGCGGAATGGACCCATCGCAGGGGCCGGCCTGTGATCCCGGCCGAGGTGAGCGCGTGGTCGGCGCCACTGCCCGAGGCACAATGGGCAGCACCCAGCCCCTCGCTGGTGAAAGCCAATCAGGTGGTAAGAACGCTGATGGACAAAAAGGGTGCCACCTTTGTTGACGCGTGCAAGGCAGCCGGCCTTTCCGGAGGGATCCCATGAACAGCCCAAGAGTGCCTTCTACCCAGTCAGACACCGCAATTCCGGTTGCCTCGTCAGACGTGTTCGTCGCATTGCGAGGCCTGTTGTTCGCCTACAAGGCCGATCTTGCGGTCGTCCATGACAAGGACGACCATTTTTACGCCAACTGCAAGAACACTGACGCCAAGGGCAAGGCGCAGTTCTTCGGGGCAGTGAAAGTATCCGGCCGCCGGCATACATTCCACTTCATGCCCATCTACGACTTTCCCGACCTGTTGGATGCCATCAGCCCCACGCTGAAGAAGCGCGTGCAGGGCAAGTCGTGTTTCAACATTGATTCCCTGGATCCGGCGCTGATCCAGGCGCTGGAGCACCTGGTTGAACAGGGGGTGTCACGTTACCGGGACGCGGGCAAGCTCTGACGCAGCTCGTACCATGACGCGAGTTCAGCTTACAGCCGCATCCCCAGCCAGATGACAGCTTGCGTCGAAGCCGACACGATGGGGCTGAGTACCTTGGGCCAGAATGCGTCTGCCCGGGTATGGGCCAGGGATTGATCATGATGCTGCTGCTCATCCGCAATGATCGATGAAATGGCCAGCAATGCTGCAGGGTCACGACCTTCAAGCACGACAATCTGGTGCTCAAGGTGGCGCAGCACGACACTCTCGACGGCCGTCGTGGTCGCGGAAATGGCCCCGCGTCCCAGCAGACCGGTGATGGCGCCGAGGATGAAGCCACCCAGGCCGCAGAACCAGTAGCTCCGGCATCGCGGGCGGCCGCGTCGCACCAGCTCCGCGCCGAAAATGGCCCGATGGTGCTGCTCGTGCGAGCGGAACTCACGAAGCTCACCCACCAGTGCGGGCGCGGTGAACCTCGCAAGCAGAATCTGGCCGGTATAGATCGCGATGGCACCATGCTCGCCGGCGTGGTTGACCTTGATGATGCGGTCGCCCAGATCAGCGGCGACACCGTGTGCGACGACATCCATGTGAGTCCTGACTGGCTGGTGGGCACCCCCGGGTGCTGACGATATCAGGGACACGCGCGTCGATGCAGACGGCAGCGTTCTTTCAAGGCCAGACGTTACTCGGCAGGATGCTGCTGCGCGGCCTCTGCTTCCATCAGCCCCTTGTTCTGGGCCTCGTGCCACGCCTGCCCCTTTGCACGGGCGCGGGCATCGAGTTCCTTGTTCTCCCGGT
This sequence comes from Stenotrophomonas sp. TWI587, assembly GCF_039674145.1. Lineage (NCBI taxonomy): Bacteria > Pseudomonadati > Pseudomonadota > Gammaproteobacteria > Lysobacterales > Lysobacteraceae > Stenotrophomonas > Stenotrophomonas sp. TWI587. The sequence goes on along the minus strand of NZ_JBDJMW010000002.1, from coordinate 492,730 downwards.
CAATCGCCTCATATTCTGCCCAGACCTCTGGCGTGATCGTTGCAAGCCGGTTGTCCGGCCGCAACTGGAGGGAGGGCGTTGGCCCCGTGGATACAGTGAAGTTATCGAACAACCATTGCCTGCGCGCGTCTGGCGAGGCATACAGCAGGTCAGGCTCCGCATACCGCTGCATGGGCAGCACCTGCTCGGCGAGCGTGGTGTCGGAGGATATCCGGGCAAGCTTGAGGACAAGTCGTGCCTGGTCACGGTCCTTCTGGTACAGCGCCGCGACGTCTCCCTCGATCCAAAGCACGTACCAGTACCCCGCCATCGGATGAATCTGGAAGGGTTTCTCGCGGATCAGGATCAGATTTCCCGGGTCGTCATACAGTGCGCTCCAGCCGGCAGGCGCGGGGCGGATGGAGCAGTCAGCCGTACCGGTCATGAGCTCTTCCACCCTTGGTGTTCCGCCGCTGACGGACAGGCGTGTCGTCCAGCAGCGCAGGCTGTCCCGGTTATGTGATGCCAGTAGCACCGCATGGTCGTCCAGGACGACCGCATCGGTATGCACGAAGCGATCATCAGCGGCGCCCGGATCTTTCAGGAGTCGAGCGAAGTCCCTGTCGGAGACCTTTCCGCCATCGACATACAGCTCGAACGTCGTGTAATGCTGGTACTTGCTGACGTTGATATCCAGCCTGCTTTCCGTGACCGCCACGACTTTCAGCGTATCCGAGGAGAGCACCGTCTCACGCTTGGTTCGCGTGCAGCCACTGGCAAGCAATGCTGCCGACAGCAGCATTGCAGAACGCATTGCGGTGTTTCCTTTCACGTTCATCGCGATGCGGCCTGCAGTGCTTGTACGAGTGGAGGGTTGAATCCGTACAAGCATAGCGGTTGAAAAGGAGTGCCGTTACAGCGCCGGATGCCGGGCGGCAAGAGCTCGGACGGCCAGCCCAACTGCTCCGGGAGTCGCACCGAAGTACTGTCACCCGTCGCTGGCACCCGGGCAAGCCAATCCGCCCCAAAGACTTCCCGGCGGTGCCGGGGGCGGTGCAACTCGGCAGGTCGGATGGCACGTATCAAAGTGCATCAAATGGTAATATGTCGCATTCCCATTTATAACTTCCCCACCTCTCCGATGCCTGCCCTCCCCCGCCACGCCCTTTGCCTGGCCATCGCGCTGTCCGTCTGTCCGGCCCTCCACGCGGCCGACGCCGATCCCGCTTCCGCTGTGAAGGAGCTGGACAAGGTGCAGGTGCTGGGCCGCGCGCAGACCCTGTACCGCGTGAACGACGCGGCGGTAGGCACCCGCACCGATACCCCGCTGGAGCTGGTGCCGCAGTCCATCCAGGTGCTGCCCCGCGAGCTGATCGACGATCAGGCCGCACGCCAGGTCACCGATCTGTACCGCAGCATCAGTGGGATCAGTTTCTTCAGCTACGCGGGCGTGACCCTGCGCGGCTTCCGCCAGGAAAACGTGCTGTATGACGGGCTCCGCGGCGATCCCTACGCAGGCTTCTCGGTGCCGCAGCTGTTCAACATCGAGCGCGTCGAAGTGCTCAAGGGTCCGGCCGGCGCGCTGTACGGCGGCGGTGATGCCGGCGGTGTCATCAACTATGTGACCCGCAAGCCGTCCGCCAAGGTCGAGCGCCGGGTGGAGGTGCAGCTCGGCAACAACGATTTCCGCGCCGCTTCGGTCGAAGCCACCGGTGCGCTCAACACCACCGGCAGTGTGCGCTACCGCGCTGGCCTGTACAGCGACACCGAAGACGGCGTGCGCTGGAACACCGACAGTGAAAGCGTGATCGGCGATGCCTCGATTGCGTTCGACGTGGGCGAGACCGGCGAGATGGTCCTGCAGTACACCGACATCACGCAGAAACTCGGCGGCAATCGCCTGCGCGGCGTGCCGGTGAACGACGCCGGCACCTTCCTGACCGACCGCCGCTGGAACCACAACGAGGCCACCGACTTCCTCGACATGGATGCCAAGGTAGTGCTGGCCCAGTACCGCTTTTCGCCCACCTCCAGCCTCGACCTGGACTTCGCGGCGCGGTGGTTCGAGAACAACGAACACCAGATGTACCACGAGCCGATGGGCCTGATCGACCGCGATCGTGACGGTACCGCCGAGTGGATGACGCGCCAGCTGCGCAACCAGATCCGTGCCAACGATGCCTTCGCCGCCAACGGCAATGCGGTGTGGCGACTGAGCACGGGACGCGTGGAGCACAAGGTGCTGTTCGGGGCCGATGTGTACCAGATGGACGCGGACTTCAACGCGCAGACTGCCAACAGCGCGGATCTCGCCCGCGGCGCCGGTCCTGTCCCGGGTATCGACCTGTTCAACCCGGTGTATGGCGTGACCTCCTATCACGACTACAACCTGGCCGCCCTGCCCTGGCGTGCGACCAGCACCCGCAGCAAGCGCTACGGCGGCTACCTGCAGGACGAGATCACCCTGACCCCGCGCTGGCACGTGCTGGCCGGCCTGCGCTGGGATGGATTCAAGGATGACGACCGCATCGCCGGCAGCAGCGTGGATGGCGATGACATCAGCTGGCGCCTGGGCAGCACCTTCGTGGTCCGCGATGGCGTGAACGTGTATGCCAACGTGGCCAGCGGCTTCGTTCCGCAATCGGCGGCCAACCAGAATGCCGCCGCCGGTGGTCCGTTCGATCCCGAACGCAGCCGGCAGTGGGAAGTGGGCATGAAGAGCCTGCTGGCCGAGCGCATTACCTTGAACCTGGCCGCGTACCGCATCGAGCGCAGCAACATCGTGCAGGCCACCGGCGCGGTGGTCGATGGCGTGAACCAGCTGGCGACGTTGGGGCTGGTGCGCAGCAAGGGCATGGAACTGGACCTGCTGGCCGATGTGACCGACCGCTGGGTGGTCAACCTCACCTACGCCTATAACGATGCCGTGGTGAAGGATGCCGGCACCGGTGGCATCACCAATGCGTCGGGCGATCGCTTCGCCAATGCGCCGCGCAACAAGCTGGGCCTGTGGACCCGCTATGACTTCCCGGCCATCCAGTCTGCCGTGGGCTTCGGTGCCGACCATGTGGACGAGCGCATCAGCCTGGATGGGCAGACGGTGAAGCCGTACACCACGTTCGATGTCAGCTGGAAAACGCAGTGGCAGCAGTGGCAGTTCCAGGCCAACATCAAGAACGTGTTCGACAAGGTCTACGCGGCCAGTGGCTTCACTGAGCGCACGGGGCACTTCCCGGGCGAGCCGCGTCGTGTGTATCTCCAGGCGGCATACACCTTCTGATGCAACCCACGCGCCCGCCTTCGCCAGCGCCCCTGCCCGCCCCGCCCCCAACCGGTGGCGGGCGTCGGCGCTGGTTCGAGCTGCACAGTTGGATCGGGCTGAAGCTGTGCCTGTTCATGGGCTTCATCTGCATGACGGGAACACTGGCGGTGTTCTCGCAGGAGATCGACTGGCTGCTGCACAAGCCGATGCGAGTGGCCGACGGCGGTGACACCGCCAGTTGGGGGCGCATGATCTCCGCCGTGCAGACCGCCCGGCCGGACTGGGAACTGGAGGGCATCAGTGCCGGGCACACACGATTATTCGCGGCCCGCGCGCAGATGCGCCTGCCCGATGGCCGCAGGCGTTTCGTGTGGATCAACCCCTACACCGCGCAGGTCACCGGCGACACCGGCTGGTTCAATGTGCAACGCCTGCTGCGCAACACCCATCGCCATCTGATGCTGCCGGTCATCTATGGGGTGCCGTTGGTGACGGCACTCTCGGTGCCGTTGCTGCTGTCCTGGCTGGGCAGCCTGTACATCTACAAGAAGTGGTGGCGTGGCTTCTTCAAGCGGCCGGATACCGCGCGCCCACGCAGGCTGTGGGGCGATCTGCATCGCTTGGCGGGGGTGTGGTCGATGTGGTTCCTGCTGCTGATCGGTATCACCGGCGCGTGGTATCTGATCGAGTCACTGGGTGGCGATGCGCCAGCCGCCCCGGTCACGCGGCTGGTGGATGGCGACGCGCCAGCGCGCCCGGTGGACCCCGCGGCGGTCGATGCCGCCGTGCGTCACGTGAGTGAGCAATGGCCCGGGTTCACGCCCACCGGAGCACTCGTGAGTGGCGATGGTCGCGGTTTGGTGCTGATGGGTGAGGCCGATGCCTGGCTGGTGCGCGAGCGGGCCAACAACATCGCGCTGGATCTGCAGGACGGCGCCGTGCTGGGCCGCCATGACGGCGGCGATCTGAGTGTGCATCAACGCATCGCGGAAATGGCAGACCCGCTCCATTTCGGCAGTTTCGGCGGCTGGCCGATCCGGCTGCTGTGGTTCCTGGCGGGTGCCCTGCTCACCTCGTTGTGTTTCACCGGCGTGTACATCTACGGCCTGCGCACCGCCGATGCCTTGCGCGCGCGTGCGCGAAAGGCGGCCGTATGAGCACGCAGAAGACGCCCGGCCCCTGGCGTGCCGCGTGGCGTGGCATGGGCGGTTGGCGATGGCTGTGGCTGGCGTTGCTGCTGCTGTGGCTGGGCTTCCTGCCGGCGGAGTTCTCCAAGTAACCCGCCCTGCGCGGCACCCGAAGGTGCCGCGCAGCTTGATCAGACGCTGATCAGAAGCTGTAATCCACCGATACACCCACCGTGCGCGGCTGCATCATCACCGCATTCCAGCGGCGGTAGCTCTGGGCCGTGCCTGCGGGAATGGTCCGGCCGGCGGCGACGTAGATGTCGCGGTTGGTGAGGTTGGTGACGAAGAACCGCACGGTCGTGTTCTGGCTGCTCACTTCTGCGGTCAGATCGACCGTGGTGTAGCTGGGCAGCTCGAAGGACTGTGCAGACGCCACCGAAGCCTCGCGCTCGCCGTAGTAGCGCAGCGCCCCGCCGACACTCCAGCCCCAGTCACCACTGGTGGGGAACTGATAGTCGGCCTGCAGGCTGCCTGCCCACTCCGGTACCTGTGGCAGCTGGGCGCCGGACTCGGCCTGATTGGCACCGCCCGGGCGCGCCGGCGGAATCGGCGAGGTCAGCTGGGCATCGGTGTAGGCCAGGCTGGCGCTCAGACGCAGGCCATCGACGGGCATCAACGCGCCGGTGAACTCCACGCCCTGGCTGCGGGCGCTGCCGCCGTTGACGCCATAGGAGATGCCCTGCGGGGTGAGCAGGTTGAGGCGGATGTCATCCCAGTCGATCCGGAATGCGGCCACTTCGATCAGCGCACGGCGATCCCAGAAGTGGCTTTTCACGCCGGCTTCGTAGTTGATCAACGTATCCGACTTCACCTGCGAAGGCACATCGGGCGCCGCCGGCAGGATGGGGTTCGGGCTGCCCGCACGATAGCCGGTGGCCACACGCAGGTAGGCCATGGTGTCCTCGCCCAGGAACAGGCGCGGGCTGGCACTCCAGGTGGTCACGCTTTCCGACGATTCAGTGACGCGCTGCACGCCGTCGCCGCCCAGCGGGCCACCGAGCGTCTGGCGGAAGACCTGATCGTTGCGCGCATGGCGAACGCCCAGGGCCAGATCGAAGCGATCGGTGAACTTCCAGGTGGTGTTGCCGAACAGTGCCTTCTCTTTATAGCTGGTCAGCACGGAGGCCTTGAACAGATTGAGCACCGGGGCGAACGCCGGGCTCAATGCGCTGCCGTCTTCGATGTAGGCCGCGTCCTCATCGGTGTAAAACGCGCCCACCTGCCACTGCAGGCGGCTGTCGCCCTTGGAGGTCAGGCGCAGCTCCTGGGTCCACTTCTTGAGTTCGATGTCGGTATCCAGCGCGGCGTAGGCCATCACCGGGCCCACGCCGGGACGCTGGCCCAGCAGCGGAATGTACTCGACGGACTGGTCCTGCAGGCGCCACGAGTTGGATTTCATCCAACTGCTGGCAGAGGTGAAATCGGCCCAGCCCAGATCCCAATCCACCGTCAGGCCGTAGACGTCGTACTTGATCGTGCTCGGCTGCAGGAACAGATATTCGTTGGCGTAACCCGGCAGCTTCGGTTTAAAGGTGACCGGATCCAGGGCGACCGTCGCGAAATTGTCGCCCTTGTTTTCCTGGCGCATCGCGGTCAGCAGCACGTCCACGGTGTCCGAGGCTTTCCACAGCAGCGACACGCGGCCGGCGTTCTGGTGCACATCGTTGGTGTCGCGGCGATGCAGGACGGTGTTGTCGATCCAACCCGGGCTGGTCTGCTCGGCGTAGCTGGCGCGCAGGGCCAACTGACCCTTCACCAACGGCACGTTGATCGCCGCCCGCTCGGAATGGCCGACCCGGCCGCCATCGTCGACGACCCGCATCGTCGCGCCGGCACGGCCGGCGAAGTACTCCAGGTCCGGCCGCTTGGTCACGTACTTCACCACGCCGCCCAGCGCGCTCGCGCCGTACAACGTGCCCTGCGGGCCGCGCAGCACTTCCACGTTCTGCACGTCGTACGGCAGCAGATCGAACATGCCGGAGGTGGCGCCGGACAGCGAGCCATTGGCGGTCAGCGGCACGTCGTCCACATAGATCGACGTCGCGGCGGTATTGCCCATCGGGGTGATGCCGCGGATCGAGATCGTCGAGCGGCCCGGCGCGCCCAGGCTGGTGACCTGCAGGCCCGGCACCAGTCCTGCCAGGTCATTCATGTTGTTGACCTGCAGCCGGTCCAACTGTTCTTCACTGATCACGCTGATCGACATCGGGATATCGGTGACCACTTCCACGCGTTTCTGCGCAGTGGCGGTGACCGTGCCCAGCGTATGCACGTCGTCACGGTCGGTTTTCTCAGCGGCTACCTGCGCCATGACCGGGGCGCTGCAGCCCAGGGCGAGGATGCCTGCAGCGCAGGCCAGCGACAACGCGTTGATTCGGGGCGAACAGTGACTCATGTGATGAGACCTCGGTAGCGAGCAGGAAGCCCACGGCAATGGGCACGAAGTGCGGCAGTCAGGGCGCCCCGGGTTTCAGGGGCATGCCGGCCTGGCAGTGACGCTCCTGGGAAATGATGGATGCTTATAAGCCCATGTAGGACACAATAGTCCTGTTCAGAGAACTGTCAATCCCGCGTCGCAACATCGACATGAAACTGTGCCCAGGCAGGACCCCTCTCCCGCTGTCAGCGGCCCCAGACCGCCTCGTCGCACCAGATCGCGCCGTCGCGATAGACGACTCCGGGCGTACGGTCCTGTTTGAGGAAGGTCGGGCCATCCAGGTCGACCAAGTCGCACAACTGCCCGACCACGAAGCCCGGCGCGGCACCCAGGCTGCTGCAGACCATGCAGCCGACCATGACACCCAGCTTGGCCTCCCGCGCCGCCGCCGCGATGAGCAGGGCTTCGGTGAGGCCGCCACATTTGTCCAGCTTGATGTTGAACACGCTGAATCGCCCTTTCAGCCCCTCGACATCCGCCAGCGTCAGCGCGCTTTCGTCTGCCGCCAGCGGAATCGGCGAGGTAAAGCCGTCCAGATCGGCTTCGCGCCCGCGGGCAAGGGGCTGTTCGATGAGTGACACGTCGGCGGCGAGCATGGCGGTCACCAGCCGGTCCAGATCGTCAATCTGGTAGCCCTGATTGGCATCCACGCCAAGCCACACGTCCGGGCGCGCCGCGCGGATCGCCTCGACGCGCGCAACGTCCAGATCCAGATCGCCGGTCAATTTGACCTTGATCGAGCGCGCCTGCCGATATGCCACGGCAGCGACCGCCATCGCGGACGGCTCGTCGGCGCCCACGGTGAAGGTCGTCGGCAAAGGACGCGGCGCTTCGAGCTCTGCAAGCGCCCAGACGGGCCTGCCCGACTGCTTCGATTCCAGCTCCCACAAGGCAGCATCGACCGCATTGCGTGCACCGCCTGCCGGCAGGATCGACCGCAGTTCTTCGCGCGTTGGATGTGCCTGGATGGCATCGCGCGCCGCTTCGATCTGGGCGCGCATGCTGTCCAGGTCCTCGCCGAGGTAGTACACCCCGGTGGCCTCGCCTCGACCGATATGCGTGCCGTCATCCAAGGTGACGAGGATGGCCAGCCGGCTGTCGAAGACGTGGCTGGCAATGCGGAAAGGAGCGGCCAGGCGAAGCGCGTCCACCGCGACCCCGAGTTTCAGGCGGGCCATCAGACGTTCGCCCCGGTTGCAGCGGTGTCACGACTCAATGGGGGCGTTGCCAACAGCGTGATCGAGCACATCTGGTTTCCCTGCCTCAAGGTGAGCATTTCTCACATTGAGACAGTAGTTCTCCGTGAAGAGAACTGTCAATGGGCGGCGGGGTGGGCGCCCTCGCCGCGCCTCCGTGCGGCATCACTTGGATGGGGTGGCGGCCGGAGCAAGCGCAGCGGCGATCCGGGAGACGTGCGCGTTCCAGTCGAACTTCTGCCCTTCCGGCGTCCAACCCAGGCGCACGATCACTGCGTCCTGCGACGGGATCACCGCCACGATCTGATGGTTGTGCCCCATCGCCATGAATGCATCGGGCGGCACGTCCTGCAGCACTTTGCGGCCACCCTCTTCTGCCGCCGCGCGGTTCAACCACAGCTGCGCGCCGTAAGAGGGACGCGGCGATGCGGGCGTGGGGGTCAGCGCGAAGGTCAGCCATTCCCTGGAAAGCAGCTGCTTGCCCCCGGCCCGGCCTTGGTTGAGATGCAGCAGCCCGTAGCGCGCCCAATCGCGGGCCGTCGCGTAGCCATAGGAGCTCCCGACCAGCACACCCGATTCGTCCGGCTCGATCAGTGCGCTGCGCATGCCGGCCGGTTCGAACAGCCGGGTCTGTGCAAACCGGGTCATGCCTTCCAGCGTGCCGCCGGTGGCCTCGAAGACGATGCGCGAGAGGATGTTGGTGGTGCCCGACGAATAGCTCCAGTGCGTGCCTGGTGCGTGCTCCAGCGGCATCGCGGCGGCCAGCGCGGCCATGTCACCCGCCTCGAACAACATCTTGATCGACTCGTTGCCTGGCTTGTAACTCTCCACGAAGGTGAGTCCGCTGGACATCGTCAGCAACTGGCGCAGCGTGATGGCGCCCCGCGGGTCTTCCTTGCCCTGCCACTCGGGAACCGGTGCCGGGTCATCCAGCTTAAGCACGCCGTCATCGACCAGCAGGCCGACCAGCGTGCCCATGATGCTCTTCGTCGCCGACCAGCCGAGCATGCGGGTGTCCTGATTGAATCCGGGCGCGTAACGCTCGGCGACGATCGCGCCGCCCTGCACCACCACGATCGCCCGGGTGTCCGGGTAGCCGCCCACGTTCTGCTCTTCGAACGCCGCACTCACGGCCGCATCCAGTGCGGCGCGGTCGAGCTTCGTCTCAGCGGCCGCCTGCAGCGCCGGGGCCGGCAGGTCGCCCTGTGGCCACGGGCGTGCCGACGGCTGCGGCAGCGGTGAGAGCCGCGCGGCCTGGGCATCGAGCGCCTTCAATGGCACGTCGCCCGTGGTCAACGTACAGCCTACCGCCGGCCGATGCAGCGCGGTGCGGGTGGCTGCACCCGGTGCGGAGGCGGTGACCGTGCCGGCCTTGCGGTCCACCGACAGCGCCACTGCCTTGGTGAACGGGGCCAGTGCGTGGATGTCATCGCGCAGCACGTCCGCCTCGGCACGGTTGGCCACGAAGATGCCGGCGCACGCGATCTGCGCGGAGACCGCTGTACCGAGATCTTCGGCGCTGGCAATGGGCGGCGCGGCAGCCAGTGCTGGCGCGGAGGCAGCGAGTGCCAACGCAAGAAGGCTCCCGCCGGTGGAGTATCGGATCATGAGATGTGTCCTGTGGTTGTTGGGCGTGCGCATGGGGATCAGCGCGTGCGGCATTCGTGACGCAGCGCTGCACCTGCTCTGGCGCCGGTAGGCGTGCCACCCTCAAGGGTGACCACACCATTGACGATGACGGTCTCGATGCCCGTCGGCGATCCCGCAGGCGCATCCCAGCTCGCCACATCGTCCAGTGCGTCCAGATCGAAGACCACGATGTCCGCGCGCATTCCATCGCGGATCAGCCCACGATCGCTCAACCCCATCCGCTGTGCGGGCCAGCTGGTCATCTTGCGGACCGCATCTTCCAAGGTGAGCACCTGGCGTCGCTTCACATACTCGGCGAGGATGCGCGGGAAGGTGCCGTATGCACGCGGGTGCGGGAGGCCGATGGCGCCCTCGGTGCCGTAGTTCACCGCCGCGGCGGCATCACTGCCGATGCTGACCCAGGGTTGCCGCAGCGCGAGCTGCACATCCGCTTCGCTGATCATGAAATACAGCGCCACCGCACGATTGGGCAACCCTTCCAGCGCGATATCCCAGGCCGCATCGGCCGGATCCAGATTCAGTTCGGCACCGATCTCGGCCAGCGTCCTGCCGTGGAAGCGCCGGTATTTGTCACTGAAGCTGTTGGCCAGGCGCACGTTCTGGAAGCCGCCCGAGGCGTGCACCAGGTTCGACCAGCCCGGCATCGAACCTGCCGCAACCTCTTTCTTCATCCGCTCGCGTACCTTGGGATCACGCACACGCTCGATGCCCTTCTCCACGCCATCGGCCCAGACCCAGCTCGGCGCGATGATTTCCAGCCCGGTGCCGCCGGCGGTGTACGGATACAGATCGGCGGCTACATCGACCCCGCGGTCGCGCGCGGCATTGATCGTCGCCAGCGCCTTCGGCATCAGCTTGCCCCACTCCGGTGCATAGGCTGCCTTGAGGTGGAAGATCTCGACCTTGACGCCGCCCTTCTCGCCGATCTCGATGGCCTCCTCGATGGCCTTGACCACCCCGTCGCTCTCGTCACGCATGTGCGTTGCGTAGAAACCGTCGCACTGCGCGGCCACCTTGGCCAGCGAGATCAGATCCGAGGTGCTCTGGAAGCTGCTGGGTGCATAGATCAAGGCGCTGGAGATACCGAACGCGCCGGCCTCCATCGCCATCTTCACCTGCTTGCCCATGGCATCCAGCTGCTTGCGCGTCGGCGCACCGGCGGCATCGCCCATGACATGCACGCGCGCCTGGGTGGAGGAGTAGTACGTGCCGAAGTTGACCGCGATGCCCTGGGTTTCCAGCTGCTTGAAGTAGCCCGGCATCCCCGCTGCAGGCACCGGCGGGCCGCCCTCGCCGCCGATCAGCGTGGTCACGCCCATCCGCAACTTGTTCTCGGCCGCGCCGTCCTTGAGCAGCGCCGCGCCGGACTGATCCATCATGTCGATGAAGCCCGGTGCGACATAGCGGCCCCGCGCATTGATCTCGCGGGCGCCCTGCCCCGGGATCTGGCCGACCAGGACCACCCGCCCATCCTTGACCGCCACATCGGCCCGGACCCAGGGGTTGCCAGCACCGTCGAGCACGCGACCCTCGCGGATCACCAGGTCGTAGTCCGCTGCGGCGGCAGGGGTGGCCAACAGGACCGACAGGCCTGCCCAGAGAAGGGTGCGCTTCATCATTGCTGCTCCTTGCCGGGGCCCTGACCGGCACGCACGTCGTCCACGACCTCGCGGACGGCGTTGATGACGCGATCAGGCTGGTCGATCTGGATGTAGTGGCCGGAATCGCTCACGATCTGTTGCTGCCCCCGAGTGGACATCGCAGCCTGCTCGGCGTGCAGGCTGCGCCACTCCTGCTTGAACCGGGCGCCCTCCTCTGCCGTCAGGCCCATCTTTTTCAGTTCGTCCGGCTGGAACGGCTTCAATGCGGTCAGCACGATCACCGGGCGGTCGCCAAACGAGGTGACCGCGCGGGCATCGTCCATGGTGCTGTCGAAACCGTCGAGCTCGGCGGTCGCACCCGTAACCGAGGCACTGGAGAAGGCGGTGATCTCCGCGGCCTCATCCTTCGGGCGTGGACCATGATCGGCGCGAGAGAACAGGAAGCGCACCAGGCCGGTCCGTGACAGTGCCGTGGCGGTATGCATCAACAGCGACACCTTCTTCGGGTGGACATCGATGCTCACCACGCTGCCGAGCCGGGCGATCTGGTCGGGGTGTGAGGGGTCCACCATCACCAGCCCGGCGACCTGTTCGCCATAACGCCCGACGTAGGTCCGGGTGTACGGCCCGCCGATGGAATGGCCGACCAGCACCAGCGGATCGGTGATGCCCGCGCCCTTCAGCAAGGCGTGCAGATCATCGGCCACGGCCGACGCCCGCTGCGGGGTGTCCTTCGCATCGCTGCGCATGATGCCGGCGCGGTCGTAAGCACAGGCACGGGTGAAGCGGGCGATCCGGTCGTGTACCCGGGTCCAATCCATCGTGCCGCCCGTGCCGAGACCGGACTCGAAGATCACGGTGGGCGAGCCACTGCCGCGACACTCGATATGCATCTGGCGTCCGCCGACATCAACCATCTGCCCACGCAGTGGATGATCGGTCGCCGCGCTCCGGCGCGCCAAGGCCTCGTAGACCACCCCGATGAGGGTGAGCAGGATCACGACCGCCAGCAGACCGAGCACGATCCACTTCACCCACCGACGAAACCGCCGCCAACCCTTCACTGCTGTCATGTCGTGCTCTCTTCAATGGCGTGCTGAAGCCTGCGAGGGGGCGCAGGCGGTTGAGAATCCTGGGACCTGCCTGCCCGGCCAACGCAAACGAACGGGGATGGATTCAGGCCCATACAGGATATAAGCGTCCTATTTGGAGAATTGTCAATGTGCAGTGCGGCCACGGGGCCAGCCCTTGAGCCGCTCCGGAGTGCACGTCGCCCAGCGCCAGACTGCGACAAACCGTCGCAATCGAGCACAAAACGGGCATTTTCGCCGGGAATCCCGACAACCATGCCTTACCATCGGGCCGGTGCATGCGTCCCTCCTCCACCGCTGGCTTCATGCTTGGGCCTTCCTGGCGATTGCGCTGGTAATCGTCGCGCCCATGGTCAGCCGGGCATTGGCGCCGGTGACCCCGCCTGTCATTGAGGCCTCGCCTGCACCCCATCCCCATGCGGCGCATCACGCCATGCCGGATGCCGGCGCGCATGCGGGTCATGACATGCATCACGATATCGGTCATGGCCAGGCCCGCCCCGCGGCCCAAGCGCCTGCCGACCCGCATGCCAATCATGAGATGGGCGTGGACTGCGAGTACTGCCTGATCGCGGCCCGTCTCATCAGCCTGCTCGTGGCGCTGCTCCTGCTGCTGACGCAGTGGCCGGCCGTGTTTCGATCGCTGTCGGGTCTGGTCGAGCGTCGTCGCGCTCCCGCTCACGGCACCCTCGGCGCCCGCGGCCCACCGGCTCTGGTCTGCTGATCCGGCACAGATGCGGTGCAGCCCTGCTGCGCCCTGCCGGCTCATGCCCAACGCCCTGCGCTTTCCGGCCCATCGGCCGGACCTTGTCCCTGCCCCGGTCACGCTGACCGCGGCACCGAATGCTGTGGACCATGACAACTTCTTTTTCGTATCGACCTTTGGCCAAGGCCATCACGGCCGTGCTTGCCGCTGCCCTTCTTCTTCCCGCCACCGTCGCCGCCCAGAACGGTACCGTGCTGACCCTTGGCACCGTACAGGCGCGTTCGGCCGCCGAGCGCGAGCTCTCGGCCCGTTCGGTCTTCACCTCGGTGGATCTCATCGGCGGCGACGTCCTTCAACCGCAGAAGGTCGACCATAGCTGGGAGCTGCTGATGAACGCCCCGGGCGTGCAGGTCACCCAGTTCAAGATGGGCACCGACGCCGGCCGTTTTTCCTTCCGGGGTTTCAACGGCGAGGGCCGCATCAATGCGGTCAAGCTGCTGATCGACGGTATTCCGAGCAATGACAATTCCGGCGGCATGCCCTACCTGGACGCGGTGTTTCCACTGGACATCGCCGCGATCGAGATCGTGCGCGGCACCAACGATGCCAGTTACGGGCTGCATGCGATTGCCGGTGACGTGAATGTGTTGACCCGCCAGGGCGGCAACGACGGCCAGCTGAGCATCACCGCCGGCAGCTTTGGCACGCAGGATGTCCAGTTGGCCAAAGGGTTCGAGAACGGCGCCTGGTCGCAGAACTATTTCGTCGGCTGGCGCACGTCCGACGGCGAACGCGACCACGCCGATGGCACGCAACGCAGCTTCGCCGGCAAGTGGTTCTACACCGACCCCGACGGTCGATGGCGCGCAGGGCTGACCAGCCGTTACTACAAGAATGTCGCACTGGAAGCAGGCTACCTCAGCTATCCAGAGGTGCAGGCCAATCCGACGCAGTCGCCGGCGTACGCACGCGATGATCGCAGCGAGCGCGAGACCGTCCAGACCGCCGTGCACATCGATGGCGCGCTGGGCAGCGACTGGAGCTGGAACGCCAAGGCCTACCAGAACGACTATCGCAACCAGCGCTGGGTGACGTTCACCGCGGGAGGTGCTCAACAGGAACGTTTCAATGACGAGACCCATCGCGGCCTGATCTTGAACACCACCTGGCGCCCGGACTCGCGGCTGGCCGAGTTCGTCCTGGATGCCGGCGTGGACGGGCAGTGGCAGAACAACACGGCCCGCCGCTACAGGACTGTCGCGCGGGAGCGCCAGGCGACCCTGCGCGATTGGGACTACACACTCGATACCCGGGGTGCCTACATGCAGGCAGTGATCCGGCCGATGGACGCCCTGAAGATCGTGCCCGCCTACCGGGTGGATCGCGTGTATGGCGACTTCCACAATGTGGCGACCGGCCTGCATGCACCGGTCTACGACTATGGCCTGATCAAGCAGCCAAAGCTGAGTGTGTCCTACGATCTCAGCCCGACCACGGTCGCATACGCCAACTGGGGGCGCACGTTCCAGATCGGCAGTGGCAATGGCGCGTATCGCACGCAGTTGAACAATCTTGCCCCCTCCATCAACGAGGGGTGGGAAGGCGGGCTCACGTGGGCGCCCGTGCAAGGGCTGCAGACCCGCATCGCGTACTGGGAGCAGCGGGCCACTGACGAGGTCGCCACCGTCCTGGGCGTCAATGGCGTGGTCGGTGCCAACGAGGTCGGCAACGTCGGTGAAACCCTGCGCCGTGGCTGGGATGCCCAGCTGACGTGGCAGGCCAGCGCACAGTGGCGCACCTGGGTCGCGTACTCGCGGCAGAAGGCGGTGATCGAGGTGCCCGACCCCAGTGCGCCGCAGACCCGCGGTCGGCAGATCGAGAACGTGCCGAACTGGCTGGCCAGCGCAGGGGTTGAATACGCGCCGTCGGCCGACTGGATCTTCAGCGCCTGGGCCAACGGCCAGGGCGACTACTTCGTGGAGCGGACCAACACGCTGGGCCGCTACGGCGGCTATGCCCTGTTGAACCTGAGCGCCACGTACCGGCTGGACGCGCGCAACACACTGGCCGTGCAGATGAAGAATGCGACAGATCGTTTCTATGTCTATGCCTGGTACGACAGCGGTTCCTCGGGTTACTCACCCGGTGACGGCCGGGCGTTGTACTTGAGCTGGACCCGGGAGCTCTGACATGCCATCCCCCGCTACCCCGCGTGGATCGGATCGCTGGCGTTTCTACCGCGCGGTGTGGCGGTGGCACTTCTATGCCGGTCTGTTCGTGCTGCCCTTCATCGCCTGGCTGGCGTTGACCGGGGCGGTGTACGTCTACCAGAAACCGATCGACCGATGGATCCACCAGGACCTGAAGGTCGTAGAGAACGCAGCCGTGCCACCCTCGCCTGCCAGCGCCCAGCTGGAGGCGGTCAACGCCGTCAGTCACGGGGCTATCTTCCGTTACACCACGCCGGAGTACGCCGACGGTAGCATCGAGATCGGCGTCCAAGAGGTCGACGGTCGACGGCAGATCTACTACGTCGACCCGGGCACTGCGCAGGTGCTCGGGCACCTGCCGGACAAGGGAACGTTCTCGGGTGTGGTCCGGCAGCTGCACAGCCTCGATCTGCTCGGTGACTACGCCAGTGCCCTGATCGAAATCGCGGCCGGCTGGGCCATCCTGCTGGTGGCGACCGGCGTGTATCTGTGGTGGCCGCGCGGACAGAAGGGAGGGATCACCACGGTTCGCGGGCAGCCGCGACAGCGGCTGTTCTGGCGCGACCTGCATGCGGTGACCGGCGTCTGGGTGGGCGGCGTGCTGGTGTTCCTGGCCGTGACCGGCATGCCGTGGTCAGTGGTCTGGGGCAACCAGGTCAATGCCTGGGCGAACGGTCACGATTATGGCTACCCCGCCGGCGTGAGGGTGGATGTGCCGATGTCCGCGCATCGGCTTGCCGACACAACCAGGCCTGCGTGGTCGATGGAGCAGGCGCAACTCCCGGTGTCAGCGGTGCCGCATGCCCAGCACGCAGCCGCCGATGACGGACATGCCGCACATGGTGGCGGCGCCCTCGGGGACCTGACGCCGCAGCCCGGCGCGCTCGGCATCGACGCGGCCATGCGCCGGTTCAACGTACTCGGCCTTGCGCCGGGTTACAGCATCGCGCTGCCGCGTGGACCCATGGGGGTCTACACCGCATCGGTCTATCCGGAGGATCTGTCGCGTCAGCGGGTGGTGCACCTGGACCAGTACACCGGCCGGGTTCTGCTGGACATGGGCTACGCCGATTACGGCGCGCTCGGGCGAGGACTGGAATGGGGCATCAACGTCCACCTCGGCAACGAGTACGGCACGGTCAACCGCGTCGTGCTGATCGTCGCGTGCGCCGCGATCCTCCTGCTCTGCCTCAGCGGTGCGGTGATGTGGTGGAAGCGGCGGCCCATCGGCGGGATCGGCGTTCCGCCATTGCCCAGACACGGGCGAAGCGTGGCGGGTGTCTTCGTGCTGCTGTGCATCGGTGGCGTGGTGTTCCCGCTGGTCGGCCTGTCGCTGCTGGTCGTGGGTGCGCTGGATTACCTCGTCACCCGTGGCTGGCGACTGACGTGAAGACCCGCACTTCACGCGGCGCACACTACCCTCTTGCCGTCTTACCCATGGAGCTGCCCCCTCGTGAGCCGGCATTGGCCGCCAACGCGCGCGTTAAAAGGACTTACCTGTCTCTCCCTGCTTTGCATGAGTGGCGTTGCCATCGCCCAGCCTGTAGCGGACGGCGCCTCGGTCCCCGCCTTGGATTGGCAGCAGTCCCAGCAGCGGCTGGAGCAGGTCTCCGATGCGCTGGCCGCGGCGGATGCCTCGGTGCGCAACAAGCAGGACCTGCAGGACGCCACCCGCCTGCTGCGCCTGCCGGAGATCACCGCTGAAGTGCGCCGCCTGCAGTTCCAGAAGACCCTCACTCTGCCCCTGGGATCCTTGGCGCCGGTCGCTGAGGCCTTCGGCATCGACTCGCCGTTGCAGTTCACCGAGCGCGACTGGCGCACCCGCCCGGTGGTCACTGCGGTACTGCCGCTGTACACCGGCGGCTTGATCCCGGCCGCCCAACAGGCCGCAGCCGGCGCGACCGACCAGGCCAGCGCCGAGCGCGAATCGCAGCGCCAGTCGCTGAGCGTGCAGCTGGTCCAAGCCTATTTCGGCCAGCGTCTCGCCGAGCAGGCGGTGGACGTGCGCCGCGAGGTGCGCGACGGGCTGCAGCGTCACCTCGACGATGCCCTGAAGCTGGAGCGCGAAGGCTTTGCCACCCGCGCCCAGCGCCTGCAGGCCAACGTGGCCCGCGACAAGGCCGAGCGCGAGTACCAGAAATCGCTGAATGACCTGCAGACGCTGAAGGCAGCATTGGCCACCCTGCTGCGCAGCGGTGGCGACGTTCGCCCGCTGTCGCCCTTGTTCGTGCATCGCGCGCCGATCGGTGCGCTGCCTGCCTTCGAACGTGATGCACAGGCCCGGCAACCGCAGATCGCCCGGCTGCGCGCCCTGGTGGCCCAGGCCGAGCAAGGTGTGCGCGTGCAGCAGGCCAAACTCAAACCCACCGTGTTCCTGTTCGGGCAGTACGATTTCCGCCGTCGCGACGAAATGTTGACCGACCCGGACTGGGCGTTCGGCATCGGCCTGAAGTACACCTTCCTGTCGCCCACCTCGCGTCCTGCCCAGATCAGCGCTGCCCGCGCCCAACAGGATCAGGCCGAGGCCGGCCTGCGCGAAGCCGAGAACCAGGTGACGCTGGGCGTGCGCAAGGCCTGGTACGAACTGGATACCGCCCGCCAACAGTTTCTGCTGCTGGACAGCAGCATCGAACAGAACCGCGAGAACCTGCGGCTGCAGGAGCTGGCCTTCCGGGAGGGCCAGGCCACCTCGCTGGATGTGATCGATGCGCGCCTGGGGCTGGGCGGCGCACAGGTGGAACGCGCGCAGGCCGCGTATCAGTACGACGTGGCGCTGGCACAGCTGCTGGAGATCAGTGGACAGATGGACCGATATGAAGAATTCCGCCGCCGGGGCGACGAGGTGATCGCGCATGAATGACACATTGCAGGCGCCGGCCGACGCGCCGCCGCCGAAGAAACGCAAGGCCGGCATCCTCATCGCGCTGGTACTGGCGATCGTCGTCGTGGTCGGCCTGTGGCTGGCCTGGCGCACGCCGGCCGAACAGCTGCAGGGCATGGCCGATGCCGACACCATCAATGTGGCCGCGAAGATCACCGCGCGGCTGGCCGAGCTGAAGGTGCGCGAGGGTGACCGGGTCAAGGCCGGCCAAGTGCTGTTCGTGCTGGACAGCCCCGAAGTGGCGGCCAAGGAGCAGCAGGCCCAGGGCGCGTTGGAGGCGGCGCGTGCGGTGGCCGACAAGGCCGACGAAGGGGCACGCAGCGAGGACATCCGTGCCGCACAGGCCAACTGGAAACGCGCCGAGGCTGGCGCCACCCTGGCCGATGCGACCTATCAGCGCGTGCAGAACCTGTTCAACGAAGGCGTGATGACGCGGCAGAAACGTGACGAGGCATTGGCCCAGGCGCGCAGTTCGCGCGAGCTCTCCAATGCCGCACGGGCGCAGTACGACCAGGCGCTGGCCGGCGCACGCGACCAGGACAAGCGCGCCGCGCAGGGTCAGGTCCGCCAGGCGCAGGGCGCGGTCGCCGAAGTGGATGCGGCCCGCGACGAGATCAACGGCCGCGCGCCCATGGCCGGCGAGATCAACAAGCGCATGTCGGATATCGGCGAGCTGGTGCCGGCCGGCTACCCGGTCTTTACCCTGGTCGACATCGACCGCATGTGGGTCTCGGTCAACCTGCGCGAATCGCAGATGCGGGGCTTGAAGGTCGGTACCCGCCTGCACGGCAATGTGCCCGCGCTGGATCGTGATGCCGAGTTCGAGGTGTATTTCATCAATCCTGCCGGTGACTACGCCACGTGGCGTGCCACCCGGCAATCGTCCGGCTATGACGTGCGCAGCTTCGAGATCCGGCTGCGCCCGGTCACCCCGGTGGAAGGCTTCCGGCCCGGCATGAGCGTGCTGTTCGGGTGGCCGTAGGGATGAGCCGGTCGGTGTGGGCGAGTGCCAGAGCCTCGTTCCAACGCGAGCTTGGCCACCTGCGCCGCGATCGTGCCGATCTGCTGCTGGTCACGCTGCTGCCCGCCGTGATGCTGGGGCTGATGGCGTGGCTGTTCGCCGCCTCGGTGATGCGCGACATCCCCATCGCGATTGTCGATCTGGACCGCAGCGCCGAGAGCCGCCAACTGGCGCGCATGCTTGATGCCAGCCCCGGCGTGAGCGTGGCCAGCCAGCCGTCCACCCTGGCCGAAGCGCAATCGCAGCTGCGCCGGCTGGAGGTGTTCGCGGTGGTGCTGGTGCCGCGCGATGCCACCCGGCAGGCGCTGCGTGGTGAACAGGGCACGGTGTTCGCGTACTACAACGCCACCTACCTCACCACCGGCCAATCCGCCGTGCGCGATATCGTCGAAGCGGTCAGTGCCTGGAATGCGCGACTACTGGGCGAGCGCATCGGCAAGCAGGTCGGTCCGGCCAAGCTGCGCGCGCCACCGATCGCCGTGCAGTCGGACATCCTGCACAACCCGGCGCGCAGCTATGAGCTGTTCCTGCTGCCACTGCTGTTCCCGGCGATCCTGTCGCTGGGGTTGGCCCTGGCAGTCGCGGCCAGCCTGGGCCGTGAGGTCCGTGATGGGCACCTGCGCGACTGGCTGGGCGACACCCCGTGGTCGGCGATTGCCGGCAAGGTCGTGCCCTACGTCCTGCTGTTTTCGATCTACGGTGCGCTTGGGGTGCTTTACCTTGCCCTGCTCCGTGGCGATGGCGTTGCCGGCAGCATGCTGCTGCTGATGCTGGGGCAACCGCTGTTCTATCTGGCCTGTGCGGCGGTGGCCCTGCTGTTTGTCGGGCTCACCCGGGACATGGGCACGTCACTGTCGGCGATCGGCCTGAGCATCGGCACCGCGCTGGCATTTTCCGGCGCCACCTTCCCCGTGATGGATGCGCCGTTGTTCACCCGGATCTGGAATCTCCTGCTGCCGCTGACCGCCTACGTGAAGCTGCAGACCCAGCAGCAGTTCGTCGGCGCGCCGTGGAGTGTCTCGCTGTCGCCACTGGGGACGTTGCTGCTGATGGTGGCGGTGGCCGGCGGGATCGGTGGCTGGCGGTTGATCGCCGCCGCGCGCAGCGCTGAACCGGCCGCAGCGTCGCCCACGAGCGGGATCGGCGCATGAGCCGTTTCGTCGACAGCCTCCGCCTGACCCTGCGCACGGTGCTCACCGACCGCTATGCCGTTGTGCTGATGGTCGGGGCGGTGGTGCTGTACTCGTTCTTCTACCCTGCCGCATACCGCCATCAGGTGGCCAGCAACCTGCCCATCGTGGTGGTGGACCACGACCAGAGCGCGACCAGCCGTGAACTGCTGCGGCGGGTGGATGCGCTGCACACAGTCCACATCGTCGATCAGCCGGACAGCATCAACCAGGCCCGCCAGGTGATGGAGGCCGGCAAGGCCGAGGGCATCCTGCTGATTCCGGCCAACCTCGAACGCGACATCCTGCGCGGCAGCAACGGCTACCTGGTGCTGATGGGCAATGGCGCCTACCTGGGCCGCGCCAGTTGGGTGCTCGGCGGCGTGGCCGACGCCCTGACCGCGTTCGCTCGCGAGGCCGCCGTGTCCCAGGCGGCCTTCATGGGGGCACCGCAGGCACCGCCGATCACACTGGTGCAGCGCCCGCTGTTCAACACCCAGGAAGGTTATGGAAGCGCCATCGTGCCCGGCGTGGCCGAGCTGATCGTGCATCAGACGCTGCTCATGGGCATTGGTGTGTTGCTCGGCGCGCGTCGGCTTGCCCTGGGTCGCCGCCTGCGATTCGATCTGCCAACGCTGGCCGGCATGGCCGTGGGCTTCGGCGCCATGGGTCTGCTCGGGCTGTTTTACTACGCGGGGTTCACCGCCTGGGTGCAGGACTACCCGCGTGGTGGCAACCCCCTCGGCCAGCTGCTGGGTGGCAGCTTGTTCATCGCCACCACGGTGGCGTTCGGGTTGTTCATTGGCAGCTTCTTCGCGACCCGTGAACGTGCCTTCCAGGTGGTTGTCGCCTGCTCGATCCCGCTGTTCTTCCTGGCCAATCTGTCCTGGCCGGCGGTCACTTCGCCGCCAGCACTGGTGGCCTTGGCCCACCTGCTGCCCACCACGCCCGGGATCAATCTGATGGTGCGGCTCAATCAGATGGATGCCAGCCTGGGTGAGGTCAGCCACGAGCTCTGGACGCTGGTCGCGTTGCTGGCGCTGTACGGTGGTCTTGCGATATGGCGACTGGGTGCCCGCAGGTCGAACTGAGTCACGCTGTTGCGGCCACGCCGCCCGCTAGAGAAGCACCTGCCGCGTGCTGCGAAGAAACTGATGGATTTCCTTCTCCACCGACTCATCCAGCATGTAGACCGGCCTCTGGCCGTTGGGGCAGCGCAGGCTGGGGGTCGTCCCGAACATCCGGCAGATCAAGGGGCGTTCTTCGTAGACCTCACAGCCCTGCTTGCCCAGATACGGACAGCTCAGATCCGCCAGGGCGGCGGCATGCTCGGCATCGCTCTTGACCGGCAGCCGCGCCACCTCCTCGCTGGAGGCGGTGACCGGGCCACAGCAGTCCGTGCATCCCACAATGCAGCGGAAGGTCGGGATCTGGTCGCGCAGACGCTCGATCGCGTCGCGGGTGGCGTAAGGCATTGCGATGACCCTTGGAGCGGCGTCGGCGGTGGGTCATTTTACCGCGTTGGCACAGCCTTCACGCCGCAGTGATCGGTGGTCGGCTTGCGGCAGCCTGAACGCTGCGGCGGCGGAGGTTGAATCGATGAGGGACAACCGCATTGAACAAGGGCGCCCGCGGTTGGGCGCTCTCAGGAGAAATGCATGCCGCACCATGAAAAGGTCGCCCTCGCTGGCGTCATCGAGCACGTGTTTGCACACCGCTTCACCTTGGTCAGCAACGATCAGGCATATCTGGCCGACCTCGGCCCCAAGGGAGCAGAGGCGTTTCCCCTCAAGGAAGGTGCTGCCATCCGGCTGGAAGGAGAACGACGCCCGTCGGAAATCAAAGTGGCCCGTATCGCCAGGAAGGGCGGCAGCTTTGTGGAGGTGGAGCACAAGAAGCCGCATCACGGCCCCAAGCATCATCATCCAGAGGGTCCGGCGGATCCTCGCGTCGCATTGGCCGCAGTGGAGAAGGACGGCTGGACGCCACGCGGCGAACCCGAGCGCAAGCCCAAACACTTCGAAGTACTGGCACGCCGTAAGGGTGGCGAGTGGACCGAGCTGCATGTGGACTTCGCGGGTGTAATCTACAAAGAGAAGCACGCAGACCCGGAGAAGTGGGCGCTGTAATACCTGCCCACTCTGCAGCACGTAGTACCCAGAGCCCTGGAGATTCCGGGGCTCTTCCATGTGTGACGCAACACAACCATCACAGGCGGACGCGCATAACATGCGCGCCCCACCGGCATCGGGGCTGACCCAGCGAGCATCGAGCCAACGCACGTGAGCCCACCTTCCCCTGCCCCCTTGTCCGTGCGCTCGGCGGATCGCGCGCTCGATGGCGTGAACTTCTTCCTGGCCGATGTGCGGGATGGGTTGGGGCCTTATCTTGCGATCTACCTGTTGGCCGTACACAAATGGGAGCCGGCCAGCATCGGCCTGGTGATGACGGTCGCGGGGCTGGCTGCGCTGCTGGCGCAGACGCCGGCGGGCGCGCTGATGGATCGGGTCAACGCCAAGCGGGCTACCGTCGTCATCGCCGCCCTTCTGGTCACGGGCAGCTGCCTCGTGCTGCCGTGGACCACCTCCTTTTCGCTCGTCGCCGTCACCCAGGCCGTCAGCGCCGTCGCCGGCACCGTCTTTGCCCCGGCGATCGCGGCCATCTCGCTGGGCATCGGTGGGCCTCCGGCGTTCGCCCAGCGCATGGGTCGCAACGAGACCTTCAATCACGCAGGGAACGCCGTTGCGGCGCTGCTGGCTGGTGGTCTGGCCTACATCGGGGGCCCGGTCGTCGTGTTCTATCTGATGGCCGCACTGACCCTGGCCAGCGTGGCCGCGGTGCTGATGATCCCGGCCAAGGCCATCGACCACGAGCGGGCGCGCGGCTTGCCCGCCGGCCAGGAGCGCCAACCGGGGCCGTCGTCTGCAGGCCTGCTGCTGCGCGACCGCACCCTGCTGACGCTGGCTGCGTGCTGCGCGCTGTTCCATCTGGCCAACGCGGCGATGCTTCCGCTGGTCGGCCAGAAGCTCTCCCACACCAGCCCGGCGCTGGCCACCACCTTGACGGCGGCGTGCATCGTCGCGGCGCAACTGGTCATGGTGCCGGCCGCGATGCTGGTGGGCAGGCGCGCCGACGACTGGGGACGCAGGCCCTTGCTGTTGGCCGGCTTCCTGATCCTGCCCATCCGTGGCCTGCTCTATCCACTGTCCGATGCACCGGCCTGGCTGCTTGGCGTGCAGCTGCTGGATGGCATCGGGGCCGGCATTTTCGGGGCGCTGCTCCCGGTCATGGTCAGTGATCTGACCCAAGGCACCGGCCGGTTCAATGTGACCCTCGGGGCGGTCTCGACGGTCTTCGGCTTGGGCGCTGCACTCAGCCCGGGGCTGGCCGGGGTGATCGTGCAGTTCGCTGGGTATGATGTCGCGTTCCTGACCCTGGCAGCGATTGCAGCGGTGGCCTTCGTGCTGGCAATGACCCTGCCGGAGACCCGACCTCACACGGGCCGCGTTTCGACGGTGGCTGCACCGACGGACGCGACCTGACGCCAGCCCCTGCGTTTTTCCTGAGCCATCAATGCACGTTCCCACAACCTCCCTGATCATCTGGATGGTGACCGCCGTTGCCACCAGCGGTGTCATCTTCCGTCCCTGGCGCATCCCCGAATATGTCTGGGCGCTGGGCGCGGCCGTGCTGCTGGTGGCGACCGGCCTGGTTCCCGTGCCGACGGCCCTTGGGGCAGTGGCGGAAGGCGGCGACGTCTACCTGTTCCTGATCGGCATGATCGTGCTGGCCGAGCTGGCGCGTCACGAGGGGCTGTTCGACTGGCTGGCCATGTATGCCGTCCAGCATGCCAAAGGTTCTGGACGGCGGCTGTTCGACCTGGTCTTCCTGGTCGGCACGCTGGTGACCATTTTCCTGTCCAACGACGCCACCGCCGTGGTGCTCACACCGGCGGTTTACGCCGCCTGCAAAGCGGCCCGGGCCAATCCCCTGCCGTACCTGTTCGTCTGCGCGTTCATTGCCAACGCGGCCAGCTTCGTGCTGCCGATCTCCAACCCCGCCAATCTGGTCGTGTTCGGCAGCCACATGCCCTCGCTGCCGGAGTGGCTGCGGCAGTTCAGCCTGCCGTCGCTGGCCGCGATCACGATGACGTATCTGGTACTGCGTCTGGCTCAGCGCCGTGAGATCGCGCATCCGCTGGCGGAGCGGATCGAGCACCGCGCCCTGTCCGAGGGCGGTCGCCTGTGCGCCATCGGTGTCGGGCTCACCGGCGTCGTACTGCTGGTGACCTCGGCGATGAACGGCCCGCTCGGTTTGACGACCTTCTGCGCCGGTGCGCTCACGTTGGCGGCGGTTCGCCTGCGCCAGCGTCGCAGCCCGCTGCCAATACTGCGTCATGTCGCCTGGGGGGTGCTGCCCCTGGTGGCTGGCCTGTTCGTGCTGGTGGAAGCCGTTGCCCAGACCGGGGTGATCCGCACGGCGGCGCACGCATTGGACGCACTCGCGCGGAGCTCGCCCTCCGAGGCCAGCTGGGTCGCGGGGATCGCGGCGGCGGTGGCCAGCAATCTGGCAAACAACCTGCCCATTGGGCTGGTGGCTGGCTCGCTGGGGCAGATGGCAGAGCTGCCGGCGCACACCCGCGCGGCGCTGCTCATTGGCGTGGACCTGGGGCCGAACCTGTCGGTGACCGGATCGCTGGCGACGATGCTGTGGCTGGTCGCGTTGCGTCGGGAGGGCGAGAACGTCAGCGCCCTGCAGTTCTTTAAACTGGGCATGCTGGTGATGCCGCCGGCACTGATCGCGGCGCTATTGTTGCTCTGACGATCGCGTGTCACCCCTGCGATGCGGTGACGCATGCCCTCTTTTCAGGCGGCCTTCGGCGTCCACTGGCGCAGCGTGGCGGCTTTCAGCGACTGCTGCCCGCAACCGGTCGGGCAACGCAGTACCCGCGCGGCCGAGGTGCTGACAAAGCCCGCCCCTTCCTGCGCCTTGAAGATCACCTCACAGGACAGGCATCGCGCCACCATCGAATACAGGTGGACGATGCGGCCGCTGCAGGGGTCCTGAAGCGCGTTTACATCCAGCAGGTCGAACTGGCAGCTGTCGGGCATCGCGCGACGGGGAAACGGAAGGGAAACGGTCGTCTGGAGGTTCACGCGTGCCAGCCTCGATGAAGTGGCACCCACTTTATTGATCCCGATGTGGAGCGTGCGTGCACTGGACGACCGTGTCGCGTGATCACAGCGTGGCTTGCGCCTGCAGCGTGAACACCCAGCTATCCGGTCGGCTCTCGTATGCCCCGGGGCGCGCGACATACTGCACCGCAGGCCTCAGGATAAGCCACGGAGTGACCTGCACCCCGTAGTTGAGTTCCACGAACTGCTCGTTGCTCTGCACGTCCTTGCCGGTGATGCGCTGGTATTGGGCAAGACGATCAGAGATGTCCAGCCGGGTCCACGCCAGGCTGAGCACATCATCCTCGCGTGAGGCCACCACGCCGCGCCAACTCAGGCCGGCCTCCCACGAGTAACGCATGAGACCGGTCTTGGCATCCGCACGCGTGGCCACGCCGAATACCGACAGACCGCGCACGGTGTCGCCTTCGGGTTTCAGCACGCGCTGCGCCAGCTGGATATACGAACCGCTGCGATGCGACGCCCGCGGTGCGGCCGGATTGCCGATGTCGTCCGCGTTGGACGTGTCCAGGTAATAGCCGACCTTGTAGGTGCCACCGTAATGCTGCCCGGTGTTGCCGTGGCTGTAGCCCACTTCCACGGGCAGGAACAGGCCGGTCTTGCCACGGTCGGACACGCGGAAGCCACTGCCCTCCTGCTTGCGCATCGGCACGACATCGTAAATACCGGTCTGCGCGTACCAGCCGGAAGGATCGGCCCACTTCACCCGCAGGCCCCACTGGCCGGTCGGGTTGTCCAGCCAGCCGGAGCTGTAGATCGGGCCCAGCGGATGGCCGCACTGGCCGTTGTTGTTGAAGTTGCAGGTATAGGGCAGCCCGCCGAAATCATTGCCCATCGAATAGAAACCGCCCTTGAGGCTCAGCCGCTTGTCCAGCAGCCAGCGCTCATAGGAGAGTTCGTTGAAGCGCAGGTTCTGGCCCTGCCCATAGAACGCCTGATTCTGCACGTACGAGCCGGTCGAGCGGTCATTGACCGCATTGCCGAAGCGGTCGGAGAACACCACCCGCATCGTGCCGTCGAAGCCGAAGGCCTTGCCGGTATCGATCATGGCGCCGAAATCGACGTGCTCGGCGGTGGACCAGCCGGTGCCCTTGTAGCCGTCGCTGTTGACGCCGGTGGCAACCACGATACGCGCGCTCGGCGTGATACCCCGATCCTGCAGCCAGATCCGGGCCGCCCAGTCGGCGCTGAGCGGTGTCTGGGCAATGGTGTCCACCGGCGCGGGTTTGGAGGGGCCTGATTCAGCCGCCCTTGCCGGCGCGTTCGCTGCGGAGGCCACCAGCGCCAGGCCAATCAGGAGAGCGTTACGCGTCATGCCGACGCCCTCCGCTGCCTGCGTTTTTTCCAGACACGTCGCACCAGCAGGATCACCCCCACGAAGGCGGCAAGCCCGAGGATCAACAACGGCAGCCACAGGCGCGCGATCTTGGCCAGCAGTGGCTTCTCACCACCCTCCCGGATCAACGCGACCTGCGCTTCGGTGACCTGGTCGCCGGGACCGAAGGTGGTCCGCACGTACGTGGCGACCGCCGCGACGTCCGCGTCACTCAGCGCCTGTACGTACGAGCCCTCGGAGAAATGCGGCATCAGTACATGTTCGCCATCCACGTCGCGGTCGATGCCGCCGAGGATGGTGGCGACCAGATTCTGTGGCTGGACCATCCCCACGGTGCTGTTGTGCACCAGCGACGGGTAGTAGCCATCTTTGCCGCCCTCGCCTCGCGAGCCATGGCAGCTGGCGCAGAGGCCGGAATACAGCACGGCACCCGAGGCGATGGGCGCGTCCGTGCCGCGAATCGCAGGCTCGCCCGGCGCGGCGGTGGCATCGCCCCAGGCAAAGGCCGCGCGGGTGGCGTCCTTGTCGGCCACCGCCGGCACCGTCCGCAGGTAAGTCACGATCGCGCTGATGTCCTCATCGCGAAGCTTGGAAAGGCTGTTGCTCACCGCCTCGGCCATGCCGCCGCCGGCCTGGCCCTTGCCCGCCACGCGGCCGGTCTTCAGGTACTGAGCCAGTTCGTCATCGGTCCAGCCGCCGATCCCGCTGATCGGATGGGAGGTGATGTTGGGGGCATACCAGTCGCCCAGCGAACCACCGGCGAAGGCTTTGCCGCCCACCTCCTGCATCATCAGCCCGCGCGGGCTGTGGCAGCTGGAGCAGTGGGCCAGCCCCTCGACCAAGTAGGCACCGCGATTCCACTGCGCGCTTTTCGCTGGATCGGGTTTGAACGGCGTCTTGTCCAGGAACAGCAGGTTCCAGACGGACATGGAGGAGCGCACGCTGAAGGGGAACGGCAGCTCGGTCGTATGCGCCTCCTCGTCAACCGGTGCTACGCCCTGCATGAAGTAGACATACAACGCGTGGACGTCCTCGTCGGTCAGCTTGGCGTAGGAGGTGTACGGCATGGCTGGATACAGGTGGGCGCCGTCCTTGCGCACGCCCTCGCGAACCGCCTTGGCGAAATCGGCTTCACTATAGGTGCCGATGCCATGAGTCTTGGACGGGGTGATGTTGCTCGCCCAGATCTCGCCCAGCGGCGAGGCGATCGCGTAGCCGCCGGCGTAGGGCTTGCCCTGTTTCGGATTGGTATGGCACGCCACGCAGTCCGCCGCGACCGAGAGATAGCGCCCGCGTTCGAGCATATCGTCGGCGCGCGCGGTCTGCATGGCGCCAACCAGCAGGCCGACTGCGATGAGCACAAGCGTCTTCATGCCGAACGCTCGATGGCATCGGCCGCGCGCAGGGCCAGTGCTGCCATGGTCAGGGTGCTGTTGACGACGCTGGCCGAGACCATCGCGCTGCCACCCGGGAGCCACAGGTTCGGGTGGTCATGCGCGCGACAATCGCCATCGACCACGGAATCGCGCGGATCGGCGCCCATGATGGTCGAGCCCATGATGTGGTTGTTGGCATTGAGCGCGGTGGTGATCACGAATTCTTCGGCGTTGAACAGTTTGCCGATGTGCCGCAGCTGCTCGCAGGATTTGTCGTAGCCCTTGCGCGCGTAATCGCCCAGCGAGTAATGGATGTCCGGGCAGGCAAGACCGTGGCCATCGACCCGGGTCTTGGACAGCGTCAGGCGGTTGGTCGGATCGGGCAGCGGCTCCAGGCTGATCGACAGGTCCACGCCGTAGATCGCGCGGCGTCGGATTTCCGCGTCCAGTGCCTCACCGGCCAGCCCCATTTTCAACGCCTGGTCGGTGGCGATCGCCACCCGGCTGATGTTGTTGAGGATGATCTTGGTGGCCGAATACTCCGACCGGAACGCGCCATCGCGTGGCCCGACCATGCAGCTGGACTGCGCGGGGCCACGCCCCAGCCAGATCGGCCGGTCCGCAATGAAGGAGCAATGGAAGCCGGAGTGGTCCAGCATGTTGCGCCCGACCTGATCGGACGAATTGGCGATGCCGTTCGGATTCTGTTCGTTGGCGGCGAGCAACAGCAGGCGCGGCGTTTCCAGTGCGTTGCAGGCGATCACGAAACTGCGCCCGGTGGCCTTGTGGCTGACCTTGTCGCTGTCATACCAGTGGATGGCGGTCACCCGGTTCTGCGCGTCGGTGTCGATCTTGTAGGCCACCGATTCGGCCAGCAGCTTGGCACCCAGCGCCTCGGCGGCCTGCACGGTATGGACGCCGTTGTACATCGCACCGATCGGGCAGATCGGCTGGCAGTTGTTGTTGCCACAGCAGGCCGGACGATCATTCCAGGGCTTGATCATGCGGCCCTGCGGAATCGGCACCAGGTTGTAGCCGTGCGGATTGACGACGTCGGCGAATACCTTGTCACCGTTGCCCCATGGAATCATGTCGGCCAAGTACGGCTTGGACCGTTCTGATGGGCTCTGCTGCGCCGGGTCGTTCGGCCCGGAGACACCCATGGCCTCCTCGGCGCGACAGTAGTAAGGCTCGATGTCCTCGTAGCTGATCGGCCAATCGCGTCCCACCCCGTAGGCGGACTGCATTTTGAAGTCGACCGGCAGATGGCGCCAGCAGGAGGCCGCCCAGTGCCAGGTCGTGCCACCGACCGCCTTGATGAAGCCCTGGTGGAAGCTGCTGGCATCGGGGCCGGTCAGGCCGACGTAATCGTTGGCCGGGAAGTACAGCGGCGCGGTAGCGAACTTCGATTGCGGGTACGGCCCCTGAAAGTCGCTGCCGATGCGCCGCTCGAAGCTGACGTTGCGCCAGTTTTCAACAACGTCGGAGCGATTCAGGCGCGGCCCGGCTTCGAGCACCAGCACGGATTTTCCAGCACGCACCAACTGGTGGGCGATCAACGCACCGACCACGCCAGAACCGACGATCACGACGTCGGCATCGGCATCGCCATCACGGAAAACCGGAGCTTTCATGAGAGGAGTCCAGATCTAGAACAACAGAGAGAGAAGGCCGCGCGGACTTAGGCGCGTGCTCGAATAGGGGCCGGAGGCGCCGCCGTCCACCAGGCAGGACCACCTTGGGCATACGTCGGTGGGGAAAGGCCGTCGTCCACGCAGCGCTGCATCAGCGCATCGCGGTAGGAGACGGTCACGGCATGCACGCCTTTGCCCACGGTGCCCGTGTACCACGCGGTGATGATCGCCAAGGCGGCCGGTTTTGCATCGCCCGCCGCCGCGATCAGTGCCTGCGCGCCAGTCACCTGCCCTGCCAGTGTGACCAAGGTGGGGAACTGTGCATGCAGATCGGGCTGAAGATGGGCGAACGCCCGCTCGATGCGCTCGGCCGTGGCCGGGTCCAGATCGTTCTTGCCGGTGAGGGCGTGAGAGAGGCCAAGGAACGCGGTATCGGCCTTGGCCGCGGGCGCTGCGGCAGCAGCAGGGGTGGCCGCGGCGGGCGCTTTGTCACGGCACGCCGCGAGCAACGAAACCGAACCGACCGCAAGAAGAAAACCTCTTCGTGTGAGGCCTTGCCGCTGCCGATTCTCTTCCACTCCCTCGGGAATACTCATGATCTCAACTCTGCTCCGTAACACGCCGGCTCCCCGCCCGCAGACCACGGAACGGCTAAGCATCGACGGCGGCAAGGGTACTCCCCCGTTGTGTCGTCACAGAGTGATAAATGAAGACTCACGTACCGCGAACGGCATCAGCGCTACAACGCTGGCTTGTCTCAGTTCCGGAGAATCGCCATGCGAACCGTGTTGTTCAGTGCCGTCGCGGCGTTGGCGTTGTCAGCCTGCAATCAGGCCGAGCCTACCGATCAGGGCAAGCACGCCGATACCATCGAGCAGCCTGCACCTGCACCGGCGGGCGACGCGTCCTCGCGGAACGTGCCCGGCGGTGGCAGTGGAACGGCGGCCTCCGAGGCGCAGGATTCCGGGCATGGCGCAGAAACCCCCGCAGAGCCGACGCGTGACTCGCCGCCGAAGCGGTAGGCCGTCATGACGCCACTCGATAAACCCCTTCGCCGGGAAGTCCAGATCGGAGACGAGCGCTACACTCTCACCCTCGATCCGGAAGGCCTGAGGCTGGTCCCGAAGGGCAAGCGGAACGGGGTGACCCTGAAATGGGCGGAGCTGGTAAACGGTGACGCGGCGCTGGCGACAGCGCTTCAGGCGTCACTCGGGCACTGAGTGGCGGGGCTCCATTCAGGTTGGTGGCAACGGGAAAGCAGGCAGACGCAGGATCAGGGACAATAGCGGCCCACCGTAAGCCCCGGGCTGCTGGCGGATGCCCCTGTCGGGGCCATCGCGCGGCGCCCCATGCCCGTTTTCCTGCTGCCTCCCGGATCCGAATTGAATACCACCGCCCTGCCCCTTGCCGATGACGACCAGCCCCTGACCGACCGCCTGCGCACCGCGCTGGACCTGCTGGAGGCCATCGAAGCCGACCGCAGCGTGCTCGATACGCTGCCCGAGGCCGATCGCGTCCGCCTGCATCAGGTCGTCGCCAAGGTCTACCACCCCGAGCCCAAGGCCCGCCGGGCGAAGCTGAAGCAGCAGGCCAAGGCCCGCCATCAGGAAAAAGTGGCCAAGGCCGAGGCGCTGCTGGAGCAGACTGGTATCCGTGCGCTGCGCCGCAAGCCGGTGTTCAGCACCCCGAACTACTTCCCCCCGCACGCCGCCGGCCTGCATGACGCGTCCAACGGAGAGAACGCGGAGGCCAGCCCGGCGCCAGTGCATTCCCCCGAGCTGCGCCACTGCTACGTGTGCAAGCAGAAGTTCACCCAGCTGCATCACTTCTATGACCAGATGTGCCCGGCCTGTGCCGAACTGAACTTCTTCAAGCGCACCGAGACGGCCGACCTCACCGGCCGCGTCGCACTGCTCACCGGCGGCCGGGTCAAGATCGGCTACCAGGCGGGCCTGAAGCTGCTGCGCGCCGGTGCCGAGCTGATCGTGACCACGCGCTTCCCGCGTGACTCCGCGGCGCGCTACGCCGAAGAGCCCGATTTCGCGCAGTGGGGTCACCGCCTGCAGGTGTACGGTCTGGACCTGCGCCATACCCCCAGCGTGGAAGCGTTCTGCAACGAGCTGCTGGCCACGCGCTCGCGGCTGGATTTCATCATCAACAACGCCTGCCAGACGGTCCGCCGCCCGCCGCAGTTCTATGCGCACATGATGGCCGGCGAAACCGCGCCGCTGCATGAGGTGCCCGATGCGCTGCGCCAGCTGATCGGCGACTACGAGGGGCTGCGCAGTGCAGAGCTGCTCGGCACGACGGCCTCGGCCGCGCTGCCGATGGTCCAGGGGAGAGACTTCAACGCCGCCAACGGCCTGACCCGCGCCGCCGAGCTGTCACAGGTACCGCTGCTGGATGACGAACTGGTGGCCCAGCAGCATCTGTTCCCGGACGGCCGGCTGGACCAGGACCTGCAGCAGGTGGATCTGCGCGGTCGCAATTCCTGGCGCATGTTGATGGCTGAGGTGCCTTCGGTGGAACTGCTGGAAACCCAGCTGGTCAACGCCATCGCGCCGTTCATCATCAATGCGCGCCTGAAGCCGCTGATGCTGCGCACGCCCGGGCGTGACAAGCACATTGTGAACGTCTCGGCGATGGAGGGGCAGTTCTATCGCAACTTCAAGACCACCCGCCACCCGCACACCAACATGGCCAAGGCCGCGCTGAACATGATGACGCGCACCTCGGCGGCCGATTACCAGAACGACGGCATCCACATGAACAGCGTGGACACTGGCTGGGTGACCGACGAGGATCCGGCGGATATCGCGGCCAAGAAGGTCAAGGAAGAGCGCTTCCATCCGCCGCTGGATATCGTTGATGGCGCCGCGCGCATCGTCGATCCGATCATCCACGGCATCAACAGTGGCGAGCACGTGTGGGGCCAGTTCCTGAAGGACTACGCGCCCACCGACTGGTAAGCGCATCCACGGGCGCATTTCGTTCGTATAGCGTGCATGGAACGCCACCGGTTCGCGTGGCAAGGGACAGGAGGCCCACCTTTCCGGCTTCGGCCATGGCCTCCGTCCTTCCAGTCGAACCACGATGAGTCCCCCCACCTCACAACGCGACGAACGCAACGCGATACTCAGCGCCATGCAGATCGATGGCGTCCAGTCGCTGCCCGCGCTGGACCGGATCACCGCGCTGGCCAGCTACACCTTTGGCGCATCTGTGGCATTCGTCTCCATCCTTGGGGATGTGCAGCAGCGCTTTGTTTCCCGGATCGGCCTGCCCATGGCGCAGACCGACATCCGCGCTTCGATCTGCGCCCACGCCGTCACCGCCGAGGGGGTGCTGGTGGTGCCCGATCTCCAGCAGGACCCCCGCTTCCGGGACAACCCGCTGGTCACGGGCCGCCCGCATCTGCGCTTCTATGCGGGCGCCCCCTTGGTGGCCAGAAACGGCGTACCCATCGGCGCTCTGTGCATCATGGACACTCGTCCGCGCACGTTCGAGCCGGGCGATCAGGCGCAACTGGCCACACTGGCGGAGCTGGTGATCGCGCAACTGGAACTCCGCGCGATGTCCGGCCGGCTGGACCCGGTCAGCGGCCTGCCCAGCCGGCATCAGTTCCATGCGGATCTGCCCGGTATCCTTGCGCGCTGCGCCGAAGGAACGGCGTATGCCGTTGCGGTGGACATCCTCGACATTCCGCGGGCCAACCAGGTGGGCCAGGTGCTGGGCCTGCGCCCGCTGGAAGCCCTGATCCGGCGTGCCGGCGTCCGGCTGCGCACCGCGCTGGAGGACGTCGCGACCGTGTACCACGTCGGGGTGACCCGGTTCGCCTTCGTGGTCGACATGCCGGCCGCGGCACAGGTCGAGGCGCTGATCCTGGAGTTGAGGACGCGCATGTTGCGTCCGCTGATGGCCGCCGCGGTCCCGATGTCCCCCCGTTTCCATGCCGGCATCTGTGCGGTCTATCCGGATGAAGAAGACAGCCACGACCTGCTGCGGCGGCTGCTGGTGAGCATGCACGGCGCGTTCGACGCGCGGCAGCCATTCTGCTGGTACTCCGAACAGCGCGACGACACGATGCACCGCGCCTACCGCCTGGCCTCGGATGCCGAACGCGGGCTGCAGGCCGGTGACTTCCACCTGGAGTACCAGCCCCGCTTCACCCTGGACGGTCGGCGCCCGGTCTCGGCCGAAGCGTTGATCCGGTGGAGCCACCCCACCCTGGGGCCGATCAGCCCGGGCGAGTTCATTCCGGTTTTCGAGCGGACGGCGCTGATGGACGAGGTGACCAACTGGGTCCTGGAGACCGCGCTGGATCAGGTCCAGGCGTGGCGGGCTCAAGGGCAGGACATCCCCGTCTCGATCAATCTGTCCAGCAGCTATCTGTCCAACCCCTCGGCCTGGCATGACATCCGCAGCAAGCTCGAGCACCGGTCGCTGCCGTTTTCGATGATCGAGCTGGAGATCACCGAGGGCGAATGGCTGCGCCCGGGATCGCCGGCCATCGGCCACATCGCGGCGATGGCGCAGGCCGGCATCACGGTGGCGATCGATGACTTCGGCAGTGGGTACAGCAATTTCAGCTACCTGTCCGACCTGCCCATCCACACCGTGAAGCTGGACAAGTCGCTGATCGATGGCGTCGCCAGCAGCGGGCGCGCACGTGCCAAGGTCTCGGCCATCCATCACCTTGCCCACGAGCTCGGCTACCTCACCGTTGCCGAGGGGGTCGAACAGCAGGCGCAATTGGAGGCACTGGCAGAAATGGGCATCGACGAGGTGCAGGGCTACCTGCTTGCCCGCCCCATGCCCCCGGCAGCGGTGATGCAGGTGTTCAAACAGGCCACGATCACGCCGTAGCCCGTCAGAGTTTGAACACCTGCTGCAGTTTCCGGGCAAACCAGCCACTGAAGACCAGCGGCGCATCCAGTGCCGACACGCAGATGCACGCCACGCCCGGGGTCGTCACCGGCTGATGCTCGACGTCGCTGTCCAGATCGGCCACATCACCGGGGGCGAAATGCCCCAGCGAATCGTCATAGGCGCCCCTGAGGATCTGGGTCAGTTCGCTGTTGCCATGGCTGTGCATGGGCAGGCACTTGCCGGGGGCGATCTTGAGCATGATCAACGACGGGTGCGCGGGTGCACGGATGCAGTGAACGCCCGGCGCCATCCACCGCCACTTCAGCGAACGGTAGGACGTCCCGAAATGCGGTGCCAGCGCGGCCGGCAGTTGATCCGGATCGTGACCGGCGGCGCTGCGCGCCACCGTGTGGTCATGCACGCCACCCGCAGGCGCGACAGTATCCAGACGCTCCAGCATGGTCTGCCGCAGCGCGGCCTGCCGATCCTCTGCGGAAGGCGGCGACAACTGCTGCTCCAGCAGCAGCCCGCCCACCCGCTCGGCCGAGCGCAGGTGCTGCCGGCAGTGGGCGCAGGCTTCCAGATGCGCGGCGGCGACCACGGACATTTCCGCGGCCAAGGTCCCGGTAGCAAAGCCCAGGACGGTGGTCGGATCCAGATGGTGACGAGGGTTCACTGCCGCTCTCCCATCAAGGACTGCAGCTGAAGAAACGCACGTCGGATATGGGACTTCACGGTGCCCAATGGCATATGCAGCTCGTTGGCGATCTCGGCGTGGGTTTTTGCTTCGAAGTAGGACATCCGGATCAATCGGGCCTGCGTTGCGGAGAGTTCGTCCAGCCGCTGCTTGAGCCTGACGTGCTCGGTATGCCGTTCGGCCAGCGAGCCGCCGCCGTCCTCTTCCTCCGCCGCCTGCTCGACCACCTCATGGGCATGCACCCAGATATGTTCGCGACGTACCCGGTCGATATGCAGATTGCGCGCCACCCGATAAAGCCACGTGCCCAGGCTGCTGCGCGCCGGATCATAGAGCTCGGCCCGGTTCCACAGTTTCAGCAGCACTTCCTGGGCCAGATCCTCGGCCACGCCATCGGGCGCCCCCAACCCACTCAGATAGCGGCACAGGCGCGGCATGAAGTGATCGTAGATGCGCATGAAGCACTCTCGATCGCGCGACGTGGCGACGCCGGCCATGTCGGCCGCCCAGGTTTTCAGCTCCGGGTTGGGTTGAGCGGGAACGGCAATCATCCGGGCAGCCTCGAACGGCGTCATCCTGGCGGTGGACGGGTCAGTGTCCATCGTAGGCGAGTTCCGGCAGATCGGGGACATGGGGTTCATGGCCGTGTTTACGGACGGCCGCGCGGTTTGGATGCACTCCCCCCTGCGCGTCGTGCGGGCGCCAGGTGTGGGCGCTGTGGCTTCACGCGATCTCAAGGGCGTCTGGACAAGACTCGCTGCCAATCATCATCGCGGACCTCCCGGATTCATGCGCGGCTGGGCGGGGCTGAATGCTTGCCCGCCCGCATCAGCGACGATACTAGACGACCGGTCAGATGGAGCGTATCGTGAGGGCCATGAAGAAGCCCGCCCACGAAACGCGCCAGCACATTCTCGACGTCACCCGCGCGCTGATGACTCGCAAGGGGTATACGGCCGTGGGCCTGGCCGAGGTCGTCGCGGCTGCCGGGGTGCCGAAGGGCTCGTTCTACTATTACTTCAAATCCAAGGAGGAGTTCGGCCTGGCCCTGCTGGACGAATACTTCTCCGCATACTTGGCCACGGTCGATCGGTTGTTGACCGCAGAGGGCTCCGGCGCAGAGCGCTTGGTGGCGTACTTCCAGTACTGGAAAGATACGCAGGGCTCGGATTTCCCCGACGACAAGTGTCTGGTAGTCAAACTCGGCCCCGAGATGTGCGATCTGTCCGAGGATATGCGCACGGTACTCAGAAAGGGCACCGACGCGATCATCCAACGCATCACCCGTTGTGCCGCACGCGGTCAGGCCGACGGCTCGATCTCCCCGGCCATCCCCGCCCCGGAGCTGGCCGAATCGCTGTATCAACTCTGGCTGGGCGCCTCGCTGCTGGCCAAGCTCAACGACTCCACTGCCCCGTTCGACACCGCACTGGCCGCGTCACGCACCCTGCTGTCGTGACCTGGTTTTACCCGGCTACTAGACGACCGGTCACATATAAAGGCTCCTTTTCGATGATGGACACTGCGTCCCGTACCGACCTCTTCGCACCCACCCATATGGGTGCACTCCAGCTGGCCAACCGTATCGTCATGGCGCCGATCACCCGCAGCCGCTACGGCGAAGACGGTGTTCCCAATGCGCTCCACGCCACGTATTACGCCCAGCGCGCCACTGCCGGGTTGATCGTCGCCGAGGCGACCAACATTTCGGCCCAAGGGCGTGGGTATGCGGCCACACCCGGCATCTGGACTGATGCACAGGTGGCTGGCTGGACACAGGTCACCGATGCGGTCCATGCCGCCGGCGGAAAGATCGTCAGCCAGCTCTGGCACGTCGGGCGGTTTTCCAGCGTGGCCCTTCAGCCCGATGGCCAGGCACCGGTCGCGCCGTCGGCGATCAAGGCCGACGGCGACACCTACACCGCCGATGGCTTCGTGCCGGTTTCGATGCCGCGCGCCTTGGAGACCGATGAGATCCCCGGGATCGTTGCCCAGTTCGAGCAGGCTGCCCGCAATGCACAGCGCGCCGGCTTTGATGGTGTGGAAGTCCATGCGGCCAACAGCTATCTGCTGGACCAGTTCCTGCGTGATTCCACCAACCATCGCACCGATGGCTACGGTGGCTCGATCAAGAACCGCGCCAGGCTGACGCTGGAGGTCACCGAAGCCGTCGTGAACATCTGGGGCGGCGATCGTGTTGGCATCCGTCTCTCACCGGTCACGCCAGATGCGGGCAACACCCCGCCGGACAGCACGGTCATGGCGACCTACGGCTACGTCATCGAGCAATTGAACCGCTTCAACCTGGCCTATCTGCATTTTGTAGAGGGCGCGACCGCAACCTCGCGCAGCGTTCCCGAGGGCGTCGACCTGGATGCCTTGAGTGCCACGTTCAACGGCGCCTTCATCGGCAACAACAACTACGACCTGGAGATGGCCATCTCGCGTCGTGCCGAGGGCCGCATCGATGCGGTCGCGTTCGGTCGGCTGTTCATCTCGAACCCGGACCTCGTCGAACGCCTTCGTCGCGGTACGCAGCTGACCATCGCACCGCGCGATTCCTATTACGGCGGTGGCGCCAAGGGCTACACCGACTGGCCCACTGCAAGCGAATGATGCTGCGCCCCCTCCCCCACGCCACATCCCAACCCCCAGAGGACTCACCATGAGCAACCCGACCTACGTGCAGGACTACAACGCCATCGTCGACGTACTGAACCAGTACAACGAAGGTGGCAAACAGGCAAAGAGCAGCATCATGAAGCCCGCCTTCAGCGAGCACGCCACGATCTTCGGTGTTGATGCAGACAATGCACTCGTCGGCGGCCCCATCCAGGGTCTGTTCGACACCATCGACACGGCATTTCGTCCATCGCCTGAGGCGCGTGCCGCGATCGCGCGCATCGACATCGTCGGCACGGCGGCCAATGCCAGGGTCGATACCGACGACATCTCCGGCTTCCGCTTCACGGATTTCTTCAATCTGCTGAAAGTGGACGGTCGCTGGACGGTCGTCAGCAAGATCTACCACACACATACCAGCGCCTGAATCTGGCAGCGACACGGTGCAGGCCTCCGCGAGGGCCTGCACACCCAGCACGCGACACGGTCTTAACCGACGCTCCTTATGCTGACGATCCCGGCCGGTCACAGGCCGCGATCACTGAAAGGAGTTGTGATGAAGAAGCTGTGTGCCGCGATGTTCGCAGGCTGCCTGCTCGCCGCCAGCCCGGTGGCGTTCGCCGACGTTGCCAATCTGACCAACAGCGCCGACGGCGCCAATCGCGATGCCGGGATTGCGGCGGTGAAGAAGAAACTGCAGGAGGCGTGTACCGACCGCAAAGGCACGCCGGATATGGACTCGTTCGAAGTAGTTTTCGAGAGGACCAGCGAGAACCCGAATGTGCCCAAGCCGTACTACGTCGACGGCAAGCTGAAGTGCGACCTGCCCGGCTGATCTGCCCCGGGCGTCCGCACACGCGCCAGTCCCCTGCCCTGGGCCGCTACCGGTGCGCTGGCTGCTGATATAGTGCGGCAAGCACGATGGGCACGGTGCCCGTCCACGAATCGCAGGGAGTGTGTCATGGGTCTTCGTCAGGCAGTGGCAGGGGCAGTCGGTGGTGTTCTGGCCGACCAGTGGAAGGATTTCTACACCGTGCCGACGGGCCTGCCCTCCACGGCAGCGCTGTTTGCGGCGGTGCCGCGCGGCACCAATGCCGGTCGTGGCTCCAACACCAGCGCCTCCTCCAACATCATCACCAACGGCTCGAAGATCGTCGTGCCCGAAGGCTACGGCCTGCTGCTGTTCCAGGACGGCGCCATCACCGGCTTCGTGGCCGAACCGGGCGGCTATGAATGGCGCTCGGACGATACCAATTCGCAGTCGATCTTCGCCGGCGACGGTTTCGTCAGCCCGTTGATCAAGCAGAGCTGGGAACGCTTCAAGTTCGGCGGCCAGCCAGGTTCGCAGCAGGCGGCATTCTTCGTCTCGCTGAAGGAACTGCCGGACAACCGTTTCGGCACGCAGTCTGAAATCTACTGGGACGATGGCTTCCTCAATACGCAGGTCGGCGCGGTCACGCGCGGCTCGTATACGTTGAAGATCGTCGATCCGATCCTGTTCGTGAAAAATTTCGTACCCGCCAGCTACCTGCAGCCCGGCCAGGTGTTCGACTTCACCGATCTGGACAACGCGGCCGCCAGCCAGCTGTTCAATGAAGTGGTGGGCTCGCTCGCGCCGGCCTTCAGCCTGTATACGAACGACCCGGGCAAGGGCAACCGCATCACCAAGCTGCAGCAGGATTCGCTCGGCTTTGCGCAGAGCCTGTCCGCTGCCGTCGAGCAGGGCTACCAGTGGAAGTCCGACCGTGGCCTGGCCATCGTCAAGACCGCCATCGTCTCGATCGAGTACGACGCCAATACCCGTGAACTGCTCAAGACCGTCCAGCGCGCCGATGCCCTGGCCGGCTCGCGTGGCAACTCCAACCTGCAGGCCAGCGTGGCCCAGGGCATCCAGTCGGCCGGCGAGAACGGCGGTGCGGCGGGCCTGGTCGGTGTAGGCATGGCCTCGGGCATGCTCGGGGTCGGCGGCATGCAGCAGCCGGTCGCGCCGGCGGCGGAAGATCCGGTCGCCAAGCTGAAGAAGGCCAAGGAAATGCTGGACCTCGGCCTGATCACCCAGGACGACTACGACAAGCTCAAGGCCAAGGCGCTGGGGCTGTAAGACACCGAGCGCACCGACACCATGTCCGACCCCAAGATTCCACCGCCGATTCCGGCGGTTCCGCCGCCGTTGCCGCCATCTCCCGCGGCGCCGGTCACTGGCCCGGGCTCGCCCCGGGATGTGCCGCCACTGCCGGGCAGCTTCCCGCTGGATCCAGCCACCCTGCCCCAACCCATCCGCGATGAGCTGCAGGCGCCGGACCCGGTGGCGTTGGATACCTCGGCGGCCGAACTCAAGGACGGCCTGAACCGCTGCCCGAAGTGCGGTTCCAGCGATATCCGGCTCAAGCTCGGCAGCGATGTGCTGGTCTGCCAGTTCTGCCGTCACGAATGGCATGGCGAACGTGTCGAAGAGGCCTTCGGGTTTGGCGAAGGCATCGATCAGCTGCGCGGCACCGTCATCGCCTCGGGCGCGCGTGACATCGCCGCCGATACCGCCAGCCTGATGAGCTTCAAGTGCACCGGTTGCGGCGCCGAAGTCACGATCAATACCGAAAGCACGATGACCGCCCGCTGCCACTGGTGCCGCCATGTGTTCGGGGTCAACGAACAGATCTCCAATGGCGCGGTGCCCGATGCGGTTCTGCCGTTCCATATCAGCAAGGACGATGCCGTTGCGCGGATCCGTCAGTTCGTGGACAAGCGCCGTCTGTTTGCGCTCAAAGCGTTCAAGGACCAGTTCACGCCGGAGAACGTCACCGGCGTCTATCTGCCCTACATGATCGTGGACAGCAATGTCAGCGCCAGCGTGTCGGGCAAGGGCGAGATCCAGACGCGGCAGTACACGCGCGGCACGGAAAAGAACAAGAAAACGTACTACGACGCTGACATCTACCAGGTGGACCGCCAGGTGGATTTCACCGTGGACGATCTGACGATGGAATCCTCGGCCGAGCGCGGCAACCTGGACACGCAGACCAATACCAACAACATCATCAACGCGATCCTGCCCTTCGACACCAAGAACGCCCTGAAGTGGAACGCCTCCTATCTGGCCGGCTTCACCTCGGAAAAGCGCAACGTGGATGTCGAGACACTGCGCCCGCGCCTGGAAGACCAGCTGCTGTCGATCGCGCGTGCGCAGGTAGAAGGCTCGGTACGCCGCTACGACCGCGGTGTGCGCTGGGAACGCGAACGGGTGGATGTGCATGGCACCCGCTGGGTCTCCATGTACCTGCCCGTGTGGCTGTACTCGTATCACCAGCCGGGCCGCAATGGCGGCATGCTGCACTACATCGCGGTCAATGGCCGTACCGGTGAAACCATGGGCAGCGTGCCGGTGCAGCAGTGGAAGCTGCTGCTGGCCGCGCTCACCACCGGCACGATCATTGAAGCCCTTGTTCTCTTCTTCCTGGTAGCTGCCTCATGAGCGATGACAGTGGACTCTGGCTGCTTGCCGCCGGCCCGGCCGGTGCGACGGCGTTGTATTGGGCGTTGTACCGTTACTACCGCAACACCGATAAGTCGCATGCGTTCGAGCATGAAACGACCATCGACGCCAAGCCGGTGACCGGCGCGGACCGCAAGGTGGATACGATTACCGGCACCCAGGAACGCCGCATCCGCGGTGATAACGTCCGCGCGTACCGGACCCGCGTTCAGCGGGACAGGGACAGCCCGCCGCCCCTGTGACGCATCTCGGGCGTGGCCGGACGAATGCGGGCGTTATCATGTGGGGTCAGTTTTCCGTAGGCCCCCATCATGCGCACGCTCTATCCGCCGATCACGCCCTTCCGCACCCATCAGGTGGCGGTCGATGACCTGCACACCCTGTTCGTTGAGGAATGCGGCAATCCAGAGGGCATCCCGGTGGTGTTCCTGCATGGTGGTCCGGGCGCCGGCGTATCGCCAACCCACCGGCGCTTCTTCGATCCGTCACGTTATCGCATCGTCCTGATCGACCAGCGTGGCAGCGGCCGTTCCCTGCCGTTCGGCGAACTGCGCGACAACACCACGCAGCACCTCGTCGCGGATGTCGAGACGATCCGCACCCTGCTCGGCATCGAGCGCTGGCTGGTGTTCGGTGGCTCCTGGGGCTCGACCCTGGCATTGGCTTACGCACAGGCGCATCCGGACCGTGCGACCGGCATCATCGTGCGTGGCGTTTATCTCGGCCGCGCTGAAGAAAACCGCTGGTTCGCCGAGGCCGATGGTGGTGCGCGCTGGGTGTTTCCCGAGCGCTGGGCGCGCTACGAGGCCTACATCCCGCGAGAAGAACGCGACGACATGATCGAGGCGTACTGGCGGCGTCTGGACAGCCCGGACGACGCGACCCGCATCGCCGCGGCGCAGGCGTGGCTGGGGTGGGAAGATCATGCCGCCACGCTGGTCCACGACGTCGATGCCATCT
This sequence comes from Stenotrophomonas sp. TWI587, assembly GCF_039674145.1. Taxonomy (NCBI): domain Bacteria; kingdom Pseudomonadati; phylum Pseudomonadota; class Gammaproteobacteria; order Lysobacterales; family Lysobacteraceae; genus Stenotrophomonas; species Stenotrophomonas sp. TWI587. Next base: position 450,161 of record NZ_JBDJMW010000002.1, on the reverse strand, counting down.
CCAGTGATGATCCGCTGCACACCCTGGCCAAGGCGCGCATCGAAGCGCACTACTTCCGCAACCATGCCTTCCTCGATCATGGGCAGCTGCTGCGTGATATCGACCGCATCCGACATCTGCCGGGCGTGATCGTGCAGGGCCGCTACGACATCATCTGCCCGGCGCGCAGCGCGTGGGACCTGGCCTGCGCTTGGCCCGAGGCCTCCTTGCAGATGGTGGTGTCCGGTCACAGCGCAACCGAACCGACAACCGTGGATGCACTGGTGCGCGCAACGGATGCGTTCGCGGACGCACAGTAAGGGGACATCGTGGATTCGATCTACCTGGTGGTGGCGCTGGGTGCCATCGTGGCGGGATTTGTGCAGGGACTCTCCGGCTTCGCTTTCGGGCTGGTGGCGCTGTCCTTCTGGGCCTGGGTGCTCGACCCCAAGCTGGCCGCGACGCTGTCGGTGTTCGGTGCACTGACCGGCCAGCTGCTGGCGGCGTTCACCGTGCGCCGCGGTTTCAATCTGAAGACCCTGCTGCCTTTCGTGCTCGGCGGACTGGCCGGGATCCCGGTGGGCGTCTATCTGCTGCCCATGCTCGACACGAACTGGCTCAAGGCAATCCTGGGAACCTTGCTGGTGCTGTGGTGCCCGGCGATGCTGCTGTCACCTCAGCTGCCGCGTGTTACCGCGGGCGGGCGTGCAGCGGATGGCGTGGTGGGTTTCGCGGGCGGCATCATGGGGGGGCTGGGTGGCTTTACCGGCACCCTGCCGACGCTGTGGTGCACGCTGCGCGGTTACGAGCGCGATGTGCAGCGCTCGGTGGTCCAGAATTTCAACCTGTCCATGCTGCTGGTGACCATGGGCACCTATGTAGGCACCGGCATCGTCACCCGCGAGATGCTGCCGATGTTCGCCATCGTTGCGCCGGCCATGCTGATTCCCACGCTGCTGGGGACGCGGTTGTATATCGGCATCAGCGACCTGCGCTTCCGGCAGATCGTGCTCAGTGTGCTGACGGTGTCGGGAATCGCGCTGCTGGCTTCGTCGTTGCCGGCGTTGCTGGGCTGGCGGTGAGCGGGCTCGGCTATCGGTCGACCCTATCTCCCTCATCCGCGCTGCATGCGCATCCAACGGGCAATCAACGCTCCGAACGCCGCCGCAACGAGCATCCACCCGCCCAGCAGGGCAGCCAGTCCGATCCAGATGCTGCTCATGATCCCTTTCCTTGGCGTACTGCCGTTGCTTACCAGCTCGCTTTGAGCCCCAGCTGTGCGCTCGCACTGCGGTAGCCGCCGTCACCACGCTGCAGGCCAAGATCGCCCCATGCCGACCAGCGCGTCCCAAGCTGCAGCATCGCGCCGCCACGCACTTCGTAACGGTTCTTCGCCACCGCGCCCTCGATCAGCGCATCGTCCATCCAGACGCGGTTGCCACCGCTTTCGTGCAGCCAATGCGCAGCAATGAACGGCTGCACGCGGCGATCCTCGCGGCGTACGTCGCCGCTCAGGCGTATGCCCATCCGCGAGGAAAGCCCACCTGCGGCGGCGGTGGTCACCTGGGTGCCGTTGAGCTCGGTAAGACGGTCGGCGCGGTAGTCGGTATGGATGACCTGCAGTTGCGGCTGCACCATCAGTTGGGCCCCGCTGCGCGTGCGCAACGCCCACGTGTAGCCCGTCTCAAGCGAGGCGGCCTGCGTCTGGGCATCCTGGTGCTCCTTCGCCAGCCCGATCCCCTGCACGGTGTTGCGGTAGCGGCCATGCTGGATCCAGCCATCGGCATAGGCCCCCGTTCCTTCGTCCGGACGCTGCAGCCACGTAGCGTAGATCCCCAGCGCGGCGCCCTTTACCGTGCCCGTCGCGGTGTAGCCACTCAGCTGCGACTGCACATCGCTCGAGGACTGCCCGGCGGCCAGCAATACACCGGCGCGGCCCTGGCTGGCTCCGCCCCAGTGCAATACATCCATACCCCCCATCAGCACCGACGCACGCCCCGTCAGCGCAAGCTGACCGGCGACATCCTGCCGCGTGTGGCTGCTGCTGACACGCAGCCAACCGTCACCGCGTGCGCCGGCCATGGTGTCAGCGCCGTCGCGATCCTGCAGCTGATGCTGGAACAGGGACACAGCGGCCGCCTGGTTGGCCAGGTAGGCACCCGCTTCAGGTCGCACGATCTGCGGCGGTCGTGGGCGGTTGCAGTCGGCGTCGCCTTCCCCGGCCTCACAAGGATCGGGTGGAATGATGCCGCAGCCCGGGCCCGCGGGATCGTTCTCGCAGGGCTCTGGTGACGGTCCGATGCAGCCAGGGCCGGCCGGGTCGAGGGCACACGGCGCCGGCGGCGGCGGCTCGGCACAGCCGGGGCCATTGGGGTCGAGATCGCACGGGTCCGGCGGGGTCGGCGACAGCGCAGAACGCAGGTACCAACCGCCATCGCCGGGCGTGGTGACACCGCCCTTGTGCAGGAAATAATCGTAGCTGCCCGCCACAGCGCGCCCACTCAGGGTGTAGACCGCATCGGACTGGCCATCGACCTGGATCAACTGGATGCCGTTGGTCGTCTGCGCGCCCAGCCCGTGCACATTGTTGACCTGGATGCCGGCGCTGCCTCGGGTATCGCCGCGCACGTGCAGGAAGTCGACCCGTGAGGTGTCATCGCCCAGCGCCCCATTGAAGATCAGCAGCGCGTTGCTTGCTTCAACGTCGCCGGCGATGGTGAGTCGGTTGAAGGTGGTGCTGCCCGCTGCCGACAAGGCCAGGGTGCTGTCGTGCAGGCTCAGCTGGCCTACGCTGGCGTCACCGGTCAGGGTCCAGCGGCTGTCGTCGGAGAGTGCCACCTGGTTGACTACCGAACTGGCACCCACCCAGTGCGAGCGGCCATTGAGGCGCACGCGGATGTCGGCCACGACGGGGATGCCGGCGGCGATGTCCTCCGGGGTGATCACGATATCACCCTGCGCATGGGCATCCTGATCCAGGCGGAGCTCGAAGGGGCTGGCAAACGCCGCATCCACCGCCATCAGCGTGCCATTGCCGCCGATCAGCCGGGCGCCGTTGCGTACCGTCACCTCGCGTGCGGTGCGCACCCACAACGCGGCATGCCGCTCACTGATCAGCGAGCCGCCATCGATGTCGAGCCGGCCGTTGGCATTGACCACGCCTGCATAGGCATCCAGACCCTGTGTGCGCACGTGGGTGTTGTGAAGTGTCAACTCTCCCGGGCCACCACTGAGCACGCCGTACCCCTTGGTGCCGGTGGTCAAGATCCTGCTGTCGCGCAAGTGCACGGCACCACCAAGGCGTGCAATCGCGCCGATGCTGCCTGCGCCGGTGGTGGTGACGTCGACGCGATCGGCTTCGAAGACCGGCCGCCGACCGCCCGTGTCCTGGGAGGCATACAAGCCATGCGCCGACGCGCCTCCTGTACGCATCGTCAGCCCATCCAGCGTCGCAAGGCCTTCGCGATTGTCGATACCCACGCCGGCATCGCTGCCGGTGGTGATGCTGCCGCCGTGCATGGTCAACGTGGATTCACTGGGCAGCCAGATGCCGGTGCCGATGAAGCCGTCCGTGGTGATGTCCACGTCGCTCAGCCGCACATCGCTGCCATCGCCGTTGATGTTGATGCCGTAGTGGCCGGAGGTGATCGTCGTCCCGAGGATGTCCACCTGGTTGTTGGCCCAGAGGAACACACCATCGCCGCGCTCGTGGTCCGAGCGCAGTGCACTGTTCTCGATGCGCAGCGTCCCGCCGCTCAATTCAACTGCAACAGATTGGCCGCCGGAGACGTGGATGTCGGCATCGATCAACGTGACGGTACCGCCGCCGGTAACGCCCTTGGCGCCATCTCCCTGGGTGCGGATGCGGCTGTTGGTGAGCGTCAGCGTCGAGCCGACGTACGCCCGGGCCCCGGCACTGCCGTATCCGGCCGTACTCACATCCAGATTGTCGCCCTCGATGTGCCCACCGTTAAGCGCAAACAGGCCGTCAGAGCTGCTGCCGCTCGTCTGGATCTGCGCATCGCGCAGCGTCACCACGCCGTTGTCTGCCATCACCGCGTGAGACTGGTTGCCACCGGTCTGGATGCGGCCACCAACGCTATCCACCTGTGCATTGCCCTTGGCCGCCAGCCCGTGCGAGCCATCACCGGAGGTCTCCAGCGTCGCATTGCGCATCACCAGGGTGCCCGCATCGATCTGGGCTGCGGTGCTGCGCAGGCCGCGGGTAGTGACCGTCGTGCCCTGCCCGGCGGCGTCGGCCTGCAGCTCGATGCGGCCGCCCGTGGCGACAGAAAGCCCAACCGCACTGGCCCCCGAGGTGGTGATGTCACCCGCAGCGAAGACGAGCGTGCCAGCACTTTCGGCGCGGGCCGCGGCCGTATTGGCACCGATGGCGTTGAGCGATACGGGCCCGCCGGAGCCGATGCTGCCCCCGTTGAGGGCGTGGAAGACATGCCCGGCGGCGCCGTCATCGGTGGACGCATAGCTGCCGGAGACGACATCCAGCTGGTGACCATCGGCGACCACCGGCCCCAGACTCTGGGCCAGGACGGGCGCACTGCACGTACAGGCCACCGCGATGGCGAGCGAAAGGGGGCGCAGACGGTTCAGCGAGCGGGGAGCGCGAGAGGTCATGTAGGGATAGCCGGTCTCTATGCAGGCCGCGACTTTAGGAGCGCTGCCTTTCTGCGGATATGCAATTAGTTGTAAATCCACAGCCGCATCGATGTCCTGAACGCGACGACGGATGCCCAATTCGCGAGAGACGGGACCCGGACTCGGGCCTACGCTACGCATCCTGCCTCCCTTCGCAGCTGCAGCGTAGCCAGCGCGCCTGCGTTCCACTGTTCCCGATCGTGCCCTCATGCCCCCTGAAACCGTTGCCCCGCCCCTGATTCCCGCCGAACCGCCCAGCCCCGCCCCGAACCAGGGCTTCGCGGTGCGCATCGTCGGCGCGGCAGCCTTCGCCCACCTGCTCAACGACATGATCCAGGCGGTTCTGCCGGCGGTCTATCCGATGTTCAAGAGCCAGTTCTCGCTCACCTTCGGGCAGATCGGCATCATCGGACTGGTCTACCAGGTCACTGCCTCGCTGCTGCAGCCTTGGGTGGGCATGTACACAGACAAGCGGCCGCTGCCTTATCTGCTGCCGTCCGGGATGGTCGCTACCTTTGTCGGCATTGCGCTGATGGCGATGGCGACCCGTTACGAAACGCTGCTCATCGCCGCGGCCATCGTTGGCATCGGGTCGGCCACCTTCCACCCGGAAGCCTCGCGCGTGGCACGGATGGCCTCGGGCGGTCGCTTCGGCACGGCGCAGTCCACCTTCCAGGTCGGCGGCAATACCGGCTCGGCGATCGGCCCGCTGCTGGCCGCGGCCATCGTCATCCCACACGGGCAACGCGCGATCGCATGGTTCATGCTGGCTGCGGCGCTGGCGATCTGGGTGTTGTTCCGCCTTACCGGTTGGACCATCCAGCACGGCCAGGCCAAGATGAAACGGTTGGCCACGGGCCACGGTGTCGGGCTGAGTCGCGGCAAGGTGATCCAGGCCATCGCCGTCATCGCGGTGCTGATGTTCGCCAAGTTCGTCTACATCGCCTCGTTCACCAACTACTTCACGTTCTACCTGATCGAGCGCTTCGGCCTGACCGTGCAGCAGAGCCAGATGTATCTCTTCATCTTCCTGGCCTCGGTCGCGCTGGGCACCTTCATCGGCGGACCGGTCGGCGACCGGATCGGGCGCAAGGCGGTGATCTGGATCTCGTTCCTGGGCGTGGCGCCGTTCGCGCTCGCCCTGCCCTACGCCAACCTGATGGGCACGGCGGTGCTGGCGGTGGTGATCGGACTGGTGATGTCCTCGGCATTCGCGGCGCTGGTGGTCTACGCGCAGGAGGCGGTGCCCGGCCGTGTGGGCATGGTGTCGGGGCTGATGTTTGGCCTGATGTTCGGCATCGGTGGTCTCGGCGCGGCCGGGCTGGGCAACCTGGCCGACGTGCACGGGATCGTGTGGGTCTACCACTTCACCTCGTATCTGCCGCTGCTCGGCCTGGCGACGGCGTTCCTGCCGAAGACGAACATGCACTGAGGCGTCTGCCTCAGTGGAAGAACCGACTCGGCAGCTGCCCGAAGCGCTTTTTGAACATCGCGGTGAAGGCACTCGGACTGGCATAACCCAGCGCGAGCGCCACGTCGATCACCTTTTCGCCGTGTGCCAACTGTTCCAGTGCACGCAGCAGACGCGCCTGTTGGCGCCATTGCCCGAAGGTCATGCCCAGCTCGCGTGCACACAGCCGCTGGATGGTTTTGACGTCCACGCCCAGACGCCGGGCCCAGTCCTGAAGCGTGGATGGGTCGTCAGGCGTGGATTCCAGCCGCTGACCGATGAGCTGCAGGCGTGGGTCGGTCGGCTGCGGCAGGTGCAGTGGCAGTACCGGCAGCAGCTGCAGCTCATCCAGGACCAATTGCATCAGCCTGCCATCGCGCGAATCGGCCTGGTACGGTGCGACGACGTCCATCGCCGCGTGGATCAGGGCAGCCAGCAAAGGCGTGACCGATACCGTCGACGCACTGGCCGGCGGCTGGGCAATCGCCTGCGGCAGGATGTACAGGCTGCGCATACCGACCGCGCCGATACAGCTGACCTTGTGCCCCATGCCGGCCGGAATCCAGATCGCACGGGTACCGGGGACCACCCAGCGCCCTGCCCCGGCCTGCACCACCAGCACGCCGGTTTCGGCGTAGACCAGTTGATGGCGGTCTGGATGATGATGCAGCGCGATGATCGTACCGGCGGGATACTCGCGCGCCCGGCAGAACACGGGCGTCTCCGGACCGGCAGGCAGGCGCTTGCCTTCGCCGACGCCCGGGGCGATGTCCCTTATCCGATATGGCATGCCAATACCCTCGCAAACCACCTGCGAGGAGACTCTAGCGTGTCCGGCGTGTTTTCGATATCGGGCCAGTGCGGTCATCGGGGTCTGGAAGGCGCCAGCACCTCGATCCACGTGGGCGCGTGGTCGCTGGGCTTCTCCAACGCGCGCACCCACCTGTCCACGCCTGCATCCTTCAGGCCGGTGGCAAGCACGGGGTTGAGCAGCAGATGGTCGATCCGCAGTCCACGGTCGCGGGCGAAGTGCTCGCGGAAATAATCCCAGAAAGTGAAGATCTGCGCGTCACCGTGGACCGCGCGCAGGCTGTCCGTCCAGCCCTGCCCCAGCAGAGCCTGGTACGCCTCGCGCACTTCTGGCTGCAGCAGCGCGTCCTTCCGCCAGGACTTGGGATCGTAGATGTCCGCATCGGTCGGCACGACGTTGAAATCGCCAATCAGCGCGACGGGATGTGGCAGCGCAACCAAGCCCTTGGCGTGCTTGTGCAGGCGCTGCATCCATTTCAGCTTGTAATCGAACTTCGGACCGGGCTGAGGATTGCCATTGGGCAGGTACAAACCGCCTATGATGACGCCGTGCGCGGCGGCTTCCAGATAGCGGCTCTGGTCGTCTTTCGGATCGCCGGGCAAGCCACGTCGGCTCTCGATCGGATCCTGGCCGCGTGCCAGCAGTGCGACCCCGTTCCAGGCGCGCTGGCCGTGCCAGATGCACCCATACCCCACGTCGCGGATCGCCGACTCCGGGAAGGCCTCCTGAGTGGCCTTGAGCTCCTGCAGCGCCACGATGTCTGGTTGCTCGCGCGCCAGCCACTCGATCAGATGCGGCAGCCGCCTCAGCACGCCGTTGACGTTGTAGGTCGCGATTTTCAGGTGCTTTCTGGCAGGCATGGGGCGTGGTTCATCGCGGTGGCAGGTCTCGAGGATTGTCCTGCGCCCATCTACCTGCCGCGAATGCAGCGCGAGCATGGCGTGACGGCGCGGCGCGTTGATCGCGCATTGACCGTCACGGCGTCACACTAAGCCCGTGTTTCGATCTGGCAAGGTGCCTGCATTGCGTGTACTGACATGAAAACATGGACGGTGCTGCCGAGGCGCTTCTATCAACGCCACCCCGCCGAGGTGGCGCCGGAGCTGTTGAACAAGCTGCTGGTGCGCGATGACGGTCGCGCAGGCCGCATCGTGGAGGTGGAAGCCTACGCAGGCGACCAGGATCCGGCCGCGCATTCGTATCGCGGCAGGACCGCACGCACCGCGACGATGTTCGGTGAGGCCGGTCATCTTTATGTCTATTTCAGCTACGGCATGCATTGGGGCTCGAACGCGGTCTGCGGCGAGATTGGCCAAGGCTGGGGCGTTCTGCTGCGGGCACTTGAGCCCGTCGCCGGACTGGAGCTGATCGGCCAAGCGCGACCGGCGATCACGCGTGAGCGCGATCTGGCCAGCGGGCCGGGACGGTTGTCCCAGGCGATGGGCATCAACAAGGCATTGGATGGCGCGGATCTGGTGCGCAACGATCGTGGCATCCGCATCGTCTGCGATGGCGTGCTGCCGCCTGCCGATCCGCTGGTGGGGCCACGGATAGGCATCAGCAAAGCCATTGATTTTCCATGGCGATGGTCCGTGCGCGATCACCTGCATGTTTCGAAACGGGCGACCATGTCCAGCGCCAGATAGCGACGCGACCGCGCGCAGGAGACAGTGACGCACTATGCGCAATCCCGGGTGACCGCCACGCGATGTGCGCCGCACCTGATATGCACGATATATCGCTAACTCACGTTCACAACAGCGCATTCCATGTGCGCAACACCCGAACTGTGACGCAGCTGTTTTTCGTCGGCATGACGTATTTCCCTGCGTCAAAATGCCACTGCGCAATAAGCGTCAACACCCATCAAGCGAACGTGTGCATCGCCGATATCCTCGCGACTACCCCTGCACGACGCACGGGCAGTGCCTCCTTCATCGCATGCGAGATACTGATGCAACACGTCTTACTGAAATTCCGCGTCAATCAACGACTGTCCGCCGCGTTTGCTGCACTCATTCTGATCACCCTGATCATCGCCGGATCCGGCGTCTGGGCCTTGGTTGCGACCAAGCAGAAGCTGGATGTGATAGTCGAAGAGAACATGGTGAAGATTCGACTTTCCACCGACATGCTGGATGCCAACGCCCAGGTAGTGGCTGCGGTGCAGGGTCTGTTACTGGAGGACGATGTCGCCAGCTACGACGGCTACCTGCAGCGCGTGCGTAGGTTCCGCGAGACATACGACAGGTCACGCGATGCGCTTTACGCGATGCCTGCCACGGCCGAAGGCGAGCAGATACTGCAGCAGATCAAGGAGTCACGCAGCGCGGCGCGGGCGTTGATCCAGACTGTGATTGACAGCAATGCCGCCGGCGACATGACCGCTGCCCGGACCCACTTCGAAGATGCCGAGGCCGCCATCGACCAATGGCAATCCTCCATCCGCAACAACATTGCCTTCCAGCAGACCGACAGTGACCGCGCGTATGCGGATGCGGAGCTGCAGACCCGCCGCGGGAAAGCGCTGCTGATCGTGGGTGCAACGGTGGCCATGCTGATCAGCGCGCTGCTGGCGCTCCTGATCACGCGCAGCCTGACGGTACCCCTGCGCGAGGCCATCGCCTGTGCCGACCGGATTGCCGGCGGCGACCTCACCGCGAAGATCACCCCCATCGGTAACGATGAAGCGGCGGATCTGCTGCGCAGCATGGCCAACATGCAGCAGCGCCTGTCTGCCCTGATCAACGCGCAGCGCGAGCTTTCGGCGCGGCAGACCAGCGGGCAGAGCAGCTATCGCATCGATGCGGCCGGCTTCCCCGGTGCGTATGGCGAACTGGTCCGTGAGACCAACGAGCTTGCCAACAGCAATGCCACGCTGATCGCGCAGATCGTCGCGACGGCCACCAGCTACTCCATCGGCGACCTGAGCGTGCAGATGCGCAAGTTGCCGGACGAGCAGGCGGTGATCACCACCGCGATGGAGACGATGCGCAACAACCTGCTGGCGATCAGCTCGGATATCCAGCGGCTGGCCACTGCAGCGGCCCAGGGTGATTTCACCCAGCGCGGGGAACCGGAGCAGTTCCAGCACGCGTTCAAGGGCATCGTTCTGGATCTGAACCGCCTGATCGATGTCACGGATGTGAGCATCGCCGAGATCGCCAAGGTGCTGCTGGCCATTGCCGATGGCGACCTCACCGTGGATGCCAGGGGCGAATTCTCAGGCGTGTTTGCCGATATCCTCGCCTCCGCCGGCGCCACGGCGCGAAACCTGCGCGGCATCATCGGCGGTATCCAGGCCAGCACCGCAGTGATCTCCACCTCAGCGGCAGAGATTGCGATGGGCAACAGCGACCTGTCGCAGCGCACCGAGCAGCAGGCGGCCAATCTGGAAGAGACCGCCGCCTCGATGGAGGAACTCACCTCCACTGTCCGGCAGAACGCCGAGCACGCGCGCCAGGCGGCGCAACTGGCGGCGCTGGCCGAACAGAATGCCGCTGCCGGTGGCACAGCGGCGGCCGATGTGATGGAGACCATGCGCGAGATCCAGATCGGCTCCGGCCGGGTTGCGGAAATCATCTCGGTCATCGACGGCATCGCCTTCCAGACCAACATCCTGGCCTTGAACGCCGCCGTTGAAGCGGCGCGCGCGGGCGAACAGGGCCGTGGCTTTGCGGTGGTGGCCAGTGAGGTCAGAACGCTGGCGCAGCGAAGCGCCAACGCCGCCAAGGACGTCAAGGCCCTGATCGACGGCTCTTCCGAACAGGTCAAGAAGGGCGTGGTGCTGGTCGACGACGCCAGCGCCTCCATGCGTGAGATCGTCAGCTCGATCCAGCAGGTCCGCCATGCCGTGGGGGAGATCGCGGCCGCGTCGCAGGAGCAGACCGCGGGTATCGAACAGGTCAACCAGGCGGTGGTACACATGGACGAGGTGACCCAGCAGAATGCCGCGCTGGTGGAGGAGGCATCGGCGGCCTCCAGATCGCTTGAGGATCAGGCCATCGTGCTCAATCGCGCGGTGACGGTGTTCAAGGTGAGTTGATCAACTGCGCTGCGCCCCACGGCTTGTCGATCGCAAGCCGTGCGGCGCTTCGCCCACACACCCTTGATACGCACGAAGGCACACTGGCGCTCCCGCCTCTTCATTTCAAGGAGCCTTTGCCTGCGCCCTGATACCCCCTCATCGCGATCGCCGCGATCAGCGCCGTCCGCAGCGCGTCGCATTCGAGGCTGGTTGGTGCGGCTGTTCGTGCTTGCCGTCATCCTCGTGGCGGTGGGCGTTGTCTGGAACAGTCCGATCGCGCAGTCGCCGCGCGCACTCTGGCGCCTGTCCCAGATGCCGGCACCCACCGCCCTGCCCGTTCCCGTGGCCGGGGTAACCGCACGCCAGGTCGCCGGTACCTTCGGTGCGCCCCGTGGCAGCGACCGCACGCATGCCGGCGTGGACATCTTCGCCAAACGTGGCACCGAGGTGCGCAGCGCGACACCGGGCATCGTCACGGATATCCGCGAGAGTGGCCTGGGTGGGCGTCAGGTGTGGGTGATGGGCCCGGCGCGCGAGCGCTACTACTACGCCCACCTTGACGACTGGCCTGAAGGACTTGAGTGTGGCCAAGTGATCGAGCAAGGCACCCTGCTGGGCTATGTCGGCGACACCGGTAACGCCAAGGGCACCCCCCCGCATCTGCACTGGGGCATCTACGGTGCAGACGGCGCCTACGATCCGCTGCCGCTGCTGAAGGCATGGCGGGACCCGCCCTGAGCGGCGTGCAGGCCACCTTCACAACAAAGCGCACCGGACTAACACCCACACGCCTAGCGTCGGTGGCTCAACACCCACCGGCAGTACCTCCATGGCGATCAAGACCGCAGAAGACCTCTTCCTTCACGAGCTGTCGGATATCTACAGCGCGGAAAAACAGCTGACCAAGGCGCTGCCAAAGATGGCGCGTGCGGCCTCCAATCCAGACCTGGCCGCCGCATTCACCCTGCACCTGGAAGAAACACAGGGCCAGATCGAGCGCATCGATCAGGTGGTGGAGCTGCTGGGTATCCGACTCAAACGCATCAAATGTGCTGCGATGGAGGGCCTGGTCGAGGAAGGCAAGGAGGCGATCGACAGCATCGAAGAAGGCCCGGTACGTGATGCCGCGCTGATCGGTGGCGCGCAGAAGGTGGAGCATTACGAAATCGCTTCCTACGGCACCATTGCCGCAATGGCCAAGCAACTTGGCTACAAGGCGGCCGTGCCGCTGCTGCTGGCAACGCTGAAAGAAGAGAAGGACACGGACGAGAAGCTCACCCTGCTGGCATTGGCCGGTGGCGGTAATGCCAAGGCCGCTGCGGCCTGAGTTCGACCACCACACAGGAGCCTGCATGTCGCTGCGCCCACCCGTTATCTATCACGCCTCGCTCGAGCATGCCGACGCGGAGGAAGCTGCCCACATCCATGAGCTGACCGAGGTCTTCGCGCGCATGGCGCTGACCGTAGCCGAGCAGGAAGGCCATGCGCACCGCGCCGTGCATGCCAAAGGCCAAGGCTTGTTGACGGGGCGGTTGCGCGTGCTGGATGGGTTGCCAGCAGAGCTCCGCCACGGTCTTTTCGCTCGGCCCGGTAGCTATGACGCAAGGGTGCGATTGTCTTCGCCGCCGGCCGAGCAGCTGCCCGATTCCGTCTCCACACCGCGCGCGATGGCACTCAAAGTGATCGGCGTGGAGGGACCGCGCGCGGAAGGTGCCGAGGAGCAGCACACGCAGGATTTCCTCATGGTCAACGGCCCGGCATTCAACACGCCCGGCGTGGCCGGCTTCCTGCGCGCGGCCAAACTGCTGGCCGCCACCACCGAGCGGATGCCTCGTACCAAGCGGATGATTTCGGCAACCCTGCGCGGTGCGGAGGCGGCGCTTGAAGCTGTCGGCGGGCAAAGTGCCACGCTGAAGGGCATGGGCGGCGAGCCGCAGCATCATCCGCTGGGCGAGACCTTCTTCAGCCAGGTGCCCTTCCTCTACGGCCCGTATATGGCGAAGTTCTCGCTCGCACCGGTTTCACCTGCCCTGCTCGCCCTGACCGGCGACAGGATCGGCTCGGACGAGGACGCCCAGCGCGAGGCGGTCGTCGCCTTCTTCACCGATCTGCCCAATCCAGTGGACTGGGAACTGCGGGTGCAGTTGTGCCGTGACGTGGAGCGGATGCCGATCGAGGACGCGTCGGTTGTCTGGCCTGAAGCGGACAGCCCGTTTCTCCCGGTCGCACGCCTGAGCGTGGCGCAGCAGGAAGCCTGGCAGCCCGGCACCTCTCCCGGCATCGAGGATGCGCTGGCCTTTGCGCCGTGGCATGCGCTGGCCGAGCACCGGCCGCTCGGCGGCTTGAACCGTGCGCGCCGCGTGGTCATGGCCGCCTCGCGTCAGTTCCGCTCGCGGTTCAACGGGTGTCCGATCCACGAGCCGGTGGGCTGAGGCCGCTGTCAGGCGCAGCCATGCGCTGTGCCCTACCGGATGCCGTGCAGTTCCATCGCCCGCATCACGATGGGCTTGGCCCAGTCCGGCGTCTGCAGCAGCTCGATCGCCGAGGCCGGATAGTGCAGCCCGTTGCGGTCCAGCTGCAGCACCGGCAGCGGTTCGGCGCCATCGGCATCGGCCGGGGCACTGTTGTCGTAGACGTGCAGTTCCGCCAGATGCGGTAACAGGGCCAGCAGGTTCTCCCGGGAGGAATCGTAGCGGGCGCGGATCTTGTCGGCGGGAATATCGTGCCCGCCGCGGCTGACCCGCGCGGCCACGCGTTCCATGTGCAGCTCCACGCTCTGCAGGCCGCAGAACCAGATCGCCACATCGTGGCGGTCGCAGGCTTCGCGAAGCAGGCGTGGGATGGTGTTGCCGCCCAGCGTGGTTTCGAACGCGAAGTCGGTACCCTCGTCGATCGCCTGCCCCAGCCGGCGCGCGCCTTCATTCCAGGCCGCTGCGTTGGCCTCGCCGAGCGACCAGCCGGTCTCCACCAGGCGGCGGGTGAACGTATCCGGGTTGAACCAGGTCAGGCCTTCTTCTTCCAGCCACATACCCAGCAGCGAACTTTTGCCGGCGCCGTTGACGCCGGCCAGCACCAGAATGCGCCCCATCGGTCAGAGCGGATTGCCGAGAGCGACCTTGCGGCCGCGGCGGATCGGCTGACCCAGCACCTTGCCCAGCCCGCCATCCCGGCCAAGACTGGCCAGCGTGGTATCGAAGGCCGCCCGCAGGCGGTCCAGCTCGCCCAGGCGCTGGTCGGTATCTCCCCCGGCGGCCTTGGCCAGGAGTTCCTGGTAGGTCTTGATGTCCACGATCACCGCTTCGGGGTGATTGTGGTTGGTGATCACCAGCGCCTGCTTCTCGCGCACGGTGCGCATCAGGCTGGGCCAGCCGCGGGTTTTCACCGACGAGGCAGTCGCCTTCTCAAGGCCAGGCAGATCCAGTGGCAGGGTCATGGCACGCTCCAGCAGGGGATGTGCTCACTATACCCCTTCTGGCCAAATTGGACATAAATCCCATTTTGGCCAGAAGGAGGGTCCGGTAACCGGTCAGCGGGACATCGAGTACGGCTGCTCGGCCCCCTGCCCCGGCCAGGCCTTGTTGGGCTCGGTCTGCAGGGTGAAGCGCAGTTCGCCGCCCGCCAGGATCTCGTCGTGCCGCAGGAAGGTGCGCTGCAGCGGCTGGCCATTGAGGGTCACCGAGCCGACGTAATCGTGCCCCTTGCCCAGCCCATCAGCGACGATGGTGAAGGTCTTGCCATTGGGCAGGTGCAGCGCCGCCTTGGGCAGGAACGGACGGCCGATGATGTACTCGCCACTGCCGGGTGCGACCGGGTAGAAGCCCAGCGCGGTGAACACGTACCAGGCCGACATCTGGCCGAGGTCGTCATTGCCGGCCAGGCCATCGGGGCGGTCTGCGTACTGGGTGTCCATGATCTGCTTCAGGCGCGCCTGGGTGCGCCACGGCTGGCCGGCATGGGCATACAGGTAGGCCACGTGGTGGCTGGGCTCATTGCCGTGCGCGTACCAGCCGATCAGCCCGGTGATGTCTTCCATGTGTTCAAAGATGGAGGGGTCGACCTTGGCCTCGAACACCTCGTCCAGCCGGGCCAGCAGCGTGTCGCTGCCCCCGTGCGCGGCGGCCAGACCGGCCACATCGTGCGGCACATACCAGGAGTACTGCCAGGCGTTGCCTTCGGTGTAGTCGGTGCCGTAACCGCTCGCGCTTGGATCGAACGGCGTGCGGAAGCTGCCATCGCGCTTGCGCGCCCGCATGAAGCCGGTGTCCTTATCGAAGGCATTGTGCCAGTTCGTGGCGCGCTTCTCGAACTCGCTGGCGACCTCGGTGTTGCCCATGGCCCTGGCCATGCGCGCGATGGTCCAGTCGTCGAACGCGTACTCCAGCGTTTTGCTGGCCGCTTCGCCTTCTTCATCGATCGGCACCCAGCCCAGCTCGCGGTACTGCGCGATGCCGTCATACGGGCCGTAACTGGCGGTGGCCACCATGGCGGCCAATGCCTTGTTCTCATCGAAACCGCGGATGCCCTTGAGGTAGGCATCGGCAATCACCGGCACGGCGTGGTACCCGATCATGCACCACGTTTCCTGCCCGTGGAACGCCCACACCGGCAGCATCCCGTAAGCGCTGTTGTGCTGGTGCGCGAGCAGCGAATTGATGAAGTCGCTGTTGCGTTTCTCCGGCTGTACAAGGGTCAGCAGCGGATGCAGGGCGCGGTAGGTATCCCACAGCGAGAACGTTGAATAGTTGGTATAGCCCTCGGCGCGATGCACGGCATTGTCCGAGCCGCGGTACTGGCCATCGCTGTCCATGAACACGGTCGGCCCGAGCAGGCTGTGGTACAGCGCGGTGTAGGCGCTGCGGCGATCATGCTCCGGCGCGTCGATATCCAGCACCGACAGCGCCTGCGTCCACTGCGCTTTCGCGTCTGCCCGGACACGGTCGAAATCGAAGCCCGGCACTTCGCTCTCCAGGTTGGCGATCGCACCGGCCTCGCTCACCGAGGAGATCGCAACAGTCACCACCAAGGGTTGATCGAGCTTGCCGAAATCAAACGTGCCGACCAGCTGGCGTCCTTCGATCTGCGCACGCTGGGCCGGGCTCTGGTGCCCCGGCGGCGGGAAGCCTTTGTAGGCGATGTCGGTCTCTGTGTTGTGGAACGCGTGACCGGTCAGCGGGCGCGAGAAGCGCATCGCGAAATACAGTTGCCGGCCCGGTGCCCAGCCACGGGTCTCGCGGAAGCCGGTAATGGTGCCGTCTTCACGGGCGCGCAGGCGCGACCACAGGATCTTGCCCGGATAATCGTAGAGGCTGGTGCGCAGGTCCAGCAGCACACGCGCCGGCTGATTGGCCGGATAGGTGTAACGGTGGACGCCCACGCGGGTGCTGGTGGTGAGTTCCGCGCGTACCTTGGGGTCATCCAGAGTGACCGCGTAGTAGCCCGGCTCGGCGCGCTCGTCATCGTGGCGGAAGCGCGAGGTGTAGCCGCTGCCGGGTTTGTCCGGGTCGCCACGCTCCAGGCTGGCATCGGTGCGCACCGGCATCAGCAGCACATCGCCCAGATCGGAGTGGCCGCTGCCGGAAAAATGCGTGTGCGAGAAGCCGACGATGCTGGTGTCGTCATGCCGGTAGCCTGCTGCCCAGCCATACGCCTTCTCGCGCGGCTGGATGCGGGTGTCCGGGCTCAGCTGGACCATGCCGAAGGGAACCGTGGCCCCCGGGTAGGTGTGACCCTCGCCTGCGGTGCCGATGAACGGATCGACCGCCGCATAGGCGCGCTCGCCGACCTTCACCGGCGCCGCGGTCGCTGTGCCGGCCACCAACATCGCCCCAACCGCGAGCCCCAACCAGCGCACCGTCCCCGTTTTTGTCATGGTGTTGAATTTAGATCGATTCAGGTGAGGTTGATCCTAGCACCGGCCGATTCGGCTTACATGTTGCGGTGCGGCTGTCGATCCACAGGCCACTGCTTGCTAGGCTGGCGGCAGATTCGAGTTGAGGACGACCTGCATGCTGTCACGCCCTACCTGCCTGCTGGGGACATCCGTCATCGCCGTTGCACTCCTTGCCGCCTGCGCGGGACACACCCCTCCCCCCGGCGCCGGCGCTGCACCGGCCGTCCCCCACCAATCCGCAGTGGCGTCGCTGACGTGGAAAAGGCAAGAGAGCACACATCCACCGACCGCACGCCACGAAAGTGCCATGGTTGCCCTGGACGGCAAGCTCTACCTGCTCGGTGGGCGCGGCGACCGGCCCATGGAGATCTTCGATCCTGCAAGCGGACGCTGGACCCTCGGGGCAGCGCCGCCACTGGACCAGCTTCACCACGCGCAGGCCGTAGCCTACGACGGCCGGATATGGGTGCTGGGGGCGCTGACCGGCGACTTCCCGGCCGAACCCTCGGTTCCAACACTCTGGGTCTATGACCCGGCAACAGACGCCTGGAAACCGGGAGCCGCTCTGCCAGCAGGCCGCGCACGCGGCGCCAGCGGTGTCGCACTGCACGACGGCCGGCTCTATCTGCTCGGCGGGGTGACGCGCGGGCATACCGGTGGCGTGGTGCCCTGGCTGGATGTCTTCGATCCCGCCACGGGACAGTGGGCCGCCCTACCGGATGCACCGCGCGCGCGCGATCACTTCCACGCGGCCGTCCTCGATGGCCAGCTGTATGCCGCCGGCGGCCGGGTAAGCGCGCACGGGAGCGGCACATCGAGCATGCAGTCGGTCGCGCCGGTGGACGTGTTCGACATCGCCACCGGCCGCTGGTCCACCCTGCCCTCGCCCCTGCCTACGCCGCGCTCAGGCACTGCCACCGTCACATGGAATGACAGGCTGCTGGTGATCGGCGGCGAAAGCGACGCACACACCTTCGCGCACGCCGAGGTCGAGGCCTGGAACCCAGCGACACAACGATGGGAAGCGCTGCCGCCGCTGCCGGTGGGGCGGCACGGCATGCAAGCGGCCGTCCTGGACGGGACGCTGCATGTGGTCGCCGGCAGCGGCAATCGCGGCGGCGGTCCGGAACTGGACGACCATTACCGGCTGGTCGTCCGTCCGTAGCGCAGTGCAGCGGCCGCGTCCTGCGAAGGGACTCAGGCGGGACGCGCCGAATCCGGCAGTGACGGTTCCGGCAAGGCCGGCGGCGCCGCATCCACGGTGACCGGCTCATCGCTGCGCATCAGTGCACGTGCTTCGGCCTCACTGGCCACGGCCGGCGGCGAACCGCGCAGCGGCATGCCCGCGGTCTCGCGCACGAACAGCATGGTGATCCCGCCGATCACCGCCGCCCCCATCAGGTAGTACGCCGGCACCAGCGGATCGCCGGTACGCTCCACCAGCCAAGCGGTGACCAGCGGTGTGGTACCACCGAACAGCGAGACCGATACGTTGAAAGCGATCGACAGCGCGCTGTAGCGCACCGGCGTATAGAACAGCGCTGGCAACGTGGACGGCATCGAGCTGGTGAAGCACACCAGCGCCAGGCCGAGCAGCATCAACCCGAGGAAGATCAGCCAGTCATTGCCGCTGCCCACCAGCTTCAGGCATGGGATGGCCAGCAGGAACAGCGCGATGCAGGCGCCGATGATCATCGGGCGGCGACCCAGGCGATCACTGAACAGGCCGCCCACCACATTGAGCGGCATCATCACCAGCATCACGATGATGATCAGCAGCAGGCCTTTGCTTTCGGCATACCCCATGGTCACGCTGAGGTAGCTGGGCATGTAGGTGAGCAGCATGTAATCAGTGACGTTGAACACGAGCACCAGGCCGACGCAGACCAGCAGCTGTGCCCAGTGCACCCGGAACAGCGCCCCGAGGCCGGGGCGTTCGTGGTCGCGCTTCTCGGCCTCTTCGGCATACGCGCGGAAGGCCGGCGTCTCTTCCAGTTTCATGCGCATGTACAGACCAAGCAGGCCCAACGGACCAGCCACCAGGAACGGAATGCGCCAGCCCCAGTCCAGCATCTGCGTACTGCTCAAGGCCATGTGCAGTGCGGTGACCGTACCGGCACCGGCGATATAGCCGCCCAGTGTGCCGAACTCCAGCCAGCTGCCCATCAACCCGCGATTGCGATCGGTCGAATACTCGGCGATGAACGTCGCCGCGCCCCCATACTCACCGCCGGTCGAGAAGCCCTGCACGATGCGGGCAAGCAGCAACAGCGCCGGCGCCCAGATCCCGATGCGGTCGTACGAGGGAATCAGGCCAATGCTGAAGGTGCCGGCAGCCATCAGGATCATGGTGGCCGCCAGCACCTTCTGTCGCCCGTACTTGTCGCCCAGCGGCCCGAACACCAGCCCGCCCAGGGGGCGCACCAGGAAGGCGACGGTAAACGTGGCAAAGGTGGCGATCAGCTGCGCGGTCGGGCTGCTGTCGGGGAAGAACACGTGGCCAAGGGTCACGGCCAGGTAGCCGTAGACGCCGAAATCGAACCACTCCATCGCGTTGCCGAGTGCGGCAGCGCCAACCGCCTTCTTCAACATCGGACGATCAACGACGGTGACTTCGTCGACATGCATCTGGCGGCGGCGTTTGAACCAGCCGAAATGAGCGTGTGCGGCAGGCAGGTCCTGCATCTGCGTTCTCCTGGAAGCAGGCCATCGCGGCGCCCGAGGTCCCGCGCACGGCACAGGAAATACCGCCTCTGATGACACAGCGCGATGCGCGAAGAGGGGTTGCAACAGACGATCCCGGACGGCCGCGTGGACTCAGCGACGCTGCGGGATGGATGACCAGAAAGCGGGCAATGGCCCGGGGGTGATCAAGCGGCCTATATTACTACAACTGGCCAGCAAGCACCCCGCGCTGCTCTGTTGGGGAGCATGGAACAGCGTGTTTCAAGCAGCGGACTGAGCGTCACTGCCCTCGTTCGAGGGCATCGATCAGCGGCGCAAGATCGTCGCGCTCGCGCGGTCGCACCGCGCGCGCGATTTCCTGGCCATCACGCAACAGGATCACGGTCGGCCACAGCTTTACGGCAAAGGAGCGGCCCAATGGCCGCCCCTTTCCGTCTTCGACCTTCAGGTGCGTCGCGTCGTAGCCGCCGAGAAACTTCTGCAACAGCGGCTGGGCGGCACTGCAATGGCCGCACCACCCGGTGCCGAACTCCAGCAGCACCCATCCGCTGCCCGCATCGATGTCGGCGCGGGTGATATCAGAGGGGCTGTACTCACGAATGAAGGGCATGCGCGTTACTCAGGAAAGCGCGCGCTGGATATCCTCCAGCGGTGCATTGGTGTAGTCCTTCGCCAGGTCCTTGATCAGCCGCTCCTGGGTTTCCTTGTGCAGCAGCGGGCGGATGCGGCCCAGCGTCTGCGGATCCGCAATCAGGATCAAGTGCGCATAGCGGTTCTTCAACGCATCTTCGTTCAACTGCGCTGCAACCTGCTTGGCGAATGTGGCTTCGTTGAGCTGGGAGATCGTCATGTCCTGTGGCACCGAGCCGGAGGGGCCCTGCCCCGAGGCGCCGGTCTCACTGACGGCCTGCAGCTGAAGTTCCCCCTCCTGCTTAAGCTGAAGCTTGTGTGCGGTGCCGACGTTGGTGAACACGCGGGCCGAACCGCCGTCGGCGACAACGACGAGGGTACCTTCGGGAATCTGCTGGCTCATCATCTACTCCTTATGGGGAAAACCGAGCGCGGGTGCACTCGGGTTCCACCGTAGGCAACCCCATGTAAGCACCGTGCATACGGATGTATGCATTCCGTATGCAGCGCCTGTGCGCCTTACTCCGCCGGCGCTGCCGGTAGTGGCATGTCCAGGTGGCGAGTGAAGAAGCGGGCCATCACCCGGTAGGCCTGCTGGCTCTCAGGCAGCCCGGCATCCAGATGAAACGCGTGGCCCAGGCCGTCCCAGACGTGCAGGTCCGACTCACGGCCCAGGTCCACCAGCCGGGAATGGGTGTAGGAGACGTTGCTGAGCTCTGCCGCACGGGTGGCGGTGATGAACAGGGTTGGTGGGAACTGCGCGAGGACCGCATCGGAGAACACCGGGGACACCAGCGGATCACGGAAATCCACCTTCCCGTAGTACAGGTCCTCCATGATCGGCAGCGTGCCGTCAGCATGCGGCAGCAATGCATCGGTGACGGCCGCGGCCATATAACGGGAGTCGCCGCCGTAGCGTGCATCGCCGCCCGCACAGAACAACCCCGCCGCCGCCGGCATCGGCAGCTTTTCCTGGGCAAACCACGCCAGCGACTCGCCCGTCAGCACGCCGCCGGCCGAGCAGCCGAACAGACCGATGTGCCGTGCCGGCATCTTCTCCAGCGCCGCCCGGTAGACCGCCGCCACATCCTCACTCGCGGCCGGGAACTGATGCTCCGGGCCTTGGCGGTACTCCACCGCCACGACCGTGGCCCCGGTCATGGCCGCGACCGGAATCGCCTCCAGCAGGCCGAGGCTGTCAGCGCGGCCGAACACGAACGCGCCGCCGTGCAGTTCGATCAACAGGCGGCGCTGCGCGGGATCGACTGGCGCACTGCGCGGCTCGACACGGACCACCGGCACGCCATTCCAGGTTTCGTGGAGCAGCTCCACCGGATAGCGCTGGCGCAGCGACTTGATCTCGCCGTAGGCCCAGTCGTCGGCGCCCTTGCGGATGGTCGCCAGTTCCTTGAGCACGGTGGCGTTGTCCATCTTCGCGACGGGATCGCCGTTGACGACGGCGCTGCGCATCGCGGCCTGTGCTTCCGAACTCAGATACGGGGACAGCGGCAAGGCGAACTCCGGCACGTTCCGGACGCCTTGCGCTGGTGAAGGGGTGGGCGTGGTCGCCATGACGGCCCCGCTGACGGCCAACAACAGCGCCATCGGCGCAAATATTCGGGTCCCATCCATCTTCTGCACTCCCCATGCGAAATCGGGTCCCAGAATAGCCGTTATCTCGCTCGACTCCGGCGGGATTCTGGAGCGCGCTCCGCGAGCAGGGACGGTTCCCCGGTTGCCCCGCTACCAATTCACTGAATGCGTCAGAGGGCTGCGCTTACTTACGCTCTCCCCACGCCTGCAACCATCGCCATGCCAGCACAGCAATGACCACCAGCAGCACAAGCACAGCCAATGGATTCCAAGACGTTCCGGAGAGCGCCAGAAGCTGCTCTGGAGACTGATCAGCGATCATCATCATGCCAAAGCCGCCGACACACAGCGATCCGACTCCGAGAGCGATGTCCCGCTGGCCAACCCTGTCTCCATGCGGCGCGACCTCTTTCAGTTCACGGATCCCTTCAATACGCCCTTGCACGCGGTGGCCCTTGTAACCCGCTACAACGACACCGACAGAGATCATGTCGTCCGGATTGAGCAAGCACGGTGAGATGTGGACGCGGTCGTCCACTACGCTGACAGCGACCTCATTGCGCAGCGACTCAGGGCTGACCTTCTCAAGATGACAGCTGATGATTTCCTGGGCATCAGGAAAACGGATCCCGAGCGGCGTGCTGATTTCGGCCGCCCGGATGGCCGAGTTGCCCACATTCTTGACTGTCAACCACAGCATGGCCACATCGGGCACTTTCTTGCCGTGGAAGAATACCTCCACCGCGGCGGAGGCGTTCTCGTTGATCGAAACCAAGTGATTTACGGGACTGACCTCGTAACGAATCGCCGGCCTGCGGCGATTGAGAACCTGATAAACCTGCACCAAGCCCAACGTAAGTGCGATATACACAGCGATCCAGCCTGAATCCAAGTACGTATCCACCGGCCCTCCTTGAACGCGCCTGATTGAGCGGAATCGTAGCCGATATCTGCCCAAACGCAGATGGATCACCTTCCATTGCGTGCGCGCGCTTCCACACTTCCTGCGACGCCATGTCGCACCGCCATGCAAAGCGCAATTGACCAATGTCAACGCCAGCCCGCAGCGACTGCCGTATTTCTAGCCAGGACACGACGTCACCGGCCTCCGCCTGCCGGCCAACGCCGCCGGCAGCACCGGCACGCGAGGGTCATCGGGGGGCCGCCTATCCGCCATCCGTTGAAGGAACTGTCATGAGCTACGCCCCCGAATCCACCCAGCTGCTCGCCGCGCTCGAGAATGTCATGGTGATCTCCACCACCGACCTGCAGGGCAACATCACCTATGCCAATGATCTGTTCTGCACGCTGACCGGGTTCCAGCGTGAGGAGCTGGTCGGCCAGCCGCACAGCATCGTGCGGCACCCGGATGTGCCCAAGGCCGTCTACAAGGACATGTGGGACACCATCAAGGCCGGCAAGACCTGGACTGGCATCGTGCCGAACCTCGGCAAGGGCGGCGTGCTGTATGTGGTGGACACCACCGTGCAGCCGCTGTTCGACGCCGACGGCACCATCACCTCCTACATCAGCATCCGCCGCGTGGTGAACGATCTGATGTCCAACTTCGATGCGGTGGAGTTCAGCAAGGAAAAGTTCGACGATTTCTACGCCGCTGCGTGATCGCCATGGCCCCCATCGAACGACTGTGGGTCGGGTTTGGCTCTGAATCCGGCACGGCACGCGCGCTCGCCCACCGCCTGGGCGCGCACCCTGGCCTGCAGGCCCATCCGCATCACGTGCTGCCCCTCAACGACATCGATGTGGGCCGGTTGGGCGCAGGCGACGTGTTGTTGGCGGTCTCCAGCTCGTTCGGTGATGGCGAACCGCCGGCCAATGGCGAGCACTTCGCCGAGGCGGTTCGCCAGGCCCCGGCGCTGCCGGGCCTGCGCTATGCCGTGTTCGGGCTGGGCGACACCGCCTATCCGCAGTTCTGCGGCTTTACCAAGGCGCTGGATGCCCTGCTGCATGCACGCCAGGCGCAGCCCATCATGAACCGGGTGGACGCCGATGCCAGCTTCGAGGACTTCTTTCAGCGCTGGGCACCGACCTTGGGCGAGGTGCTCGCGGGCCGCCCAGACGCCGGCCGTGATCTGCACCTGCAGGTGACCGCTTACAGCGAGGACAACGCGTTCGATGCGCCGATCGTGGCACGGCGGCGCTTGAACACGAGCGATCCGGCGGCCTGGCACCTGTCGCTCGATCTGCGCGGCAGCGGCATGGTCCACCGCGCAGGCGATACGCTGCACGTGGTACCGGAGAACGATCCGGCGCTGCTGGATGCGCTGGCACGCTGGTATGGGCAGAACGAGGCAATCGAGCAGCTCCGCCACAAGGAACTGCGTCAGCTTGGCAAGTCCGTGCTGCGCGAGCTGGCACGGATGGGCGGCAGCGAGGCGCTCAAGGGCCTGTTGAAAGTGAGCCAGCGCACCGCGCTGGAGGTCTACCTGCACGGCACGGATCTGCTGGACATCCTGCAGGATCATGCCACCCCGGACAGTGTGCCGCTGGCGCGTCTGGTCGAGCTGCTCTCTCCCTGTCTGCCACGCGCCTATTCGATTGCCTCGCATGGCCAGGCGGAGACGGTGGACCTGTGCCTACGCGAGGTGCGCTACCAACAGCGCGGGCGCGAACGGCGTGGTGCTGCGACCGGCTGGTTGCTGGGCGATGCCGGTCATGCGCGCGTCTACTGCCGCTCAAACCCCAACTTCCACCTGCCGGAAGACCTTGATAGTCCGCTGGTGATGGTCGGCACCGGCACCGGCATCGCCCCGTTGATGGGCTTGATGCAGGAGGTGCACGCCACCGGCACGCCGCGTGAGGTGTGCCTGGTGTTCGGCGAGAAACAACGCGAGCACGACTTCCTGTATCGCGAGGTGCTGCAGCAGTGGCAGGCCGAGGGTCGCCTGTCCACACTCCTGACCGCGTTCTCCCGTGATACTGCGGAGAAGTTCTACGTCCAGCATGCCTTGGCCGCCAACAGCCCCCGCGTCACCGATCTGCTCCAACGCGGTGCGCATCTGTATGTATGCGGTAACAAGCGGCACCTGGATGGTGCAGTACAGGAGGCCATCGATCCGATGTTGCCGCCAGCCGCCGGCTGGACCGCCCTGCAGGCACAGGGGCGAGTGCATTGCGAGTTGTACTGAGACGCCTCAGTCCGCTGCGTCAGGTGACGCCAGCGCAGACAGTCGCGCGGGTTGGAGCAGCGCCACATCGCGCTGCTCGATCGCAATCAGGCCCTCATCGTGGAAACGGCGGAGCACCCGGGTGGCCGTCTCCGGCGCCATCCGCAGGTAGTTAGCGATGTCGGTACGGGCCATCACCAGCCGGAACCGCGTTGCCGAAAAGCCGCGACGCGCATAGCGCTGGGAGAGGTCTAGCAGAAACGCCGCCATGCGCGCATCGGTGCGATGGTTGGCGGCCAGCAGGGCGACCTTGCCGATCTCCGCGCTGAGCAGGCTGAACAACCGCGACTGCAGCCCGGGCATCCGCGAAGCGAGCAGGCTCATCTTCGGGAACGAGAAGCGGCACAGGTGCACGGTATCGAGCGCCACAGCATGGCACGGGTAACGCCCATCGTGGATCGCATTGAGGCCGATCACCTCGCCGGGCAGGCTGAAACCGAGCACCTGTTCGTTGCCCTGGGTGTCGGTGATGAAGGTCTTGACCATGCCGGCGCGGACCGCCGCGATGGCGTCGAACGGATCGCCTGCATGGAAGATGATCTCGCCCGGCTGGAACGGACCCACGTGGTCGACCAGGACGTGCAGCTCCGACAAGGCCGTTTTGTCGTACCCCTGCGAGGTGCAGGCATCCGAGAACGCGCAGGTGGTGCAGAAGCGCAGGGCATCGCCATCATCTGCAGCGGCCGGGTTCGGAGTGACCGGGCCGATCGGTGGGTGCAGCGACGAGGGGAGCGACATGGTTCGATGCAGGAAAGAGCGCTTGGCGATGATACGCGATGCCCCACCGCAGCCGGCCCGTATGAACGCCCGCGCCAGCAGCGCGAGCCGCTTCAGGTGTAAAATTCGCCGTTTTAACCGGAACAATGGCCAAAACCGCGCAACGGACGCCTGTCCCGGGCCCGGCCTTCATCCGGCTGCTGGCCCGCCTTGCTGAGAGCAACCTGTCCTCGGGGGGGCCTGCCCTGTCCGACCGACTCAGCGAGTGGGTGGACTGGACGCGGGCGGTGACCCTGTCCAAGGCGCTCGATGGCCGTCTCCCCCCTGCCGTGGAGGGCCCGGACTTCGATGCCGACGAGGATGCCGAGTGCCAGCGGATCCGCGCTGCTTTGGAGGCGACCATTGTTCAGGAACCTGAGGGCGCCAAACACCCTCGCCAGGGGCTGGCAGGCGACAGGGCCGACGGCACTGTTGAATACACCGTGTTCCGCGAGCGCTATTTGGCGCTGCAGCGGGCCATGCTCCGGGACACCAGCCGTCTACGCGGACGCTTGCGCGACATGTTGACCCGCATCTCGCCCGGGATGGCCAGGCTCGCCGAAGTCGATGCGCTGATGGAGCAGACCCTGAGCGCGCGCGAGCACAGCCTGCTCGCGAAGGTGCCTGTCCTGCTCGGCGTGCATTTCGAGCGCCTGCGCGAGGCCGGCAGTGATGATGCCTGGCTCGAGGTGTTCCGCCGTGACATGCAGAGCCTGCTGCTGGCCGAGCTGGATGTTCGTTTTCAACCGATAGAAGGGCTGCTTGCAGCGCTTCGCACCCACTAACCGGGACGTCATGTTCAGAACCAGTCTTCACTACGTTGTTTTCCTGCTTGGCCTTGTTGCGGTGTGCTGGATCGGGGCGGGCTATGCCACCACCAATCCGGTCGGTTTCGCTGTCGCCCTGCTGATCGCCGTCTGCTACCTTGCCGGTGGCCTCGAGCTGTATCGCTACCGACAGGCCACCGCTTCGCTTGCCTCCGCCAGCGCCAGTGCCGGCACCGCCAGCGCCGGGCTCGCCACCTGGCTGGGGCAGCTGCATCCCAGCCTGCGCAATGCCGTTCGGCTGCGCGTGGAAGGTGAGCGCGTCGCCCTGCCCGGCCCGGTGTTGACCCCGTATCTGGTCGGCCTGCTGGTGCTGCTGGGCATGCTCGGCACCCTGCTCGGCATGATGGCGACGCTGCGCGGTACCGGCCTCGCGCTGGAAAGCGCGACCGACCTGCAGGCGATCCGCGGTTCGCTGGGTGCGCCGGTGGAAGGCCTTGCGGTCGCGTTTGGTACCTCGATCGCAGGTGTCGCCACCTCGGCCATGCTCGGCCTTCTTTCGGCCCTGTGCCGGCGCGAGCGGCTGGAAGCGGTGCAGCGGCTGGACGTGGAGATCGCGACCACCCTGCACACGCATTCGCAGTCCTGGCAGCGCAATGAGGCCTTCCGGTTGCTGCAGCAGCAGGCCGAACTGATGCCGGCGCTGGTGGAACGGCTGCAGGCCATGACCACCGCGATCGAGCAGCAGAGCAACGTCTCGGGCGAGCGGTTGCTGGCGAACCAGCAGAGTTTCCATGCCAAGGCCGACGAGGAATATGCCCGCCTGACCGCCGCCATCGAGCAGGCGCTCAAGGACAGCGTCACCGAAAGCGCACGCGCCGTAGGTGCTGCCTTGCAGCCGGTGATGGACACCACGCTGGCCGGCATTACACGTGCCAACGCCGCGATGCACGAGACTGTGACCGCGGCGGTACAGCGCCAGCTGACCGGCTTGACCGAGGGTTTCGACGCCAGCCGCACCGCCACCGCCGCGTCCTGGCAGGCCGCGCTGGACGGCCAGCAGCAGACCAACACCGCACTGACCACCGACCTGCGGGCCGCGCTGGACGGATTCGCCGCGCAGCACGATCAACGCGCGCTTGGCCTGCTCGACGCGGTCTCCGCGAAGCTGGTCAGCACTGCTGACGGTTGGCAGGCTGCCCAGTCCGCACAGCAGCAAACCAATGCAGCCATGGCGGCCGAGCTGCGCAGCGCGCTGGCGCAGTTCGCCGAGCAGCATGGCGAGCGCTCCAGCGCGTTGCTTGAAGCAGTCTCGACCGAGCTCAACGCGACCGCGCAGCGCTGGCAGGAGGCTCAGGCTGCGCAGCAGCAGACCCATGCGGCGCTCACCGGCGACCTGCGCACGGCGCTGTCCAGCTTTACCGAAACGCATGACGCCCGGGCCACCGGTCTGATCGACGCGGTCGGCAGCCGCATGGACGCCACCACCGCCCAGATCGCCGAGGCATGGCAGCAGGCCCTGGCCCGCCAGGATGCGGCCGCAACCGCACTGAGCGAGCGTCACCAACAGGCGCTGGATGCCGCCGCCGCAACGCTGCAGGCGCAGGCGGTGTCGCTGGGCGATGCGATGCAGCAGTCGCATGCACAGCTGCAGGATGCGCTGGAAGCACGCGATCAGCAGCGCCTGAGCGTGTGGACCGACGCCTTCACCGGCATGAGCGCCAGCCTCGGCGAGCGTTGGGAGCAGACCGGCGCCAGCGTGGCCAGCCGCCAGCAGGAAATCTGCGACACCCTTGCCCGCACCGCCAACGAAATCACCCAGCAGGCCCAGGCGCACGCCAGCGAGACGATCAGCGAGATTTCGCGCCTGGTCCAGGCGGCCTCGGAAGCGCCCAAAGCCGCGGCCGATGTCGTGGCCGAGCTGCGCAGCAAACTCTCCGACAGCCTGGTCCGCGACACCGCCACGCTGGAAGAACGCAGCCGCCTGCTGGCGACCGTGGAGACTCTGCTGGATGCGGTCAACCACGCCGCCAACGAACAGCGCGTCGCCGTCGATGCACTGGTATCGACCTCGGCCGAGCTGCTGGACCGGGTCGGCACCCGCTTCACCGATCACATTGAAGCCGAGACCGGCAAGCTGGGCAGCGTGGCCGCGCAGGTCACCGGCAGTGCGGTGGAAGTGGCGAGCCTGGCCGACGCGCTCGGCAGCGCCGTGCAGTCCTTCGGCACCGCCAGCGATGGCCTCAATGAGCGCCTGGCCCAGATCGCCGCCTCGCTGGATGGCTCGCTGGCTCGCAGTGACGAGCAGCTGGCCTATTACGTGGCCCAGGCACGCGAGGTCATCGACCTCAGTGTGCTCTCGCAGAAGCAGATCATCGATGAGCTGCAGCAGCTGGCCGGCCGCCGCAGCAGCAAGGCCGGAGCCGCCTCGGCATGAGCGACGAGATCGAAGTCGAGGCCGACGGAGGCGCCCCGATCTGGGCCGCCTTCGGCGACCTGATGTCGGTGCTGCTCGGCGCGTTCGTGCTGATCCTGGTCGGCGTGGTTGCGCTGCAACTGGAGTTGACCAACCGGCTGGATGAAGAGGTCAAGCAGCGCCAGGCCGAAGTACAGCGTCGACAGACGCTGGAGCAGGCACTGGCCGGCCCGCTCGCGGCCGGGCGCGTGACGCTGGTGGATGGCCGCATCGGCATCCGCGGCAATGTGCTGTTCGCCTTGAACTCGGACACGCTGCAGCCCGAGGGCGTCGACGTCCTCAAGAGCCTGGCCGGGCCGCTGAAGGGCTACCTGGCCTCGCGCGAGGAAATCCTCATGGTCAGCGGCTTCACCGACGACCAGCAGGTGCGCGATGGCAACTGGCGCTTCGCCGACAACTGGGAACTCTCTGCCGAGCGTGCGTTGACCGTGACCCGCACCCTGATCGCCGAGGGCGTGCCGTCGGATGCGGTGTTTGCCGCGGCGTTTGGCTCCGAGCAGCCGGTGAGTTCCAACGCAGACGAAGAAGGCCGCGCGAAGAATCGCCGTGTTGAGATTGCGCCGATTCCCAAGCCCAAGGCGAGCAAGGCTGCGGATGTCCCGTAATCCTGCCGCAACCGATGGGATCCTCGAAAACTGGCGAGCGGACAAGCTCGACCAGATAGACCGCACGCGCTTTGCCGTCATCGAGGCGTTGCATGCCCGCGCGCAGGCACATGAGGGCGAGGTGCGGGCGCTGCTGCAGGCGAAGCTGGATGCGTTGGTGGCAGATTACGTTCAGCGGATTGCCGGGGCAGCGGCATCGGTTCCCTCCGAACCGGGCCTGTCATGCGGCCGTACTGGCCTGCAGGCGCTGGTCACGGAATTGACCGGGCAGCACAATGCTGCGTATCCGGAATTGCCGGTGCTGGGCGAGGTCCGTGCGACGTGGGCCAAGCTGCGCAATGCGAGCCAGCTCAAGGAATCTCTGGCCCAGATGCCCACCAATGGCGGGCCGTTGAATTCCGGCGTGCTGGTCCATCGCGCGCTGACGCTGATGAAAGAGACCTCGTCCGGCTACCTGACGCATTTCATGGCGTACCTGGATGCGCTGTCCGGCATGGAGCACCTGCATCAGTGGGGCGTGCTTGTGGCGACACCGAAGGTCGTGCCGCGGGGGGCGAAGCCGCGGCGGCCACGTGCGGGCAAGGCAGCAAACTGAGGTTTCTCATTAACCTGTGAGCGCAGAATCCAGGGATGAGGTATCAAAACCAGCGCCGATCAAGTGCAGGCACAGGACTGCTTGGGTTCATGATCGCGGAGCAGGCTTAGGAGCGGGCACTGCCTCGTCAAATGTCATGGTTCAGAATGGACCTCCGCTTCGGCGCGCCGTGGCCCGCTTCGAACAAACACGCCAACGCATGCGCCCGCCATGCCACTCAGGACGGACACCACGACGTTCGGTGCATTGATGCGGAAGATTGGCAGGAAGCCTGCCTGGGTTCCCGCGTTGACGAAGTAAGCCGCCATTCCCCAGAGACAGACGTACAGCACGCCGACGATGATCGCGAACCGGTACTGCCTTGCGATAAGCCCGCCAAACAGCGCGAACCACATGCCGGCAGCCGAGGACAGCACGTCGCTTGTGTCGAATTCAAAATTACTTCGAGCCACTACTGAGATGCCCAGGAAGTACGCGGCCCCGAATACCAATGCCAACACCAGAAGCAACGCCCCAAGTTGTCGCCACATGGATTGAAACTCCCGTCACCCCGTTCTCCGACCACTCTACCTGAATGCGCTTGCCCCAGCCTTGATCTTCACGCCCCCTCTTGTCCCCGCCAAATCGCGGTGGTAGCTTTGTAATTACAGCGTAATTATGAAGAGGCGCCACATGGCTCGAGACTGGAACACGCTTGCGGATCGCCGCCAGGCAAGGCTGCAGCGGGCCACCGACGCCGGATTTGGGCGCCTGGTGCCGCATGCCGATGTCAGCCAGCTCCTGCACACCGTGCTCGAGCCGGGCGACCGGGTCTGCCTGGAAGGCAACAACCAGAAGCAGGCCGATTTCCTCGCTGAGTGCCTGGCCCAGCTCGATCCCGCGCAGGTCCACGGCCTGCATATGGTCCAGTCCGTGCTGTCCCTGCCCTCGCACCTGGATGTCTTCGAGCGCGGCATCGCCCAGCGCCTGGACTTCTCCTTCTCCGGCCCGCAAAGCGGCCGGCTGGCCAATCTGGTCGCCGAGGGCCGTATCGAGATCGGGGCGATCCACACGTATCTGGAACTGTTCGGCCGCTACTTCATTGATCTGACTCCACAGGTCGCGCTGATCGCGGCGCAGGCCGCTGACCGCCACGGCAATCTCTACACCGGCCCCAACACCGAAGACACCCCCGTGATCGTCGAAGCCACTGCGTTCCGTGGCGGCATCGTGATCGCGCAGGTCAACGAAATCGTCGACACCCTCCCCCGCGTCGATATCCCGGCCGATTGGGTCAACTTCGTCACCGAGGCGCCGCGCCCGAACTACATCGAGCCGCTGTTCACCCGCGACCCGGCGCAGATCTCCGAGATCCAGGTGCTGATGGCGATGATGGCCATCAAGGGCATCTACGCCGAGTACGGCGTGCAGCGCCTCAACCACGGCATCGGTTTCGATACCGCGGCGATCGAGCTGCTGCTGCCCACGTATGCCGAATCGCTGGGCTTGAAGGGCAAGATCGGCACGCATTGGGCGCTCAATCCGCATCCGGCGCTGATCCCGGCGATCGAATCGGGCTTCGTGCAATCCGTGCATTCGTTCGGCTCGGAGCTGGGCATGGAGCGCTACATCGAGGCGCGCTCCGATGTCTTCTTCACCGGCAGCGACGGCAGCATGCGCTCCAACCGCGCGTTCTCGCAGACCGCCGGCCTGTATGCGTGCGACATGTTCATCGGCTCCACGCTGCAGATCGATCTGCAGGGCAACAGTTCCACCGCCACCCGCGACCGCATCGCCGGCTTCGGCGGCGCGCCCAACATGGGCTCGGATGCACGCGGCCGCCGCCACGCCAGCCCGGCCTGGCTCAAGGCCGGCCAGGAGGCTGCACTGCCGGGGCAGATGCCGCGCGGGCGCAAGCTGGTCGTGCAGATGGTGGAAACCTTCCGCGAGCACATGGCACCGGCCTTCGTGGATCGCCTGGATGCCTGGGATCTGGCCGAGCGCGCGAAGATGCCGCTGCCGCCGGTGATGATCTACGGCGACGACGTCACCCACGTGCTGACCGAAGAAGGCATCGCGAATCTGCTGCTGTGCCGCAGCCCGGAGGAACGCGAACAGGCGATCCGTGGCGTGGCTGGCTACACCGCGGTCGGCCTGGGCCGCGACCGCGCGATGGTGGAGAACCTGCGCGATCGCGGCATCATCCGCCGCCCGGAAGACCTCGGCATTTGCACCCGCGATGCCAGCCGCGACCTGCTTGCCGCGCGCTCGGTCAAGGATCTCGTGCGTTGGTCCGGTGGGTTGTACAACCCGCCCAAACGCTTCCGCAACTGGTAAGGGGCACGCCATGGAAACCCTGCGTTATCGCTTCCCCGGGCAGCACGACCTCACCGATCGCGGCCATCACGCGCTGGTCGGCGTGGTCGCCTCGGGCAATCTGGAAGTGCTGATCGAACCCACCCCGCTGGACGGTGCGATGGAGATCGAGGTGATCACCTCGGCCACCGGCTTCGACACCATCTGGCAGGCGGTGCTGGCCGACTTCGCCGCACGCCACCCGCTGCGCAACGTGCGGTTGTCGATCAACGATGCCGGCGCGACACCGGCGGTGGTCAGCCTGCGCCTGCAGCAGGCGCTGGAAACCCTGCAGGAAGGAGGCGCCCCGTGAGCAGTCACAGTTTCTACGAGGCCGATGCCCGCGAGCGTATCCACGGCCTGCTCGATGCGGGCAGCTTCACGGAATTTGTGGGTCCGGCCCGCCGCATCATCAGCCCACATCTGGCCCAGCTGGATCAGCCGGGTGCGTTCGATGACGGCATCGTGGTCGGTGCGGGCAGCTTGAACGGCCGCAGTGTCCTGATCGCCGCGCAGCAGGGCCAGTTCATGGGCGGCGGCGTGGGCGAAGTGCACGGCGCCAAGCTCACCGGCCTGCTGGAACGCGCCGTTGCGGTGCCCCCTGATGCGGTGCTGCTGCTGCTCGACAGTGGTGGCGTGCGCCTGCATGAAGCCAACGCCGGCCTGATCGCCATCTCCGAAATCATGCGTGCGGTGCTCGTCACGCGCGCCGCCGGGATTCCCGTGTTCGCGCTGATTGGCAGCGGCAACGGTGCGTTCGGCGGCATGGGCATCGTCGCCCGCTGCTGCACGGCGGTGGTGATGTCCGAAGAGGGTCGTCTCTCGCTGTCCGGCCCGGAAGTAATCGAAACCGTCCGTGGCGTGGAGGAGTTCGACTCGCGTGACCGTGCCCTGGTGTGGCGCGTGACCGGCGGCAAACACCGCTATCTCATCGGCGATGCCGTGCAGCTGGTGCCCGACAGCATCGAGGCATTCGGGGATGCCGCAACGGCGCTGATAGCCGCACATGCCGAGCCGCAGGATCCGCTGGACGCGATTGATCAGGCGCACGCCCGGCTTGCTGCGCGAATCACCGCTTACGGCGGCTGCCGTGATGGGCTGGAGGTCTGGCGCCTGCAGGGCATTGCCGATGCCGAGCAGTTGTCGCTGCTGGAAACCGCTGACTTCCTTGATGCCGTCAAGGACCGGAGCCTGCCATGGAACTGACGCCACTGCTCGATGCCCTGTTCCCGCTCGGCCACGCGGTCACCCGCGAAGGCGATGTACTGGGCGGCACCGCAACTACCGCCATTGGCGATGTCACCATCATCGGCACCGCCAACAAGCTGGAGGTCGGGGTCGATCACGCACTGGCGCTCGCCGACACCGTGCTCGCCAGCACCCGCGCACATCCGCAACGGCCAATCGTGATGCTGGTCGATACCGCCGGCCAGCGTCTGGCACGGCGCGATGAAATGCTCGGCATCAACAGCTACTTCGCGCATCTGGCAGGTACGCTGGATCTGGCCCGCCGCCGCGGCGCGCCGTTGGTCAGTCTGGTGTATGGCGAGTCCGTGAGCGGCGGCTTCCTGTCGTTCGGGTTGATGGCCGACCGCATCTTCGCCCTGCCCGAAGCGCAGGTGCGCGTGATGGACCTGCGCGCGATGGCCCGCGTCACCAAACAACCGCTGGAGAAGCTGCAGGCACTGAGTCAAAGCTCGCCGGTGTTCGCGCCGGGCGTGGAGAACTACGCCAGCATGGGCGCCGTGGAGGCCGTCTGGGAGGGCGACCTCGCGCAGGCGTTGGTGGATGCGCTCACCGCACCCATCACCGGCGATCAACGCCGCGACCGTGGCGCCGAGCGTGGTGGCCGCCTGTTGGCGCGCGATGTCGCCGCTGCCGTGGCCGCGGGCGAGGCCTGAACCATGCGCCGCCACGACCTGGTCTGGCTCGATCACCAAGCGCCGTGGCAGGTGCTGACCACGGGCGCGGAGGCGCGCCTGCGGGCGTGGGCCGAGGCGCGCCTGCCGTTCGTGGTGGCGCGACGCGATCCGGCCAGTGATGGCGATCAGCTGCGGCTGGGCGTGCCGTTGCCGTTGGCAGAGCAACGCCAACGGCTGTCGCTGCGCATCGAAGCATGCCATGTGCTGCGCACCACACCGCCACCGGCCTTGGCCGACGTAATCGAAGGCCTTGCCGCACCGTGGCGTGACGAGGTGCGCCTGCTGTTGGCCGACACCAGCGCGCTGGACATGCCGCCACGCGTGTTCGGCAGCTTTGCCTGGCAGAGCCTGACGGGCCTGCCCTATCTGCAGGCCACCTCGGACCTGGATCTGCTCTGGGAGGTGGCTGATCACGTTCAGGCGGATCGGCTGGCCACCCGCATGCAGCGCTGGGAACGCGACCACCGGCTGCGCATCGATGGCGAACTGCGTTTTCCGGGCGAGCGTGCCGTGAGCTGGCGTGAGTACGCCAGCGGCGCCACCCGGGTGATGGTCAAAACCAGTGACGCCTGCTGGCTGTCACCGCGCGACGCGCTGCTTTCGCTACAGGCCGTCGCATGAGCGCTGTTCTGCACTCCGTTCCGGCAGTCCCGCCTTTCCCCACGGCGGCGGCGCATCGTTTGGGTCGGCTGGCGATCACCAGCCTGCATGCAGAATTGGCCTGCGCGCCCAAGCCGGGCCTGGTGACGCCCTGGAGCCAGGGCAGCCACCAGGACATGGACGCGGGCACCTTCCTGCGCAGCCTGTTCGCCCTGCGCGGCTACTTCGTGGCCGTCGCTGCCGCTGGCGCGCATGGCACGCCCTTTGAAGACCTGCGCGCGTATGGCATCGACGCCGAAGCGGCCATGGTGCGCGCCACCGGCGGCGTCAATACCCACCGCGGTGCCATTTTCAGTCTGGGGCTGCTGGTCGCGGCATCCGCGCGGCTTCGGCACGCCGCCGGAACGCGCCCCCAGGGCATCGAGGTATGCCAGGCCGTACGCGATTACTGGGCACCCGCGCTGCTCACCGCACCGTTGAACAGCGACAGCCCCGGCCAGCGTGCCCGCCAGCGCCATGGCGTTGCCGGTGTCCGCGAGCAGGCCGCGCAGGGCTTCCCGCTGTTGCGCGACGTCGCCCTGCCCACCTTGCAGGCCGCGTTGCGTGCCACGCAGGACCGCCAGGCGGCGATGGTGCAGACGCTGATGTCGCTCATCGCGGTCACCACCGATCTCAACCTGCTGCATCGCGGTGGCGAGCGTGGGTTGGCCTTCGCGCAGCAGCAGGCACGTCGCTTCCTCGCCGAGGGCGGCGCCCTGCAGCCCGGCTGGCGGGCACGGCTCGGGCCGGTATGCGACGCCTTCGAGGCCAAGCGCCTGAGCCCGGGTGGCAGCGCCGATCTGCTCGCCTGCGCCTGGTTCCTGCACCAGCAGGAGGGTGCATGAGCCTGGTCCTGCTCTGCCCCGGCCAAGGCGGCCAGCACCCGGCCATGTTCGAACGGGTGCGCGGCAATCCGCTGGCCCAGCCAGTGCTGGATCTGGCTGGTGAATTGCTCGGCACGCCCGTCGAACAGATCGCTGCCGACACGACGCGTTTCCGCAATGCATTGGCACAACCGCTGGTCTGCACCGCCGCGCTCGCGCACTGGGCGGCGCTGCGCAACGCCCTGCCCGCCATCACCGCCGTAGCGGGCTACAGCGCGGGCGAACTGGCTGCTCATGCGGTGGCCGGCAGTGTCAATACGGCCACCTGCCTGCGGCTGGCACGCAAGCGTGCGCGCCTGATGGACGCAGCAACCCCGGACGATGCCGGGCTGCTGGCCGTGATAGGGCTGGACGATGTCCGCATCGCACGCCTGTGCGCGGCGCACGGCATTTTCCTGGCCATCGTCAACGGCCCGGACCATGTGGTCCTGGGCGGTGGACGAA
This sequence comes from Stenotrophomonas sp. TWI587, assembly GCF_039674145.1. NCBI lineage: Bacteria > Pseudomonadati > Pseudomonadota > Gammaproteobacteria > Lysobacterales > Lysobacteraceae > Stenotrophomonas > Stenotrophomonas sp. TWI587. Next base: position 413,833 of record NZ_JBDJMW010000002.1, on the reverse strand, counting down.
GCGCACTCGAGGCCGCCTCGGCCGAGGCCGCGGCAAGCGGTGCGCGGGTGGTGTCGCTGCCGGTCTGCGTGCCGGCGCATACACCGCTGCTGACCGTCGCCGCGCAGGGTTTCGAGGACCTGCTGCACTCCGTCGCGCTGCGCGCACCCCAGCTGCGGCTGCTGGCCGGTATCGATGGCCGCCTGGTCGGCGATGTCGAGCGCGTCGTGGCCACGTTGTCGGCCCAGATCGCGCAACCGCTGCAGTGGCAGACGGTGCTGCAGCAGGCGGTCGAGCGTGGTGGCCGGGTATTTCTGGAACTGGGGCCGGGCGCGGCGTTGAGTCGTCGCGCACGGGAGCTGCATCCGCAGCTCGAGGCCCGTTCCGTGGAGGATTTCCAGACGCTTGAGGGCGTACTGGAGTGGGTGGACCGCGCATGCGCACGCGCATGAGGGATCGCCGGTAAGGGTTGCATCACGTAAACCCCAGGTGGCGGGTCGCCATCATGCTGCACGCGTATCAAGTGTCTCGGGAGGGCGCATGAGTCCGCAAATCGCAACGATCATCGGCTTGGTGATCATGTTCATCGTGGCCACTGCGCTGCCCATCAACATGGGTGCAGTCGCCTTCGCGCTGGCCTTCATCATCGGCGGCCTGTTCGTCGGGATGGAGGGCAAGGAGGTGTTGGCCGGGTTCCCGGGCGACCTGTTCCTGACCCTGGTCGGCATCACGTATCTGTTCGCCATCGCGCAGAAAAACGGCACCATCGACCTGCTCGTCCATTGGGCGGTCAAAGCGGTGCGCGGCCACATCGTGGCCATCCCGTGGGTGATGTTCGTGGTGACCGCGGTGCTGACCGCGTTCGGTGCGCTGGGCCCGGCAGCCGTGGCCATCATCGGCCCGGTCGCGCTTCGCTTTGCCAAGCAGTACAAGATCAACCCGCTGATGATGGGCCTGCTGGTGATCCATGGCGCGCAGGCCGGTGGTTTCTCGCCGATCAGCGTCTATGGCGGCATCACCAACCAGGTGGTGCAGAAGGCGGGTCTGGAAGTCACAGAAATGGCGGTGTTCCTGACCAGCCTGGGCTTCAACCTGCTGATGGGCATCATCTGCTTCTTCGCCTTCGGCGGGCTGGCTCTGATGCGTCGTGCACCGACCGCGACCGAACCGCTGATCGCCGGCAGCCAGGCCTCCTCACGCCAGTTTGCAATCGAAGGTCACGGCGCGCTGGTCTCGGCCGGGGGCGGCACGCTCTCCAATGATCCGGACGCGCTGGATGACGTGCGCATCAATCGCGAGCGCGTGTTCACCCTGATCGGCCTGCTCGGCCTGGGGATCGCCGCGCTGGTCTACAACCTCAACGTCGGCCTGGTCTCGATTACCGTCGCGGTGGTGCTGGCCCTGCTTTCGCCTAACTCGCAGAAGGGTGCGGTGGATGGCATCAGCTGGTCGACCGTGCTGCTGATCAGCGGCGTGGTCACCTACGTGGCCGTGCTGCAGCAGGCCGGTGCGGTGGACTACATCGGGCACGGCGTGGGTGCGATCGGCATTCCGCTGCTGGGTGCGCTGCTGGTCTGCTATGTCGGTGGCATCGTGTCGGCGTTCGCTTCCTCGGCCGCCGTGCTGGGCGCCACGATTCCGCTGGCAGTGCCGTTCCTGATGCAGGGGCACCTGAGCGCTGCCGGTGTGATCTGCGCCCTGGCGATCTCCTCCACCGTGGTGGACGTGAGTCCGTTCTCGACCAACGGTGCGCTGGTCGTGGCCTCGGCGGCGAAGGAAGAGCGCGAAGCCCTGTTCCGCCGCTTCCTGGTCTACAGCGGTCTGGTGGTTGCCTTTGGTCCATTGCTGGCATGGCTGCTGTTCGTGGTGCCTGGCTGGATGTGAACCCACGGCTGGCCTGCTCCGGCAGGCCCGCCGTGACCCGTTAGAATGTTGCACACCTGCACATGAAGCCCTGCCATGCCCTTGGCCCCTGGTCCCCGCCTGTCGAAGAAACGCGTGCCGCTGTATGAAGAAGTGGCCGAACGCCTGCGCCAGAAGATCTATGACTACGAGCTGCCGCCGGGTGAGTGGATCGATGAGCCGATGCTCGCCGAAGAACTCGGCATCAGCCGGACCCCACTGCGCGAGAGCCTGAAGCTGCTGGCGGCCGAAGGTCTGGTGCAGCTGGATGCCGGGCGTGGCAGCCGCGTCACCCGGCTCACGCTGGAAGATCTGAACCAGCTGTTCCCGGTGATGGCCATGCTGGAAGGCCGCTGCGTGCATGAAGCGGTCAAGCGCGTCGACGATGAAGGCGTGGAGCAGCTGCAGGCCCTGCATGATGCGATGGAGGCAGCTGCGGCGGCCGGCGATCTGGCCGAGTATTACCGCAACAATTATCTGATCCACGAAAGCCTGCAGACGCATGCCGGTAATCCGTGGTTGATCCGGGTCACGCATGATCTGCATCGCATCCTGAAGATGCACCGCGGGCGTCAGCTGCTGACCCCCGGGCGCATGGCGCAGTCACTGGCCGAGCATCGGGCGTTGATGGACTGCATCCGCAACCGGGATGCCGAAGCCGCCGAGCAGATGATGAATCGTCACCTGCTCAGCCAGGGTGAGGCGTTGGCTGCCTATGTCGCCGCCGGTGGGCAACTGAACGTACCCGCTCCATTGCCCAGGCAGGGCGGCGTCTAAGCGCGCAGCAGGACGCTGCGGCTAGACCAACTCCACCGTCAGGCGGGTCAGTGACTGGCCCAGCAGGTGCAGGCGAAGCTGGTCCAGGCTGGTGAAGTAGCAGATGGTCTCCGTACCGGCCAGGCGGTAGATGCCGCGCTTGCCGCCAAGCAGGACAAACTTGTCCTGATCCACCAGATACTGAGCGACCGGTGGCACGCCCTGTGCCTTCAGCCCATCGATATCGATAGGTTCAAGCGCGTCGAGATCATGCAGTGCAGTAGTCATGGTCGCGGGAACATCGTGTTGGGGAGGCTCAAGCTTAGGTTCTTCCCGGGCAGCGCTGCGTGGAATCATCGTGACGACGGTGAGAGAAGACCTGATTGTTCACTCCACAGGCAGCGCGTCGACCTCCACCGGGCGGCCAAGCAACCAGCCCTGCGCGATCGCCGACGGCATCAGTTCGAACATCACCTGCGCCTGCTCTTCGGTCTCCACCCCTTCCACCACCAGCCCGATCTCCAGCGTGCGCGTCATCGTGCAGATCGCCTCGATGATCTGGCTGATGGCAGAGCCGGTACCGATCGCACGGGTGAAGCGCTGATCCATCTTGATCGCATCCAGTGGCAGTTCGGCCAGGTACGCAAAATTGGAATAGCCGGTGCCGAAGTCATCGATGTAGAACGGGTACCCATCCTTCCGAAGACGCGCCATGCCATCGGCCAGATCGCTATGGCGTGTGGTGGAGCGTTCGGTGATCTCCAGCACCACCTGCTCCCGCGCCACGCCGCTCTGCGCGGTGGCGCTGTTCAAGTACGCACGAAACTCCGCATCGATCACGTCCGTCGCCGAAACGTTGAAGCTGACGTAGAACGCGGGGTCCGCGCGGAGCCGGTCGCCCAGCTCGGCCAGCGCCTTGCGCACCACCTGTCGCGCCAGTGCGCCGCCCAGCCGCTGGTGTTCGGCCATCGGCACGAATGTATCCGGTGGCACCTGTTCGCCCTGCTCATTGCGCCAGCGCGACAGCGTTTCCACGCCGACCAGCCGCCGGTCGGCCAATGCCCGCAGCGGCTGATACACCAGCGTCAGGCCATCGCCGAGAATCGCACGTTCCAACTGCTTCGGCAGCGAGCCGCGGTTACGCTGGTACGCGCTGATCAGCAGCCCCAGGCCACTGCCGGCGAATCCGCCCAGCAGGCACAGGCCGATCAGAATCCACGGCGACTCGGAGAACAGGCTCGACTGTTGCGCCCGCGCCGCCACGCAGATATCGAACGTGCTGCTGCAGCGCCGGGAATGCCGCGTGCTGCCGAGATCTACCCAGGATTCCTCGCGGAACGGATCCAGCGAGGTCACGTCGCCGAAGCGCTGGAAGACATGCCGCGCATCGCGGGTCAGCACCAGGGCGCCCATGCCCCGCTCCACCTGGTCCACCCGATCAAAGGCGCTGGGTGAGGTGGTCACGATCACATCGCCCTTGGCCGACATGTCGGCGGCAACCCGCGCATCGACAATCCCCGACACGCCGCCCCACAGCCGGTAACCGCGCACGCGACGGTCCGGTTCGGGCATCGGTGCGGGATTGGCGAGGATGCCCCACGCGGCCGAGCAGATCAGCCGATCCTCATGCAACCGGCCGACATCGCGCACATAGCGCGACTTGAACGCCAGCAACCGCAGTTCAGCCAGATCCTCGCGTGTGCAGGGCGCGGTCGTCAGCGCGTCCGCGTGCTCCAACGTCAGCGAAGAGGCGGCCGCCACGGATTCGGCCTGGAGCAGCAGGCGGTCGGCATAGGCATCCAGCACCGCGCGGTCGCGCTGCACCAACATCGCCTGTGCAGTCAGCAGGGTAACGCCCAGCACCGCTATCGCCGTGAGCGTGACGAAGGGCGCCCGCCCTTCCAGCGCGATGCGGTAGCGGTGGGCAATCGAAGGTCGTGGCAACGTCGAGCTCCAGCAGGAACGGTGTCAGTAAGGGCGGCGGCGGCGATTCAGGCGTGTGCAGCGACCGGCAGATCGACAGCATTCGACCTACCGGTGTCATCCCGATGAAAAACTACAGACCTCACGATGGCTCTCTGCGGCATCTTCCCTGTCCAGCGGATGGAGACATTCATTCGTTGCCGATAGGCCCTCCCTATTGTATAGGCGAGTTTTGCAGCGCGCTGCACCTGTGTGCACAGTCTCGCCGCGTCTCTGCCGCCGCCGGGACGGAAGCTGCGCCATGCCTCAGTTTCAGACGGTCATCGGCGCTTTCGTACTTGTTGCATACCGCCGCCGCGTCGCCGCGTGTATCTCTGTCGAGCATGTTTTCCGCAATGGCCTACCGCCTCTGAGGCGTCGTCCGATCGTGCACCCGCTCCCGACGGAGCGTGGCGTTCCAGCTTCCAGGAGTCCTCGGCGATGTATCGCGCGCCCGGCGCCGTACCTGCACCCCTTTGTTCCTGCACCGCCACGGACCATCACGGGACCACTCGAGAGATCTCCATGTGAACACCGCTGCATCCTCCCGCACCAACGTCGGCAGAGTCCTGCTGATTGTCGGCATCGTTGTCCTGGCGGTCTGCCTGGTGTTGCTGATCCTGGCCACACCGCCGCAGCGCCACGCGACCTTCCGCCTTGCCATCGGGCCGCAGATGGCCATTTCCCAAGGCCTGGGCGGCTCGGCCGCACAGGGTGGGCCGCGTGCGTACATGGAAGCGCTGGAGGCCATCGCCGGTGTGCGGCTGGAGTTGCGCCGCGCTCCCTCCATCGAAAGCGCCGTGGCACAGCTCCGTGCCGGCCAGGTAGACGGCGTCGCGTTCTCGCTCCCCTCCACGCGCAGCCTGCTGCCGTCCTCGGCCGTGATCTCCGCACCGTTCTATACGGGCACCTCGGTGCTGGTCACGCGCCGCACCTCCGTGCACACCTCGCTGGCAGCGCTCGCCGGGCGGCGGGTGGCCGTGATCGACAATGGCGAGTACCGCGCCTATCTGGCCAGCGCGTTTCCGGACATCGAGGTCCTGCCGCTGGCCTCGCCCGCCGACATGCTGGCCGCGCTGGACAGCGGCGCGGCCGATGCGGCGCTCGGCGCCGATGGCATCCTGGTTCCGCTTACCCGGCGCGATCATGGCGCCATCCTGCAGGTGCATGCCGCGCCCGATGGTCCGCCGGTGGAACTGCGCATTGCCTCGGTGCCGAACCGCGCGGTGGAGGTCAGCATGGCGCACCAGGCATTGCTCGCGCTGCCGTCGGACATCCATCAGGACATCCTCGAGCGCACGCTCAATGCGGTCCATCGCGCCCCGCCGACCCTGCGCGCGGTGGCCACTTACTACCGCACCCCCATCATCCTGTTCTGCCTGGTGATGCTGGCCATTCTGCTCAGCATCTCCCGTGCGTACCGCAAGGCACGCCGTACCGCTGCCCGACAGGCGGCGGCCGCACGCGTACTCACCCTGGTCAACCACGAGGTCCGCAACAGTGCCGCGGCGGTGATATCGGCCATCGACCTGGCCGAGGGCGAGCCGACGCCTTCCCAGCGCGAGCAGCATTTCACTTCCGCCCGCTCGGCCGCCGATGCACTTCGCCATACCCTGACCAACGCGCTGGAGTTCATGTTTCATGAGGCCTCGCAACGCAGCTGCGAGCGCTCCAGCCACAGCGCGCAGGCCGTGCTGGAGGAGTGCATCTCCGGGATGCGGCCGCTCGCACTGTCCAAAGGGGTGGGCCTCAGCCTCGCCCTGGATGGACCGGACGCCGCGGTCACGCAGTGTGACGCGCGCGCCCTCCATCACATCGCCAGCAACCTGATCTCCAACGCCATCAAGTTCTCTGACGCGGGTGCCGTCGGCATCCGGCTCGGCTTCCTGCGGGGCGTCGGCGAGCTCGGGCGGGTGGCAGACCCAGCGCCTCGTGCCGGATACGACACCCCATCGTCGGAAACGCACATTGAGCGCCTCCTGGTGTCGTGCAAGGCTGGATTCGTGGCTGCGCGCACCAGCTTCCACAGCACCGTCGGCGCCTTGCCGGTGCCGTTCTTGTGCGTGGATCGGGTGCGAGCGTACTTACATGAAAAACATCGCGGGTAAACGTCGGGTCGCGTTGCAGGCCAGCCTGCTGGCGACCATCCTCCTCGCTGCCGGGGCGCTGCTGCTCACGCTGTTCCCCGCTCATTCGGATCGGCAGCCGCCCTTCGTGCTGGCCGCCGGTCCGCAGTTGGGCGGCCCGTACGGGCTGGGCGGGCCTTCCTCGCTGGGCGGTGCACGTGCCTACGTGGAGGCGGTGGAGGCGCTCTCGGGCATCAAGATCCAGGTGGCCGGGGCCACCACCTTCAGCGACGCACTCGGCCTGCTTGCGCAGCAGGAGGTGGACGGGCTGGCGTTCGCGCTGCCGGGCACTACGGCACTGTTGCCCACGGCCACGGTGATTTCACCGGTCTTCTATGCCGGCGACTCGGTCCTGCTCACCCGCAGCAGCTCCCCCGTGCGGGCCCTGTCCGCCCTGGAGGGCAAGCGTGTCACCGTGATCGGCAACGGGGAGTACCACGGCTATCTGGCTGCTCACCACGCCGCGATCGAGGTGTTTCCACTGCCTGCCGCGGCAGACATGGTGGCCGCGGTGGACAGCGGCACCGTGGACGCGGCGCTGGGCATGGACGCCATCCTGATTCCACTCGCACGCCGGGGCAACAGCACCACGCTGGCGGTGCATCCGGCCAGCGATGGCCCCTCCGTGCGAATCCGGGTCGCCTCCCATCCTGCGCGCGCCGCCGAGATGGAACGGGCCCATCAGGCGTTCCGCTCGTTGCCGCTGGACACCCAGCAGGATCTGGTCGGCCGGTGGATGGATGCCCTGTATCGCTCGCCTCCCACTCTCCGTGCCGTCCTCTCTTTCTATCGCACACCGATCATCGTGCTGGTGCTGTCCATCCTTGGTGCGGCCTTCGTGATCATCCAGGCCTACCGCAATGCGCGGGCGACCGCGGCGCTGCAGGCCAGCACGGCGCGCATGTTGACCCTGGTCAATCACGAAGTGCGCAATGGCGTGGCCTCGGTCATTTCCGCCATCGACCTGATTGAATCCACCGTCCCCACCCCGGCCGCCGCGCCCGTGATCGCATCCGCCCGCGCGGCCACCTCTTCCCTGCACCACACCCTGGCCAATGCGCTGGAATTCATGTTCCTGGATCGCCACAGCCATGCACCCGTGGAGTGGCAGCCCGGCGCGGCCACCGTACTGGCCGGCTGCCTGAGCGCATCCCGGCCGGTGGCCGCGGCCAAGGGCACCGCCCTGCTGTTCGATCTCGACCAGCCGGTGCTGGAGCACGCGAGCTGCGACACCCGCGCCCTGCGCCACATCGCCAGCAATCTGATTTCCAACGCCGTGAAGTTCTGCGATGCCGGCACCGTGTCGGTGCGCCTGAGATTCGAGGCAGGCGTGGGCGAGCGCGGCCGGATGGTGCTGCGTGTGAGTGATACCGGCGAAGGCATCAGCGCCGAAGATCTGAACGACATCTTCGGCGCCTTCAGTACCACCCGTGACGGCCGGCAGCGCGGCGGGACCGGGCTGGGGCTGTCCCTGTGTCGCCGCATCGCCACGGCGCAGGGCGGGCAGATCACCGTGCGCAGCCAACCAGGCGTGGGGTCCACCTTCACCGCCTCCCTGCCCGCGCAGCGGCGCACGGAGCCGGCGCCGGCCCTGCCCGGCCACCTGTCCGACCACAACGACCGGCCCGCGCGCGCCCTGGTCATCGAAGACCAGCCACTGATCGCCGACGTCATCAGCCACCGGCTGCGCGAGCGCGGGTTCGAGGTGCGCTGCGCCACCAGTCGCCATGAGGCACTGCAGCAACTGGCGCAGGCCGGCCCCTTCGACCTGATCACCCTGGACGATGCACTGCCGGATGCCAGCGGCCTGGAAACAATCGAGGCGATCCGCGCCCTGGAGCGGACGCGCGCGTGGCTGGGCGCCCGAGTGGTCTCGATCTCGGCATCACCCGACGTCACCCGTCCACCCCGCTACCGGGCCGCGGGCATCGCAGCGACGTTGTGCAAGCCCATCGACTGGCCTGCGTTCGATGTGGCCACGCACTGCACGGCCATGAATCCGGCCAGGGCCCTGCGGCCGGCGGCGGCGACGCCGTTGGATGTGCTGGCGGTGTATCGCACGCAGATCCCCCGGGATATTGCCGCACTGCGCGAGGCCATCGTGGCCCACGAATGGCGGCGGGCGCTGGCGATGAGCCACCGCATCCGCGGGGCGGCCTCGATGGTCGGGGATGCGGCCACGCTGGTCACGCTGGACCAGATCGACGGCTGCCTGAAGCACCATGCCATCAACGGCGACCCGGGCGCAGCGGACCTGGACGAGATGGACCGCCTGCTGGCGCAGATGGACCCCGGCACCTGAGCCCACGGCGGCGTGGCACCTGCCCGCCCGGGGCCGCAAGGCACGACACAAAAAGAAACTCCCCGGTCCGCAATGACGGACCGGGGAGTGCCGGTGTTTCGCTGCAATGCGAGGGGACGATTACCAGCCGATGCCTACACCCAGGCCCACGCTCTGCTCACCGCTGTTGGTGAACGCCCCGTTGAGGCTGAAGGTGGCCGAGCCACGATCGTTGAGCACCCGCTGATAGCCGACCGCCAGTGCCGACTCGCCATCGCTGTAGCCCACGCCGGCACCGAGGCGGTTGTAGGTGGCCAGGCCGGCGGTGTTCATGGCCATCGCGCTCTGCGCGCTGTTCATCGCCGCCAGCCGGTTGAAGCGCTTGTCCATCTTGTCCAGGCGCTGTTCGACCCCTTTGATCGCGTCATCGGTGTACTCGTTGGCACGGGCCAGCATCTTTTCCAGCTCGGCGGTATCGACCTGCGGGGTGGGCGATTCGGCCTTGGGGCTGTTGGCCTGCGGGGCCACCGGCGGTGCAGCGCCGGTGTCTGCCACGGGGGGCGTGACCGACTCATCGGCTACCGGCGAGTGTGCTGGCGTAGCCGACGGCGCTTCCACCGAGGCCACACTGAGTGCGCGCGACTGTGGCTGGCCGTCGATGCGTTGCTCCAGCCCATCCACGCGGCCGTTGAGCTGCTGTTGCAGGGAATGCAGCTGACCGCCATTGACCGCGTCGCGGCTGCCGGCGGCGATCGCACCGTTGGCGACGTTGGAGAGCACCATGCCGTTGGCGCCCGTGAAGGTGAGCTGGTTCAGGCCGTCGGAACGGAGGGCGGGGCTTTCCTGGAAGACCGAGCGGAGTTGTGATTCAACCTGCGCTACGCGGGTACCGCCAGTGATGACGGCGCTGTCCAAGGCCGCTAGTGCATCCCCGACATTGCTCTGCATAGCACCTTGAATGGAGTAGGTTGGCGCTACGACATTACCGTTGGTGTCCATTCGAGCACCACCGCCAAGAGTGGCGAGAGAGTCGTTGAGCTGACCCACTGTGGCAACGTCGCTCTCGCTCTTGCCACGCTCAGCATTAACAACCCGGCGTTTCAAAGACATACTGCCGACGGATACTGTGTTGGCCTCGTCAGCGTACGAGGCGTAGCCCAATGCAACACCGTTTGTGGCAGAGGCCTTCACTTGCGATTGTGCACCGAGCGCCACGCCGCCGGAGACTTCCACACCAGAGCTAGCACCAAGAGCAAAGCCCTCAGTCGCACCTTCATTCACCATCGCGGCCCGGCCCAGCGCTACAGAGTTCGTGCCTAGGGCTTTGGAGAAACTCCCTACAGCTGTGCCGCCCTCACTCGAGGTGGAGGCACTAGCTGACTCACCTATCGCAACTCCCAACAGTCCAGCGGACGCATCTTCGCTTTCACTGTCAGTGCCAATCTTGAAGAATCGGCCACCGTGCTCCATCGACGCAATACGCTCATTCGTCGCAAACAACTGGCCACCATTCACAGCCTCGGTACTCGCCGCCGAGCTGATATCCCCTGCCGCAACGCCGCGAACCTTTCCGCCATTCAAGTCGATTGCACCATCGACCTCAAACCTAACCACGCCTTCCAGATCCGGATCGAAGTCGTCGAACTCACTGCGCAGCGCATCCAGATCACTCCGGTTACCGGCAATCAGGCCCGATTGATCCGACAGCGCCAACGAATGCGCGGCCAGCGTCTGGCGCTGGGTCTCCACGTTCGTGTTGGTCGTGTGCAGCTGCTGTCCGGTCACCGCATCAGTACTGCCCGCGCTGAGCACACCATTGGCAATGTTGTAGATGCGGCGCTTGCCGCCGGACTTGTTGGCTACGTCCAGAATGGTGCCGGTGTTGTCGGCACCCAGCCTCAGGTTGCCATTTGTCGAGACCTGGCCCACCAGACCACTCAGAACGGTGGCCCTGCCCAGCGCATCATCCGCAGTGGTCTTTGCCCCGACGGCCGTGTTCTGCGCGGTGGTGACCAGCGTATTGGTTGCATGCAGCTGGCGACCTGTCACTGCCTCGGTGCTGGCGGCGCTCAACGCGGCGTCGGCTACGCCACTGATGGTGCGATTGGCGTTGGCTTTGTTGCGTACGTCCAGCACATTGCCAGTGTTCTCTGCGCCCAGCCGCACGCTGCCGTTGGCGGCTGTCTGGCGAACCAGGCCATCTAGCGCGGTTGTCTTGGCCAGCGCATTGTCAGCCACGGTTCTGGCACCGGTGGCTGCGGTCTGCGCGGCGGTGGCGGTGTTCTGCGCAGTGGTCACCTGGGTATTGGTCGCATGCAACTGGCGGCCCGTCACCGCCTCGGTGCTGGTGGTGGTCAAGCCGGCATCCGCTACGCCGCTGATGGTGCGGTTGGCGTTGGCCTTGTTGCGAACGTCCAATGCCGTGCCCGTGTTCTCGGCGCCGAGCCTGACGCTGCCGTTTACGGCTGCCTGCCCCACCAGACCACCCAGCTGATTTGCCTTGGCCAGCGCGGTATCTGCGCTGCTCTTGGCTGCCGCTGCGGACGTCTGCGCCGCGGTGGCCGTGCTTTGGGCTGCGGCTACGTTCTGATTGGTGGCAAACAGCTGGCTGCCCGTCACCGCGTCGGTGCTTCCGGCGCTGAGGCCACCATCGGCAACATACTGGATCTTGCGTTTGGTCGTGGCGTTGCCCACCGACACCGAGTTGTTGGAATACGTGACCGAACCGGCACCCAATGCAATGCTGTTGGTGTGCGTCGCTTTCGCACCACTCCCCATGGCACTGCTATGGGCACCGCTGGCCACACTGTTCACGCCCCCGGCAAAGGCACGCTCGCCGCTGGCATTGCTGTTGTGCCCGGTAGCGGTGGCGTACTGTCCCGCTGCGCTGGCGCCGGAGCCCACGGCCAGCGTCGTTGCGCTGAGGCGTGTGCTGATGGCGTCGGCAGTTGACTGCGCTTTGGTGACACCCAGGTTGGTGGCATGCAGCTGCTGTCCCGTCACAGCATCGGTGCTACCGGCGCTCAGCACGCCATTGTCGATGTTCTGGATACGGCGCTTGGCGCCGCTCTTGTTGCTTACATCGATGACCGTACCGGTGTTGTTCGCGCCCAATCGCACCTGGCCATTTGCAGCCGTCTGACTGATCAGGTCGGTGGCTTGGTTCGCCTTGGCCAGCGCACTGTCGGCGGTGGTTTTAGCGGTGTTGGCCGTGGTACGTGCTGTGTTGGCAGTGTTGGTTGCAGTGGCGACATTCTGGTTGGTCGCATGCAACTGTTTACCCGTCACCGCATCGGTGCTGGTGGTGCTCAGACGCGCATCAGCGACATTGACGATACGTCGCTTGGAACTTGCGTTGCCCACGGAGACCGTATTGGCCTCGCTTGCCAAAGCGCCACGGCCAAGCGCCACCGAGCCGGCGGCAGTCGTCGTGGCCTCGAAGCCAATCGAAATGCTGTCATGACTTGCGATCGCGCCACCACCCAGTGCGATCGCGCCCGTGTAACCAGTGGTGCCTGCGAAGGCATTGCCACCTATCGCAATGCGGGCAAGCCCCGAGCCCGACGCCGTCCGTGCACCGCTACCCAAAGCCATCGCATTTTCACCCTCAGCGAGAGCGTAGTGGCCAACAGCCACGGCCCCAATGCCGTTCGTGCGGGAGAAAGCGCCAAACGTAGCGCTGTAGCCCTGCGACGATTCAGCACCGTAACCAAACACGGCGTTCTTATCCCCCCGGGTGATTCCACGGTGGCCGAACAGTGTGGAGTACTGGCCGTTGACCTCGGTACCGTTACCTGTGATCAGGACGTACGCGGTGTTTGCGCCTACTTTGGTATACACCCGTTCGCTGTCATGAGCGTACGATGGGGTGCATTGATAGTAGCCGGCAATGAGCGGGTCACAGCTCTCGTTGAATGTGGCTGCGCTCGCATTGGTAGCGACCAAGGCCAACAGCGACGCTGGTACCCGCAGACACAGCGCGCTCGATGCCATCAGACGGCCACGCGAACTTGTGAGTTCGCTGGCAACCACCCAGCACTGCCGGGCTCGATTCCATAGACGTCGGTAGATTCTGTTCATGCATTTCAATCCTTAACTTTGGGAATGGCGGAAGCCCCGGTTTTCACAGGGCGATGGATCAGATGTCGGACGGCGTGACCGTCTGTACGTGTTCGCGATAGCCATCGCTGGTGAGGCGGTAGCGCAGCTGCACGGTGTGGCCGGGGGATGCGGTGAACGGCAGCTGCAGCGAACTGCCGGGATACAGGCTTCGGGAGACGTCATGCGCAGTGCAGCGATTGCCTACGCAATCGGCGATGCTGGTGATACCCAACCGCAGCGTGCCGTCATTGCGCAGGGTGCTGCCATGCACCGCGGGTAGCACCGTTCCATCGCGCGGCAGCACGTTTACCAGCGCGCCCCAGACCAGGTTCACGCCAATGTTGGCTTGGGCGCCCTCGCCCTCAGGTGCGGACGTCTCTTCAGGACCACGTACGCCTTCGAAGTACACGCGATAGGCGGTTTCCTGCAGCACCGGCTGGAGCGGGATGACACGGATCAGGCGATTGCCACCGCCTGCGAGGGCGAACTTGCCCGGGGTGACAGCAATGGCCGCCTCGCTCGGCTCCATCTCCACCTCGCTCTCTTCCGCACCCGCAGGATCGACAATCCGCCGCAGCGTTGCCTGGATGTACTGCGGCTGGGTGGACTGGGAATAGATGCGGATCTGGGTGGCACGCTTGCCATCCACCGCGGCGCGCATCGGATGGACGGTGAGGTTGGCGTGCGCAGGCACCGCCAGCAGCAGCGCTATGGGAATCAGGTAAACGGCGGTGATCTTCATGGAGGCTCCCGGGGGGTCAGGGCGTTGCGGTGGGCACACGGAGCTCGACCTTGAGGTCGCCCCAGTAGATGCCCGAGCGTTTTGTGGAAACGGGGACACGGGGTATATCCAGCGTCATCGGCGTAGGCACGCAGAACACCGGTTGGCTCATGCCGGGCAGCATCACCAGCCGCAGCTGTGCGGTATCGATGCCGTGCAGCTGCTCTTCCACGCCGTTGGTCAGCGGCACGGTGGTGCCGTTGTGGTCAAGCGTGACGGTGTAGTCCAGATGCTGGCTGTCGTCGTTGCCGGCGGTGTCATGCCACAGGGAAAACCCGCTCGGCCCCGGAGGCCGCGTGCCGGTATCGCGTACGGTTACACCGAGGTACTGCGCTTGTGAGCCCAGACCGTCGTAGAGACACATGTCCAATACGGTGCGGCCGCCGATGGTCCGGCTGATCGGGTCATACCCGGCGTTGAGCGCTACGAGGGGAGAGACGTTGGGGAACGCGGGAAAATAGATGGAGACCGCGTTGTGATCGGTGATGGTGAGTTCAAAATTGAAGCTATATGTCGCAATACTTCGCCTAGTTGGTGTCTGCAAGTGGAGCTCCAGTTTTGCGGACCAGACCCCCGCCACCAGCTTCGCCAGCTCATCCCTGCTCACGCCGAGCTGCACGCCAGTTCCCGATGGAACATCCGATGCACAGTTGGCGCCATAGCTTGACCATGGCGCATAGATCGCGCTTTGCCAGAAATCTACCAGACAGGATCTCCCCGACATCGCTCTCTGTACTGCACCTTTGAGTGCTATTTCAGTGCGGAGGTTCGAGCGCCGCTCTACGAAGGTGAGCTGGATGCTGTGAAGACCGATCAGCAGCGCAGGATTTCCATCGGTGGGGCAGCGCCCATTGGTTGCATCTGAATCCGATGCGCACACCAAGTGCAGTGCGCCGTAGTTCGAACCAGGGTTGATGTAGTCATAGCCCAAGAGCGTCCTAGGTGCCCATAGTTCTATTTCCGTCGGGATGGAGGATCGATCCCAGGACATGACAATGTTCTGGCTGCTGCTCACCGGGTGCGTCTCAGGCGGCCTTTGCGCCCACGCACTCGGCATCACCACCATCAACACCCACATCCAACGCCAGCTCATGGCGTCCCCCCCACCGCAGCGGTCTGCGGCGTGGCAGCGATCAGCGCCTGCTCCTGCAACAACCGACTCACACGCGCCTGCTGGCGGATGTCAGGCGGCAGCTGCGCGACGGCCAGCGGTTCGCACTGCACCTGGCCTACCAGCATCACCACGCTGCGGCGCTCGCGCACCTGCAAGGGGCAGTGCAGCAGCTGGTTCTGCTGCAGCAGGTAAAGCACGCGTTCGCGTCGCGGGAAATCGGCAACGAAGCCCCCATTGCTGCCGGTGCCCGGCACCGGCGCGTTGAGAATCCGCGCGCCGCTGAGGGGCACGCCGGCAATATCGCGGGCGCTGCCGATGAAGGTGTACGTCACCTCGATCGGTACCGACATCTGCACCAGCCGGCCCGGCGCCAGGAACAACGGTCGGGCACCACCCACGCCAGTTACGCGGATGGCGGCATCGCTGTTCAACGCACTGGCGTCCTGCACTTCGGCACGGTGCGATTGATAGGCCGACAGCGGCAGCAGGCGACGTTCGCCCAACGCCAGGCGCTGCCGGCGCAGGCCACCCACCTGCAGCTCGGCGGCCACGCCGGTGAGCTCCAGATCATCGGTATCGGCCACCTGTACTGCCAGCCCGGCTTCGGCGCCCGGCCCGCCGCCCCAGTACAGGCCACGGCGGCCCAAGGCCAGCCCCGAGCTGTGCGTGGCGCTATAGGCCATTTCGTTGTTGCCACGCTGCTGGTAGCGCGCCACGGTCACGCCGGTGTGGCCGATGCTGTTCTGGACCTGCCCACTGAGCGAGGCACTGTAGCGGTCGCTGTTGTTGCCGCGCAGGTCCAGCGTGGCCTCGCGGTACTGCGCGTCCACGTCCTGGCGCAGGGTCTGCCCGGCGCTGTAACTGACATCCGGCCGGGAATGCTGCGGTTGGCGGATGTCCAAGCTGTAACGGCGCTGGGAGCTGCCACGCTCGCCGCGCTGCAGGCGGGTCAGCGACAGGTTGAGGTAGATGCCGCGGTCGCGGCCGTCATTCAGGCTGCTGCGGGTGTCCTGCTGCCACACGCCCACGCGGGTGGACACGCTGAATTCCTGCCAGCGCTGCACGCGGCTGTAGCTGGCCTGCCAGGTGCGGGTGAGCTGCGGCTCGCGATTGAAGCGCGGCTCCCACGGCGGCAACAAAGGATCCAGCCCCGCCATGGGATCGTCCAGTTCGCCCGGCAGCAGCGTGCCGCGCCGCCAGGTCTGCCGCCGTGTATAGGCCACATACGCGCTGCCGCCCGCCATCGGTAGTGCCATGGAGGCGCTGAGTGAATCGGCACAGCCCAGGCGGTCGCGGGCGTCGTCTTCGAACTGGCAGGCGTTGCCGCGCAGGCGCTGGTGATACATGTTCCATGACGCGCGGCGGCGGTAGGACAGCTGGTTCTGCTGGCCACTGCTGCCGTCGCTGCCGCGCAGGCCGCTGAAGGAGGCGCGGATTTCCTGGGTGGCAAACAGGCGGCGGAAATCGACGCGCAGTTCGCCATAGCTGAAACCACCGAGATCAGCGACGCCGGCTGTCATCGCAAGGTCGCGCCCGAACGGCAGGCGAATGCCGGTCATGGCCGCCATCTCGCCGTCGAAGCGGTCACTGCGGCGCTCGTTGCGGCGCCCGCCCTGCATGAACCACTGCACGCTGCTGTTGGTCCAGTCGCCGCCCTTGTCGAAGGGCGCGTCTTCGCTGCGCACCAGCACGCCGTCTTCGTAGATGCGCAGCGACACGGTGTAGGTGCCGAACGGGAAACGGCGGGTGTCCAGGTCGTTGATGCCGGCCTGCAGGTAGAAGGTCTGCAGCAGCCGCTCACCATCGAAGGCGTCCACGCGCGCGTCGCGGGCCAGCAACACGGTGAGCGGCGTGGCCTGTACGGCCGAATCGGTGTCCACGTAGGCCTGGGTGGTGCCCACGCGCAGGCCGGCGAAGCGATCCATCGGCAGCATGCTGAAACTGAAGGTGCCGCCCTGCGGGCTGCTCAGGTTGCGGCGGTCCATGCGCCCGGCCTGCAGGTAGTGCTGCTGGCCCAGGTCATGCCGGTAGTAGGCGTTGTCGAACTGGAACTGCTGCCGGCGCGGGCCACGCCGGTACTGTTGGCTGCTGAAGTTCCAGTCCACGGCCAGGTGGCCGCGCTGGAACAGGCCCAGCGCACCGGCACCCTGGGCGGTGAGCGCCTGGTAGCCGCGCCCGCCACTGAGGTTGACGGTCTGCTGGTGCAGGAACGCGTTCTCGGCGTTGCTGCTGATCTGGTGGAAGCGGTCGGTCGCCGGCTCGGCGTTGATCCACTGGCGGGCGACGAACAGGCGCACTGCGCCCTCGCCTTCGTCATACAGGGCGCGCACGGTGTTGGGGTCCTCGGGCGGATCGAGATAGCCGCAGCCTGCGCTGGCACCGCCATAACGGCAGGCCAGGTGGCTGTTGCGCGGCAGCGGTTGCGACAGCGCAGGCAGCAATGCCGCCTGGGCCTCGGCGGAAAGCTCCAGCGCCTGCAGCACCTGCGCCGGATCCTCCAGCTGCACGTGCTCCAGGGTCACGCGAACGGGCGATAGTCCAGCTGAAAGGCCGAACAGGCGCACATCAAGTTGTTCGATCTGACCTTCGGCCAGTTCCTCGAAACCGACCGGTACGCCGCGCGCCGCGACCAGCGGTGTGGCCAACGACAGGGCGAGCGCGAGCGCCAGCTGGGTCAGGGCGGGTGCGTGAGCTTTCATGGGGAGTGCTGCCTGAGACGGCCGGCCCGGTATCCGGGCCGGCGTGGGTATTACGGCGAAGCGGTCTTCTGCACCATGGCAATGCTGACAATGCCCTCGTATTCGCCTGCCACGGTGATCGGCGCACGGGTGGCCTGGCCGATCTGCAGATCCATCACCACCGAGGCCCCCGGCAGCGCGCCGTCGTAGATGTCCGAGGCGAGGAAGTCCTGTGCGGCAACCGTCAGGCGCTTCTTGTTGAGGCTGACTGCCAGCGGGATGGCCGTGCCGCCGCCGCTTCGCAGGACGAGCGACGGATCCGCGGTCAGGCGGACTTCGATGTCCTTGTCTTCATCGTTGGTGTGAATGCGCACACGTTCGGTGTGGGCATTCAAGCCCTGTCCCGGAATGTGGGCAAGGGTGATCATGTCCGGCAAGGCGCTGCCGTCGGCCTTCATCAGCGCCAGCGTGGTGTCCACATTGGTGTAGACCTTGATGTAGGATACGGCGGCGTTGGCCGACAGCGAGACGGTGGCCAGCGCGGCGGCCAGGGACAGCTTCCTGAGCAGAGTCATTGCGATCTTTCCTTGCGTAATGAGTAGAGAAACTGACCGCAGGCAGGAGAAGCCGAACGTCGGCGCCTGCGGACAGGACGCAACGATAGAGATGCAAGCTGCGTTGCACCATGCAACAACTTGACAAAAATGAAATGCGTGCAGCATTGGACGATCGGCTGGAAAAATGGGTGCAATC
This sequence comes from Stenotrophomonas sp. TWI587, assembly GCF_039674145.1. NCBI lineage: Bacteria > Pseudomonadati > Pseudomonadota > Gammaproteobacteria > Lysobacterales > Lysobacteraceae > Stenotrophomonas > Stenotrophomonas sp. TWI587. The sequence goes on along the minus strand of NZ_JBDJMW010000002.1, from coordinate 395,400 downwards.
GCATGCGCCGATCGCCCGCAGATCGACGGTGACGCCGCATCTCATCAGCGGCATTCCGGATGCACAGCTGCTCCAACAACGGCCGCTCAGTGCCCGCCGGGAGACAATCCAATGGATTTTGCGTAGTCGAGCAGCTCATAGTCCGAGCGCAGGCCCAGCCGACGCATCGCCGCGCCTTTCTGGCGGCTGATGGTGCTGATCGTTCGCCGGTGCACATCGGCGATTTCCTTGACACTCAGGCCGTGCGCGAGCAGCCGGATGACTTCGCTCTCGCGCGAGCTGAGTCCGGTGCGGTTGCGGCCGGAGCGCAAGCGCTGGGCAAGATCACCGGAGAAATAGGTACGGCCGCCGAGAACGCAGTCCACTGCGGCCAGCAGGTCGGACAGGCCGCCGGTTTTCTCCAGGATGCCCTCCACGCCCAGCCGCACCACCGCTCGAAGCACCTGCAGGTTGGTGAAGGAGGTGACGACGATCAATCGCACATGGCCGTGATCACGGCGGATGCTTTCCAGCATGCGCACGCCATCGGGGCGACCGCCCCACGGCATGGACAGGTCGGTGATGACCAGGTCGCACGTCTTTTCTGCCAGCAGGGCTTCGAGTTGCTCGGGATCCGCTGCTTCGCCGATGACCCGTACCCCGGGGTGCCGGGCAAGCAGGCACTGGAGGCCCACGCGGACCACTGGATGATCGTCCGCAATCAGTATGTTTTTCATGCAAGAGCCCGTGAATTGAAGTTACACGCGCACGGCGCATGGCCTCGCCACACTGGGCGATGACGAATGCGTTCTGAAACTCTCTCTCAACGGCCTGCCGGCAGGAACGCGGCAGGCCGTTGTGATTGTTTCGGGTGAACCTTAGGCGAAGCGCTGCACCCCAAACTATGAATCAACTTGCATAAACGTGAATCTGCGGCGTAGTTCCGTTCTGGCCGCCGTTCAACCGCGCAGCGTTGCGCCACCGTCGACGTAGAGATCGCTCATCGCGATATGACCGGCCTGGTCGGAGAGAAGAAACATGACCCCGTACACGATGTCATTCGGGCGAGCGATTTTCTGCAGGGGAATGCCTACCTTGTATGTTTCCAAACTCCCTTCAATCACGCGCTGCTCGCCCTCGGGTCCGGCCCACATCCCGGTCTGCATCGGGGTCAGGGTTGAGCCGGGCGCCACGATGTTGCAGCGGATGCCGAGCGGTGCCAGTTCCAGGCCGAGGCAACGGGTAAACATGGTCGCGGCCGCTTTGGATGCGGCATAGGCGGCCATGCCGTGCCGGGGTACGCCCGCGGCATTGGAGCTGACCGTGACGATGGCGCCTTTCCGCCGCGGCGACATCACCCGTGCGACGGCACGCGAGACGTGGAACACGCCATCGGTATTGACCGCGAAGACGCGGCGCCATTGCGCGTCATCCGTCTCCACGACCGTACCGGTCTGCAGGACACCGGCCACATTGATGGCAAAGCCGATCGCACCGATCCTGGCTTCGATCCAGGTAACCAGTGCCTCCACCGCAACTGGATCACTCACGTCGAGCGCGCAGGCGTGGATGCGCGGCTGCCCTGCCCGCGCGGCGAACACGGGGGCCTCAAGATCCGTCGCGATCACGGTGCAGCCGCTGTCGTGAAGGTGCTCGGCCAGTGCCGCGCCAATGCCGCCGCCCGCGCCAGTGACCAAGGCGATGGTGCCGTCGAATCCGGTGAGTTTCATGCGGGTGTCCTGATCGTTTCAGAGCGCTGAAGCTGCGCATCGAGCCATGGCGCGATCTGCGCCACGGCATCGCGGCCGGTGAGTTCAGCGTGCAGGAAAGGAAGTTCAATCGCTTCGACGCTGGCGGCATGCGCCTGCCACAGGGCCGATTGCAGCTGCGGGCGGTCGAGATGGTCGCGGCCGGCACGGACGTGCAGCAGCGGACCGTCGTAACGTGTGTGGTGATGGGCGCGGATCAGCCGGTTGGTGCCGGTGACCGCACGCACCACGCCATCGAGGACCACATCGGGGAGGTTGCCCAGCGCGCTGTCGCCCCGGCGCAGGAACGCCAGGATCCGCTCACGGCTGTCCAGCTCGGGATGCGCCTCCGGGTCATGGCCGGCGATGGCCAGCAGGGCGCGCAGCGCGGCGATCGGGTCCGGCTCGGGTTCGGCACGCCAGCACTCGCTGGGATAGGCATCCAGCAGCGCCAGTACCCCGACCTCGTGGCCGAGCGCGCGCAGGTGCACCGCCATCGCCTGGGCAAGGATGCCGCCGACCGACCAGCCAAGCAGATGCACCGGGCCGGGCCGGCCCAGCGCGAGGATGCGCTCGGCATAGCTGGCCGCCAGTGCCTCGATGCTGGCCGGCAGTGGCTGGGCAGGATCAAGCACGGGCGACTGCAGGCCCTGGACCTCGCGGGCCGGGGCGAGCGCCCGGGCCAGGTCACGATAATTCCAGGCGATACCACCGGCCGGGTGGATCACGAACAGCGGCGCCAGCGCCGGGTCACCCGCGGCCAGCTGGATCATCGGCGCCAGCCCGTGATCGGTAGCCGCTGGCGGTGCGTCGATACGGGCGGCCAGCGCCACAACCGTGGGGGCAGCGAACACCGCGCCGAGGCCGAGATCGCAGCGCCAGCGCTGCTGGATCGCCAGCAGCAGGTGCACGGCGCTGAGCGAGTCACCGCCCAGGGCGAAAAAGTCGGCGTCGGCACCGACCGCCCTGCCCAGCCCCAGGGTCTCGGCGAACAGCTGCGCCAGCGCCTGTTCGGTGCCGGTGCGCGGCGCCACACCCTCGGATACACGCTGCGCCGGGGCGGGCAGCGCGGCACGATCCAGCTTGCCGTTGGCGGTGACCGGCCAGTGCTCCAGTACAACGAATGCGCTGGGCACCATGTAATCCGGCAGGCGGGTGGCCAGGTGGGTGCGCAGCTCATCCGCCTGCGGGCTGCCCGCATTGAGGTAGGCCACCAGCCGCGGCTCGCCGGGGCGATCTTCGCGCAGCAGGACGTCGGCCCGGCTGATGCCGGGTGCCGTGCGCAGGGCGGCGTCGATCTCGCCAAGTTCGATGCGCAGGCCGCGCAGCTTGATCTGATGATCGTCGCGACCGAGGTATTCCACCGCCCCATCCTCACGCCAGCGCGCCACATCGCCGGTGCGATACAGGCGGTTGCCGGGCACGAAGGGATCGGCCAGGAAGCGCTCGGCGGTGAGGTCGTCGCGGCCGAGGTAGCCGCGCGCCAGCTGCACCCCGCCCAGGTACAGATCCCCTGCGACACCGGGTGGCAGCGGCTGCATCCGCGCATCAAGCACGTATAGCTGCGTATTCCAGACCGGGAAACCGATCGGCACGGGCTGGGAGGCGTCGTCGCGGTTGGCCGGCCACCAGCTCACATCCACGGCGGCTTCGGTCGGCCCATACAGATTGTGCAGCTCGGCCTGGACGGTGGCATGGAAGCGGTCGCGCAAGGCGGCATCCAGCGCTTCGCCACTGGTGAAGACCCGGCGGAGTTGCAACCCACGGGCCGCTGGCGCGGCCAGGAACGCGGCCAGCATCGACGGCACGAAATGCAGCGTGGTGATCGAGTGCTCGCGGATCAACGCCGCTAGGGCGAGCGGATCGCGGTGCGCCTTGGGCGGTGCGACCACCAGGGTGGCGCCGCTGATCAAGGGCAGGAAGAACTCCCAGACCGAGACATCGAAGGTGGCCGGGGTTTTCTGCAGGATACGATCGTCGGGCTGCACACCGTAATGCGTGCGCATCCATTCCAGGCGATTGACGATGGCGCGGTGCTCGATCAGCACGCCCTTGGGCTCGCCCGTGGAGCCGGAGGTGTAGATGACGTAGGCGGCATCGTCCGGCTGCGGCACGGTGCCGAGCGCGCCGTCGCTGGCGTGCGGCCACTGCGCCGGCGGGAGCACGGTCATCCCGGGGAACCGGTGGCGGTCCTGCTCCAGCGCCAGTACGCAGACCGGCCCGGCCGAGCGCAGGATCCGCGCCAGGCGCTCATCCGGGTGGGCCAGGTCCACCGGCAGGTAAACCCCGCCCGCGCGCAGCACGGCGACCAGCGCGATGACCAGCTCAAGCGAGCGCGGCAGTGCCACGACCACCCTCGCCTCGCGGCCGGTGCCCTGCGCCTGCAGGTGCAGCGCCAGCGCCCGGCTGCGTTGCTCCAGCTCGGCGAAGGTCAGCTGCTGCGCGCCGTAGACCACGGCCACGGCGTCGGGCGTGCGCGCCATGCGAGCGGTGATCAGCGCGGCGAGGCTGACCTCGGGCACCGGATGTGCGGTGGCGTTGACCTCGTAGAGATAGTGCTGGGCCTCCTCCGGCGTGCACAACGGCACCGACGCGAGGGGGCCACCGGCAGCCTGCACGTCCAGTGTGGCCGACACGAAATGCAGCAGGCGTGCGGCATGGGCCCGCACCTGCGCGCGGGTATACAGCGCCGGGTTGGCCTCGATCTCCAGATCGAGCACGGCGGCGCCGTCGCCCCGAAAGCCCAGCGTCACGTCGTCAACCGGGCCGGTGGACAGAATCTCCAGCGTCGCGTGCACGCCGTCCAGCTGCAGCGGCCGATAGAACGGCTGCACATTGACCAGCGGGCCATGCAGGCGACGCTGGCCACCGATCAAGCCGAGATCGCGACGCAGTTGTTCACCGCGGTAGCGTCCGTGGCGACGGCCGCGCATCAGCCGCAGGGCGACGTCGCGCACGAAGGTGTCCACGCTGCCCTCGCCGGCCTTGAGCCGCAGGGGCAGCACATTCATCACCATCGCCGGGACGCGGGCCGAGACGCTGCCCAGGCGGCCCATGAACGGGACGCCGATCACCGCTTCGGTTTCACCACTGATGCGGCGGCAGTACTCGGCGCCAAGCGCGGTGAGCAGATCCGGCCAGGGCTGGCCGATGGCGGCGGCTGCGGTGTGCAGGCGCGCCCGCAGTGTGGGATCGATGGGCTCCACGTGGCGCAGTGCGTCCGCCGCCGCGGCCCCGAGGCCAGCCTGCAGGCCCGCGGCCGCCGGTGCATCCGACATGAGCTCACGCCAGTACGCGGCGTCGCGCGTGCGGCGCTCGCTGTCACGATACTGCGCGTCTTCATCGAGCACCGGCGCTAGCGGCGCCAGCGCGCCCTGTGCGGCGTTGCCTGCGTACAGCGCGCAGACCCGCTCGGTGAGCAGGCCCATGCCGTAGCCATCGGTCGCCAGGTGATGCACGCGCAGGTACCAGACGCTGCGGCCCGTGCCGAGCAGGAACAGGCGCTGCTGGCTGAGCCGGTCGCGGGCGGGATCGACCGGGCTGAGCCGGTCGCGCTGCATCGCCTCGCGGGCGGCGGCGGCCGGGTCCGGGTGGCCGGACAGATCCACCACCTGCAGCGCGGGCGTGTGCTGCCGGTCCACCCACTGTTCGGGCAGGCCCTGTGCGTTTTCGACGATACGCAATGCCAGCGCGTCGGATTCATGCGCGGCCTGATCCGCAGCGCGCACGAATGCAGCCACGTCCAGTCCGCCCTCGATCCACACCGCATGGGCGGTATTGAAGGCGGGATTGTCCGGCGCCAGGCGCTGGGCGTACCACAACCCGGCCTGGGCCTCGCTCAGCCCGCGAACGAGGCGCGCGTCCGCACCCGGCACCGCACGGGCATTCATGCGCTGGCCGCAGCCTGTGCCTGCAGGCGTTGTACCACCGTCCACCAGCCGCCCAGCGTGGCGTGTTCGGCCAGGTGGCTGAACTCCAGTGCGATGCCGGTGTTGCCCCACGCCAACACCAGTCCCAGCACCCGCATCGAATCCAGCCCGAGGTCCATCAGGTTCTCATCGGTGCTGATGTCCTCGGGCGCTTCGCCGATCATCTCGGCGACATCGGCGCGCATGCGCTCCAGGGTAAGTACGGTCATGCCAGTGTCTCCAGCAGGTGATCGGTGGTCATCGGAACGCCGCAGGTACGGGCGATCCAGTGCAGGGCCAGGTCATGATCGGCACGCGAGAAGTCGGCGACGGCATCGGCGGCGATGAAGCTCTCGATGTCGCGCTGGAAGCCCTCGGCCACGGTGGCGGTGCAGCCGATGTGCGCATAGACACCGGTGACCAGCAACTGGTCGCGGCCACGGGCGCGCATCATCGTTTCCAGGTTGCTGCGCTGGAAGGCGCTGTAGCGGTGTTTGACCAGCACATGGTCGCCCGGCTGCGGTGCCACGGCTTCGATGATGGCTTCGTGCTCGTCGGTTGCGGACATGCCCGGGCCCCACAGATCCGCCTGCAGGCCGCGATCGCGGCGGTCCTGGTGGCCGCGCTGGGCGGTATAGAACACCGGGATGCCACGCGCATGGCAATGCGCGAGCAGGCGCGCGATGTTGGCCACGGCCGGCGCCAGCGGTGCGGCATCCGGCGCGAACGCGGCCAGGAAGTACCGCTGCATGTCATGTACCAGCAGCGCCAGGCGCTCGCTCTGCGGCTGCCAGGCGCCGCGCGGGGTGGGCAGCTCGGCCTGGGTCGGCAGGGGGTACGGTTGGATCGTTGGCAGCGCCATCAGCGCGTTTCTCCTGTCTGTTGCATGAAACGTTCGCGCAGCTGGGCACGCAGCTCGCGGCGGCTGATCTTGCCGACCGCCGTGGTGCCGAAGGCATCGACGAACACGATCTGGTCCGGCACCTTGAACGCGGCCAGGCCGCGGCTGCGCACCCAGGCTTTGAGGCTGGCGGCCTTGGTCGGTTCACCCTGGGCAATGATGAAGGCGCAGCTGCGCTCGCCCAGGTAGGCGTCGGGAATCGAGACCACGGCCGCATCGAACACGCTGGGGTGCGCGAGCAGATGGTCTTCGATTTCTTCGGCGGAAATCTTCTCGCCGGCCCGGTTGATGTGATCGCTGGCCCTGCCCTGCACGACCAGATAACCGCCGGGCAGGCGCTGCACCATGTCGCCGGTACGGTAGAAACCGTCCTCGGTGAAGGCGCGCGCATTGGCCGCCGGGTCGTTGTGGTAGCAGCGGATGGTGTACGGGCCGCGGGTGAGCAGATGCCCGGTCTCACCTTCTGCGACGGGATGACCGTGGTCGTCGACCACCAGCACTTCATCGTCCTCGCTGATCGGGCGGCCCTGCGTGGAGACGATGATCTCTTCGCTGTCGTGCAGACGGGTGTAGTTGACCAGCCCCTCGGCCATGCCGAACACCTGCTGCAGCGTGCAGCCCAGCCCGGCGATCACGCGGCGTGCCGCTTCCGGCACCAGCTTGGCGCCGCCAACCTGCACGACCTGCAGGCTGGAGAGATCGTGGGTGGTCGTGGCAGCGGCCTGCGCCCACAGCAGCGCCAGCGGCGGAACCAGGCCAACACAGGTGACCCGCTCGCGCGCGATCAAGCCGAACGCGGTCTCCGGGCCCGCACCCGGGCTGAGCACTACCTTGCCACCGGCGTAGAGGGTGCCGAAGAACCCCGGCGAGCTCATTGGGAAGTTGTGCGCGGCGGGTAATGCGACCAGGTACACACTGTCCCGGGTGATGCCACAGATCGGGTTGCTGGCGCGGAACGAATACAGATAGTCATCGTGCGTGCGCGGGATCAGCTTGGACAGGCCGGTGCTGCCCCCGGAGATCTGCAGGAACGCGACCGCCTGCGGATCCGGATCGGGCGGCAGCTGTTCAACATCCCCGGCCAGCGACGCCAGCGTAGTGAACGCCGCGGCGTCACCGGCGATGATGATGTGCTGCACGTCAGGCACCTGCGCCTGCAGTTCGCGGGCCAGGGTGCGGTAATCGAACCCATCGTAGCTGGAAGCCGTGACATAGGCACTGGCCTCGGCCTTGCGGGCAAAGTGTGCGACCTCGGTGATGCGGTGCGCGGGCAAGGCATAGACGGGGATAAGGCCGGCACGGAACAGCCCGCAGACCACGGTCACGAATTCGGGCACGTTGCCGAGTTGGACCACGACCCGGTCGCCCGGGGTCAGGCCCTGCGCGAGCAGTCCGGCTGCGATGCGACCCGCCTCCTGCCACAGCTGGGCATAGGTGAGGCGCGTATCACCCCCCACCACCGCGATTTCACCGGCGAAGCGTTCGGCGCGTTCGCGCAGGAAGCCCGGGAAGGTCTCGCCGCGCCAATGGCCGGCAGCGCGATAGCGCGCAACCAGGGCCGGCGGCCAAACCTGGCGCAGCGGCACCCGGGAGGAAGAGAAGGATGCGTTCATGGGCAGCTCCCGCACATCAGAAAGGACGAACGTCATGGACGCCGAGCGCGGTCAGCAGGGCCATGAACTTGGCAGCCGTTTCGGCCACCTCGAGATCGGGCTGGGACTCGGCGACGATGCCGGCACCGGCATACAGGCGCACTTCGGTGCCCTGCACGCGAGCGCAGCGGATCGCCACGTACCAGTCGCCATCACCTTGGGCATCGGTCCAGCCGACAGCGCCGGCATAAAAGCCCCGCGCGACCGGCTCGGCCTGGCGGATCAGCTCCAGCGCGGGCTGGCGCGGCGTGCCGCAGACCGCCGGGGTGGGATGCAGCAGCGCGACCAAGGCAGCCGAGGACACCGCAGCATCCTTCAGCGTGCCGTGGATGCGGGTACCGAGATGCCACATGGTGGCAGTGGCGTGCAGCGTCGGCCGTGGTTGTGCCTCGACCTGATGGCAGAGCGGCGCGAGCGCGGCCACGATGGCCTCGACCACATGGCGGTGCTCGTCATGGTCCTTGGCCGAGGCCAGCAGCGTTTCCGCGGCACGTGCATCCTCGGCAGGGTCGGCCGAACGACGGGCCGAGCCGGCCAGCGGATGCGACAGCACGCGGTCACCGCGCTTGGAGACAAGCAGCTCCGGGGTGGCGCCGACCAGCCAGGCCGGGGCGTTGCCGCGTCCCGCGGGCACTGGTACCACGTACGTCGCCACGCTCGGGTCTTTGCCCAGGCGCGCGGCAAGTACGCGCGGATGCAGCGGCTGCGCGGTGGTGACCCGCAGGCTGCGTGCCAGGACGACTTTTTCCAACGGGCTGTCGCTGCGCTGCAGCTCCGTGACAGCAGTTGCTACTGCCTGCGCGTACGCCTCCGCAGACGGTTCGGCGAGCACATCACCGACGAGCGTCGGCGTTTCCACACGGACCACTGTGGGCTGGCCGGAGACCTGATCCGGCTGATACAGCGCATCGCCCTGCTCCGGATCAAACGGCACCGCGCCCACCAGCAGGCGCGGGCCGGAGCGCGGTGCGGCAAAGAACGTGGCCACGCGATCGGCCAGCGTGGCGGTGGCGCCGGACGGCAGCCGCGCACGCACACCCTGCGCTTCCATCGCCTGCTGCGGGCTGCGCAGCAGGAAATACGGCGCGTCAGCCGTGTCGAGCGTGGCGGTGTCAGCCATCTCATCAGGCACGCCGGTGGCGAGCATTTCGTTCATGCCGCACCCCGCGTGCGATGCAGGGCCGCAGCGGCCGCCAGGATCAACAGTACCGCGCCGACCAGCAGATACGGCGCGCTGGGCGACCACCGGTACAGCAGTGTGCCGATCATCGGCCCGACCACCATGCCCATGCCCTGCACCGAGGCCACGGTGCCGGCGGCGGCGCCCTGCTCGTGCGCCTCCACCGAATCGGCGGCCAGCGCCTGGAAGTTGGGGAACACGAAGCCCATCCCGAACGCCGCGACCGCATAGCTGGCCAGCAGCTGCCACGGCACGCTGACCAGCGCGACCGACGCAAAGCCGAGACCGGAGATCAGCGCGCCGACCACGATCCAGCGCGTGGGGCGGATGTCCTTGAGCTTCATCACCAGGCCCTGGGCGAAGATCAGGCCGACGCCGACCGCGGTCAGTGCCAGCCCGGCCATGCGTGCGCCATCTGCCGGCGACAATTGAAGGCGGTCGATGGCGAAGAAGCCGACCGTGACCTGGGCGATGGTCACCGAGATCATCGCGGCGAACACGGCCAGCAACGGCAGCCGCAGGCGTGCATCGCCCAGCCCCAGCGTTGGCTTGGGGCCGCTGTGCGTCGGCGCGACCGGCGGGGTGTTCGGCAGGCGCCACCAGATCATCAACAACGACAGCAGCGGCAACAGCGCGGCCACATACAGCGTGAGGGAGAGGTTCTTATAGGCGATCCAGCCGGCGGCGGCAGGACCCATCACCATGCCCAGCGCGTTGGCGGTGCCGAGCTTGGCCATTACGCTGCCGCGCTGCCCCGGGGCGGCCTGGTCAGCAATGATGGCCGCGGCGGTCGGCGGCACGGCGGCGTAGAACAGCCCGACCAGGGCGCGCGTGCCGACCAGGACCAGCACGGAGATCCAGATCGCCGGCGGTGAGGTCAGCGCGACATCGACGAACACCGCCAACGCCACGTAGATCGCGGCGTAGGCCGCCAGTGCGATCAGCAGCACGCGCTTGCGGCCAATGCGATCGCTGAGCGCGCCCCAGCGGCGGGCCGACAGCATCCACAACACGCCCGCCGCGGTGACCGACAGGCCGGCGTGCCATTCGGCCAGGCCCAACACCCGCACCACCGGCCCGATCACGGACACGAACGCCATCATCGCCATGGTGCCGAGCAACGCGGCGGAAACGAGGGCGGGCAAACCGGAGACGACAGGACGTGAAGACATGGACACCACAGCCAATAAGAAGTTGAACCACGCGGTGCGCCAACGCGCGCGCGGCTCTGCCATCCGGTTGCGAACGCATCACCGCCCTGTGATCTATCAAATGATAACGGCTCGCATTTGCGTTTGATAGTGCAGGCTGTACGGAATGTTCATGTACTTGCTGCCCTCCCCCTGCGACAAAAAAGCACTACATCTTCGGTTGACGCGCCAGCCGCACCCCACTATGTTGTGCGCATCGGCTCCCCGCTTCCGCCAGGCCCGGTGCACCGTCGCCACGCCGCGTTGGTCTTCAACGCCCCGTTGCGCCCACCCGACCGGCGCCTGGAAGCACGGCCCGTCGCCACCGATGTGAGCCAGCGGCGACGTATTCCTGCACACGCAGGGCCTGCCCACCAATCACGCCTTCTGTCCGGCTGCCGCACGGCTCTGCCGCGCTGCCTGCTGGTCTCTGCGCCCTGCATGGAGAACGCATGAACACCGACGACACCGTCGCTTCGACCCTCACCCCGCCCATCGACACCGCCTTTGAGGCCGCCACCGGCACTGAAACGCTCTGGATCACCAAGGAAGGCGGCAATCGACGCATGCCCTTCGACCAGACGCGGCTAGAGCGCACGGTGCACAGCGTGCATGCCGAGTTCCCGCAGTTGGACGTGGCGGACTACCTGCGCAGCGTGCTGGCGCAGATCGCCAGGCGGCAGCAGCTCAGCGCTGATGAGATGGTGGACCTGCTGATCCGCGAAGCGGAATCGCGTATCGATCTGATCGCGCCGGACTGGGAGCATTTCGCCGCCCGCCTTTACCTGAGGCGCCTGTACAAGCGCGCCAGCAAGAACCGGTTCTACGATGCCACGCTGAAGTACGGCTCCTATGTGGGCCTGCAGGAGAGCCTGGCGGACCGCAACGTGTATTCAATCGACATCCTCAAGGCCTATTCCAAGGACGAACTTGAGGAAGCCGGGCAGATGATCGAGCCCGAGCGCGACACCTTGTTCGCCTACAACGGGCTGTACCTGCTGGCCACCCGCTACCTCGCTACCGATCAGTCGCGTGCGGTGTACGAACTGCCGCAGGAGCGCTGGCTGACGATCGCGCTGTACCTGATGCAGCACGAACACGAGCACGGCGAGCGCTCGCGACGCCGTCGCATGCTGCTGGTACGTGAGGCGTACTGGGCGCTGTCCAACCTGTACATGACGGTGGCGACGCCGACACTTGCCAATGCCGGCAAGGTCGGCGGCCAGCTGTCCTCGTGCTTCATCGACACGGTCGACGACAGCCTGCAGGGCATCTACGACTCCAACACCGACGTGGCGCGGGTCTCCAAGCACGGCGGCGGCGTGGGCGCCTATCTGGGCTATGTCCGCTCGGCCGGTTCTTCGATCCGCGGCGTAGCCAATTCCTCCGGCGGCGTGGTGCCGTGGATCAAGCAGCTCAACAACACGGCCGTCAGCGTAGATCAGCTGGGCCAGCGCAAGGGTGCGATCGCGGTGTATCTGGATGTCTGGCACCGCGACATCGAGGCCTTCCTCGACCTGCGCCTGAACAACGGTGACCAGCGCCTGCGCGCGCACGATGTGTTCACCTCGGTGTGCCTGCCGGACCTGTTCATGGAAGCGGTGGAACGGCGCGGCGACTGGTATCTGTTCGACCCGTATGAGGTGAAGCGGATCAAGGGCTGGTACCTGCAGGACTTCCACGATGAGCAGCGTGGACAGGGCAGCTTCCGCGAGAAGTATCAGGAGGTCGTGGCCGACGAGCGGATCAGCCGGCGCACGATCAAGGCCATCGACCTGTTCAAGCGGATCATGGTGAGCCAGCTGGAGACCGGCAATCCTTTCATGTTCTACCGGGACGAAGTAAACCGGATGAACCCGAACAAGCATGCCGGCAGCATCTACTCCAGCAACCTGTGCACGGAGATCCTGCAGAACATGAGCCCCACCCGCATGATCCAGGAGATGATCAGCGGCGACCAGATCGTGACGACCAAACAGGCCGGCGATTTCGTGGTCTGCAATCTGTCCTCGATCAACCTGGGGCGCGCTGTAACGGCCGCCCCGGACCTGCTGACCAGCGACGTGCTGGAGCGGCTGGTGCCGATCCAGGTGCGGATGCTGGACAACGTGATCGACCTCAACCAGCTGCCGGTGCCGCAGGCGACCATCACCAACCGCAAGTACCGCGCGATCGGGCTGGGCACGTTTGGCTGGCATCACCTGCTGGCCCTGCAGCAGATCGAGTGGAATTCCACCCAGGCCGAGGACTACGCGGACAGTCTGTACGAACGCATCAACTACCTGACCATCCAGGCCAGCATGACCCTGGCCAAGGAAAAGGGGCGCTATAGCGCCTTTGTCGGCAGCGACTGGCAGAACGGCGAGTACTTCCGCGCCCGTAGCTATGACAGCCCGGCATGGCGGGAACTGGCCGCTCAGGTGGGTGTCAACGGCCTGCGCAATGGGTGGCTGATGGCGGTCGCCCCGAACATGAGCACCGCCCAGATCGCCGGCTCCACCGCCTCGATCGACCCGGTCTACGGCGCGTTCTATTACGAAGAGAAGAAGGACTTCCGCCGCCCGGTCGCCGCACCGGGGCTCTCGCTGGAGACCTACCCGTACTACGTGAAAGGCGCCTACCGGGTGGACCAGTTCGCCAGCATCCGCCAGAACGCCCGCCGCCAGCGCCACGTGGACCAGTCGATCAGCTTCAACCTGTACGTGCCCAGCACCATCCGCGCCAGCACTCTGCTCGCGCTGCACATGAGTGCGTGGCGCGAGGGACTGAAGACGACCTACTACGTGCGCTCAAACGATATCGACATCGCCGAATGCGAATGGTGCGGGTAGGCGCATCGCATTCGCGCTGACGCTCCCATGGTTCGCTGTGCAAACCATGGGCCCCGCATTACAACCACCCAGACCCCCGCCGCTTCGCGGCCGCCCCCTGACTCAGGGGGGCTCTGCTCCAGGACACACCCCCATGGCCATCCCCCTCGAACGCATCAAGATCCTCGAACCGCGCCACCCCAACCGCTCCACCGGCATCATCAATGGCCGCACCAGCGGCATCCTCAACTGGAACGACATCCCCTACCCGTCCTTCTACCGGGCGTACAAGGAGCTCTCGACCAACTTCTGGATTCCCGACGAAGTCGACATGAAGGGCGACGCGCGCCAGTACGGCGAGCTCAATGCGCGCGAGAAGAACGCGTACGACTCGATCATTGGCCTGCTCGCCACGCTGGATTCCCCGCAGACGCGCTTCATCTACAACGTCGCCGAGTACATCACCGACCCCGCCGCGCACGCCAATGCGGCGATCATCGGCCAGCAGGAAGTGATCCACAACGAAAGCTACAGCTACGTACTCGCCTCCATCGCCGGGCTGGCCGACCAGAACCGGGTGTTCGAGATCGCCCGCACGCACCCGACCATCCTCGCCCGCAACGCACCGATCATGCAGTCCTACGATGACTTCATGCGCGAGAAGACCGCCGAGACGCTGATCCGCGCGCTGATCCAGTCCTCGATCCTGGAAGGCATCAACTTCTACTCCGGCTTCGCGTTCTTCTACAACCTGGTCCGCCAGAACCGCATGACCGGCACCGGCAAGATCATCAGCTTCATCAACCGCGACGAGCTGGCCCACACCAAGTTCATCAGTGAGCTGATCCGGGCCATCATCGGCGAGAACCCTGCCCTGCAGGGCGAGCAGCTGACCGCCTACGTACACGAGGCCTTCGAGCACGCCATCCAGCTGGAGACGCGTTGGACCGGGGAAGTGCTCGACGGCATCGACGGCATCGATGTGGACGAGATGATCCGCTACGTGAAGTACCGCGCCAACAAGATGGCCGGCATGCTCGGGATCGAGAAGCTGTACAGCGAGACCAACGTCAACGTGATGCCGTGGATCAAGGCCTACGCCGACAACTTCACCGAAACCAAGACCGACTTCTTCGAGATGCGCAACGCCAGCTACAAGAAGACCAATTCGGACAACGGTTTCGACGATCTGTAAGGACGCATGCCGATGCATATCCTGCTGGCGTTCGTCTCGCTGAGCGGCAACACCCGCGAGGTCGCCATGCTGGTCCGGGCCCGCTGCGAAGCGCTGGGCCACCGCGTGGACTGGCTCGACGTCGATACCGGCGACATCGCCCTGGCCTTGCCCGCCAATCCCCCCGCCCTGTGCCTGCTTGGCTCATGGACCGACAACGCCGGGCGCACCCCGGCGGAAATGAAGGACTGCGTGGCCGCGCTGCGGGATCGTTTCGGGTTGCCCCTGCCCTTCCCGGCCGCGGTGTTCGGCACCGGCGAGACCCAATGGGGCGAAGAGTACTACTGCGGCGCCGCGCACCGCCTGGCGCGCTTCTTCCACTCCCCGTACCCCGTGCTGGAGATCGAGCAGATGCCGCACGGCGCCGCCGACACCCACGCCATCCACCACTGGACCGACGCCGTGTTGGCCACTACCGAGACATTCACGACATGCTGACCCTGCACGCCCGGACCGCTGAGGATTACCACGCCGCCCTGCGCGAACACCCTGCGCTGCTGGTGGACTTCCACAAGGACGATTGCCCCGGGTGCCGGATGCTGGAGATGTCGTTGGCCAGTGTCTCCGGCGCCATCGCAGACGCAGGGATGACGGTGTTGAAGGTGAAGCTGGAAACTGTGGGTGAGGGCTTGTTCCGCGAGCTGGGGTTGCGCCAGACACCGACGCTGCTGGTGGTGCGCGACGGTCACGAAACCGCCCGACTGGCGGGGTTCCAGACGCCGAAGCAGATCCTGGCGGTGTTGGGCGATGGGTGACGCCCTGGAGGGCAGGCCCGCGGTTGCGCGGGCTTACCGTGGAAGCTTCAACGCAGCGGCGCGGACAACAGCCCCCGGCGCTTGAACCACCATTCCAGTGGCAGCGTGACCAATGGCGGCACCGCCGCGGCCAGTGCCAGCAGTGCGGCCCACCACGGCCAACGCAAGCGGATTGCAGCCAGGACCGACACCACGACGTAGACCATGAAGGCGACGCCGTGCACCGGTCCAAACACCTTGACGCCGACCGGCGTTGGATCCGCTGCGTGGTACTTGAAGTACATGCCGATCAACAGGCCGGCCCACGTCAGGGCTTCGACGAAGGCCACCGTGGCGAAGACGCGGCCCATCGGGCTGAGTGGCGAAGCAGTCTTCAAGGCAGGCTCGAGCGTGGCGGAAGGACCCGCATCATAGCCATTGACGGCGCTTGATGCGAACCATTCTCACTCGATCAGCCGAGCGCGTCACGACCCACGGTCGTGACCGGCCCTCGATCCGCTGCCAGCAATGAGAACCGCGCGTGCCACACGATGGCCGCTTTGACCGCCCGCGATCTCAGACGAACATGCCGCCCGACGCCTCCACCCGCTGCGCGTTGATCCACGCCGTCTGCGGCGACAGCAGCGCCACCGCCACCGGACCGATGTCGTCCGGCTTGCCCGGGCGGCCCATCGCGGTGACCGAGGACACCATCGCATTGACCTGCGCGTCGTCGCGCACGCGGCCGCCACCGAAGTCGGTTTCGATCGCGCCGGGGGCGAGCGTGTTGGCACTGATGCCGCGGGCGCCCAGTTCCTTGGCCAGGTAACGGGTAAACACTTCGATGCCACCCTTCATCATCGCGTAGGCCGAGCTGCCCGGCAGCGAGAAGCGTGCCAGCCCGCTGGAGACGTTGAGGATGCGGCCGCCATCGGCAAGCAGCGGCAACACCGCCTGGGTCAGGAAGTACGGTCCCTTCAGATGGACCGCGACCAGGGCGTCGAACTGATCGACCGTGGTGTCGGCGATCATCGCGTGCAGGCCTTCGCCGGCATTGTTGAGCAGGCCCTGCAGATGGGTCTCGCCCCAGCCATCAAGCACGCTGCGGACCTGGCTGGCGAAGTCAGCAAAACCGGTGCTGTCGGCCATGTCCAAGGGAAGCACGGCCGCGCGACGGCCGAGTGCTTCGATCTGCGCGACCACTTCCTGGGCGGCGCCGGCCTGGCTGCGATAGGTGAGCACGATATCGGCGCCGTCGGCGGCCAGTGCGAGGGCGGCATTGCGGCCCAGGCCACGGCTGCCGCCGGTGATCAGGACGACTCGGGTTGCGTTGCGCATGTCAGTACACCTGCGTTGTGGGAATGGTTGTCAGCCTATTGGTGTTGCGTGCGCGGATAAATCGGCGGATGCTGATTTGACTATCCAATAATCACGAACAATCCATGGATCGCCTCGATCACCTGCGCTGCTTCCTCCGGGTGGCCGAACTCGGCTCCTTCACCGGCGCCGCCGACAGCCTGGGCCTACCCAAGGCCAGCGTGTCGCTGGCCGTGCAGCGACTGGAAGCGGATGTGGGTGTGCAACTGCTGCATCGGACCACCCGCCGGGTGCAGCTGACCGCTGACGGTGCCCAGTTCCAGGCGCGGGCACACGATCTGCTGCATGACATGGACGACCTGCAGGGCATGTTCCGGGTCGATACGGCGCAGCTGAAGGGGCGGCTGCGGGTGGATATGTCCAGCGGGCTGGCCCGGCAACTGGTGATACCGCAGCTGCCTGCCTTCCTGGCCCAGCACCCTGGCGTGGAGATGGAAGTGAGCGGTACCGACCGCCGGGTCGATCTGATCCGCGAAGGGTTCGACTGCGTGCTCCGGGTCGGTCCACTGGACGACAACACGCTGGTGGCCCGCCCGCTGGGCCAGCTGCCGATCATCAACTGCGCCAGCCCGGCCTACCTCGCCGCCCGGGGCACGCCGACCACGCTGGCCGACCTGGCCGGCCACGCGCTGGTGCATTACGTGAGCACCCTCGGTCAGCGTTCGCCCGGATTCGAGTATTACGACGGGCAGACCTATCAGAGCCTGCCCATGGGCGGTGCGGTGACGGTCAACAGTGGCGAGGGCTATACCGCGACAGCCCTGGCCGGGCTGGGGATCATCCAAGTCCCGCTGCTCGGCGTGCGCCAGGCACTGGCCTCGGGCACCCTGGTGGAGATCCTCGCGGACGTGAAAGCAGAGCCGATGCCGGTGACCCTGCTCTACGCGCAACGCCGTCATCTACCGCGACGGGTGGCGGCGTTCATGGACTGGGTCGCCGGCGTGGTCCGGCGCGAGCTGGACCAGGAGCGCTGACCTGGGACCTCCCGGCACGGCATCGTGCCGGGAGGGCAGCGTCAGCTCAGCCTTCCATGTCGGAATGGCGGTTGCGGCGACTGCTGAGCACCACGATCGCGCGGTCCGGCAGAGGCCAGTGGCCTTCCGCATCCGCCTGCAGCGGCGCACCGTCGATGGTGCTGATCAGCACGCGCCAGTGTTCATCGTCGATCAAGGGCGGCACGAACGCCTGCGGCGCGTGCGAGGCATTGAACATCAACAGCAGGTGCGCATGCTCGGGACCGCGCGGCGTGTCTTCCTGACGGGCGGCCCCCAGGTGCAGCGCCAGGCTGCGGGCCTCGCCATCATGCCAGTCGCCATCTTCCATGGGCTGGCCATCCGGGCGCAGCCAGCGCACGTCATAGCCTTCTCCCTGCTCGTCGCGGGCGTCCAGGAAGCGGCCGCGGCGCAGCTGCGGGTAGCGGCGGCGCAACGACAGCAGCCGGCGTACGAACAGCGACTGCTGGCGGCCTGCCGGGCTGGCGGCCTGCTGCCAGTCGATCCACGTGAGCGGGTTGTCCTGGCAGTAGGCGTTGTTGTTGCCGCCCTGGCTGCGCGCGAACTCGTCCCCGGCCAGCAGCATCGGCGTGCCCTGGGCGAGCAGCAGGCTGGCCAGCATGTTGCGCATCTGCCGCGCCCGGATCGTGTTGATGCCCTCGTCTTCGGTAGGGCCTTCGGCGCCGTGGTTGACGGAGATGTTGTTGTCGCTGCCGTCGCGCCCGTCTTCGCCGTTGGCCTCGTTGTGCTTGTCGTTGTAGCTGACCAGGTCATTGAGGGTGAAGCCATCGTGGGCGGTGACGAAATTCACCGACGCGGCCGGCCGCCGTCCCTTGTGGTTGAACAGATCGGCAGAGCCCATCAGGCGGGTGGCGAACTCGGCCAGCTGGCCGCCATCGCCGCGCCACAGTGCCCGCACGTTGTCACGGAAACGGTCGTTCCATTCGGCCCAGCCCGGTGCGAACTGCCCCAGCTGGTAGCCGCCCGGCCCGATGTCCCACGGCTCGGCGATCAGCTTGACCTGGCTCAGCACCGGGTCCTGGCGCACGGCATCCATGAAGCTGCCCGATGGATCGAAGCCGGCGCGTTCGCGGCCCAGGATGGTGGCCAGGTCGAAGCGAAAGCCATCCACGTGCATGTCCTGCACCCAGTAGCGCAGCGAGTCCATCACCATCCGCAGCGCACCGGCGTTGGTCAGGTCGAAGGTGTTGCCGGTGCCGGTATCGTTGATGTAGTAGCGCGGGTCATCGGCAAGCCGGTAGTAGCTGGCATTGTCGATGCCCTTGAACGACAGCGTCGGGCCGAGCTCGTTGCCTTCGGCGGTGTGGTTGTAGACCACGTCCAGGATCACTTCCAGCCCGGCGTCATGCACGCAGGCCACCATCTGCTTGAACTCGGCGATGGTGGAGGTGGACATGAAGCGCGGTTCGGGCGCGAAGAAGGCCAGCGTGTTGTAGCCCCAGTAGTTGCGCAGGCCGCGCTCGAGCAGATGCTGGTCGTCCACGTGGGCATGGATCGGCAGCAGTTCCAGCGCAGTCACGCCGAGCTGGCGGAGGTGATCCAGCAGCGCGTCCTGCTTCAGCGCGGAGAAGGAGCCACGTGCCTGCTCAGGCACCTGTGGGTGCAGCATCGACAGGCCGCGCAGGTGGGCTTCGTAGATGACCGTGTCCTCCCACGGCGTGGCCGGTGCGGTGTCGCGGCCCCAGGTGAAGGCCGGATCGACCACGGCGCATCGCGGCATGTACGGCGCGCTGTCGCGTTTGTCGAAGCTCAGGTCCTTGTCCTTGTGCCCGATCGTGTAGCCGAACAGCGCCGGCGCCCACTTGAGCTGGCCGACGATCTGCTTGGCATACGGATCCAGCAGCAGTTTGTTGGGGTTGAACCGGTGGCCGGCTTCCGGTGCGTAGGGACCATGCACCCGGTAGCCGTAGCGCTGGCCGGGCCGTGCGTCTGGCAGATAGCCGTGCCAGATTTCATCGGTGTACTCGGGCAGCACGATGCGCTCGACCTCACGGCCACGCTCGTTGAACAGGCACAGCTCGACCTTGGTCGCATGCCGGCTGTACAGCGCGAAGTTGACGCCCAGGCCATCCCAGGTGGCCCCCAACGGGAAGGGGCGTCCGCCCCGCAGGCGCGAGGACTGGGCAAACTGGCGGGCACTCATCGGCGCGTCTCGACGGTGTGGCCCGCGGCCTGCAGCTCGGCATCGAACAGCCGTTCGGCCATCAACCAATGCCGTTGGTCCTGCCCGTCCGGACGGCCTTCGGCTTCCCAGATCTGGCGGGCCAGGGCCCCGATGCGTTCACGTCGTTCGTTTTCGTCCATTGCGCTTGCTTCACTCGTTGATCAGCAGGGTCACGGGGCTGCCATCGGACAGCGCCCGCAGGGAAATATCGGGGTCGGTGATTTCTACCGACGTGCCGGTGAGCAGATTGCGATAGCGCCCCTGCGGAATCGTCACGCGGCCCGTGCCCCAGAACCGCGCAGGCAACGCCGCAGTGACTTCCTGCGCGGGACGCACGGTGGTGGCGATCGCGGCGACCACGATCAGCCGCTGCGCGCCGTGTTCGCGCGCGAAGGCCAGCACGCGTTCGGGCAGCGTGGTCGGCAATGGCACATAGCCGCCCAGCGCGAACAGCTCCGGGGCGCTGCTCCGGGCCTGCAGCAGGGTCTGCACCAGGCGCGCCTTGGCCACGCCATCGCGCCACCCCTGCAGCAGTACCGGCCACGCACGCTCATCCCGGCGCCAGTGGCCACGCAGCGCATAGTCCACCGGCCGCCGGTTGTCCGGGTCCACCAATGACAGATCCCAGCCTTCGGTGCCCTGGTACAGATCCGGCACGCCCGGCACGCTCAGCCGCAGCGCGGTCTGGCTCAGGCTGAAACGCGCCCCGGCCGGCGCGATGCGCGCCACGACGTCCTGCACGGCCGCGCGGAACGCCTGCCCGGCCTCGCTGTCGATCAGTGCTTCCACCACGGCCGCCGCGCACGACTCGTAAGCCTCATCCGGATGGCCCCAACTGCTGCGCTGGCCACCCTCGCGCAGCGCCTTGGCCTGCCACTGCACCACGCGCGCAGCGAGATCAGCGCCTGATCCGCCCTCGGCCGGCCAGACCGAGACCAGTGTCTGCCACAGCATCTCGCGGTCCGCCGCGTGCAGTGCACCGGCACCGAGGGACGCTGCGAGCCGTTCGAAGCGACGCACCTGGCGCAGCCACCATTCGGGCCACGCTGACACCACCGCCAATCGCATCCGGGCGTCTTCGCCGCGTTTATGGTCATGCGTGGCCGTGGCAAGCAGGCTGCGCGGGTGCTGGTCGTGGCGGGCGCGCATGAATCCATGGAAACGCGGTGCCGACACACTCGGCACCGTTGGATGGCTGCCGACCTCGTTGCGGGACAACAGCGGCGCATGCCGATAGAAGCTGCTGTCCTCCACTGCCTTGGCGTTGAGCGGCGCGCTGAGCAGCTGGGCCCGCTGCCGCAGCGCCAGGCAGCGGCGATGCAGCGCCGGGTCATCCTCCTGCGATGGCGGCGCCAGCACCCACGCGGCGATCTGCTCGACCGCAGCCACCTGGTCCGGCGCGCTGCCGGCGATGGCCGCCTCGATGGCCTGCTGCCACAGCCGACGATCCTCAGCGCCCGGAGCCGCGTGGGTGAGATAGCTGCGGTACACCGGGAAGTGACTCAACAAGGACAACGCCGCGCGCGCCAGCAGGGGCCTGCCGAAATCAGCGGCGATGCCGCCGGTGAGGCGCGAAAGGCGGACGAGGCGGGCGACGAAGGCATCGAACTCGGCACGCAGGCCGTGCTCCAGCACGTCGCGCCTGGCCTCTAGTTCCACCTCGCGGAAGCTGCGGGGGTCACCGGTGACCTGCTGCCAGTGCCGTGTCAGCGGGTTGCCGCCGGCACCGCTGTGCAGCAATGCACCGACCTGGTCCATGAAGTCGTAGCCGGTGGTGCCATCGCACGGCCAGTCCACCCGCAATGCTTCATCCGGCGCCAGGATCTTCTCCACCCACAGGCCCAGCGCGCCAGGCGACAGCCCACGGAAGGCGCCGGCAGCGTCCAGCGCTGCGCGCAGCCGGTGCAGGTAACCGGCCGGATCGCGGAGTCCATCCACGTGGTCCACGCGCAGGCCATCCACCCGTCCCTCCGCCACCAGGCGCAGCGGAAGTGCGTGCACGGTCTCGAAGACATCGCGGCGGTGCATCTGCAGCGCGACCAGCGAGGCGATGGTGAAGAAGCGACGGTAGTTGATCCGGTCATCGCCACTGCGCCACCACGCCAGCCGGTACGGCTGCGCCGCCAGAACGCCGGCCAGGGCCGGTGCCGTCAGCTCCGACCCGCCTGCGGCCCAGGTAGAGGGCGCCAGCGGATACACGGTGCCGTGGTGCGCGACGCCCGCCGATCCGTCGGCGGCGCGCTGCACGGTGAGCACGCCGTCGGCGATCGCGCTGGACAGCGGCCGATCCAGCACCGGCAGCCACAGCTTGCCGTCACGCCCCGGTGCGCGCCAGGCGATGTCGAACCAGCCGGCATGCGCGCTGGCCTTGCCGTGGGCCAGCACATCGGCCCAGTACGGATTGAGCGGATGCGCCGCCATGTGGTTCGGCACGATATCCAGGATCAGACCCATCCCGCGTGCGCGCACGGCGTCGGAAAGACGCTGCAACCCGGCCTCCCCGCCCAGCTCCGGATTGACCGTGGTGGGATCGATGGCGTCGTAGCCATGCGTGGAACCGGGCACCGCGCTGGCGATCGGCGACAGGTACAGGTGACTGATGCCCAATGAAGCGTAGTAATCCACCTGCGCGCGGGCCGCATCGAAATCGAAGCCGGCGTGCAGCTGCAGGCGGGCGGTGGCGCGGAATGGAACCATCTCAATGCTCCTGGCGGCGGCGGGCCGCGGCGAACTGCTGCAGCGAACGGTCCAGCGTCCGCAACGGCAACGGGGATGGCAGGCGCTGGCGCCAGTTCGGGTGGACGGCGACCGTGCCCGGGAGATTGACCTGGCCACGCAGGCCCAGCGCGTCTTCCACCGGCAACAGCGCCAACGGCGCCGGGCTGGCGGCGACCTGCCGCAGCGCGGCCAGCCGGAGGGCATCCGGCGCAGCGCCATCGGTGCCGACCGCGCGGGCCAGCCGCGCCACGTCCTCGCGCCGCGCGGCCATGGCCTGCGCGGTATCGGCGGCCGGCGCTGCGCTCAAGCGCGCCCGCCAGCGCAGGTCAACGCCGTGTTGCCAGCCTTCCAGCGTCGGCAGATCGTGGGTGCCGGTCAGTGCGACGGCGTCGCGCCGCCACTGCGCCGGCGGCAGGAAGTCGCCGTCCGGCGCGCGGGTGAAGGCGAGCACATCCATGCCGAGCACGCCGCGCGCGGCCAACGTGTCACGAATCCCGGGCGGCACGACTCCGAGATCTTCGCCGATGACAATGCAGCGGTTGCGCCAGGATTCCAGCGCCAGCAGATTGAGCAGATCGGCCAGCGGATAGCGCAGGTACACCCCCTGCCCCGAACCCGCGCCGTGCGGCACCACCCATAGCCGCTGCAGGCCGAGAATGTGGTCGATACGCACCCCGCCCCGGTCACGCATCACGGCGCGCAGCAGGGTGATGAACGGCGCAAAGCCGCTGCGGCGCAATCCATCCGGCGAGTAGCTGCTGATGCCCCAGACTTGTCCGTCAGGGGCGAAGGCGTCCGGCGGTGCACCCAGTACCAGCCCACGCAGGGCGGTGTCGGTAGCCGCGGCCGCCTCGGCGCCGTCGGCGGTGAAGCCGACCGCCAGGTCGGCGATCAGGCCCAGTGCCATGCCGGCCTCATGCGCGCGGCGTTGCGCCTGCTGCCAGCTGCGCGCAGCGCGCCATTGCGCATGCACCTGCAACGCTGGATCGCGCTGGCCCATCGCGGCGGCGTTGCATCGTGCGAACGCAGCCAGTGTGGCGCCGCCCTCCTGCTCGAAGTCACGCAGATCACGCTGCAGTGCCTCTGGTGCCTGGGTGAACCGCTGGTACGACTGCTGCAGGCGATGCCACTTGCGTGCCGCCGCGCCGGCCCAGTCGATCAGGCCATCCGCCGGCGTCGGGTCCGGCGCATCGTCCTCGGCCATGTCCCACTCCTCCAGCGTGCCGGCATACACCGGCTCGAGAAAGCGACGGTCACTCGGCGAATAGGGACTGAAGGACGCATCGATCCGGCCCGCGGCGTGCAGCGGGCTCAGCGCCACCGCATCGCCACCGGCGGCGGCAATGCGCTCACACCACTGCTGCGCAGCACTGCTGTCGCCGATGCCGTCATCTCCGGCACGGCGCGCGGCGTATACTTGGAGCACCGCGCCCCAGCTGCGCGGCTCGGCGAGACCGGTGGCATCGGCCACGCTGAAGCAGCGCGTCGGCGCGACTGCCACGGCATGCTCATCCTGCCCGACGCGCAGGCGCCAGTAACCGGGCTGCTCCGGCACCACCCAGACACCGGGTCGTGCCCGCGTCGCCGGCATGGTGTGACCGCGTTCATCGCACCACTCACCTGCGCCTTCCACGTCCAGCAGCAGGGGCTCACCGAGCTGCACGGTGCGCAGCGACGGGACGGCGCGCTCGTGCAGGCAATGCTGCAGGCTCTGCTGGCACTGCGCCGGTGTTCCCGCGCGCCAGCCCAATGCGTCCAGCACGCTCTGCAGTGTGTCCTGTTCGACGATGCGCGGCGTGCCGTGCACGTCCTCCCAGCGGATCAGCAGCCCGGCGGCCTCGGCCAGGCTGGCCAGCGCGGGCATGGCGTTCATGCCGCCACGCGCCGCACCAGCAGCGCGGCCGGTGCCAGCAGCTGGCCGTGCCCGACCTCGCCCAGCTGCAGCACGGTTTCGCCATAAGGCAGATCGGCGAGCACGGCGGTCTGGCCAAGGTTGAAGGCCAGCCACCATTGGGCATCGCCCAGTTGCCAGCCTGCGCGTACCGCGCCGTTGCCGAGCACGCTCGCGCCTAGGCTGCGTGCGTGCCGCAATTGCGGCACCAGATACTGCCAGCGCAGGGTCAGCACGCTGCGGAAGGCCGCCAGCCACGGGTTCTGCTGACGTGCTTCGGCCGACGGCAGCGGCGCCTGCGACGCCTGGAAGGTCGCCAGGGCATTTGGGTCGGGGATCGAGGCCTGCGCCTGCGGATCGGCAAAGGCACTGAAGTGGCTGAACTCGGCGCGGCGGCCATCGCGTACCGCCTGGTCGAGCGGCGCATCGAAATCGGTGAAGAACAGGAAAGGCTCGCGCGCGCCCCACGGCTCACCCATGAAGAACAAGGGAATCATCGGTGTCAGGGCGGTCAGCGCCAGCGCCACCTGCAGCCGCTCGGGCGACACCAGTGTCTGCAGGCGGTCGCCGAAGGCGCGATTGCCGATCTGGTCATGGTTCTGCGCGAAGATCACGAAGTGCGCCGGCGACAGCCCCGCACTGGGTTCGCCCCGCCGGTGCCCCAGGCGGTTGACTTCCCCCTGCCAGGCAAATCCCTCGGCCAGCACCCGCGCCAGCTGTGCGGTCGGGTTGGCCGCGAAATCAGCGTAGTAGCCCTCGGTTTCGCCTGTCAGCAACACGTGCAGCGCGTTGTGGAAGTCGTCATTCCACTGCGCGGTGTAACCATCGGCCAGCAGCGAGGCGGTGTTGTGCTCGTTCTCCAGGATCAGGTGCACCTGGTGCGACGGCCCGTGCGTCTGGATCGCCTCGCGCAGCTGGGCGAGGAACGACGGCGGCTGGATCGCGTGCACGGCGTCAAGGCGCAGGCCATCGAACCGGTACTCGCGCAGCCACATCAGCGCGTTGTCGATGAAAAAGCGCTGCACGTGCGGTTCCCGGAAGTCGATCGCCGCACCCCACGGGGTGGTGACGTCGTCACGGAAAAACGCGGGCGCATACTGCGGCAGATGATTGCCCTCCGGGCCGAAGTGGTTGTAGACCACGTCCAGCAGCACCATCAGACCCAGCGCATGCGCGTGGTCGATCAGCGCCTTGAGCTCGTCCGGGCTGCCATAGGCGGCGGCCGGCGCGTAAGGCAATGCGCCGTCGTAGCCCCAGTTGCGCGTACCCGGAAAGGTGGCCAGGGGCATCAGTTCAAGGGCGGTGATGCCCATCGCTGCCAGTGCCGGGAGTTGCGCCTGCAGCGCGGCGTAGCCGCCCACAGCACCCACGTGCACTTCATAGAGGACGGCTTCCTCCCACGGCCTGCCCGCCCAATCGGCGTGTTGCCATGCATGGCCATCTTCGTCCAGCACGGCACTGGGGCCGTTGAGCCCTTCGGGTTGCCAGCGCGAGGCCGGATCGGGAACGCTGAGCGTCCCGTCGATGCGATAGCGGTAGCGCGCCCCCGCTGCACACACCAGCCGGATCCAGTAGCTGCCGTCGTCGGCTGCCTGCATCGGCAGCGCCTCGCCGTCGAGCAGCAGCTCCACGGACTGCGCGGCCGGCGCCCAGAGACGGAAGACATGGTCACCTCCAGGCTGCCGCCAAGCGCCGAATCGCTCTCCCGCCGTCACCCCTCCACCTGCAGGAACACGGTGGACAGCGGCGGCAGGGTCAAGGCCAGTGACTGCGCGTGCCCGTGCATCGCGATCGGCAGGGTATCGACCTGCCCATGGTTGCCGATGTCACTGCCACCGTAGAAACGGCTGTCGCTGTTGAACACTTCCTGCCAGCGCCCGGCGTGCGGCACCCCTACGCGATAGCCGTGGCGCGCCATCGGGGTGAAATTGCTGACCGCCAGCAGCGGGCCGGCGCTCCCACGCGGATCGTGGCGGATGAAGGCGAGCACGCTGTTGACGTGATCGTCGCCCACGCTCCACTCGAATCCCTGCTCGGTCCGGTTGCCGTGCTGCAGCGCCGGCAGCTCGCGCAGCAGCCGGTTGAGGTCGCCGACCATCCGCGCCACGCCCGCGTGGGCCGGCTCGGACGCCTGTGCCCAGTCCAGCTGGGCATCGTGGTTCCATTCCGTGCATTGCGCGAATTCGCCGCCCATGAACAGCAGTTTGCTGCCCGGGTGGGCCCACATGAAACCGAGGTAGGCCCTGAGGTTGGCCAGCTGCTGCCAGCGGTCGCCGGGCATCTTGCCCAGCAGCGATCCCTTTCCGTGCACCACTTCATCGTGGGAGAGCGGCAGGACGAACTGCTCGGAGAAGGCGTACATCGCGCTGAAGGTCATCTGGCTGTGATGGTGCGAGCGATGGATCGGGTCGCGGCCCAGGTAGCTCAGCGTGTCGTGCATCCACCCCATGTTCCACTTGTGGGTGAAGCCCAACCCACCCTCGCCGCTGGGGGCAGTCACGCCCGGCCACGCGGTGGACTCCTCGGCGATCACCAGCACGCCGCGTGCCTGCCGGGCGATGGCATCGTTGAGGTCGCGCAGGAAGGCGATCGCTTCCAGGTTCTCGCGGCCACCGTGCGCGTTGGGGATCCACTGCCCGTCCTCGCGGCTGTAGTCCCGATACAGCATCGAGGCGACGGCATCCACGCGCAGGCCATCGATATGGAACCGCTCGATCCACTCCAGTGCGCTGCCGATCAGGAAGCCGGTCACTTCGCTGCGGCCGAAGTTGTAGATCAGCGTGTCCCAGTCCGGGTGCAGGCCCTGGCGCGGGTCATCGTGCTCATACAGCGCAGTGCCATCGAAACGTTGCATGCCATGCGCATCGGATGGGAAATGCGCGCCGACCCAGTCCACGATCACGCCGAGTCCAGCCTGGTGGCAGCGATCGACGAAGCGTGCGAAACGGTCCGGCCCGCCGTGCCGCGCGGTCGGAGCGTACAGGCCGAGCGGCTGATAGCCCCACGAACCGCCGAACGGATGCTCGCTGACCGGCAGCAGTTCGATATGGGTGAAGCCCAGGCCCGTCACGTAGGGAATGAGCTGGTCGCCGAGCTGGTCCCAGTCGAGCACGTCGCCGTTCTCACCGCGCCGCCAGGAACCGGCGTGCACTTCATAGATGGAGATCGCGCGGTCATCCATCGATGCGCGCGCCTGCATCCAGGCGTCGTCCTGCCATGCACGCTGCGCCCCATCGGCCACCACCGAGGCCGTGCCCGGCAGCAGCTCGGACTGGCGGGCCATCGGGTCGGCCTTGTGGGTCAGCCGGGTCCCGTCGGCCGCGGTGATCTCGAACTTGTAGCGCGCGCCGGCCTCCACGCGCGGCAGGAAGATCTCCCACACGCCAGCGCCATGGCGCAGCCGCATCGGGTGACGCCGCCCGTCCCAGCCATTGAAGTCGCCCACCACCGAAACACGGCGCGCGTTCGGGGCCCAGACGGCGAAACGCACGCCATCGATGCCCTGCTGCTGTGCCTGGTGTGCACCCAGCGCCACGCGGATGCTGTTCGGGTCGCCGGCGGCGATGCCGGCCAGCGCGTCCTCGTCCAGCACGGGGCCGAAGGCGTAAACGTCTTCGATCTCCTGTTGCACGCCACCCCAATCGACCCGCAACAGGCTCACCACGGGCCCCTCGATGGGGGCCTCGAAGATGCCCTCGCCCATGGCGGCCATCGGCCGCCAGTGGCCGGCCGCGTCACGGCGCAGGACCGCGAGTGCGGCCGGGAACAGCACGTGCAGGCGCCAGGCGCCGGTGGCATCACGGTGGGGGCCCAGCAGCGCGAAGGCATCGCCAAGCGCGCCGGCGGCAATCGACGCCCGCGCCGGCGACAACGCCGCCTCGGCCAATGGTGCTGCGGACACGCTCTCACCGCCGGGCTCGATCCCGGCATCCAGTTCCCATTGCGTGCTCATGCGCGTGCTTCCGTGGTGCGTTGATAAAGATCCAGGTAATGCGTGCCGGCGATATCCCAGCCGCTCGGGCGCAGCATCGCCGCGCGGCGCATGGCCGCCATCAGCCCGGACTGACGGAAGGTACGGAACGCACGCTGCACGCAGCGGCGCAGCGCATCGGCTTCGGCGCCGTTGAACAGGAAGCCGGTGACGCCATCGTCCACGGTATCGATCAGGCCGCCGGTGGCGTGCGCGATCGGCAGGCAGCCGAAGCGTTGGGCGTACATCTGGCTCAGGCCGCACGGCTCGAACCGCGATGGCATCAGCAGGAAGTCGGCGCCGGCGAACATGCGGCGCGCAAGCGTTTCATCGAAACCGATGTAGGCCGAGACGCTACCCGGATAGCGGCGCGCGAGTTCACGCACCTGCGCTTCGATCTGTGGCTCGCCACCGCCGATGATGACCAACTGGCCACCGGCGGCCACGATCTGCGGGGCGACGTCGCAGGTGAGGTCCAGGCCCTTCTGGTGGACCAGCCGCGAGACCACCGCGAACAGCGGGCCCCGGCTTTCGGGCAGGCCGAACGCACGCCGCACATGGCGCGCGTTGTGGTCGCGCCCTTCGCAGGACTGCACGCTGAAGTGCACCGGCAGGTGATGGTCGGTGCGCGGGTCCCAGCTGCTGTCGATGCCGTTGACGATGCCGCTCAGGTGCCCCAGCGCTGCACGGCGCGAGAGCAGCCGGTCCAGACCACAGCCCTCCGCCGGCGCGGTGATCTGCGCGGCATAGCTGATGCTGACCGTATTGACCTGGTCGGCATGCACGATGCCGCCGCGCAGGAAGGACAGCTGCCCGTGGAAATCCAGCGCTTCGCGCTGCGCCTCGGCGATGCCCAGGTCCGCGGCCAGGCTGGCCGGGAACAGGCCCTGGTAGGCCAGGTTGTGGATGGTGAGCAGGCACGAGGCCTTGCTGCCCGACCAGCGCGCGTAGGCTGCGGCCAGCGCGCACGGCCAGTCATTGAGGTGCAGCAGGCCCGGCGTCCAGTCCATGCCGGCCTCACCTGCGGCGATCACCGCCGCCGCGCGCGACAGCGTGGCAAAGCGCACCGCGTTGTCGGCCCACGGCTCCCCGGCCGCGTCGACGTACGGCGAGCCGTCGCGTTCATAGAGCTCCGGGCAGATCAGCACGTAGACCGGCAATCCGTCGTCCAGCACGGTGTGTGCGATCACGCAGGCTGGCAACGCCGCGTGCGCCGGGGTCTGCCCGATCACCTGGATCGGCCCGGTGCGCTCGAGCACCTCGCGATAGCCGGGAATCAATACACGCATGTCCGCGCGGTCGCGCAGCGCACGCGGCAGCGAGGCGGCGACATCACCCAGGCCGCCGGCCTTGATGTAGTCGGCCATCTCCGAGACGACAAACAGCACGCGATGGTCGCGGCCACTGGCACGTTCGATGTGGTCGCCAGGCACGACGGTCTGCGTGATGCGGCGCCGGCGCGCACGCAGGGCATCGGTTTTGACCAGGGCCTCGGCCTTGGCGGCGGAGACCTCACGGGTGCGATTGCGAGCGGACATTGGGGGAAGACTCAACGGGGGAGGCATGGCGCAGCCACTCGCCGCCCCGCGCGTGATACGCACAGGACGAAGCGTGATCTGCCTGGAAAAAGAATCGGTCGGAGACACAACCTCGACCTGTGGATCGAATCTACACTCCCGCTGAATCAATGGACTGTGAACCCTCGGCGACGATTTGTTGACTACGCGGGACGTCGCTGCCGAAAGCGGTCCACAACGCCTTGCACGCCGCGCGCATTGCGCTCGATGAATCTTTCAGATTCGATGAAAACCGTGTGCGCACCTACCGTTGGCGAGTGCGGTGCGCAATGCATATCGACATGCCTTCTGGTTCTGGACCAAACCAATGTCGTGACCCAGAACATCCTCCAGCCCTCCGTGCCGTTGATGGCAGTGATGGCAGTGATGGCAGTGATGGCAGTGATGGCTGCGATGGCTGCGATGGCGGCGACGCCGACGATGGCGGCGACACCAGAGTCGACATAGAGGCCAGCGACGCCAGCGACGCCAGCGACGGCCATGTTCGACCGGCGGGCTTACCCGCGAGCAAGGCGGTTGAATGCGGCCGCTCCGGACATTTGCACGTTCATGCGCATTTAAATAGAATGCGCATCAACACGCAGACTCAGCACAGGCCGCTTTCGCCATGACACCCGCCCCGGACACGCTCCCCAGCGAACGCCAGCAGACAATCCTCGGCCTGCTCCAGCAACACGGCCGGGTTCTTTCGGCCCAGCTGGCAGTGGACCTTCAGGTCTCCGAGGACTCGATCCGCCGCGATCTGCGCGATCTCGCGCAGCAGGGCCTGTGCCGGAAGGTGTATGGCGGCGCACTGCCCGCCACCCCGGACTTTCCCCCGCTGAGTGCCCGCCAAACCGTGCAGAAAACGCAGAAACAGGCACTGGCACGCGAGGCCGCCGCTCAGATCCGGGCCGGCGACACCGTTCTGCTCGATGCCGGTTCCACCAACAGCGCCATCGCCGCCTGCCTGCCAGCGCTGGAAGGCCTGCATATTCTGACCAATGCACCGGATATCGCGCTCACCCTGATGGCGCGCGGCGGCATCGAGGTCACGCTGATCGGCGGCCGCCTTGACCCTCGCATCGGCGCCACCGTGGGCGCGCAGGCACTGGAGGCCATGGGCGGACTACGCGTGGATCTGTTCTTCATCGGCACCTGCGCAGTGGATGCGCAGCAGGGGCTGTGGGCAGTCGATGGCGAAGAAGCCGCCCTCAAGCGGGCGATGCTGGCCGCCAGCAGCCGCTGCGTGGTGGTGGCCACCAACGACAAGCTCGGCGCCCAGGCGCGCCATCGCATCGGCACCGTCGATGACATCGATGTGCTGGTGCTCGAAGCCGATGCGCCTGCGCCGCAGATCGACGCATTCGTCCGTCGCGGCGTGGATATCCAGCTCGCCTCGCGCCGTTGACACTTTCCCAGGAATCTCCAGACCAATGACCCCGCTCTCTTCCGTTGCCGCCCGCGGGCAGCAGCACGCCACCCGCGCTGCCTTTTTCCTGCCCGGCTTCGCCACCGCTGCCTGGGCGCCGCTGGTCCCGTTCGCCAAGCACCGCACCGGGCTGGATGAAGGTTCGCTGGGCCTGGTGCTGCTGTGCCTGGGCGCCGGCTCGCTGCTGGCGATGCCGATCGCCGGCATGCTCGCCGCACGCCATGGCTGCCGCGCGGTCATGATCGCCACGCTGGTGATGGTGATCGCCACCCTTCCCCTGCTCGCCGTCGCGCACTCGCCGCTGACCCTGGGCCTGGTGCTGTTCGTGTTCGGTGCCGGCGTGGGCGCCTGCGATTGCGTGATGAACATGCAGGCGATCATGGTCGAGCGCGACAGCGGCCGGCCGATGATGTCCGGCTTCCACGCGTTCTACAGCATCGGCGGTGCCGTCGGTGCCGGCGCGATGACCGCCCTGCTCGCGTTCCACCTGCCGCCGTGGCTGGTCTGCCTGCTGGCGTCGGCGGTGATGGCCGCGCTGTTGGCGCTTTCGCTGCCGCACTGGCGGACCGACAAGGCCCCCAGTGATGCGCCGATGTTTGCGGTGCCGCACGGCGTGGTGCTCGCGATCGGGGTGCTGTGTTTCGTGGCGTTCCTGGCCGAAGGCTCGGTGCTGGACTGGAGCGCGGTGTTCCTGCATGAAGTGCAGCAGGTCGATCCCTCGCGCGCCGGCCTGGGCTACCTGGCCTTTGCCATCGCGATGACCGTGACCCGTCTCGTCGGCGATGGCGTGGTGGCCAGGCTCGGCCGCCATCGTTCGATCCTGATCGGCAGCCTGGTCGCGGCGTCCGGTTTCGCGCTGGCAACGTTCGCTGCCTGGATGCCCCTGGCCCTGTGCGGTTATGCCCTGGTCGGCCTGGGCTGCGCCAACATCGTGCCGGCCCTGTTCTCGATGGCCGGCAACCAGAAGGTCATGCCGGAAAGCCTGGCCATCCCGGCGATCACCACGCTCGGCTATGCCGGTGTGCTGGCCGGCCCGGCACTGATCGGTTTCGTGGCGCAGGCCAGCAGCCTGGTGTTCGCCTTCAGCGCGGTGGCGGTGACGCTGGTGCTGGTGGGGCTGTGCGCGCGGTGGGTGCGCGCCTGAGACTGCCCTGACTGTTCCTCGCTAACGCCCGTAGCGCGCGAGGATCACCAGCGCCAACAGTGCGATCGCGGCCAGTACGAGCAGCATCAGGAAGATCATGCGATAGCGCCCGGCCTTGCCCTGTTCGCGGTGGATGCGCTGGCGGTAGGCCGGATCGCGCAGATACCGCACCGGGCTGATCCTGAACAGCGGGGCCAACAGCAGATCGATAACCTCGAGCATGCGCGCCTCCTTGGCTGCGCCGGCGGCCCGGCGCAGCACCAGACTTGCACGCAAAAGGCACCCGGGCAAGCGCAGCATGGGCGTGGCAGCGGCGGGCGTTACCATCAGGCCACTGTTTACCGGATGCGCACGATGACGGACCTGTCCTTCGACCCCCGCCCGCGCCGCGCGGCCTTCCGCGCGTTGCACGATGACGGCTGCTTCGTGCTGCCCAACCCGTGGGACGCCAGTAGCGCACGCTATCTGCACAGCCTCGGTTTCCAGGCACTGGCCTCCACCAGTTCCGGCTATGCGTGGAGCCAGGCCCAGGCCGATGGCACGTTGACGCTGGAGGAAACGCTCGCCCATCTCCACTCCCTCGCCGCCGCGACCCCGCTGCCGTTGAACGCCGATTTCGGCGATGGCTTCGGCACGCTGGAGGAGGTCGGCCGCAACGTCGCCCTTGCCATCGCCACGGGCGTGGCTGGCATCTCCATCGAAGACGCCAGCCCGGACCCGGACCATCCGCTGCACACGCTGGACGATGCCGTGGCCCGGGTGCGCGCGGCGCGCCGTGCGATCGACGAGGCCGGAGAGGACGTGTTGCTGATCGGCCGTGCCGAAAACTTCTTCGTCGGCCGCCCGGACCTGGAGGATGCGATCACGCGGTTGCGCGCCTATGCCGAGGCGGGTGCGGACTGCCTCTACGCACCGGGCATCAGCACCCGCGAGCAGATCGAGGCGGTGGTGGCCGCAGTGGCACCGCGACCGGTCAACCTGCTGGTGGGCAGCGCGTTGCCGTTCACCCTCCAGGACATTGCCGCCATGGGCGTGCGCCGGGTGAGCGTTGGCGGTGCGATGGCGCGCACTGCCTGGGGCGGGATGATGCGCGCCGCGCAGTTGCTCAAGGACGAAGGCCGCTTCGACGGGTTCGCGGACGCGGCCTCCGGCACGGTGCTGAACCAGTTGTTCCGCTGAGCAGGATCAGTGGCTGGACAGCACCACCACCGCGGCGGTGACCAGCGCGATGCCCACCCAGCCGATCGGGCGCAGACGATTGCCGAACAGCACGCGCCCGCAGAGCGCGGTGCCGATCACACCGATCGCACCCCACATCGCGTAAGCGGTGGCCCGGTCCAGGGTCTTGACCGCCTGGCCGAGCATCGCGAACGCGATCCAGACCAGCACGATCGCGGCGAAACCCCACACCGGCTTACGAAAGCCATCGGATTTGGCCACCATCATGTTGGCGGCGATGTCGATCAGTGCCGAGCACAGCACGAACAGGAAGGCGGTGAGGTTCATGACGTGTGCGCCTCGCCGAGCGTGACGCAGACGATGCCGACCGCCGCCATCACCAGGCCGATGATCTGCTGCACCGACAGGCTGTCCTTGAACACGAAAATACCGACCAGGGTCAGCAGGGTCAGGCCGAGGCCTTCCCATACCGCGTAGGCGACACCGACCGCGATGCCGCGCACCGACAGCGCAAGGAAGTAATACGAAATGGCCAGGGCCACGGCCATCACGGCATAGCCCACATAGCCGCCATGACGGGCGGCATCGACCATGAACGAGGTACCGACCACTTCGGCGACGATCGCCACGGTCAGGCAGGCCCAGGCGATCAGGCCGCCGCGGGCACGGGGTTGCGAATGCACCTGTGTGTGCATGGAAAGCTCCTTGATTGCGGCCGGTGCATGACACCCAGGCGACGCGCCCATTATCATCGCCTTTTCCATCAGGCCAAAGATGGAATCCATCGATAAAGGCGATACATCCATGCGCTACGGTCCCGAATCCCTGCACGCCTTCGTGGAAGCGGCCGCGCTTGGCTCGTTCTCCGCTGCCGCTCGCCGCCTGAAAAAGACGCAATCGACCATCAGCACGGCCGTCGCCACGCTGGAGGCGGACCTTGGCCTGACCCTGTTCGACCGCAGTGGCCGGTATCCGGTCCTGACCGAAGACGGCCGCAAGGTGCTCGGCCATGCACAGGAAATCCTGGCGGCCGCCGACCGTCTGGAGCAGCTCAGCATCCGCCTCGCCGACGAGGTGGAGCCGCGCCTGAGCCTGGTGTTCTCGGACATCTACCAGCTCAATCCGGACCAGCATCTGCTGCGGCGGTTCGAGCAGCGTTTTCCGGATATCGAACTGGAGTGGCTGGATGCCGAAGGTAGCGATGTACTGGACGTTGTGCAGCGTGGGCGCGCCCATCTCGGGCTGATTCCACACCAGCCGGCCTACCCGTCCGAACTGGCGGTGCGCGCCCTGCCCCTGCGCGCGGAGATGGCGGTGTTCGTTGCCGCCAGTCACCCGCTGGCCGCGCTGCAGGCACCGGAGGAATCACACCTGGCCAGCCATCGCCAGATCTGCCTGAGTGGCGATGCGGCGCGCGAGGGCCATGCGCGCGGACGCACCTGGTCGGCCTCGGATTATCTGATGGTGCTTGAGATGGCCGAGGATGGCTTCGGCTGGGCCGAACTGCCGCGCGCCCTGGTGGCTCGGTACGGCAGGGACATGCTGGTGGAATTGCCTCTGCCCGGCTGGCCACGGTTGGTCTCTACGGACGCGGTGTGGCGCAGGGACGCGCCGCTGGGGCCAGCGGCGCTGTGGTTGCTGGATCAGTTCCTGGGTGCGGCCAGCGCGTAATCGATCGCCGCGCAGATCGCGGCCACCTGGGCATCGTTGCACTGCTGCGAGGTCGCGCGCGGGCTGTCCGGATACACCTCGGTGGTAGTGGTGTACCTGGCACCACTGACGCTGGCGCACAGGCCCAGTTTTTCCAGCGGGTACTCGATCACCCCCGGGGCGACCACCGGGGAACCGATGATCTCGCCCTTCTCGTCCGCCGGGGCGATGTGGGTAACCTGCTCGACCGCTGCGTTCACTGCGGTCTGGAAGGCCGGCTGCGGGTTTTCGGTGTCATCGACCAGGTAGAAGCCATCCGGAATCAGGCCCGGCTCGAACGGTTTGCCGTCGCGCGCGGCCAAGGCCGGCCGGAACTCGGTTTCATCGGTATCGGTGGTTTCGTGCAGGTCGATATGCATCACGATACTGCCGCGCAGGGGCGCGACCAGCGCGATCAGCGCGGCCGATTCAGCCGCCGGGCTGTTGGCGATGAACGAGCGGTTCGGATCGATCGCATCGGCGTTCCAGCGCTGGATGCGCTCATAGCCCCACGGGCTGACGCAGGGCACGACCAGCAGGTTGGCACGCCCGGCGTAGTCCGCTGCACGGGTCTGCAGGAACTGCAGCGCACCCTGCACGCCGCTGGTTTCGTAACCGTGGATACCGCCGGTGACCAGCATCGTCGGCAACGCCGGGTTCCAGTCGCGGCTGCGCACGGCAAACAGCGGGTACTGGTCCGGGGCGTAATCGAGCGTGCCGTACTGGGTCACCTCGAACGCATCCCGCAGCGCGTCCACCGCCGGCAGCACATCGTCGGCATAGCGGCGCTGCGGCACCTGGCGAGCGCGCCACTGCGCCTTCTCCGCTGCGCCCCAAGGCTGGCCGGGGGTGCCGATGGGATAGAAGGAGGCGTTGGTCATGGCGTGTTCGGGTTGTGTTGCGAGGTGGAATCGAGATTTTACCATTGCCGCACAAGGCAGCCCCGCCTACGCGCGGGCAAGCTGCGCGATCGCCTCATCCACAGGCAGGTCGCCTTCGGTCAGCTCGATGATGGTGCGCCGCAGTTCTGGATGTTCGACCAATGCCACCAGCGTGGCGGCCACATCGGCGCGCGGCACATCGCCGTACGCGATCGCCGGGCCGGCCGTGACGCGGCCGGTGCCCGGCGCATCGCTCAAGGTGCCCGGGCGCAGGATCACCCAGTCCAGATCCGTCGCGGCCAGGTACACATCGGCGCGTTTCTTGACCGTCATGTAATTCTCGAAGCCCTCGCCCATATCCTTGTTGCGGCCCGCTTCGGGGAATGCCGAGACCAGCAGGAAGCGGCGCACGCCCGCCTGCCGGGCAGCATCGACAGCAAGCGCGAGGCCGCGGCCATCGATGGCGTTGGTGACTTCGATACCCGCACCGCCTGCGCCGGCGGTAAAGACGACGACGTTGCAGCCGGTCATCTTGCCGGCCAGTGTCTCCACGTCGATCGCGGTGAGATCACCGCTGACCGGCGTTGCGCCGAGGTCGCTCAACGCAGCGCCCTGCTCGGCGCGGCGATGCAGCGCATGCACGCGGTGCTGCTTGTCGGCCAACTGCGTGACCAGGTGGCGGCCGACCTTGCCGGCCGCGCCGATGATGAACACATTGCTCAAGACGGTTCTCCTGTTTCGATCCGCCTGCAAGGGTACGCAGGCGGATGTGACATGGCCGTCCCCGTCACGGCGTGTGGTTCAGTTACCGCTGTACTGCGCGTCGCTGACCTGCTCCATCCACGTTACCGGCGAGCCATCGACCGCTTCGGCGATCGCGATGTGCGTCATCGCGGTGGCGGCCTTCGCGCCATGCCAGTGCTTGACGCCCGGCGGGATCCAGACGATGTCGCCCGGGCGGATCTCACGGGCGGGCTTGCCCCATTCCTGCACGCTGCCCACGCCCGCGGTGACGATCAGGGTCTGACCCAGCGGATGGGTATGCCACGCGGTGCGTGCGCCGGGCTCGAAGGTGACCGTGGCGCCGCCGACACGCGCAGGCGCATCGGTCTGGAAGGGTGCATCGATGCGGACACGACCGGTGAAGTAGTCCGCCGGGCCGGCGGCGGAGGCGGCGGTGCCCGCGCTGGTGATGCGGATCGGCGCGGTTTCGGTGGGCACGGTGGCCGCCATCGAAAGCGACAGTGCGGCAGTGAACAGGTCCATGAGACTTCTCCTGAAGCAACGGCGGCGCCCGCCGGGGATACCCACTGTAGGCCTGCCCCCGCATGGGCACTAGCCGCCGCAATCGGCATGCAGCCATAACTACAGCTCATCAATGGAGAAACAACGCCGCTTGAGTTCATCAGTCAGCCGCGCTCATCATGGGCAGGCATGACTGCCATGCGCCCTTGGCCCTGCCCCATGGCCCGCGAGAATTTCAACGATCTGCAGGTGTTCGTCACCGTCGCGCGCGAGCGCAGCTTCACCCGCGCGGCAGCGCAGCTGGGCGTCTCGCAGTCCGCGCTCAGCCACACCGTGCGCGGGCTGGAAGAGCGCCTCGGCGTGCGCCTGCTGACCCGCACCACGCGCAGTGTCTCGATGACCGAGGCGGGCGAGCGGCTGTACGACACCGTCGCCCCGCGCATGCAGGAGATCGAGGCCGAGGTCGCCGCGATCAGCGAGTACCGCGACCGCCCGGCCGGGACGATCCGCATCACCACGGCCGAGCATGCGGCCAACGCCTTCGTGTGGCCGCGGCTGTCGGCAGTGCTGCCTGCCTACCCGGATCTGCATGTGGAACTGACCATCGACTATGGCCTGGCCGACATCGTCGCCCAGCGCTACGACATCGGCATCCGCCTGGGCGGCCGCGTGGCCAAGGACATGATCGCGGTCCCGATCAGCCCACCGCTGCGCATGGCGATCGTGGCCAGCCCAGCCTATTTCACGACGAATACCGCGCCACAGGTGCCAGCCGACCTGGCCGCGCACAACTGCATCGGGCTGCGCCTGCCCACCCACGGCGGGCTGATGGTGTGGGACCTGGAGAAAGACGGCGAGGAGGTGAACGTGCGCGTTGACGGCCAATGGACCTTCAACGGCAGCAGCGCGATCCGTCGCGCCGCGCTGGCCGGTGCCGGCCTGGCCTATCTGCCCGAGGACATGGTGCTCGAAGACATCGCCGCCGGCGCACTGCGGCGTGTCATGGAAGACTGGTGCGATCCGTTCGACGGGTACTACGCCTACTACCCCAGCCGCCGGCAATCCTCGAGCGCCATGAAGGTCGTGATCGAGGCGCTACGCGCAGGCCGTTAGAGCCGACCAACGGTCGGCTCTAACGTGCACATCAGGGGCGCAGCAGCACTTTGCCGTTGCGGCCGGGCTCCAGGCTGGCCTTGGCGGCAGCGGCCACCTCATCCAGCCCGAACACACCGTCCACCGGCAGGCTCAGTCCACCGCGCGCGGCCAGCTGCAGCAGCTCGCCGACGAGGCGACGCTTGTCATCCGGCGCCATGGCCTGGCTGACCTTGCTGCCCCAGAAACCCTTCACCGTGGCCTGTTTGAAGATGACATCGCCCGAGCTGAGCTGCATCGGCTCGCCGGTCATCGAGCCGAACGAGACCAGCGTGCCGCCATCGCCAAGCAGCGTCATCAACTCGCTGCTGGCGCGCCCGCCGACCGAATCCACGGCCGCTGCGATTGACGCCTTGCCTACCTTGGCCTGCACCTGCGCCATCCAGTCGGACTGCGCCGTGGAGATCGTGTGGTCGATGCCCAGCTCAGCCATTTCTGCCACGCCGGCATCGCGCCGAAC
Source organism: Stenotrophomonas sp. TWI587 (assembly GCF_039674145.1). Classification (NCBI taxonomy): domain Bacteria; kingdom Pseudomonadati; phylum Pseudomonadota; class Gammaproteobacteria; order Lysobacterales; family Lysobacteraceae; genus Stenotrophomonas; species Stenotrophomonas sp. TWI587. The sequence continues at coordinate 356,193 of NZ_JBDJMW010000002.1, read as the reverse complement.
CAGGTTGATGCAATGCACGCCACGCGCCTTGGCCAACATCGCCAGGGCCTTGCCGACCGCGCCATTGGCGGCATTCTGGACGATCCACTGGCCTTGCTTCACCTGCAGGAATTCCAGCAGCATCAGGGCACTGAGCGGCATGGCGATCAGCTGTGCAGCGGTGTCGTCATCAATGCTGTCCGGCATGGGGATGACCATGCGGGCCGGGGCGATGAAGTACTCGGCCCAGGTGCCATGCACCGAGGCGGCGCTGACCCGCTGGCCAACCTTCAGCCCCTCGACGCCCTCGCCCAGCGCCTCGATCACGCCGGTACCTTCGCTGCCGCCGATGGCGGGCAGCTCGGGCTTGTAACCGTACTGGCCACGCACGGTCCACAGGTCGTGGTTGTGGATGGGCGTCAGCACGGTACGGATGCGCACCTCACCGGCCGCGGGGGCCGGCTGCGGCACATCGCCGCCGTGCAGGACCTGGGTGGGATCGCCAAAGGCGGTATGGATGGCAGCGCGCATCAGCCGCGCTCCTTCATCAACATGTTCATGGGGGTCTCCTGCAGAAAGAATCAACGGCGATGGCGGTGGGCGGCGGCGATCGCGCGCGGTTGGCGGTAAGCGCGTACGCGCAGCCACACGGTCTGGATCACCACGATGATGATCAGCACCAGCGCCAAGGTGGCGATGTTGGCCGCGCCCGGCAGGTCCCAGCCGGACTGCTTGACGTACATGCCGGCCAGCGCCCAGATGACGGCGGCCGGATAAGCGAAGTGGCCGCGCAGCAGTTGGTTGACCACCAGTACCAGCAGCGTGGCCGCAGCCAGCAGCACGAGGCTCCAGCCCAGCATGTTGTCGCTCGGCAGCCAGCCGTACGCGACGATCACCTGGGCGGTATTGAGGAACGCGGCCAGTGACAGCCAGCCTGCGTGCAGGCCGAGTGGGTAGGCGGCCCAGGCGCGCTGGCCGCCCGGCGCAGTGATCGGCGAGGCGCGGTACGCCGCCACGATCAGGCAGAGCAAGGCGGCCCAGATGATCGCCAGTGCCGGCAGAAACCACTGGTTGGAGAAGACCGGCATCCAGGCAGCGGTCAACGCGAAGCCGGCTGCGGCCCACGGGCGAACCCCGGTGATGTCCGGCTTGCGCAGGCGCAGCTGCCAGAACCCGAACAGCACGTCCCACAGGAAGATCACGCCCCAGATTGCGAAGGCGTACCCGGCCGCGACCAGCAAGGTCGGGTACTGGTCGGAGACTGCACCGTTGGTCGGGCCGAACATGCCGGTCTGTGAGAACCACGCCACCACGGGCATGGCCAATGCGGCCAACAACACGATCCAACGCATGCATCCACTCCAGCTGAAAAGAGCGGTGACGATACGCGGTTCAGGGTTAAGGCGTTGGGATGCCCCAAATTGCAAAGCCTTACTAACATAGCCTCTGCTATATTGCGGCCGTGGACATCCCGCGCCGCCCCGAACCTCCCCCCGCCTGGCCCTCCTCTGCCGGGCATACGCCCAGCCTGGGCGAGATGAACGCCAGCGTCGCGGTGCCGAGCGGCGGCCATTGGTGGTTCCGCCTGCTGGCCTTCCTCGGCCCGGGCTACATGATCTCGGTCGGCTACATGGACCCGGGCAACTGGGCCACCGACATCGCCGGTGGCGCGCAGTTCGGCTACCTGCTGCTCTCGGTGATCCTGCTCTCCAACCTGATGGCGATCGTGCTGCAGGGGCTGTCGGCACGCCTGGGCATCGCGACCGGCCGTGATCTGGCCCAGGCCTGCCGCGACCACTACTCACGGCCGGTGAACCTGGGGCTGTGGCTGCTCTGCGAAATCGCGATCATCGCCTGCGACCTGGCCGAGGTGATCGGCACCGCGATCGCCTTGAAGCTGTTGTTCGGCATCCCGCTGCTGGCCGGCGCGATCATCACCGCGGTGGACGTGGTGCTGGTGCTGCTGCTGATGAACCGCGGCTTCCGCGCCCTGGAGGCGTTCGTGATCGCGTTGCTGCTGGTGATCTTTGGCTGCTTTGCGATCCAGATGGTCATCGCGGCGCCGCCGCTGCAGGCAGTGCTGGCTGGGTTCATTCCGCATGCGCAGGTGGTGACCGATCCCAAGGCGCTGTACCTGGCGATCGGCATCATCGGTGCCACCGTGATGCCGCACAACCTGTATCTCCACTCTTCCATCGTGCAGACCCGCGCTTACCGGCGCACCGATGCCGGGCGCCGCAGTGCACTGCGCTGGGCGGTGACGGACAGTACCATCGCCTTGATGCTCGCACTGTTCATCAACGCCTCGATCCTGATCCTGGCTGCCGCGGTGTTCCATGCGCAGGGCCGTACCGACGTGCAGGAGATCGAGCAGGCGTATGAGCTGCTGGCGCCGATGCTCGGTGTCGGGCTGGCCTCGACCCTGTTCGCGGTCGCCCTGCTCGCCTCGGGCATCAACTCTACCGTGACGGCGACGCTGGCCGGCCAGATCGTGATGGAGGGTTTCCTGCGCCTGCGGATCGCGCCCTGGGCGCGCCGGCTGATCACCCGCGGCATCGCGATCGTGCCGGTGGTGGTGGTGACCGCGATCTATGGCGAGCAAGGCACCGCGCGCTTGCTGGTGCTGAGCCAGGTGCTGCTGTCGATGCAGCTGCCGTTCGCGGTGGTGCCGCTGGTGCGGTTCGTCTCGGACAAGGCCAAGATGGGGGCGCTGGTGGCGCCACGCTGGCTGATCGTGCTGTCGTGGCTGATCGGCGGCCTGATCATCGTCTTGAACGTGAAACTTCTCGTGGATGTGTGGCGGGGCTGAGGCCTGGCCACTTGACCTCAACGTTGGTTGAGGTGGCAAAGTGCAGCCTCCTCATCCTACTGGCAATGCCAGATCGAGCCCTGCAATGACCGACACCTCGCAACACGCGCTATGGAATGGCCCCGCCGGTGAGGCCTGGGTGGAGGCACAGCGCATCCTCGATCAGATGTTCGCACCGCTCGCCAGCCACCTGCTGGAGGCGATTCCGCCGGGCGAGGATCTGCACGTACTCGATGTCGGCTGTGGGACCGGCGCGGTGGCGCTGGCCATTGCCGGGCAGCTGGGGCCGCAGGGGCACGTCACCGGGGTCGACATCTCGGCGCCGATGATCACGCTGGCGCGAGCCCGCGCGCAGCAGGCCGGGCTGGCGATGGACGTGGACTTCATCGTCGCCGACGCGCAGCAACATGCCTTCTTACCGGGCAAGCTTGACCGCATCGTGTCTCGCTTCGGCGTGATGTTCTTCGATGACCCGGTGCAGGCCTTCGGTCAGTTGCAGCGCGCCGCCAGACGCGGCGGCGTGCTGCAGGCGCTGGCCTGGCGGGGGCCGGACGAGAACGCGTTCATGACCACCGCCGAGCGCGCCGCGGCACCCTGGCTGCAGTTGCCGCCCCGCCAGCCCGGCGCGCCAGGACAGTTTGCGTTCGCCGACCGCGCCCGGATCGAGGTGATACTCAGCGACAGCGGCTGGGAGGACATCGAGGTGCTGCCGCTGGACGTGGTGTGCCATATCGACCGTGCCGACCTGGCTACGTATGTGGCGTTGCTCGGGCCGGTCGGGAGCGCGCTGAGGGGGCCGGATATGGGGGACGCCACCCGCATGCAGGTGCTGGAGGTGGTCATGGCCGCGTTCGCCCCTTTCATCGACGGCGATGCGGTGACCTTTACCGCGGCCTGTTGGGAGGTGCGTGCGCGGGCGTGGTGAGCCGTTCCCGGCGGCACCGGCCCATCGCCGGCGTCCCGCGCGTCATGGCAGCCGCATGCGCAGCTTCTCCACGATCGCCTGCTCGCTCATCGCGTAGCCGTACACGTCCTGGAGTTGCCCGTCGGCGCCAAGCAGGAACCACGATGCCGTGTGTTCGAAGGTGGCCATGTCGCCTTCGCCGACCCGGCGATAGCTGACCCCCAGGCTTTCGGCGATGGCGCGCGTGCCCGCCTCGTCGCCCGCAAGGCCCAGGAAGGTGGTATCGAAGGCAGACAGGTAGTCGCGCAGATGCGCCGGCGTATCGCGCTGCGGATCCACCGTGACGAAGGCGACCTGCAGGTCGTCGGCGGCCGGCCCCAGCAACCGTTTGATCTGCACCGCCTTGACCAGGCTCAGCGGGCACACTTCGGGACAATGGGTAAAGCCGAAGAACAGCAGCGTCGGCCTCCCTTTCAGATCACGGATCGTGAGCGTGCGCCCGTCGCTGCTCTCCAGCTTGACCGCGCCGAGGGCGGCCTGGCCCATCACCGGTGCCTGGCCGTCGGCGCAGCCTGCAAGCAGCGCCAGCGTCACGATACCTGCCGCCAACCAGCGCTTCACTTGGCCACCCCGTGGGCGACTAGGCCATCGCGCACGGCGAACTCCACCACCTGCGCTGCGCTGCGTGCGAACTGCAGCCTGATCCGTACCGTCTGCCCTACCGACAGCGGCCGCTTCGGGGTCAGCAGCATCAGGTGGTAACCGCCGGGCTGCAGCACCGTGGTCCGGCCTTCGGGCAGGGCCAGGCCATCAAGCAGCGCTTCCATGCGCATCACTTCCCCGTCCATGCGCATGGCATGGATCTGCACCTCGGCAAACGCCGAGGACGAGGCCGACAGCAGCCGGTCGGACCCGCTGCCGTTATGCAGCTGCACATAGCCGGCCGCCACGTTGGCCGCCGGCGGTGGCAGGCGGACCCACGGATCGCTGACCGACACCGTTGCCGCGGTGTGGGCGCTCGGGGCCGCAGCCACCACCGGCATCACGGGGGAGCACAGCAGCAACCCGGCCAGCATGACAGCGCAGGATGACCGGCTCATGGCGTCGCCGACATCTGCATCGGCATCATGTTGAGGTTGGCGTTGTGCATCACCCACAGCGAGCCGGCCACCACGATGGCGATCAGGAACGCGGTGCACAGGAAGATGCCGGTGTTCTCGCGCTGGCTGCGCCCTGCCCCGATATGCAGGAACAGCACCAGCTGGGCGACCAGCTGGACCACGCACAGCACCACGATGGCGGTCAGCCGCAGCGGCTGCGGGACCAGATCGGTCATGACCACGCCGAACGAGGCGCCGGTCAGGACCAGGCACAGCAGCAGGCCGAGGATGTAGCCCTTCAGGGTGGCGTGGCCGCTCATACAAACTCCCTCAGGTAGACGAAGGTGAACACACAGATCCAGATCAGATCCAGGAAGTGCCAGAACAGGCTCAGGCAGGCCAGGCGGCGGCGCACGATGCCGTCCAGGCCGAACTTGAGCACCTGTTGGATCATGATCGCCAGCCACAGCAGGCCGAAGGTGACGTGCAGGCCGTGGGTGGCCACCAGCGTGAAATACGCCGAGAGGTAGGCACTCACATCCGGCGTTGCGCCTTCGTGGATCAGCTCGGCGAACTCATACAGCTCCATGCCGATGAAGACCGCACCGAGCACGCCGGTCACGGCCAGCCAGCCCACCACCTGGTTGCGCTTGCCCGCCTGCGTGCCAAGCATCGCCAAGCCGAAGGTGAAGCTGCTGAGCAGCAGCACCACCGTCTCGGAGAGCACGAAGCCCAGCTTGAACAGTTCCTTGCCGCTGGGGCCATCGGCCGTCCCGTTGAGCAGCACGCCGAAGGTGGCGAACAGCACCGCGAAGATCAGGCAGTCGCCCATCAGGTACATCCAGAACCCGACGACGGTCTTGTTGCCGTCGTCGTGGTGCTCATGGGCGTGGTCGTGATGACCGGCTGCCAGCTGCCCGTGCTGCGTGGCAGCGGTGAGGGTATCGCCGCTCATGCCTTGGCTCCTTCCATCTGCGCGAAGTGCGCCTCTTCGATGCGCTTCACCTCGGCGGCGGGCACGTAATAGTCCACATCACGGTCATACGAGCGCAGCACGAAGGTCGCGATCACGCCGATCAGGCCGATGCCGGCCAGCACCCACATATGCCAGACCAGGGCGAAGCACAGCACCAGGCTGAACACCGAAATCACCACGCCCGATGCGGTGTTGCGTGGCATGTGGATGTCCTCGTAGCGGTCCTGGCGCTGCCAGGCACGGCCGTGCTGCTTGTCGTCCCAATGCTGCTCCAGCGAGGTGATCACCGGCAGCTTGGCGAAGTTGTAGAACGGCGGCGGCGAAGACGTGGCCCACTCCAGGCTGCGCGCATTCCACGGATCGCCGGTGAGATCCATGTTGGCCTTGCGGTCACGCACGCTGACATAGAACTGGATGAACATCGCGGCGATACCGGCGGCGATCACCAGCGCACCGATGGCGGCCACGATCAGCCAGGGCTGGTAGCCCTCCACCCCGTAGTGGTTCATGCGGCGGGTCATGCCCTTGAAGCCCAGCACATACAGCGGCATGAAGGCCAGATAGAAGCCGACCAGCCAGCACCAGAACGAAATCTTGCCCCAGCGCTCGTTGAGGGTGAAACCAAATGCCTTCGGGAACCAGAAACTGATGCCGGCCAGGCAGCCGAACACGACGCCGCCGATGATCACGTTATGGAAGTGCGCGATCAGGAACAGGCTGTTGTGCAGCACGAAATCCGCGCCCGGGATCGCCAGCATCACACCGGTCATGCCGCCCAGGGCGAAGGTGACCATGAAGCCGATCGTCCACAAGGTCGAGGAGTGGTAGCGGATCCGGCCGCGGTACATGGTGAACAGCCAGTTGAACAGCTTCACCCCGGTGGGGATCGAGATGATCGAGGTCATGATGCCGAAGAAGGCATTCACGTTCGCGCCCGAGCCCATGGTGAAGAAGTGGTGCAGCCACACGAAGAACGACAGGATGCCGATCGACGAGGTCGCATAGACCATCGAGCGGTAGCCGAACAACGGCTTGCCCGAGAAGGTGGCAATGATCTCCGAGAACGCGCCGAAGCACGGCAGGATCAGCACGTAGACTTCCGGGTGGCCCCAGATCCAGATCAGGTTGACGTACATCATGGCGTTGCCGCCAGCATCATTGGTGAAGAAATGCATCCCGAAGTAGCGGTCCATGGTCAGCAGCGCCAGGGTCGCGGTCAGTACCGGGAAAATCGCCACGATCAGGATGTTGGTGATCAGCGCGGTCCAGGTGAACACCGGCATCTTCATCAGGTCCATGCCCGGCGCACGCATCTTGAGGATGGTGACGATGAAGTTCAGACCGGTCAGCGTCGTGCCGATGCCGGACACCTGCAGTGACCAGATGTAGTAGTCCACGCCCACCGTGGGGCTGTACTCGATCCCGGACAGCGGCGGATACGCCACCCAGCCGGTCGCGGCGAAATCGCCGACGAACATCGACAGCATCACCAGCACCGCGCCCACCGCCGACAGCCAGAAACTGAGCGAGTTGACGAACGGGAAGGCGACGTCGCGCGCGCCGATCTGCAGCGGCACTACGATGTTCATCAGGCCCACGATCAGCGGCGTTGCCACGAAGAAGATCATGATCACGCCATGCGCGGTGAAGATCTGGTCGTAGTGTTCCGGCGGAAGGTAGCCGGCGCTGTCATTGGCGGCGATGGCCTGCTGGGCACGCATCATCAGCGCATCGGCGAAGCCGCGCACCAGCATGACCAGGGCGAGGATGATGTACATCACGCCGATTTTCTTGTGGTCCACCGAGGTGATCCACTCGGTCCAGATATAGCCCCACTTCTTGTAGTACGTGATGGCCGCGATGATCGCCGCCCCAAGCAGCAGCGAACCCGCCAGCGCCGACATGATGATCGGATCGTGGTAGGGAATCGCCTCGAGGTTCAACTTTCCAAGCACAATCAGTTCTCCGCGGTACGGCTGGCAGGTGCGGCCAGGCTCACGAGTTGGGTTTTCGCGCCGGGCTCTTCACCGGGCAGGCAGATTTCGTCGTCGGGCATGCCGCCATACCGGCGCAGGATGCTGTCGAACAGACCGGTGTCCACGCTGGCGAAACGCTGCATCGGCGCGCCATGGGTGGGCTTTTCAAGTTCGGCCAGACGAGCCTGGCCCAGGTGCTCGGCGGTGCCGCGCGACTGCGCCAGCCATTGCTCGAAGTCCGCTTCGGTCATGACCCGCGCATCGAACTTCATGTCCGAGAAGCCCGCGCCGCTGTAGGCCGACGACATGCCGGCATAGGTACCGGGCGTGTGCCCGATCAGGTGCAGGCGGCTCTGCATGGCCGGCATGGTGTAGACCATGCTGCCCAGCTGCGGCACGAAAAAGGCGTTCATCATCGACTCGGAGGTCAGCTTGAACGCGACCGGCGTATCGACCGGCATCACCAGCTCGTTGACCGTGGCCACGTTGTGATCCGGATAGATGAACAACCACTTCCAGTTGAGCGAGACCACTTCCACGCGCAGCGGCGCCTTGTCCGATTCAATCGGGCGGTACGGGTCCAATGCGTGGGTGCTCTTCCAGATCAACACGCCGAGGACGACCACGATCAGGCACGGAATCGTCCACACCACCACTTCGATCGCGGTGGAATGCGACCAGGTCGGCGCGTAGGTGGCCTCTTTGTTCGACTCGCGGTAGTGCCACGCGAAGTACAGCGTGAGGATGATCACCGGGATCACCACCAGCAGCATCAGGCCGGTGCAGACCAGGATCAGCTGCATCTCCTGCTCGGCGATGCTGCCCATGGGGTTGAACAGCTCCAGATTTTTGCACCCGGTGAGCAGTGGCAGCAGTGCTGCCAGGCCGAACCAGCGTCCGGCGCGGGCTCGACCGGCCAGTTTGGCGCGGCGAGCGGGATGTGTAGCGGGGTTCATGCGTGACGGCCCTTCCAACGCAGTGCCGGGCCGGGGGGCCCGGATCATGAAAAGTGGCGGACGCCCCCCTGCATGACCGATATGCATGGGGGGTGCCCGCCGCAGCCGCGTACGTTAGGCAACGACATGATCCATACATGATGCGACACACTGTCGCAGCCGCTCTCCCCGGCGCGCGTACCATGCGCGCATGGAATGGAGCCCCCTCATCGCCGATGGCCACGGGCCGGTCTACCTGCGCATCGTGCAGGCGCTGGAACGTGCGGTCTGGTCCGGTGCGCTGCGCCCCGGGCAACGCCTGCCTGCACAGCGCGCGCTCGCCACCGAACTGGGCGTGGACCTCACTACGGTCACCCGCGCGTTCAACGAGGCACGCACGCGCGGATTGATCGACGCACGCGGCCCGTTGGGGTCGTTCGTCGCGCCCCCAAAGGTGGAACTGGCGCAGCTGGTCGACCTGAGCATGAACCTGCCGCCGAGTCCCGGCGGCGGCCAGGTGGCGGACATGCTGCGGCGTGGCCTGTCCACGGTGCTGACCCGCAGCGATGCGGGCAATCTGATGACGTATCACGTTGGTGGTGGCAGCCGCGCCGATCAGCTGGCGGCGCAGCAGTGGCTCAAGCCGATCCTCGGCAAAGTGGATGCCGAGGCACTGGTGGTCACCGAAGGCGCACAGGCTGCCCTGTCCGCGCTGGTGCTGGCGCTGACCGATGCCGGTGACACGATTCTGTGCGAGCCATTGGTCTACCCCGGCCTGCTGCATGCTGCGCGCGTACTGCAGCGGCGCCTGCAGGTGGTGGAGTGCGACGCGCAGGGCATGCGCCCGGATGCGCTGGCGCGCGCGGCGAAGAAGCACAGCGCGCGGGTGGTCTATCTCAACCCGACCGCACAGAACCCCACCGGCCACACGTTGCCGCCGGCACGACGCGAAGCGCTGGCCGACGTGGTGCGCACGCAAAACCTGCGGCTGATCGAAGACGACCCTTACTGGCTGCTGGAGAACGAGGCCCCTGCCCCGCTCGCGCTGCTGGCGCCACAGCACACCTGCTACATCTCCACGCTCTCCAAATGCCTGAGCCCGGGCCTGCACACCGGCTTTGTGCGGCTGCCCGACGGCGTCTCGCGCCAAGGGGTCCTGGATGCGCTGCGCGCCGTCAACCTGATGGCGCCACCGCTGATGAACGCACTGGTGACGCAGCTGATCCTGGATGGCTCCGCACAGGCGATGCTGAAACTGGTGCAGGAAGAGGCGGCCGAGCGCCGCTATCTGGCGCAGTCCGCGCTGTCGCCACGGTTCCTGCAGCACTGCGCCGGCGTGCATGCCTGGTGCCGTCTGCCGGCGCACTGGACCGCTGCCAGCCTGACCCACGCCGCACGCCTGCAGGGCCTGGGGATCGCACCGTCATCGGCGTTCACCCCGGAGGGCGTGGCGATCAACGATGCGGTGCGGATTTCATTGGGCGCCGCCGCCAACCGGCAGGAACTGCACCGGGCGCTGCGCCAGCTGGATCAGCTGATGCATGTGGCGGTGGCGGAACGCACAGGCTGGACGGTCTGAGTCCAGCGCGCGCTCACGCTCAGCCGGAAACGGCTTTGGCCTGCTTCCACACGGCTTCAAACTGACTGGCGGTGATGGCGTCATCCGAATCCAGATCCAGCCAGGACAGCGGCTGATCGGACAACGGGAAGCGCTCATCGGCCTGCCCGGATTTGTCGGCCCAGACCAGCACGCTGCGGTAACTCTCCACCTGCCGCACGATCACATCGCCCTGTGCCTCGAGATAGATCGTGCCGTTGCCGATCTCGGATTCGGCGGGATGTTTGTAGTGTTTCCGGGGCGTGCTCATGGCGGGGCGATATCTGACAATGAAAATGGGGCCGGGGAATATACCGTGATCCGCCACCCCCGGTCGGCACTATCTGCCCGGACGGGCGGTAGTGCCGGCCGCTGGCCGGCTCCCGGTAGACCGTAGACAACAAAGGACTAGACGACCGGTCTAATCGGGCGTACAGTACGCCTCATGAACTCGACCACCGCCAGCTCCCCCGCCCGCGACACAATCCTGGCCACTGGCCAGCGGATCATGAGCGCCAAGGGCTTTTCCGCGGTCGGCCTCAACGAGGTCCTCGCCGCGGCCGGCGTGCCCAAGGGCTCGTTCTACCATTACTTTGCCTCGAAGGAAGCCTTCGGCGAGACGATGCTGGAGGACTACTTCACCGCCTATCTGGCCGATATGGACCGTATCTTCCGCCAGCCCGTCCAGACCAAGGCCGAGCAGCTTGAGGCCTACTTCCGCGCCTGGCAGGACAGCCAGTCTTTCGAGGACTGCCAGGGCAAGTGCCTGGCTGTGAAGCTCGGCGCCGAAGTAGCGGACCTGTCCGAACCCATGCGCGCCGTCCTTCATCGCGGCACCACCGGGATCACCGATCGGCTGGCGCGCGCGGTGGCAGCGGGCGTCGCCGACGGCTCAGTGACGATCCAGGACCCGCCCGACGCGGTCGCCCGAAGCCTGTATCAGCTGTGGTTGGGCACCAGCATCATGGTCAAGATCGCCCGCACGCCCCGCCCTTTCGACGACGCGGTGGCGTTGACCACCCGTATTCTGCACAGCACCCCCTGACACGGGGAGGTTTTCATACACGTTCTCACCGACGTGTTTTTCTCGGCCCCATCACTAGACGACCAGTCTAATCAAGCACCCACAGGAGCATGACCCATGAAAGTCCTCATCGTTCTGACCTCGCACGACGAACTTGGCACCACCGGCAAGAAAACCGGTTTCTGGCTGGAAGAACTGGCCGCTCCCTACTACACCTTCAAGGATGCGGGCGCAGAGATCGTGCTGGCCTCGCCCAAGGGTGGGCAGCCGCCGCTGGATCCCAAGAGCAACGAGCCGGACTTCAAGACCGACGCGACCCGTCGCTTTGAAGCCGACGTCGATGCCAACGCACAGCTGGCCAACACCGTCCGCCTGGACAGCATCTCGCAAGCCGACTTCGATACCGTGTTCTATCCCGGCGGCCATGGCCCGCTGTGGGACCTGGCCGAAGACGCCCATTCCATCGCCCTGATCGAGGCGTTCATCGCCGCCGGCAAGCCGGTCGCGCTGGTCTGCCATGCCCCGGGCGTGCTGCGTGACGTCAAGACTGCCGACGGTGCGCCGCTGGTCCAGGGCAAGAACGTCACTGGCTTCACCAACACCGAAGAAGAAGGCGTGGGCCTGACCGACGTGGTGCCCTTCCTGGTCGAAGACATGCTCAAAGCCGCGGGCGGTATTTACACCAAGGGCCCGGACTGGGGCTCCTACGTGGTCACCGATGGCCTGCTGATCACCGGCCAGAATCCCGCCTCGTCGGAAGAAGCGGCCCAGGTCCTGCTCAAGCAGCTGGCCTGAAATAACAGGGACGGAGGTAGTTATTAACCACCTCCGTCCCCGTTAAGAGGTTACTGAGCGCCGTCGCGGGTGACCCGCCAGATGGTGTTGGAGAGGTCATCGGCGACGATCAGCGCGCCGCGCGGATCCACCGTGACGCCTACCGGGCGGCCGCGGGTTTTGCCGTCTTCGCCGAAGAAACCGCTCACGAAATCGATCGGCTCGCCGGCCGGACGGCCATTGCTGAAGGGCACGAACACCACTTTGTAGCCGACCGGCGGATTGCGGTTCCAGCTGCCGTGCTCGCCGACAAACACGCCGTCGGCAAACTGCGTCCCCATCACCTCGGACGAGAAGGCCACACCCAGTGCGGCCACATGCGAGCCCAGTGCGTAATCCGGCGCGATCGCCGAGGCGACCTTCTCCGGGTTCTGCGGCATCACGCGGCGATCCACGTTCTTGCCCCAGTAGCTGTACGGCCAGCCGTAGAAGCCGCCCTCCTTCACCGAGGTGAGGTAATCCGGCACCAGGTTCGGGCCGATCTCATCGCGTTCGTTCACCACCGCCCACAGCGTGCCGCTACCCGGCTGGATCGCCAGCGCGGTGGGATTGCGGATGCCGGTCGCATAGTCCTTGTGCGCGCCGGTGGCCACGTCGATCTGCCAGATCCGCGCGCGATCGATCTCCACCGCCATGCCGCGCTCGGTGATGTTGCTGTTTGAACCGATACCCACGTACAAATAGCGGCCATCGGCACTGGCGGTCATCGCCTTGGTCCAGTGATGGTTGATGGCCGACGGCAGCTCGGTCAGCTTGACCGGCGCCGCGCTCGCCTTGGTCTGCCCTTCCTGATAATCGAAGCGCACCACCGCGTCCTGGTTGGCCACGTAGATCGCATTGCCGATCAGCGCCAGACCATAGGGCGCGTTGAGCTTGTCGGCGAAAACCGTCTTCAACTCGTAGACGCCATCCCCATCGGCATCGCGCAGCAGCGTCAGGCGGTTGCCACTCTTGACCGAGGTGTTGCCCTTGGCCTTGATCTTGCCGGCGATGACATCCTTCGGCTTGAGCGCGGGCGCGCTGCCACCACGCCCTTCGGCCACCAGGATGTCGCCATTGGGCAGCATCAGGGTCTGCCGCGGAATATTCAGATCGGTGGCGATCGCCGAAATGCGGTAGCCCTTGGGCACCGTGGGAAGCGTATCGCCCCATTGCGCGGGCTTGGCGATGGTCATGTCCGGCATGAGACCACGATGCGGCTTGGGCATCTCCGGGCTGCCACCATATTGATCAAGCTGGGGCGCCTTGCCACTGCAGGCCGCCAGGGCAACCGCCAATGCGGACACCGAGAGAATCCGGAGCGTCGTCTGGCGGCTCATCGCACACCTCCCACGCGCAGGCTGGACAGACCCACCCAGGTGGCGATCAGCGCCAGCACCGTCAGGATCACCGAGAGCACCAGGCCCGCCGGCATCACCGCCCACGCATCGCGCGCATGGTGCAGGCAGTTGATGAAGCCCACGCCCCACGTCACGGCAAGGATCACCACATACGCCAGGTTGCGACTGCGACGAACCAGGCCGACGATCCCGCACAGCAGCGCCAATGTGGTCATCACCATCGCTCCGATCAGCAGCCAGGAGGCGAAGTTGGCCCATTGGATCTCATACGAGCTCCAGTAAGCGTAGTCCGCCAGCAGCGCGCCGAGGAACAGCGGCAGCACGCCACCCAGTACAGCGGCGTGGAACGGATGGATGACCCATGATCGGGTCAGGACAACGGTCGAAGCCATGGTGGTCTCCTGATGAGGGGGCGAATCTCTCTCGATCCTGCCACCCCCGGTGTGATGGGGGTGCCCATGGCTCACCGATCAGAAAGGTCCCAGTACGGCGGCGATCCGATCGCCTCGGTGAGGAAGGCCGACACCTCGCGGACCTTGCGTGAGCGCAGTCTGTTTTCCGGCGAGAGCAGCTGCAGATACACCCGTTCGGACTGTGGGGAGAACTCCCAGTCGCCGAGCAGCGTGACCATGCTGCCGCCCCTCAGCGTTTCCGCGTTGAACAGCCAGGTGGGGAACAGCACCACGCCACGCCCTGCAATGGCCGCCGCCAGCAGCGCTTCGGCATTGTTGCTGCGCAGGGGGCCGGTCACGTTCACCGCTTTGAACGGCACCTCCGGCGATGAACGGAAATACCACTTCTGGATGCCGAGCTGCCCTTTGTAGACCAGGCATTGATGCTGCAGCAGATCCTCCGGCACAACCGGCGTGCCATGCGCGGCAAGATAGGCCGGGCTGGCGGCGAGGATGTTGCGGTGGGGCGCGATGACCTTGCCGATCAGGCCCGAATCCATCAGCAGCCCGACGCGGATGATGATATCCACGCCTTCCTGGACGGGATCGATCAGCGTGTCGGTCAGGGTCAGCTCGACGATCAGCTCGGGATACCGCGCCTGCAACGTGTTGACGATGTGTGCGATGTGCAGCCGCCCCAGCGACTCGGGGGCGTTGATGCGGATCAGGCCCCGCAGCTCGGCGTCGCGGCCTTCCAACTGCCCGACCCCGTCATCGAGCAGGTCCACAGCGTCTCGCACCTGCTGATGGAACTGCTCCCCCGCTTCGGTCAACCGGACTGCCCGGGTGCTTCGGTAGAACAGCTGGTGCCCCACGTCCTGTTCAAGCGCCGCGATGAAGCGCGACACGGATGAGGCTGGCACCCGGTACTGGCGCGCCGTGGCCAGGAAGCTGCCGGTGGCGGCGACGGTAAGGAAATAGCGGAGGGCTTTGAGCTGCATCGTGGGCACCTTTGGAACCTGATTGCTGTTTCAGCAATAGTCATTTGCCGAATCACCGCATTGTGGCCGATATCGCACGCCGATACGATGAAGTGAAGCGCATGGCGGACCCGCCACGCCCTCCCCCTCGCACCCTCAGGAACCCCCATGAGCTCCCTGTTCAATACGTTCGACCTCGCGGGCATCCCGCTGCGCAACCGCGTGGTCATGGCCCCGCTGACCCGTGCACGCGCTCCGCAGGATGCCGCCGATGAGCGAACCGCCCTGTACTACGCCCAGCGTGCCACCGCCGGCCTGATCGTCAGCGAAGGCACGCCCATTTCCCGCGAGGGCCAGGGCTATCTGTTCAATCCCGGCATCTTCACGGCCGAGCAGATCGCCGGCTGGCGCCTGACCACCGATTCGGTCCATGCGCTGGGCAGCCGGATGTTCGCGCAGATCTGGCATGTCGGTCGCGTCTCGCACCCCACCATCCAGGCCAACGATGCGCGTCCGGTCAGTGCCAGTTCGAAGCTGCCGGTCGGCGCCCAGGCATTCGGCTACAACGAGCAGGGCCAACCCGCGCTGGTCGCCGCCCCGGCGCCGCGCCAGCTGGAGACCGAAGAGATTCCGCGCATCGTGGGAGAGTTCGCGCAGGCGGCAGCCAATGCCATCGAGGCCGGCTTCGACGGCGTGGAAATCCACGGGGCCAACGGCTACCTGCATGAGCAGTTCATCAATCCGCAGGTGAATGACCGCAGCGACCAGTACGGCCCGCAGTCGCTGGACAACCGCCTGCGCTTCACGCTGGAGGTGATCGACGCCGTGGTCGACCGTATCGGCGCCGCACGGACCGCCATCCGGCTCTCGCCCTATGGCCAGTTGTTCGACATGCCGCACTACCCGGAAATCGACGCCACCTATACCGCACTGATCCAGGCGATCGGGCAGCGTGGCCTGGCCTACGTGCACCTCATGGACCAGTCCGGTTTCAAGGTCGGCCAAAAATCGGTCGATGGCGCGGGCGATTCGGGCTTCGGTGGTCTGTTGCGCACGTTGAAGCCGCACCTGCCCGGGACCGCCCTCATCCTTGCCGGCGGCATGACCCGTGAGCGGGCCGAGCAGCTGATCGATGCGGGCCTGATCGACCTGGCGGCCTTCGGCACCCCGTTCATCAGCAACCCGGATCTGGTGGCGCGCCTGCAGAACGGCTGGCCGCTGGCGCCCGCCGATCGGGACACGTTCTATGGTGGTGGCGCCACCGGGTATATCGATTACCCGGCATACGCCCCGACCCACGAACAGGCAGCCTCCGAGGCCGCCTGACGGAATTCGCCTCCCCCTGCTCATCCCTCCCAGCTGATGCCTTTGGGCGCGCTGGAGAACCCGGCGGCCCGGAGCGCGTCCATCAGGCCATCGCGTCGCGCCGGCGCATCGTCGATCAGTTCCACGGTGAACGAGGTGCGCCGGCCCCGCCGCAGTGCGCCGGCCAGCGCCTTCGCCGCGGCAGCTGTCGTGCCAGCCAGGGACACATCGTCCGCATCGAAGAACGTCAGCAGCTGGCGCCCCCCCTGGCCCAGGTACATCAACAGACGCCCACCACCGATCACCACCACGGCGCCGGCACGTCGCACCGGCCGGACCGCAGAGCCGTGCACCGGCCAGGGCAGCACGGTGCCGAACGGATTGGCCGGGTCCACTGCGGACACCCCGACAGCGACCGCCACAGCCTCGGGGCGCAGGGCATCGGCGATCCCGCGCAGGTGATCCACGATCAGCCTATCGGCGAACTGCGCACCGCCCAGCCCGTCCACGAAACGGCCGCGGAGTACACGCCCGGCATCCTCCATGCCGCGATACACCTGCTGCAGTGCCGGGAAGCCGCCAGCGATTCCTTCGGACATGGCCGCACCACGGGTCACGATGCCATGCCGGTCCAGCAGACCGTCGGCCAGGGCCACCGCGCGTACCGTATCGCTGATCACTTCGCGTTGCAGCAGTGACCAGCGCCCGGCCAGGGCGGGCGCGGCGAAGCTGGCGATCACCGTCGGTGTGCCGTCCGCCAAGGGGGTGTCGTGCATGGGAATGCCACGGAAGCCCCGGCTGCGTCGTGATGCACGCGCCACCCGCGGCCGTGGCGCGCGGGTCGCGTGTATGCCGCGCAGCGGCGCCCACAGATCGGTAGTCAGATAGCCCGACCAGGCCAGGTCCCACAGCGCGACATGCAACTGTTCGGCGGTGATGTCGATCGCCGGACGCCCGGCACGGGCCCAATGACTGCCGATCGCGGTGACCAGCTGCCGCGCGAAATACGCACCGCCGTCGGCCAGGACCTGCAGCAGTGCCTCCTGCAGCGGCGACAACTCGGCCGCGGCCGGGAGAGCAGGCAGCGTCTCGGCGGCGACGTCCTGCAGGTGCAGCGACACCAGGCCATCCTCCTCGCCAAGCCGCCCGTGCCCGGCCCAGACCACGGTACCGGTCGCGAGCAGCTCATCGAGCAAGGCCGGTGCGTAGTCGACCACGCGTGCCGGCAGCACCTGCTGTTCCCAGATCGAGGCCGGCAGCGCCACCCCGGCCAGCAGTTCCACCACGCGCAGCACGCCGTCGATGCCTTCCAGTGCGCCTGGACCGCGGGTCGTGATGCCACGTGCGGCCTGCTCGGCGTCGGCGAGCAACCCATGGCGCTCCTGCAAAAGCAAGACATAGGTGGCGCGTGTGACTGGCCGGGTCGCCTCGCGTGCCTGCTGCAGCGAGCGCACCCGCAGCCGACGAAACACCGCCTCGCCCACCCATTCATGGCGTGCCAATGGCGCCGGTTCGGCAGCGGCGTCGACCGGCTCCGCGTCGCGGCGGGACACGCCGAAGCTGCCTTTGAGCAGCTTGCCCTGGACTTCCAGCTGCGCCAGTGCGGCATCAGCCACCGCCACGCCCAATCCGAACGCGGCGGCCACCTGTGCGGTGGTGAACGGCGCATGGGTCCGCGCGTACCGACCCAGCAGCTCGCCCAGCGGGTCCGACGAGGCCTGCAGGAAGGCGGCCGGCACGCCCGGCGGAAGGGGGACGCCCAAGGCATCACGCAGACGCGCAGCATCCTCGATGGCGGCCCAATGTACGCGGCCGGCGATCCGGACCTGGATCGCACGCCGCTCGGCGGTGAGTGAGGCCAGATCGCCAGCGGAATCGTCCTCCACGAGCCGTAGCGCAAGCGCGTCATCGGTGAGCGGCCCCAGCTCCCTCAGCAGGTCCGCGATCCCTTCTTTACCGTGCGCGCGACGGTCGGGCGCCAGGCGCTGCAGCTCGCGGTCCACCTGCTCCACCACGGCGGCGTCGAGCAGTTCGCCCAGATCGACCTGGCCAAGCAGATCGCCGAGCAGACCGCTGTCGAGCGAGAGGACCGAGGCGCGGCGTTCGGCCAGCGGTACATCGGTGCCGTACATGAACTCGGCCACATAGCCGAACAGCAGGTTCGCCGCGAAGGGCGATGGCACCTCGGTGGTGACGTCGGCGATCACCACGCGGCCCTGGGCCAGCCGCTGCATCAGCGCATTCAGTGCATCGAGATCATAGACGTCCTGCAGGCACTCACGGGCGGTCTCGATCAGGATGGGGAACTCTGGATACGCCTGGGCGATGGCCAGCAGCTCACCGGCCCGCAGGCGCTGCTGCCACAGCGGTGAGCGGCGGCCCGGCGTGCGCCGTGGCAGCAACAGCGCGCGTGCGGCACATTCGCGGAAGCGCGCGGCAAACAGGGCCGAGCCGCCCACGGCGCGCGTGACCTCACTGCGCAGCCGCGCCGGCTCGAACAGGAACAGCTCCGCGCCCGGCAAGCGCCCTTGCGCGTCGGGCAGCCGCGCGATGATGCCGTCGTCGCTGGCCACCACCGCCGGATCCACACCCCAGCGTTCGCGGATGCGCGCGGCCACCGCCAGCGCCCACGGATCGTGCACCCGGCGCCCATAGGGCGAATGCAGCATCAGCCGCCAATCACCCGCCTCGTCGCGGCAGCGCTCCAGCACCAGGGTGCGATCGGTGGGCAGCAGGCCGGTGGCCTCGCGCTGTTCGGCCAGCAGGCCGGCGATGTTGGTGATGGCGTTGTCCGCCAATCCGGCCGCCTGCAGGCGGTCGCGCAGTGCGGGCGACGGGCCCGCTTCGGCCGCGGCAGCATCCAGCGCGCCGATGAAGGCGCCGACCGCCTCACCCAGCTCCGCCGGCCGGCCGACGCCCTCGCCCCGCCAGAACGGCAAGCGCGCCGAGCGCCCCGGCGCCGGGGTCACCACGACCTGATCGTGGGTGATCTGTTCAATCCGCCAGGAGCTGGCGCCCAGCGTGATCACATCGTTGACCCGCGATTCGTGGACCATCTCCTCATCGAGCTCCCCGACCCGGCGCGAACCGGCGCGCTCCTCACCTTCGGGCAGGATCACGCTGAACATGCCGCGGTCCGGGATGGTGCCCCCGCTGGTAACGGCCAACTGCTTCGCACCTGGCCGGGCACTCAGTTCGCCGGTGTCGCGGTTCCAGACCAGCCGCGGCCGGAAGCCGGCGAAATCATCGGAGGGATAGCGCCCGGCCAGCATGTCCAACGTGGCATCGAATGCGTTGCGGGGCAGCGAGCGGTAGGGCGCCGCGCGGCGCACGCGCGCATACCACGCCTCCACGTCCAGCGTATCCATCGCGGCAGCGGCCACCGTCTGCTGGGCCAGCACGTCCAGCGGGTTGCGCGGCGGATCGATGGCTTCGATCTCACCAGCCAGCATGCGCTCCACCGCCACGGACGCATCGATCAGATCGCGCCGCGTGCGCGGGTAGACCAGGCCGGTGGAGATGCCCCCGACCTGATGGCTGGCCCGCCCCACCCGCTGCAGCGCGCTGGCGACCGAAGGCGGCGCGGCGACCTGGATCACCAGATCGACCAGCCCCATGTCGATGCCCAGCTCCAGGCTGGAGGTGGCCACGACACAGCGCAGCTCACCGGACTTGAGCGCCTGTTCGATCTCACGGCGCTGTTCCTTGGAGACGGAGCCATGGTGCGAGCGGGCGATCAGCGCTTCCGCGCCGGCCGCACGCCCTGTGGTGCCACCATTGAATGACCCATAGTGCTCGGGCGCGGGCGCAGCCGTTGGCGCCGATGCCGGGAGCTGGCCACGGGCGACACGGTCCGCATGCAGTTCATTCAACCGGGCAGTCAGCTTTTCGGCCACGCCCCGTGAGTTGGCGAACACGATCGTCGAACGCCGCGCCAGCACCTGGTCCAGGATGCTGGCCTCCACATGCGGCCAGATCGAGCCGAGCCGCGCGGAAGACGGCGGTGCATCGACCGCACCGGGATGCGGCGGAATGTCCGCCATGTCCTCCACCGGCACCACGATCCGGACATCCAGCGCCCGCTGCGCAGGCGGATGGACCACGGTGACCGGGCGGTCGCCGCCGAGGAACCGCGCGACCTCCTCCACCGGGCGCACCGTGGCCGAGAGCCCGATGCGCTGTGCGGGCACCTGCAGCAGGGCATCCAAGCGCTCCAGGCTCAACGCCAGGTGGGTGCCGCGCTTGCTGCCGGCCACCGCGTGGATCTCATCGATGATCACGGTATGCACGTCGCGCAACGTCTCGCGCGCCTGTGAGGTGAGCATCAGGAACAGCGATTCGGGCGTCGTGATCAGGATGTCGGGCGGACGCCGCAGCAGCCGCGCCCGCTCCGCCGGGGTGGTATCACCGGTACGGATCGCGACGGACAGGGTGACCGCTGGATCGCCACGACGCGCACGCTCGGCACTGACGCCCTCCAACGGGATCTGCAGGTTGCGCTCGACATCGGCGCCAAGCGCCTTGATCGGTGACAGGTACAGCACGCCGGTGCCGCGCCTCTTCGTTGTAGGCGCATCCACCGGCGCCTCGCCCGATCGCGCTCCGCTGCGGAACAGCTGGTCGATCGCGTGCAGGAACGCGGCAAGGGTCTTGCCCGAGCCGGTCGGCGCGATGACCAGCGTGTGCTGGCCAGCGCTGATCGCCGCCCAGGCGTGATCCTGCACTGGCGTGGGCGCTGTGAAGGCTGCCGTGAACCAGTCACGCGTGGCCGGGGTGAAGCTGGCCAGTGCGTCGGGAAGGAGATCGTTCGGGGTGGGCATGGATCCGGATGGGTTGGGACACTCGAAGGGCGTCGGCCGCGAGCGCAGGGGAACCAGACTAGGGTATGCCGCGTCGGGCATGCGTCAACCGCGCCGATACGCCTGGCATCTGCTTGGCGCCGGTCGCCCCCGCTTGGCCACCACTCGTCCCTCCTCCCCCGACATCCGGCCCCAGGCCAGTGCCGGCAGGCCTCTCCGGGGCCACACTCAGTGACATCGAACACAACGCCCGCCGCAGGAAGAACCTTCATGAAACGACGCGATTGCCTCAAGGCCGGTCTGGCCCTGCCGCTGCTGCCGATGCTGCTCAAGGCCGGCCCTGCCATCGCCGCCAATGGCGCACGGGTGCGACCGGGCAGCGCGGGGTGGCCCGTCGCCGCCGAATGGGATCAGCTGGCCCGTGCGGTCGGCGGTCGCCTGTCGGTACCGCAGTCACCCTTCCTTGGCGATGCCGCCACCCGTGCCGCCGCACTGGAGCAGTTGCAGAACCCCTTCTATATCGGCGACCAGCCCGCCCTGACCCAGACCAGCGGCTACTTCGGGGCGTGGCGTTCGGTACCCAGTGCGAAGGCGGTGGCCGCTGCCAACAGCGCCGATGTGGCCGCAGCGGTGAACTTCGCCCGCACCCATCGCCTGCGGCTGGTGGTCAAAGGCGGCGGCCACAGCTATCACGGCACCTCCTGCGCGCCGGATTCGCTGCTGGTCTGGACCCGCGCGATGAACCAGGTTGAGCTGCACGATGCGTTCGTCGCCCACAACGCCCGCCCGGGCACCGCACCGCAGCCGGCGGTCAGCGTGGGCGCCGGGGCAATGTGGATCGATGCCTACGACGCGGTCACCACCCGCGGCGGGCGCTACGTCCAGGGCGGTGGCTGCACCTCGGTGGGCGTGACCGGCCTGGTCACCGGCGGTGGCTTCGGCAGTTTCTCCAAGGCCCATGGCACCGCTGCGGCCAGTCTGCTCGAAGCCGAGATCGTCACCGCCGACGGGCAGATCCGCATCGTCAACGCCGACAACGACGCGGACCTGTTCTGGGCCTTGAAGGGCGGCTGCGCGGCAAGTTTCGGGATCGTCACTCGGATGACGCTGCGCACCCATGCCCTGCCCGACACCTTCGGCGGCGTGTCCTGCCAGATCCAGGCCAGCGACGACGCAAGCTGGCAGGCCCTGGCGGCGGAGATGCTGCGCTTCTACCGCGACACGCTGTGCAACCCGCACTGGGGCGAACAGTTCACCTTCAAGGACGAGCGCCGTCTGTCAGTCTCGATGGTGTTCCAAGGCCTGTCGCGCGACGCCGCCGAAGCGACGTGGGCGCCCTTCCTGGACTGGGTCCGCGCCCGGCCGGCCTATGCGATCATCGAGCCGCTGCAGGCGCTGGCAATGCCTGCCCGCGATTTCTGGGATGCGGATTTCTTCCGGCAGCATGCGCCTGGCCTGATCGCCGAGGACACCCGCGAGGGCGCGCCCTCCCGCCACATGCTGTGGAAGGGCGACCAGGGCCAGGTCGGCTGGTTCCTGCACGGTTATGCCTCGGCGTGGCTGCCCTCGTCCCTGCTGGACGATGCACAGCGTGACCGGGCTGCCGCGGCAATCTGCGCAGCGGCGGACCACATGGATGTCGGTATGCACTGCAACAAAGGCTTGTTCGGTGCGCCGGCAGCGGCGCTGGCGGCCAGCCGCGATACGGCCACCCATCCGGCGGTGCTCGATGCTTTCGCGCTGGCGATCATCGGCAACGCCAGCGGACCCGTGTATCCGGGCTTGGGCCTGAACGTGGATGAGCCCCGCGCACGCCGGGGCGCGCTGAACGTGGCGCGTGCGTACCAGGCACTGAGCGTGGTGGCGCCGTCTGCCCCGGCCTATGTCTCGGAGAGCGACTACTTCCAGAAAGACTGGCAGCAGGCGTTCTGGGGGCCGAACTATCCACGGCTGCAGGCTGCCAAGCGCCGCTACGATCCGCAGGGCCTGTTCGTGATCCATCACGGCGTGGGCAGCGAGGACTGGAGCGCGGACGGGTTCGAGCGCGTCGGCAGCTGACGGCGCGACGGGCAGCGTCTACGCCCCCACGTCGCCCCCGGCCTTGCCCGGCTGGCCCAGCACGCTGCGCAACGCCTGCTGCGCACGCCGGTTTTCCGCCGGCGCGCCGATGGTGATCCGCACCCAGGTGTCATACGGGGCGAACACCCGGGCGATGCGTACGCCCTGTTTCAGCAACCCGGCGGCGACGACTGCGTGCGGATGCCCCGTGTCGACGAACACGAAATTGCCGGCTGCCTCGGTGGACCGCAGGCGCAGCTCGGCCAGCAGCTGCTGCCAGCGCTGCCGCTCGGCCGCCACGGTGCGCCGGACCTGGGCCACGTGGCCGGTATCGGCAAGCGCGGCCGAGGCAGCGGCCAGCGACAGCTGGTTCTGCGCGTGGGCGCCGCCGACGCCGCGCTGGCGCAATGCGTCGGCCAGCTGCGTCGGCACCAGCGCGTAGCCGACCTGCAGTCCGGCCAGCGCATGGATCTTGCCCAGCGTACGAAACACCACCACGTTCTGGCCTTGCCGCAGCAGACGCACGGCGCTCAGGGCGGCGACATCCTCCCGGTAGTCCAGATAGGCTTCGTCCACGATCACGAGGGTGCGCGCCTGCGCGGCGGTCACGAAACGATCGAACTCCGCCCCGGGGCTGAGCGTGCCGGAGGGATTGTGCGGGTTGACCACGAACAGCGCGCGCGTGTCGGGTGCGATCGCGGCCAACAGCGCAGGCAGATCATTCTCCAGACGAGCGTTCAAGGGCACTTCCACCGCCCGACCGCCAAACGGCTTTGCCGCATCCACCAGGGCGCCATAGCCCGGCACCGAGTAGACGAAGTCGCCCGCCCCTTGGCTCAGCGCCAGATGCTGGCCGAGTGCTTCCAGCACTTCACCGACGATGACCTGCGCAGGCGTGACCCCTTCCAGCGTGGCGATCTGCACCTGCAGGGCCTGCAGCTGGCCGGCACTCACATAGCGTGGCGCCTCCACGAGCGCGCGCTGCACCGCGGGGCCGACCTGCGGCGCGGGGCCGAAGCTGCTTTCGTTGAGGTCCAGCCGCAGCAGATCAGTGGTGATGCCCGGAGCGGTCGCGGGCGAGGTCGGCGCAGACGGCGCGGCCGATCCTGCAACCGGTGCCAGCGCGGCCACCGCGGCACTGGCCAGCCCGGCGCGCAGCCAGAGGCGGCGCTGCGGATCGGCAGGCAATGTGACAGGCAGCGGGGATGGTTGGGCAGGATGGGTCATCGGAAACGGGTCTCCAGGCGCGCGTAGTAGTAGGTGCCACTCCAGCCAAACGGCGACAGCTCGCTGTACGGGAACACGCCAAAGGTATCCGCACCGGAGACCTGCGGGGTGGTCGCGATGTTGCGCGTCGGATAAGTGTTGAACAGATTGTTCGCGCCCAGCACGAGGGTGACCGTGTCGGTGGCGCGGAAGGCGAAGTCCAGATCGGTGACCCAGCGCGCCTCCAGCTTCTGGATCACGTCGACATTGCCAGCACTACCCGCTTCGGTCGGCAGCGTGCGGAAACGGGTCGAGCCCTGCGCAAAGGCGGCGACATTGGCCGCGCCCTGGTTGGTTGCCGCCACGCCTTCGATCTCACCGTAGCGGTGCGTGCCGAGGTGGATGCCCCAGCGGCCGACATCCCAGCCCAGCGCGAGCGTCAGGTTGTCGCGCGGCTGGCCTTTCTCCACGCGGGTGCGCTCGGTGACATCGAACAACGGCGTGCGCACGCCGAGCACGGTGAGCTGCGCCGGGGTCGAGGCGACATGGGTCAACTCGGTCTTGTTGCGGTTGTAGGCGACGGTCGCAGTGAGCCGGCCATAGTCCGCCAGCTCCCAGCGGTAGCGCGCCGAGGCGTCCACGCCGGTGGTACGGGTATCGGCGGCATTGCTGAAGTAGCGCACGCTGGTCACGCCCGGCGAGCCCAGGGCGGCCAGGTAAGAGCGGATGGCGGTCGACCCGGCCGCATCGACGAAGTTGCTGGAAAGGAATATCCGGTCATCGATGTCGATCCGGTACACATCCAGCGATGCGCTGAGCCCGCCAATACCCCAGGTCAGACCAGCGGTGAGGTTGGTGGCCTGCTCCGGCTCAGCGAGCGCGCCCCCAGTGCACGGGCCTCCACCGTATCCACCGGCGCGGTGCGTACCAGCACGTACTCGGGCACGCCGGTCACCGCGTTGTTGAGCGTGCGGCTGCTGGTCGAACTGAAGTACTGCTGGGCCAGCGCAGGCGCATGGAAGCCGGTGCTGACCGACGCGCGCAACGCCACACCGCCGTCGAGCTGGTAGCGCAATGCGAGTTTGCCATTGGTCGTGCTGCCGAAATCGCTGTAGTCCTCCCAGCGCCCGGCCAGCGAGACCAGGAAGCGGTCGGTGACGTCGGTTTCGGCTTCCGCATAGGCCGAGACGTTGTGACGGTGATGATTGCCGGCATCGGCCGGCTGGATACCGGCAAACCCCTGCGAGCCGATCGTGGGCACGGCGCCGGCGGAGGGGCCATCAAGCACGCGCGCCGGGCCCCACACGTATGAGTTCAGTTCACCGGGCGAGATGCCGTAGGTGTCGCGGCGGAACTCCGCCCCGATCGCCAGCCGCAGGGGCGCATGCCAACCCAGCTCGATACTGTTGTTGGCATCCAGATTGGTGGTCCACTGCGAGGCCTCCAGCGCACCGTTGTAGAAGGCTGTCGGGCTGTCCGCGCCCAGTGTGGCGTTGAGCGTGTTGCGGGTGCGGTAAACCAGCTTGTTGCGGCCGTACACGCTGCTCAGGTCCCAATGCCAGTCACCCAGCAGGCCTTTGATGCCCGCGCCAAGCGAGGCGTTGGTGCTCTGCGTATCCACCC
This sequence comes from Stenotrophomonas sp. TWI587, assembly GCF_039674145.1. NCBI lineage: Bacteria > Pseudomonadati > Pseudomonadota > Gammaproteobacteria > Lysobacterales > Lysobacteraceae > Stenotrophomonas > Stenotrophomonas sp. TWI587. Next base: position 330,356 of record NZ_JBDJMW010000002.1, on the reverse strand, counting down.
ACGGCAGAAACCCGTCCGGATAGATCGCCCGCACGTTTTCGACCTGGCCGGCGCGGCGCAGGGACGCATTGGAACTGCCCTCGCTCACCCCATAGCCACCAAACGCATACGCCTCCAGCCCCTCCGCCCAGACCAGCGGTTTACGCAGGTTGCCGAACACGGTTTTTTCCACGGTGTCGGCCGAGTCGGCGAAGCGCCACAGGGCATCGCGGTCGAGGGTGGCTTCGCGTGGGTCGGCCACGGCACCCGACGCCGCGCCGCCGATCGGTGCCAGTCCTGTGCCGGAGCCGAACGTGCCCGATGGCGCCACCGGCGCCCCGTTGCGGCCGATCCCGAAGTACTGCTGCCGGGTATCGGGCAAGGCGCGGTTGGCGGCCTTGCGGTCACGATAATCCCAGGTGAGGTGCAGGCCGCCGCCGTCGGCAAAGGCCACGCCGGTGTCCAGGGCGACGGCCGTAGTGCCACCACCGCCGTCGCGGGTGGTGCCGCGGCTGACCCGCCCTTCGAAGCCCGCATCCTCGCGCAGCACGATGTTGATCACCCCGGCAATCGCATCGGAACCGTACTGGGCTGACGCGCCATCACGCAGCACTTCGATCCGCTCGATCGCACTCACCGGAATCGCATTGAGATCGGTCGAGACCGCGCCCTTGCCCACCGTGCCGCCGGTGTTGACCCAGGCACTGGCATGCCGGCGCTTGCCGTTCACCAGCACCAGGGTCTGATCCGGCGAGAGCCCGCGCAATGTCGCCGAACGGATGTGGGTGTTGCCGTCCGGCGTGGTCGGGTGCGGGAAATTGAACGAGGGCAGCAGCGACTGCAGAATCTGGCTGATGTCGGTGTACCCACTGCTGCGGATGTCCTGCGCGCCCAGCACATCGATCGGCACCGGCGACTCCAGCACGGTGCGTGCCTGGGTGCGGTTGCCGAGGACGGTGAGCTGGTCGAGCTGGGTGACCGCCGGCGTACTTGCTGCGGTTTGAGCATGGACCGGAACGGCGGTGAGCAGACTGGCAAGCACGGCGACGGACAGGCGGCGACGTCGCAGCACGGTGGCGCGAGGATTCATGGTGGTTTCCGCAGAGGTCAGGCATTACGCCCGAAGAAGACGATGAGGCGGCGCAGGCGGTACGTCAGCGGCGACATCGCCGTGGCAGGTACGGAGCAGGCAAGGCAGGTTCCCCCAGGTGACCTGGAGGCACTTGTTGCAAACTTGTTGCAGAGCGTCAATCCACGGCGGGGCGTGCCCCCGCGCGGGTGGAATGGCGTGCAGGGCCGCCACCGATCAAGTGCTTGATTTGATTCACTGCGGACTGTCTTTTTACGGAGAGCGCCCCTACAAACGGGCATATCCACATAGCCAACGGTGCTCGGACAACGCACTGGAACGCAGGATGCATCCAGCCGGCTGCGCACGCGTGATGATCGGATACGTGCGCTGGCGTACGTGCTGGCGTAGCCTGCCCGCAGCCTGCCCGCCAACGGAGATCGCCCTGTGATTCCGACCACGCCCGCCCGCCGATTCCCCGCCCTGCTCGCACTCGCCATCGCCGGGACCCTCACGCTTGCATCCGCTGGGGCACATGCACAGGCGCCGACCACGGCAGATGCGCCCGCTGCCGCCGGTTTCAATGCGCTGCTCGATGCGCAGACGATGGAGGCCATCAATGCCGACCCGGAGCTGCGCACGATGCTTGGGATCAGCGGCGATGCCGCCGGTGATCTGTCCGGCCAACTGACCGACGTCTCGCTGGCCCGGCGCGAGATCAACCGCCGCTTTCTTGTCGACAACCTGGCACAGATCCGCGCATGGAAAGGCGCACCGCTGGATCCGCAGCAACGCCTCAGCGACGGGCTGGCGCGCTGGTTCTACCAGACCCAGATCGATCTGATGGCCGTGCCATGGGCCGCGGCCTGGTTGCCGGTGGGCGGCAGCACCTACGCCATCGATCAGCTGTTCAGCCTGCCGGTCAACCTGCCGCAGTTCATGGACAACCAGCATGCGGTAACCGACGAGACGAGCGCCCGCCGCTACATTGAACGGCTGCAGGCGATGGGCACCAAGCTGGACCAGGTCCGGGCGAACGTGGACATGCAGGCCCGCCAGGGCGTGGTGCCGCCGGAGGTGGCGCTGGAAGGCGCCGCCAACCAGTACCGTGCCCTGCTGAAGCCGGCGCCGCAGGACAGCCTATGGGTGCAGTCCTTGCAGCGCAAGCTGGACAACGTGCCGTCGATCCCGACGGCCCGGCGCGCGGAACTGGTCGCGCAGGCCACCGCTGCGGTGCGTGACGCGGTGAACCCGGGCTACCAACGCCTGCTCGACAACGTGCAGGCCACGCTGGCGACCCACCCCGGCAACAAAGGCGTCTGGGCGCTGCCGGAGGGCAAGGCGTACTACGACGCGGCACTGCGCTGGTACACCAGCACCGATCTGGATGCCGATGCGATCCACCAGATCGGGCTGCGCGAAGTGGCCCGGCTGGACAAGACGATGGATGAACGCCTGACGCAGCTGGGCCTGCGCGAGGGCGGCGTGGCCGCCCGTATCGAGCAACTGCGCAAGGACCCACGCTACCTTTACGCAGACAGCGACGCCGGCCGCAGGCAGTTGATCGGCGATATCCAACAGCGCCTGCGCGCTCTCGATCCGATCCTGCCAACCTACTTCGGCCATCTGCCGACGCAGAAGCTGCTGGTGCAGCCGGTACCCACGCACATGCAGGCCACCTCACCGGGCGGCTACTACTACCCACCGGCCATGGACGGCTCGCGGCCGGGTACGTTCTTCATCAACCTGGGCGACATCACCTCCAATACGCGCTGGAGCATTCCCACCCTCACCTATCACGAGGGATCGCCGGGCCATCACTTCCAGATTTCGATCGGCCAGACCCTGAACGATCTGCCGATGCTGCGCCGCAGTCTCAACCCGAGTGCCTTCAGCGAAGGCTGGGCGCTGTATGCCGAGCAGCTGATGGCCGAGACCGGTGTGTACCGCGATGACCCGGCCGGAGATCTGGGCCGTCTGCAGGCCGAGATGTTCCGCTCGGTGCGGCTGGTGGTCGACACCGGCCTGCATCGCAAACAGTGGACACCCGAGCAGGCCATCGCCTACATGCAGGACAAGACCGGCATGACCCCGGCCGATGTGCGCATCGAGGTCTACCGCTACCTGGTGCAGCCGGGTCAGGCCGCCTCCTACAAGATGGGCCAACTGCGGCTGCTGGAACTGCGTGAGCAGGCACGTCGGGAACTGGGCGAGCGTTTCGACATCCGTGCCTTCCACGACCTGATCCTGGGCAACGGGGCTCTGCCGATGACGGTGGTCACCCAGGCGGTGGAGGCATGGATCGCAGCGGGTGGGGCGTCTTCGCGCGGCATGGACGCCACCATCACCAAGCGCTGACAGGTAAAAATAAATGGATTGCACTGCATCCGCCGCCCCACTCCCGCCGTAATTGAAGGTGCGTCATACCGGCGCATCCATTTGGGAGTTTGGTCATGAAGATCCAGTTTGCAGGCCTTGTACTGATCGGCTGTCTTGCTGCTACCGCATCCCCGCTCGTCTTCGCGCAGGCCCCTGCCCCCATGATGGGCGCCCAGCACAGCAACCCGATGGTGGGCGGCGCAGCGATGTACGCCAACAAGGACATCATCGACAACGCCGTCAATTCGAAGGACCACACCACCTTGGTGGCTGCGGTCAAGGCAGCCGGCCTGGTTGAGACGCTCAAGGGCCCCGGCCCGTTCACGGTGTTTGCCCCGACCAATGCGGCATTTGCCGCCCTTCCCAAGGGCACGGTGGAAGGCTTGCTGAAGCCTGAGAAGAAGGCCGACCTGACCAAGATCCTGACCTATCACGTGGTGCCGGGCGCGGTCACCAGCACCGACCTGGTGGCCAAGATCAAGCAGGGCGGCGGTAAAGCCAGCCTCACCACCGTTGAAGGTGAAGCGCTGACGGCCCGTGTGGTCGGCAAGGGCATCACCCTGACCGACAGCAAGGGTCAGGTGGCCAACGTCACTATTGCCGATGTGAAGCAGAGCAACGGCGTGATCCACGTCATCAACAAAGTCCTGATGCCGTAACCGGATACGGCGGCCGCAGCATGCCTGCGGCCGCTCCGGGTGGGAGGAAAAGATGACCTGGCGCGCCGTCTTCAGAACGATGACGGGGGAGACATCACGCCGTGCGAACGGCGCGCCAGGTCAAGACGGTCCCTCGCCGGCGCACGTTTGCGCCGACGGGGTGGGCGGGAATGCGGTCGTCTGTCGTGACGCCGCAGGTCAGCGCGGCAGTGCCCTGCCCGATAGTTCGACACGGCGATTGGGTGCCAGGCAGACAATCAACGCTTGGCGCTGCGTCTGCTCGCACTGCACCAGCGGGTCTGCCTTGCCGCGTCCTTCGGCGACGATGGCCGTTGCCGGCACGCCGCCGGCGATCAGCGCATTGCGCACCGCTTCAGCGCGTCGCTGCGACAGCACGAGGTTGTAACGGTCGCTGCCGATCCGGTCGGTGTAGCCGATCACCTGGATGGTCTGCACCCGACTGGCATCACGCACCTGCTGCAGCAGTGCAGTGACGTTGTCGCGCCCTTCGGTTGTGAGCACGGCACTGTCGAAGGCAAACATCGCATCGGCGGACAGGCGCAGTGGCTCAGCGGGCATCGGTGCAGGCGCAGCAGGTGCGGGTGGGCGTGGCGGTTCAAGCACGGCCGCGCAGGCCTGCGGCTTCCAGTGCGCCGCCTGGGCGATGCCCTTGCTGTCGAAATCGACCTTGAACTGGCAGGTGAAGTAGTCGCCGCCCGGGCTGCTGCGGAAGTTGAACAGGTAATTCCATTCGCGCACGCCCCACATGCCCTCACCGAAGTGCGGCGTGCCCAGCAGTGCGTACAGCTGGCGTTTGCTCATGCCACGGGCGAACAGGCGCAGGTTGTCGACGTCCACGAACAGTCCCTCCTTCAAGCTGGCTTTGCCCGGATCCGGGAAGTTGGCTGCGTCGGCATCAACGGCCTTGCCGGGCGATGCGGGACGCGGGTCGCCGTGGCTGGCACAGGCACTCAGCAGCAGTGCGGCCAGGCTCAGGCCCAGTGAGCGCATCAGCGGCTGCTGGGCGGTGAATCCGGGTTGCGTGGACATGGTCTTCCCCCTGTAGGCGTTGAATGCGGACCACGCGTCCAGTGCCGGTGGCTGGCCGGCACCGGACGCGCTCACCACTGGATGCCGGCACCTACCGCGACGCCACCATCGCCGCGGCTGTTGGTTGAACCGCTGAACTTGTAGATCCAGCGGCCGCCCTCGGAGACTCCCGAAATGCCCACCGCGACGCCGGATTCACCGTTGAAGCTGCCTGCGGCAAGCGAGGCCATGCTGCGGCCAGCCTCATAGGGTTGCGGCAAGGCCGCCACCGCCATCGCCGAGGCGACGCCGGCCGAGGCGCGGTTGTCAGTCTTCTGCAGGTTGCGATCGAACGAATCCATGCGTTCGTCGGTGTAGGCCTTGGACCAGTCCAGGGTCTGGGCCATGCCGCTGCGCAGCTGGTCGACGTTGACGGCATCGGTACCGGCCGTGCCTGCGGCGACATTGCGCACCGTGGTCGGGCCGGTGGCGGTGCTGCCCAAGGTCACGCTGTTGAGGTTGGTGGTGCCGTTGATGTTGCTGTCATAGCGGATCGTGCCCTGCTGCGAGGCCTGCAGCTGGCGGACGTTGACCGCGTCGGTGGCCTGGCTGCCATCGGCAACGTTGGCGATCTGCCTCTCCGCGCCACTGCTGCCCACCGAAACCGTGTTGGCACGGTTGGCCACCGAACCGGCTCCCAGCGCGACGCTGTTGCTGCCCTGCGCGCTGGCACCGTTGCCCAGTGCGGTCGCGTTGCTGCCCGCCGCCGCAGCGCCGGCACCGCCGGCCACCGCGTTGTCACCGCTCGCCGCCGGCGCGGCCAGATTCTGCGTGTTGTTGACCTGGAACATGCCGGACGTGCCGTTGTTGATGTTGTTGATCTGCGTATCGGTGTAGGTCCTGGACTCGCTGATGGCGTAGTTCACGCCGTTCTGCAGCTGCCCGACATTGACCGCGTCATAGCGCTCCGAGCCATCGGCCACGTGGGTGACCTTGCGCTCAGCCCCGCTGCTGCCAACGGCCACTTCACCCACCGAGTTGCTGGCCCCGGCCTGGCCGTAAGCACCTGTGTAACCACTCTGCGCCCCCACGCTCGCCACCGAACCGGCGCCCAGGGCGACGCTGTTGTCCGCGCTGGCCGTGGCACCGTCGCCGATGGCCGCACTGCCGCTGCCCGCCGCGCTGGCCAGCGGCCCGATCGCGATGCTGTCGGCGCCGCCTGCGCTGGCCGCGCCCTTGGACGAGTTGACCTGCACGTACTGGCTGTTGCCGCCCGGCTGCATCTGGTCGATGCGGGTGTTGAGCGTGGTCAGCGAGGCATCCACCGCCGAGAACGCCACGGTGACGTCGCTGTAGTCGTTGGCGATCACGCTGCCATCGGTGGCGATGGAGGAGATGCGGAAGGTCGGCGCGGTCCAGATACCGGTGCTGCCGTCGAAGTTGGTGGTGCCACCAAAGTAGCCGACCAGCGCGTTGTTGGTCTGGAACAGCTGGTTGCCGTTGACCGCCTCGAGGCTGCCGGCCAGCACGCGGCCATCGGCCAGATTGGCCAGGGTCACGGCCGCACCGCTGGCGTCCCCAGCCAGGGTGATGGTGTTGGTAGCGTTGCCACTGAGGTCGGCGTCGTACTTCACCGCCAGCCGATCCACAGCGCCGGCCTGGTCAGCGACGTTGGCCAGCGAGCTGCTGACCGCATCGAAGGCACTGCCGACGTTGTCGTAGGTTCCCGACGTGACCTGGCCATCAGTGGCCACGCTGTTGAGGGTGTACGTCGGCGCGGTGACCTGGCCATTGGCATCCAGCGCGGCGCCGCCGCCGAGATGGGTGGCCACGGCCTGGTTCGCGCTGAGCAGCTGACCGAGGTTGACCGCGTCGGTCGCCAGGGTGCCGGCAGCAACGTTGACGATTTGGCGCTCTGCACCGATCGCACCCACGGACACCGTGTCCTCCCGATCGGCGATTGCGCCGGCACCGACCGCGACGCTGTTGGCCGCCACCGCACTTGCCCCGGTGCCCACCGCGATGCTGTCCAGTCCGGCAGCAGCGGCGTCTGTGCCGGTCGAATTGATCTTCAGAAAGCGGCTGCCGGCACCGTTGCGGATGTCGGTGATCTGCGTATTGAGGTTGACCAGCGAGCCGTCGACAGCGGAGAAGGCATCGCTTGCGTTGTCGTAGATGCCCTGGGCGACCGTACCGCCGGTGGACACCGTGGAGATCTGGAAGCTCGGCGCGGTCCACGCACCGGTACCCGGATCGTAGGCGGTGACACCCCCGAAGTAGTCGACGATCGCGCTGTTCGTATCGAACAGCTGGGCACCGTTGATCGCCTCGGTACTGGTCGCATCCACCGCGCCGCTGGCGAGGTTGGCGACGGTGGTGGTCCCGGTACCGCCGCCGAGGGTGATGCGCCGGAAGTCGGCCGCGCCCGTGCCGTCGTCGTCATAGGTCACCGCCAGCGTGCCGACCGCGTCGATCTGCGCGAGCGCGCCCTGCAACTGGGCGACATTCACCGCATCGTTGGCCGCGCTGCCCGCAGCAACATGGCTGATCTGGCGTTCGCCACCGGCGAAGCCGACCGAGACTTCACCGGCCGACACCTGCGTGCCACTCAGGCCGAAGGCGGTGTAGCTGGCCTGCGCACCACGGTTGGCCGCCGATCGGTAGCCCAAGGCGACGCTGTTGGCTTGGCTCGAGGTGGCCTCCGCGCCCAGGATGGTCTGGCCGTTGGCGGTGCCCAAGGCACTGTCACCGACGATCACGGAATGCCCCATGCGCGCGGCATAGTCCGCCGTCGGCACGCCCGTTGGATCACCGGCGTGGTTCAGACCCGCGCCCGGGAACGCCACATTCGCGTCCTGCCGGGGCAGCTCATGACGCGCATTGGCACCGATCACCACCTCCTTGGAACCATTGGCATACGCGCCGTCGCCTACCAGCACCTGATAGTCCTGGGCCGCATTGACCGCCCAGCAGTCAACGCTGGCAACGAGCGCATTGACGCAGGTGTTCGACCAGGCTGGCGAGCCATCGGGCAACAGCAGGCCCAGCAGGCCATTCGGGTTGCCGTTGTTGATGTTGTAGATGTAGCTGTCGGAGGTGACACCACCAATCAGGGTCAGGTGCGAGCTGCCCCCCGTGCTCGCGTTGCCCAGGCCATCCAGCAGCGTACCGACAGGCGTCAGGTTCACGGTCGGGATGCCCAGTACATTGGTCACCGCGTACGTCTGCATGACGTTGGCGCTGCTGACGGCCAGGTTACCGTTGCGCACATATCCATCGCCGCCCAGCAATCCCTGCCCGGTTGGGCCCACCAGCTGGGACAGGGAGCCGACCAGACCACCGGTGCCGATGATCAGCCCCGCATTTGGGTCGGCTGCCGCCGGGGCCTTGGGGTGTCCCGGCGGCAACGAGGTCGGCGGCGGAAGCACCGTGCCGATGATCGGCGTGGTGATCGTGCCCACCGCCCCGAGGACCGGCGAGGTGATCGCGCCCACCGTGCTGCCGACACCATCGAGCAGGCCGCCCACAGCGCCACCCACGCCATTGAGCAGGCCGCCCAGTGCGTTGCCCAGCCCATTGGGTGCCAGCGCCATTGAGCTGGTCTGCACGGCAGTGATGCCGGCATCGACCAGCTTGGGATTGCGGTCGGCCGCGTCGACCACATGGCCGAGCGCATCCACGCGCACACGGCCGGCGACGTTGCTGACCAGCGATGCGTTCACTGCGTCTGGTGCATCCGGCGTGACCGTCGCTTCGGCGATGAGCGCGGCCGTCGCGGCCACATCGACGTTGGTAGGCAGGGCAGCCTTGAGCGCGGACGGTGACGCCGCCACGGCGACGTTGGCGTTCGTGCGCACCTGCGCCCGCACCGCGGGTGCGGCAACGCGCTTTGGCGGCGCCACGCTTGCCTGCGCTGCAGTGTTCACCTGCAGCGCCGGTCGGCTGGCGGGCGGTGTGCCGAGCGTGAGGTTGATGTTGGCATCGGCACTCAGCAGCGGCGCGGTGCCACGGTCCCGTGCGGCCGCCGCTAGGGCAACCTCGGCGTCCAGCTTGACCGGCAACGGCGCGGTGTACTTCGCCGCCAGTGCCTGGAGGTCAGTGAGCGTCTGGTTTTCTCCCGCCCATGCACTGCCAGTGCACAGCGCCAGCGACAAGCCAAGCGACAGGACCGACATCGGCACCTTCAGGTGCACCACCACCGGACCGGCGGCCAGGCTGCCGCGCGCGGTGGCGATTTCGGAGACGACCACCAGGGCATTCAGCCGGTGGCTCCACACCAATCGAAAGATACGGTTCATCAGGTATTCCCCCGTGTACGAACGCATTGAACATCACCGGTGCCTGAGGGCACGTGGATGTCATTACAGACGAGGGGTCAAACCGCGGGCACTTCATTCCGGCAGCACGAACGTGCGTTCCGGCAAGACGACGGGTAAAACCGGCACCGGGATATGCAATTCCGGCAGGTTGCCGAATATGTGCACGCCCGTCTCGGCGCGGCGGAGGAAACAATCAAACGCAGGCGGTCAGGCCGGGCTGCCCATCTGCGCGGGCGCGCGCATCAAGGTATCCCGCGGCAGTTCACCGAATACCCGGCGATAGTTGTCGGCAAAGCGCGACAGATCCCACAGGCCGCAGCTCAGCGCGATGGCCTTGACCGATTTCCGGCTTGAATCGGCCATGGACAGGCCGCGACACGCAGCGCACAGGCGCAGCATCGACAGATAGCGGTTCGGCGAGGTTCCGAAAAGATCTTCGAATGCATAGCGCAGCGCCCGCTCACTGACACCGGCGGCATCGCAGATTTCATTCATGTAAATATAGCGACGCAGATTCAGTCGCATGAAATTCTCGGCGCGCTGCGCGATCAGATAGTGCGTCCGCCTGCCCCGGCTGCAGACGGGGTGGTCATCCCCACCGGCGCTAAGCAGTGCCTGGATGTGGTCGTGCAGCAGCGCGTCCACGGCATCGGTGGCGAGCGGTTCCTGCTGCACGGCCAGGGAGTGGTGAAGTGCTGTATACCGTTCCCGTAACCGGATACCGCCAGGCCCACCACCGGTCTGGAACAATGAGAGGCCTTGGCCGGAAGGCAATGTATTACGCAGGCTGAGTTCGGTCAGCTTGCGTTGCACGCGCTGCACCGGGGCCAACAGCAGGGTCAGATGGGTACCGGCACTGAGCGTGAACTCGCTGATGCCTTCCGGCAACACGGTCAAGGCCATGCCTGCCGCCAGCGGCATGCCGTGGCACCAGCTGATCGCCTCGTCGGTGTCATGGATCATGCCCAGCAGGCACCAGTCCTGGGGCAGCATGAAGCGGCCGCGGAAATGGAACCCGCTGGTTGCAGTGCAGAACAGCGCCTGATCGTGCACCTGCGATTCAATCGACGCGCGCGGTCCGTTCCCGTCCAGCAGCACCATTTCCAGATCGCAGACACGCAGCACGCCGCTGAGCGTGGCCAGGTCGAATGGCCTCAACTCGCGCTCGATCCGGTCGTCCACTACACCATCTACCATGACAGTGATGCCCCCTCTGGCCTGGATCCCCGGCGTCGCTGCTGCCCGCCCACCGGGTTCGCACTCCTGCGTTTCCTGTTGCGCATTGTGTTACGGCGCACCTGCCACGACGGTGCCCATCCGCACCGCCTTCTAAATCATTCAGCGACTCTGACTAAATGACCCGGTCTCGTTTCCGCCGGATGCCAGATAGATTATCCCTGCGCATTTCCGGCAAGTATGCCCGAACTGGACGCAGCATAAACAGAATCACGCTGCACGTCACAAATGTGGCCTGAAACCGCGAAACCCCGCGTTTATGCGGCTTATAACCCCGCCAATTAATTGACATCACGCAGCCATCACATTCTGTACACCTGACGTTTACTTTGCGGCGCTTACATGGAGCCACACCTATAGCGACAGTGCGGCGTGCAGATTCACTCAAGTTGATGCCACCACTGCCGATTTTGTGCATTGGATACCGCGTTATTCACCGAGCATCCCATCAGGACGCCCGGCTGCACCGAAGCGGTCACCGCGACGTAGAGAAACAAGGGGGAACGCCATGGACAGCAACCTTCACCGCGACTGCCTTCACTGCCGACGCAGCACGCCGGCACCAGTGACCGCACTGTCCAACGCGATCTGCCACCAATGACGTCGGCCGGGCATTGCCCGGGCGATAGCGCAGGCCAGTAATGGCCGCACCACGCAGGACGCGTGGTCGGGATGGCAGTCCTGGCGGAGCCAGGCAACACCATCGGCACAGGGGCTGTATCCGCCCGTTCGGGCTCTGATTGGGAAAGGGAGAAACCGTCATGAATGCATCCGTTCGCAAGTTCCTCGTGGAAGAAGATGGTGTGACCGCACTCGAGTACGGCCTGCTGGCCGCGGTGATCGCGGGCATTCTGGTCGCGGTGGGCAAAGACCAGATCACGGACTTCTTCGAGAATCTGTTCGATAAGCTCGGCAAAGTCGTCGACGACGCTACGGCGGAAGCCGCCTGATCCAGCGATGTTGACTGCGAGCCTGTCGCCCGGCGTTGCCGCGGCGACAGCGCGGCGTGGGCCGGAACGTCGCACGACCGATTCGGGGGACTCAACGCATATGGAACTTCTTCCCCTGGTGACACTGTTGCTCGGCGTGCAGGTAGTCATCAACGACCTGTACGCCCGGCGTGTGTCCAACCGCGGGTTGCTGATTGCTTCGGCGGTCGCGCTGATCGGCCTGGCCTGGCAGTGGCTTGGCGCTGCTCGCGGTTTTCCAGCCATGCACCTGATCGGCTTCGCGCTGGGCCTGCTGTCGCTGTTGCCGTTCTACGCGATCGGCTGGATGGGCGCGGGGGATGTGAAGTACTTCGCCGTGCTCGGGCTGCTGCTCGGGGCCGGCCCGTTGCTGCCAATCTGGATCGTCGCCAGTCTGCTCGCCGGTGCCCACGCGGTATGCGTGATCGTGGCGCGTCGCTGGGCCCCGCGCCTGGCGGGCCTGCCACTTGCCGATCCGAGCGGCCCGGTGACGCGTCGGCTGCAGCCGGTCATCGCCCAGTGGCGTCAGGCTCGCCAGGGACGCGTTGGCATTCCGTATGCCGCCTACCTTGCGCTTGGCAGCATGGGGTGGGTGGTGCAGCAGTACCTGGGAGCGCCCAGATGAAGACCGCCTTCGCGCGCACCGGAACGACTCGACGCCAACGCGGCATCGCCACGCTCGAGTTCGCCTTGATGCTGATGTTCGGCCTGTTGCCCTTGCTGCTGGTGATGTACTCCGGCGTGATGATCATGGCCGTGCAACAGACGCTCTCGGCGGCTTCCGCCGAGGGCGCACGTGCAGCCTTCCGGCATGCGACGCCCACAGAACGGCGCACCGCGGCCTGCCTGGCGGCACGCCGCTCGATGCAGTGGCTGCTCACCTATGCCAAGCAGACGCCAAGCTGCACCACACCGGGCGCAGCACCGATCCATGTCTCGGCCCCTGCACCGTGCGCGGACCTGCCCAGCGCGCAGTGCATCAGCGTGCAGGTGAGCTACGACTACCGCACGCACCCCTTCCTGCCCGGTACCGGGCGTGTCTATGGCTGGGTGATGCGCACGCCCCTGCGCAGCACGGCCGTGTCGCAGCTGGATCTGGGTGGCAATTGATGATTTTCCGGAGAACCCCATGCTCAAGTTGACCCGCGTCGCCGCGATACTGCTGATCGGCCTGGCCGTGATCCTGGCGATCGTTGCCTTCGGGATCAGCCGGCGCGCCGCACCGGTGGCACCGGGCATCCCGGCCACGGCCAGTGCGCCGGCGCAGCCTGCCACCTGGCCGGTGGTCGAGGCGGCCGTCGCGCTGCCGGCAGGACGCCCCATCGAAGCGGGGGATCTGCGTGTCGCCGGCCATCCCGAACAATCCACGGGAGGCTATACGTCAATCAACGCGTTGGTCGGTGCCGTGCCCACGCAGGACATCGCCGTGGGAGCCCGTATCAGTGCCTCCCAGATCGCCCAAGGCTTCTCGCTGCGCCTGAACCCGGGCGAGCGTGCGCTGGCGGTGCCGGTCGATGAACTGGCCGCGGCGGGCAACCGCATTCAGCCCGGCGACTTCGTGGATGTGTTCCTCAACCTGCGTGCCTCCGGGGGGCTGCGCAACGATGGCGACGCCCAGACGCGGCTGCTGTTGTCGCGCCTGCGTGTGCTCAGCTACGGCGCCCACGACCTGCAGACCGTGACCGACGCGGCCGCTGATGTTGGCCAACCATCCCCTGACAGCCGCGCACAGGACATCACCGGCAGCGGCGACGCGGGCAGCAGTTCGCGCAGTGACGCGACCACTGCCCCTGCACGCAGCGCCGTGCTGGCCGTGCCGGTCGCCGAGGCGAACCGGCTCCTGCTCGGCGCGCAGCAGGGCAAGCTGTTCCTGGCGCTGCGCAATCCCGCCGACATCGGCCTGCCCGACCACGCCTTGTTCGCCACCCCGGGCGGCGTACTCAGCCCGCGCCGCGAACTGTCCGCCGAGGAACGGTTGGCGCTGCAGCGACCGGAGAACGATGCGTATGCCGGGCTGGACAGCGATGCGCTGGCCGGACGTGGGCGCAGCAGCATGGCCACACTGCCGGCGCCAACCAGCACGCCACGCCGCGCATCCCCGCGCGCGGATCGCGGCATCGAGATCATCCGTGGCGACATTTCCTCCCACAGCGGGTCGCGTTGAGCCCATGCCGAGACAGCCCATGACTGAACACCCCACTCCCGCGCATCGCCTCCGCCATGTCCTGCCACGCTGCCTGCTGGTGGCCATGCTGATCGGCAGCCCGTTGCTGGCCAGCGCCGATGCCGAGCTGGTGCTGCAGACGCGCGAACAGCGTCCGTGGTCATTGCCGGCCAATCTGGAGCGGGTGGCGATCGCCGACCCCAGCGTGGCCGACGTGGTCATGCTGCGCGGCCGCGAGGCCCTGCTGGTCGGCAAAGCCCCGGGGAGCACCACGCTGCTGCTGTGGCGCAACGGCACCCGCGAGCCGGAGCGGCTGCAGATCGAGGTGCGCAGCGCGGTACAGGGCGCGCTGACCGCGCAGGGCGGCGGCGCCGGGCTGATCGTGCAGGATGGTCAGGGCCTGCTGCAGGGCTTGAGCCCGTCGCTGCTGGACCACCAGAACAGCATCAAGGCCGCCACGATGGCGGTGGGCAAGGAAGGCCAACTGGCCGACATCTCGACCATCGCCAGCGGCGGCGTGGTTCAGGTGGAGGTGAAGATCGTGGAGTTCAACAAGTCGGTGCTGCGCCAGATCGGCATGAGCTTCGGCAACAAGAACTTCAACGGCAACAACGGCTTCTATTACGGCATCACCCGCCCCGGCGCCACCCTGCCCGGCGTGCTGCCCGTCGGGGAATCGGCAGGCGATGACCTGGTTGTCACCAACCCGCTTTCCTCCGCGTTCGGGCTGGTGTTCAAATCCCTCACGCACGGCTGGGATGCCAACATCGAGCTGCTGCAGAGCAATGGCATGGCCCGCGTGCTGGCCGAACCGACCCTGGTCGCGCTTTCCGGGCAGAGCGCGAGCTTCCTGGCCGGCGGTGAGCTTCCGATCCTGGAACCGCAGGGACTGGGCACCACCACGGTGACCTTCAAACCGTTCGGCATCGGCCTCACCGTGACCCCGACCGTGCTCGGCCCCAACCGCATCGCCCTGAAGGTCGCCCCCGAAGCGAGCGATCTGAACTATGCCGCCGGCATCACCTACAACAACGTGCAGGTCCCATCGATCACCACGCGCCGCGCCGATACCACCGTGGAGCTTGGCGATGGCGAGACGTTCGTGATCGGCGGCCTGGTCAGCAACAACGTCTCGTCCAACGTGGACAAGGTGCCGCTGCTCGGCGATCTTCCGATCATCGGCTCGTTCTTCCGCACGCTCAACTACAAGAAAGAGGAAAAAGAGCTCGTCATCATCGTCACGCCGCGGCTGGTGCAGCCGCTGGCCCAGGGTACGGAAGTTCCGTTGCCGGGCCAGCGCGAGGCATCGCCGAACCTGCCGGTCTGGGGCGCCTGGCTGCTGAGCCCGGCGTCTTCGGACCAGCTGCCCGGGTTCTCGCGCTGAACCCGATGCCAGGAACCCGCCCGTCATGTCCACCGCCCTGCAGCTTGTCCACCCCCGGGATGCGTCGATGAAACTCGTGCTGTTCGCGCCGGACCGCGAGCTGGCCACGCTGTTGTCGGCGTTGCTGCCGTCGCTGGGCGTGCAGTGGCTGGACAGCGCGGCACCGGCGTCGGCGCTGGAACCGCTGCGTGACACCGGCTGCGTGGTGCTGCTCGATTTCCGTCATCAGCACGCGGCATTTTCCGCGGCCCTGACTCGTCAGCTGCAGGCGCAGGCACCGGAGCTGCCATTGGTGGCCATCGGATCCACCCATGCCGACCACATGGATGGCGTGGTCGCCGCGCTGCGCGCCGGGCTGCGCGATCTGCTGGACCTGGACGGGGCACCGCAGGAAATGGAAGCGGTACTGCGCCGCGCCGCTGCGCTGGCCCTGCGCGGAGAGAGCGCTGCCACGGCTTCACTTCCGGCACCGGCCAAGGCGCGGATGGTGCTGCTTCTCGGGGCTCGCCCCGGCGTGGGCAGCAGTACGCTGGCCGCGCACCTGGGGGTACTGGACCAGCAACTGGCCGCCAGCCAGACCCCGCCCCCCGAGGCCGCCCAGCCTGGCAACCATCTGCTGCTGTTGGATCTGGGCCAGCCGACCGGCGATGTGGCGCTGTACCTCAATCTCGACCCGAGCTTCCACTACGAAGATGCGCTGCGCAATGTGGGGCGGATCGATGCCACCCTCACCCGCACCGCCATGGCGCAGCATCCCACCGGGCTTACCCTGCTGGGGCAGCCGCCGGGCATGGAAGGCACTGCACTGGCCGACCCGGGCATGCTCATGCAGCGCCTGCGTGGCGTCTTCCATACCGTGCTGTGTGATCTCGGCGGGATCTGCCCGCGCCAGTTGCCGATCTCCCTGCTCAACAGCGCCGACGAGATCTGGCTCATCGCCGATCAATCGATCGGCACGCTGGTCTCGCTGGATCAGTTGCTGCGCCACCTGGAGCAGGTCGGTGCACGCGACGCACGCCTGCAGCTGGTGATCAACCGCCACGATGATGCCAGCGGACTCAGCCCGGACCAGATCGCCGCGCGCTTCGCGCTGCCGTTGCTGGCCACCCTGCCCGACCGCGCCGCCCTGCGCTCCAGCGCCAGCCATGGCCGCCTGTTGTTGCAGGACGCCCCCCGTGACCCGTATGTGCGTGCCCTTGCCCCGCTGCTGTCGCACCTGGATCCGGCGGCTCCCGCGCCGGCCAAGGGCTGGCGGGAACACCTTGCCCTTCGCCTGAGTGGTTCCCCATGGAAGACAAAGTGACCCCGTTCCCTTCCAGCGCTGCGCGTACCGATGCCGGTCCCGACCCGGACGGCCAACCGGCCTCGTTCGAGCAGTCCGAGCAGTACCAGAAGGTGCTGATCGCCGCGCATGAGCACCTGCTCAACAGCATCGAGGACGAGCGCATCGACATCGATGCATGGGCGCCGGATACCGTGTCGCGCTACGTGCATGCGCAGACCGCCGGCTTCGTGCACGAGTGGCGCATTCCGATCAACGAGGCCGAGAAGGACATTGTCGCCAATGCGCTGGTCAAGGAGCTGACCGGCTTCGGCCCTCTCGATGATCTGCTGCACGATCCGGAGATCGAGGACATCCTGATCAACGGCTACAAGGACATCCATGTCTCCCAGGGCGGCATGCTCAAGCGCGCCCCGCAGCGCTTCAGCGATGACAGCCACCTGCTGCGCATCCTGCGTCGCATCCTGGCCCCGCTTGGGCGCCGCCTGGACGAATCCAATCCGATGGTGGATGCGCGCCTGCCCAACGGCGGCCGCCTCAACGCCATCATCTCGCCGCTGGCCGTGGATGGGCCGATGGTCTCCATCCGCAAATTCCGCAAAGACCCGTTCACGCCGGACGAACTGCTGCGCATGGGCACCTTCGACCGGCCGATGCAGGCACTGCTGCACGCGATGGTCCTGGGCCGCTGCAACATTCTCGTCTCCGGTGGCACCAGTTCGGGCAAGACCTCGCTGCTCAATGCGCTGGCCAACTACATTCCGGCCAATGAACGGGTGATCACCGTCGAAGACACCGCCGAGCTCTCGCTCAATCACCCGCACGTGGTGCGCCTGGAAAGCCGCATCGGTGGCGCCGACGGCAACGGCGCGATCAGCATCCGTGACCTGGTACGCAACAGTCTGCGCATGCGCCCGGATCGGATCGTGGTCGGCGAAGTGCGTGGCGCCGAAGTGCTGGAAATGCTGCAGGCGATGAACACCGGCCATGACGGATCGATGGCGACCATCCACGCCAATTCGCCGCGCGACTGCCTCTACCGGATCGAGATGCTGGCCGGCTTCGCCGGCTTCCAGGGCAGCGAGGACAGCCTGCGCCGGCAGATCGCCAGCGCGATCGACTTCATCGTGCAGATTTCGCGGCTGGGCAGTGGCCGCCGGGTGCTGGTCTCGATCACGGAAATCACCGGCGTCACCGACAACATGATCGCCACCCAGGAGATGTTCCGCCACGAAGTGCAGCTCGATGCCGACGGCAAAGAGTACGACCGCTGGGTCGGGCTGGGCTTCCAGCCGCATTCGCACAAGCTTGAACCGTTCCGTCGTCAGTTGCGCGAAGCGCTTGGTGGAGGCTTCTGAGCGTGGTCATGGTCCTGCTCCTGTGCAGTGCGGCCCTGGTGCTGGTGGCGCTTGCCGTCGGCCTGTGGAGCAGTGCCAATGCACGCGAACAGCACCGGCTGTCCACGCAGCATGCCGAGCAGCGCCTGACCAGGCCCGACCACGCGCCACGGCTGGCCGGGCCGGGCGACGGTCCCGCCCCCATGCCGATCAGCAACGCCGTGCCTGCAGGCCTGCCGTGGGACGCGGTGATGCGTCGTGCAGCGCTGCCGACCGGCTGGCGGGTACCGCTGCTGATCCTTGCGGGCGCCCTTTTGCTCGCCTGGATCACCGCCGCGCGCCTGGGCACGGTGTGGGCGGTGCCGATCGTCTTGGTGCTCAGCGCACTGGCAGGTGGGTTCTGGATATCGCGACGGATCTCCCGCCTGCAGTCCAGGCTGTTGCGCCAGTTGCCGGACTTCCTGGACAACCTGGTGCGCCTGGCGGCCCTCGGCAACAGCCTGCAGATGGCCTTCCAGACCTCGGCCGCGCAGATGCCGATGCCGTTGCGCGGCTTGCTCGACACAACGTTGTCCTACACCCGCAGCGGGCTGGACCTGGACCGCGCCCTGGCGCAGGCTGCCCAGCCCTATCGGCTCGAAGCCCTGAACGTTCTGTCGGTCGTGCTCGGCGTCAGCGTGCGCATCGGTGGGCGGGCCGATCAGATCCTGCAGCGCATGGCCGATTTCATGCGCGACCTGGACCAGGCCCAGCAGGAGCTCATGGCCACCACCTCCGAGACACGGATGTCGGCCTGGGTGCTCGGCCTGCTGCCACCGATCAGCGCGGTGCTCATGGCGATCACCAGTCCCGACTTCTTCCAGCCCATCATCCACGAGCCGCTCGGCCACAAGCTGCTGCTGTGGGCATTGGGGCTGGAACTGATCGGTGGCTTCCTGCTCTACCGTCTGGCCAAATCGATATGACACGCCGCCACCCCGCGT
This sequence comes from Stenotrophomonas sp. TWI587, assembly GCF_039674145.1. NCBI lineage: Bacteria > Pseudomonadati > Pseudomonadota > Gammaproteobacteria > Lysobacterales > Lysobacteraceae > Stenotrophomonas > Stenotrophomonas sp. TWI587. Next base: position 311,568 of record NZ_JBDJMW010000002.1, on the reverse strand, counting down.
CCGCCCAAGGAGGCCATCGATGAGCGCCGATCACTGGTGGATCGCGGCCCTGTTGGCCCTCGCTGCCGGCATTGCCCTGCTGGGCCTGCGCGGCTGGGTGTTGAGCAGCCGTGATCAACGCAGCCAGCAGGCCCTGCAGTCCGCACTGCGCCCGCGCGATGCTGCCGCCACACCCGCAGCGCCGGCCGCACCCAGACGTACCCTGCGGCAGCTCTGGCTCGATGCCATCGCCGCGTTCGGCGAGCGCTTCAACGGCGGGCGCATCGAGGCGGCCCTGCTCGCCCCGGAAGACCGTCTGCTGCTCGACCAGGCCGGATGGAACACGCAGGCCGGTACCGCCATCTTCCTGGGCCTGCGTGTATTGATCGCGGTCGCCACCGTTCTGCTGGTGCTGGCCTTCAATCACAGCACCGGCTTCAGCCGCGCCATGGTGATCTTCGGTGCGCTGGCCTTCGGAATCCTGTTGCCCAAGTTCGCCCTGCGCGCGTGGGCCACGCGCCTGCGCAGGCAGGTCACGGCCGAACTGCCGCTGCTGATCGATCTGCTGCGCCTGCTGCAGGGCGTCGGCTTCAGCATGGACCAGAGCCTGCAGACACTCGGCGACAAGCTGCGCAACGCCGTACCGGTGCTTGGGCGTGAGATCCACCAGGCCAATCTGGCCTACATGCACGGCCGCAGCCGCGAGCAGTCGCTGCGCCGGCTGGGTGAATCGTTCGACGACGAGGATCTGCGCAGCCTGGTGCAGCTCATCCTGCAGGTCCACGCCCACGGCGGCGCGGTACAGGAGCCGCTGCGCCAGTTCAGCCTCCGCCTGCGCGAGCAGCGCCGGTCCACCCTGAAGGAGAAGGTCGGCAAGCTCTCGGTAAAGATGACCGTCGTGATGATGTTGACGCTGTTGCCGGCGCTGATGCTGGTGCTGGCCGGCCCGGCCATCATCGCCCTTGCCTCCGCCCTGACCAAACTGGATTGACCACCATGCGCCATGCCGTGCTGTCCCGCGTCTGCCTGCTGCTCGCCGCCACCGCCGTGTGCGCCGCGTGTTCGAACATGCGCAACGGCTATCGCCAGGATCCGATGGCGCTTGCCTCACCCGAGGTGCAACCGCAGGACGACAAACAGCTGTATGCCGAGCTGATCGCCAAAATGCAGCAGCAGGGCGCTTACTACGCCTCGCTGGCGCATGTGGACGCCTACCGCCAGCGCTACGGCGACAGCCCGCAGCTGCGCCTGTTGAATGCCGATGCGCTGCGTGAGACCGGCCAGCGCGAGGCTGCCATGACGATGTACAACAGCCTCACCAGCGGGCCGCAGGCAGCGGCGGCCTGGCACGGACTTGGCCTGATCGCTGCACGCGACGGTGACGCCGCCCGCGCCGAACAGGCCCTGGCCCGTGCCGTGCAACTGCAACCGCTCAACACGGGCTACCTGGGCGATCTCGGGTTTGCGCGGCTGCGCGCGGGCGACTGGTCGCGCGCGCAGGAGCCGCTGGCCAAAGCCGCCGAACTGTCGCCCGGCAGCGCCAAGGCAAATGCGAACCTGGCGGTATGGGCCCTGCTGCGGGGCCAGAACGAGATGGCCGAGACGATCATGCGCAATGCACGGCTGACCGATGCCGCACAGGCCGAGGTCCGTCGCCTGGCCGACCAGCTCCGCCAGCAGGCCGCCCCGGCCCCCTCGATACAGCGCGCCCCCGCCCGCGTGGCGGCAACAGAGGTCACACCAAGACCACGCGCCACGCGAGTACCCGCATCAGCACGACGCGTGGCGGTCGATACCGAACGCCGTACCGGCGCCGACGCGCGGCTTGCGCCGTCCATGCTCGAGCGCTTTGGCGCCTCCACCCCTGCCAGCGAGATCACCCCATGACCCGGTTGCCACGCCTTTCTGCTCCGCTGCGGCGCGTCGGGACGGCCACGCTGCTCCTGGTCGCGACGCTGCCCGCGTTCGCGGCTGCACAGCAGGCCCCGCTGACGGGCCAGATGCTGGGCGGGCAGGACGCCGCTCCGGCCACCCCTGCGGTGCCCGCTGTCGCGCCGCCGGCAGTAACTGACCCGCTCCCCACGGCGCGCGCGCCGGTCGAGCGGTACGCGCCTCCGCCACCGCCGCCACGTACCGAAATCGGCCAGACCACCAGCGATCTGCTGCGTATGCAAGCCGCAGGAACACACGCCGGCCCGCGCCTTCCGATCCTGGGCGATCAGGCCGCCGCCAGCTACCAGCGCTACCTGAAGAGCTTCGAGCATGAGATCCCGGAGTTCCTCAAAACCAGCGTGAAGAAGGACGTCAGCGGGACCAACTAAGGAGGTTGAGGCCATGTACCAGTCCAGCGCACGTGCGCCGCGCCCCTCCAGGCAACGGCTGCGCGGCGGGATGTCGGTGACGATGATGCTGCTGTTGCTTGGCCTGGTCGGCATGCTCGGCCTGGTGGAAGTGGGTTATCTGTACTGGGCCAAGCGCGATGCACAGAAGGTCGTGGACCTTGCCGCACTTGCCGGCGCCCAGCGGTTGGACCTGTGCGCCGCAGACAACCGCGACAACCGTGCCGCGCGTGGCAACGCAGAGGGCGACAATGGCTTTGCGGGCACGTTGGCGATCCAGTGCGGCAACTGGAATCCCGCGCACACCACCCCTGATCATTTCAGCGTGACGCTGGATGCAGCCAACCCGCTCAATGCGGTCAAGGTCGAGGCGACCCGCTCGATCGTGCCGTTCTTCGGCCAGAACTCGCGTCTGCCGACGATCCGCGCGCAGGCCGTGGCGACGCGCGCTCCCCCCATGGCCGTGTTCTCGGTGGGCTCGCAGCTGCTGCGGGTCAATGGCAGCACGCCGCTGGGCAACGTGCTCAATCTGGTCGGGGTCGATCTGGACCAGACCACCCTGCTCGGCTATGACGGACTCGCCCAGGCGACGATCACCCCCGGTGGCCTGCTGCAGGCGCTGGGCATTCCGGTCAAGGCGGATATCGGCGTCGCCGAGTTCAACGCGCTGCTTGCCGCGAACCGGGTTTCGCTCGGGCAACTGCTCGATGCCACCGCCACCGTGCTGACCAATAGCGGGGTCGCCCATGTGGATCTGACCGCGCTGCGCACTGCGCTCGCAGCGCGGATGGATCTCAACCAGCTCAACGTGCAGCTCGGCAGCACCGACAGCGCGGGCGGCCTGTTCGCGCGCGTCGTGGCCCCCGAGGGCCTTGCATCGCCCGCCCTGCAGGCCGACGTCAGTGCGCTGGACCTGATCACCACCAGCATCAGCATCGCCAGCGGCGGCAACGGCGTTGCAGTGAACAATCTCAACATCCTGGGCCTGGTGCAGACCCGCGCGGCGATCATCGAGCCGCCCTCTATCGCCATCGGCGGCGTAGGCACCCGTGCCTACAACGCGCAGGTGCGGCTGAAGATCAACATCGATACTGCCGGGCTGGCGCTGCTCGGCCCGATCCTCAGCGGTCTGGGCATCCGGCTCAATCTGCCGATCCATGCCGACGTGGCCAACGCGATGGGCACGCTGGAATCGCTGCAGTGCGGCGCCACCCCGCCCACCGCGACAGTGCGTGTGCAGTCCTCGTTGCTGCGCGCATGTGTCGGCAAGGTCGCCGAAGCGAATCAGTTCTCCCAACGCAACGTCTGCGATGCCGGGCTGCAGAACGAACAGCTGCTCACCCTGCTCGGCGCCCCACTGGTGACCGACAAGATCATGCTCGATACGTTGACGCACACCGAGCGTGTCACCCTGGCCGCTGGCGAAACCGCCTCCACCCGTTTCAACCAGGCGCAGGTAGGCTCGGCGGTGTCCGGGCTGGTGAGCGAGCTGCTGCGCGTGCTGAGCAATGTGGTCACCCCGGGCAAGCAGGGCACTACCGATGCGGCCACGGCCGCGCGGCTGGCGGATCAGTATCTCAAGGCGGCCAATCCGGGTAACGGCTTCTACGATGCAAAGAAAACCATCGAGCTGCTGCGCCATGGCGATCCGGCCCGTGGCATCGGTGCGTTGGGTGACTGGGAAGTACCCAACGGCGTCCCCTATCCCTGCGGCCTTCTGAATCTAGATACCTGTTTCAAGCCGGGTTCGGTCTGGGTCGGTTACAACGCTACGGTCACCGGTGAAGGTATGGGCGGACTCAGCGGCGTGCTTGGCCCCATTCTCGGCGGACTGCTGATCAACCGCTGCAACAGCCTGGTCAGCACGCTGCTCAACTACAACAACTGCGTAAAATCCAATCTGACCTCGTACCTGCAGACCCGGCCCGGAGGCCTGCAGGATATCGGCGGGGGCAGCGGCGTTTCCGAGCCCGGCACCGACCAGGTCCGCTGCAGCGGCCTGCTGTGCCTGGCCCTGACCCCTGTGCTGGAAACCCTGAAGCCGCTGCTCAATGGCGTGGGCACCCTGCTCTCGCAGACCCTCGGGCAGATACTCGGCATGGAGCTGGGGCGGACCGACGTGCACATGCAATCGATTCAATGCACGCCGGCACAGTTGGTTTATTGACGCTGCCGTGGAATGCAGACCGGGGGAACGTGCATGCTAGACTCCGGCTGGGGACATTACTTCACTGATAATCCACTTGTGGATGGCCTGAATATGCGAGAGAGAAAAGGGATTGGTTCCATCGTCACGCACACGCTGACCGGTGGGATCGTATTGCTGCTGTCGTTGAGCCTTGTGCCGCAGGCAATGGCCGCACGCACGCCGCGTGCCGAGCCGGCGGTGGATGCTGACGCGCGGCAGGCGCCGGTGGTGCGCAATACCGTGGACGAACTGCGCCAGCTGGTGGATTCCAAACAGCTGACCGAACTGCGCACCACGTATAACGGCAGTTACGGTGCCAGCCTGCTGTTCAATACCAGCACGCTCAATTACTACGTGGCGCTGTTCCACGAGAAAGACTTCTGGCGCGTGATCAAGACCGATTCGGTGGACAACGCCGAGAAGGTCTACCGCACGTTCGTCGAGCAGACCGAGCAGCTGGCCCAGGTGTATATCGACACCACCCGCCTGCAGGCCGGCAAGCGCTATACGGAAAATCTGGTCGCCTACAACGAAGAGCGCCTGCGCAGCCTGCAGCAGGAAGCGGATCTGCAGCGCCAGCAGTCGCTGCATGTCAGTGCCGCACTGGAACAGGCCAAGCAGCAGGCGGTCAGCCTGAGCACGGACCTGCGCAGCAGCCACAGCGAACTGGACGCGCTCAATCAGCGCATCCAGACCCTGCAGGCGCAGCAGCTGAACCCGGCGCTGTCGCTGCCGTCGGCCGAGGCGGCCACGCCGCAGCCGGCGTCTCAGGGCACCCCCGGCAGCCCGTGAGGGCATGATGCGCCCTGCTTCGGCAGGGCCTGCCACTGACGGCGCCGATGGCGCCGTCTTTGTTTCGGGTGCAGTACCCTTGGGGGCGCAGACGTACTGCGACTCAGCAAGGAGTGCACCATGCACGTTCAGCGCCCACGCATCGCCCTGTCACGGCTTCGTGCCGCCCTGGCCTCATCGCATGCCCGGCTGGCCGCGATGCTGGTTGCCGTGCTGGCCCTTCCGGGCGCCGCGACTGCCGCGCCGGCATCCTCGGCATCACCCCCGCTCTCGGCGGAAGCCTCCGACCCGAAGCTGCTGGGCTGGATGCAGGGCGCGCCGCCGCCGGAAGACAAGCGTATCCGCTACACCGACGACGACTACTTCAGCTTTCCCAAGCTGCGCTGGACAGCCTGCCACTTCCGTCAGTTGATGCCCACCGTGGGCGTCAGCCGTGGGACCGCCGCTGCCCGTGCGCTGCCGCGTCGACTGGACGCCGCGATCGATGCGCTCTCGTTCACCCCGACCGGCAGCAGCACCGGCATGACCTGGGCGCAGTCGCTGTCCGCCAACTACACCGATGGCATCGTCGTACTGCATGACGGCGTAGTGGTATACGAACGTTACAGCGGCTGCCTGGACGAACAGGGTCAGCACGGCGCGATGTCCGTCACCAAATCGATCACCGGCCTGCTCGGCGAGATGCTGGTCGCGGAGGGCGTCATCGACGAAACCCAGCGTGTCGGCGCGATCATTCCCGAACTGCAGGGCAGCGCCTTCGGCGATGCCACGGTCAAGCAGATACTGGAGATGACCACGGCGCTGCGCTACAGCGAAGACTATGCCGACCCCAACGCGGAGGTCTGGAAATACTCGGCCGCCGGCAGCACCCTGCCCCCGCCCGTCGGCTACACCGGGCCGCGCAGTTACTACGAGTATCTACAGACGGTGCAGAAACACGGCCGCCACGGCGAGGCCTTCGGCTACAAGACGATCAACACCGATGCGCTGGGCTGGATCATTGCCCGCCGCACCGGCCAATCCGTGGCGCAGTTGCTTCAATCACGGATCTGGCAACGCATCGGCGCCGAGCAGGACGCCTATTACACCGTCGATTCCACCGGCACACCGTTTGCCGGTGGCGGATTCAATGCCGGCCTGCGCGATCTGGCCCGGGTTGGCCAGCTGCTGCTGGACGAGGGTAAGCTCGATGGTCAGACCATCGTGCCCGCTGCAGCGATCGCCCGCATCCGCGCGGGCGGCAGCAAGCCGGCCTTTGCCAAGGCGGGATATACACAGCTGCCGGGCTGGAGCTACCGCGGCATGTGGTGGATCTCGCACAACGACCACGGTGCCTACATGGCGCGCGGCGTGCATGGCCAGGCGCTGTACATCGATCCCACTGCACGCGTGGTGATCGCGCGGTTCGGCTCGCATCCGGTCGCGGGCAACAGCGCGAACGATCCAACCACCCTGCCGGCGTTCGATGCACTCGCACGCTACCTCATGACGCAGCGTTGATGGCTGCGTCGCCCGGTTGCCAATCAAGTGGGTACACGGGCTCTGTCGTGCCCGGTCGCGGCCGCTGACGGATGGTTATCGGCAGGCATCGTGCACCAGGTCATCCATTCGCCGGCTGACGGCCAGGCTCGGCCGGTGGCCCGCTTTGCGGTAGGTTGTCTCGCGCTGGCGGCGCGCGGCGTCGCAGCGGACCGGATCGATGTGTACAGAGATCACCGCGCCCCGGAGGGCGGGTACCGGGCGCACGTTACGTCGCTGCGTTCGGCGTGGGCGCGGCGGTGACGTCTCTACGCGCCGTTTGGCCTTGAGCTCCTGGCGAAGCGATTCGATGTACACAGCATTGGCGCGCGTATCCACCGGCGGTGGCATCTCGCGGATGCGTTGGGTCCGGCCTGTACAGGGCAAGGACTGGTACTGACGAGCACCATCCACGACACAGGTATGCACCTGCCGCGGCGCAGGCACGTTCACTACGGCGCCCACCATCATGGCGAACATCCACACAGGCATGGCTCAGCTCCATCCAGGATGGCTGCAGCATGTCCTCACACCGTGACTCATCGCCGTGACCGGCCGCACACCAGCCGTGCGATGCGCAGGATCCCGACACGGAATCACTGCCACGCCCTACGCACCTGTTACGACGTCGTGCCCACGTGCAGTTCCAGCACCTCATCGCCCAGCGCATCGATCTCGCCGGTCGGTCGCCAGCCCAGGTAGCGGTAGAACCCATGCGAGCGTACCGCCGGATTGGCCGCGCACCCCAGAATCAGACGCGCATGCCCCGCCTTCACCAGATCGGCGATGGACAGATCCAGCAAGCGCCGACCGATGCCCTGCCCTTCATACGCCGGGAGCAATGCGAGCACCACGATCTCACCGCCCTCGCGATCGCCGAAGCATTACCCGACCATACGCTCACCCTCCAGCGCGATATGTCCCGGCAGTGCGTCGTCACGGATGCCCGCCGCCCAGCTGTCTTCGGTAATGCCGAGTTCGGCGAGATCGGCCGCGGAAAAGGCGTTCTCGCGGGTGCGGCCACGGAGATCGATGCAGGCAGCGGCATCATCCGGCAGCGCGCGGCGATAGCGAATCAGGTCGGTCATACGTACATCCTTGCAATCACCGAATGCTCGGCAGCGCGCAGTATGCCGTCGCCTGCATTGAAAACCCAAACGCAGCGGGCCCGGCATTGCCGGGCCCGCGAGCGGATTACAGGAAGCGGTAATCAAACTCCAGCCACAGCTGACGGCCGTAAGGGTCGTAGTTGCCGACCGGGTAGAACGGCCAACCACCACCGTTCTTGTCTGCTGGTGGGCGGCTGTCGCGCAGGTTGTTGACGATCAGGCCGAGCGTGGCGTTGTCGTTGAGCTTGCGGTACAGGCTGGCGTTGTAGGTCATGTACGGCGCGATGCGGCCGCTGCCGTCGGTCTTCGGCAACGAGCCGTAGCGCATGCCGTACAGGGTAGCGGTCCAGTCGTTGATCGCCCAGGTCACGCTGCCGTTGACCTTGCTGCGCCACTGGTAGGAATCCAGCGAATTGCGCTGATCCTGCACGTCATCGCCGGCGAACTGGCGGTAGCTGTGATCGATCACCAACGAGTACGCCATGCGGGCGGAGAAGCGACCGTAACGGCCCGCATCCCAGCGCACCGTCGACTTCAGGTCGATACCGCGCACGGTTTCGGAGGCGGCATTGATCGGGTTGATCAGCACGCGCACCACCTGGTTGGGCTGCACGGCGGCATCGGCCGGATTGCGGATCACGCGGCGCAACGCGTCCTGGCATTGTGCCGAGCCGATATCGCGTGCGTCGCCGCCGACGGTCTGGCCAAGGCGGCAATCCGCTTCGTCCTGGAGGATGCGGGTGGCATCGAGGTTGGTGACCTCGTCGTCGATGCGGATGTCGTAGTAATCCGCGGTGAAGTCCAGATTGGCCGACGGCGACCACACAAAACCCAGTCCGTACGATTTGGCGGTTTCCGGCTGCAGCTGCGGATTGGCACCACTGGTGTAATCGATCGCCAATCCGCTGAAATCGCAGTCGTCATACGCTTGGCCGGCACTGCGGCAGCGCCAATAGTCGGTCATGCCCGGGTTGTAACCGCGCGTTTCGGTCGCGAATACATAGTTCATGTCCGGCGCACGGAAGCTGGTGGCCGCACTGGCGCGCAGCAGCAGCGTATCGAACGGACGGAACTCCAGGCCGGTGCTCCAGGTCGCCTTGCCCAGGTGATCACCGGCCGCGCGGTACTGGTCGTAGCGACCGGCCACGGTGGCGGTCAAGCGCTCCAGCAACGGCAGCTGCAGTTCCACGCCGGCCGCATAGCGGTCACGCTCCCCACCGGCCGGGACACCGGCGTTGAGGTTCCAGAACGTGCCCTGCGCCAGCGCCGGGTCCGGGCGGTTGCGGTAGCCCTGGCTGCCCGCTTCGACAACGGCTGCCAGCGCGGCACGGCCGCCGGGCAGGTCGAACAGCTGGCCGTTGACGCTGACGCTGGCGGTCTGCAGCCAGGCGGCATTGCGGCTCTCGTAGCGGTCGGACAACCCCTCGTATTCGCCCGGGGTCAGCGGCTGATACAGACGTGACGGATCCGGTGCATACACCTCCACGCCATTACGGGTGCCCAGCTGCGGGCCGAGCAGGTACGTGTTGATGCCGGCCAACAGGCCCGGGCGCTGCGTCTTGTTCTCATACCGCGAACGGCTGTAGGCCGCTTCGTAGTCCCAGTCCGAACTGCCGATGCTGCCGCGTGCGCCCACATTGAACGACCAGGACTGCTCCAGGAATCGATTGGCATTGCGTTGTACGCCGCCGATTTCTTCCGGTGCGAAACGCCGGTACCAGCTTTCCAGCTGACCGCTGTTCTGGTTGTAGAAGTAGTTGCGCGAGGATGTCCAGCTCGGTGCACGGGTGTTGTTGTAAATGCGTGCGGTGCCGATGGCCGCATCGGCGAACAGTTCCTGGCGATCATTCAGACGCCAGGTCACCGCACTGTACGCATCGATGTTGCGCTTTTCGGTCTGCACGGTCCAGAACGTGGGCGAGGCTTCATTGCTGCCGCAGTACCAGCCCTGGCGCGGATTCTGCGCGCGGAACACGCTGCCGCCGTAGAGCGCGCTGGAGGTATCGCAGCCATCGGCACCGGGATCGATGTAGTTGTTGGTGGAGGCGTTGCGGCGATACGCCACCGCCGTCGCCAGCGGCGTGACACCACGTGGGTCATCGGTCAGCGAGTCCATGAAATCGCGCTGCGAGCCGTAGATCGCCTTGCGGTTGGCGATCTCCAGGCCGAAGATCGCGTCCCACTGCTCACCCGAGCCGCCGCCGACCGCCTGCAGGCGCTGGTTGTCACCGCCGCCCTGCTCGGTGGTGCCAGCGCGCACATTGATGCCGACACCGTCATAGGTCTTCTTCAGGATGATGTTGACCACACCGGCGATTGCATCGGAGCCGTACACCGCCGAGGCGCCCCCGGCCAGTACTTCGATCCGGTCGATCAGCGCGCTCGGGATGTTGGCCAGGTTGACCACGTTGACCGAGCCTTCGTAGGCCAGCGGGTAATCGGACTGACGGCGACCGTTGACCAGCACCAGGGTGCGATTCGGGCCGAGGCCGCGCAGATTGATGGTGTTGGCGGCCGGAGTGAAGGTATTGCCGAAATCCTCGCCCTGCACGTTGCCGGTGTTCTCGGTGAGCGCGCTGAGCGCTTCGAAGGCACTGCGGTAGCCCTGCGCCTCGATCTGCGCCTGGGTGATCACGGTGACCGGGGATGGGCCTTCCACACTGGCGCGGGGGATGCGCGAGCCGGTGACCGTGACCGCATCCAGCTGGGTGGGCGGATCGGCCGCATGGGCCAGTGAACTTGCGCCAAGCAGGGGCAACAACGACAACACCAAGGCCCGCCGACGCAGCGGGCGATACAGCACAGACATGCAGATTTCCGGTCAATAAGAACGCGCCAACGCGGGCAGGCCCGCGCCGGATCGTGGTGGAGAGAGGGCCGGGATTTTGCTGAACAGGCAGGAAAGGGGGAAATGACCGGCCGGGATATGCTTATCGGGATTTCGCCTAAGCCCTGCCCTGCAAGGACTCCACATGCGCTTCATCCAGACCTTCCAGTTGTATCCCTTCCTGGACACCGTGGTCAGCCTGGCGGCCGCCTTTGTGCTGGGCACCTTGATCGGCGCCGAGCGGCAATACCGCCAACGCACCGCCGGGCTGCGCACCAATGTGCTGGTCGCGGTCGGCGCGGCGGCCTTCGTGGACCTGGGCATGCGCATCGCCGGCAGTGTCGAAGCGGTGCGGGTGATCTCCTACGTGGTCTCCGGCGTCGGCTTCCTCGGCGCGGGCGTGATCATGAAGGAAGGCATGAACGTACGCGGCCTCAACACCGCTGCGACGCTGTGGTGTTCGGCGGCGGTCGGTGCGTGTACCGGTGCGGACATGCTGGCCGAGGGCGCGCTGCTGACCGTACTGATCATCGCCGGCAATACCCTGCTGCGGCCCTTGGTCAACGCGATCAACCGCATCCCGATCAACGAAGCCGCCTCTGAGGCCACCTACGAGGTGCGCCTGACCGTGGACCCTGCCGCGACGCCCTTGGCGCGCGAGCGATTGGTCGATGCGCTGGAGGCCGCACAGTACCCGGTCAGCGACGTGCAGGTGATCGAACACGGCGACGGCCCGGTGGAGCTGGTCGCGATCCTGGTCAGTACGGCAGTCAGCGCCGACGAGCTCGATGCGGTGGTCGCGAGGCTGCAGCGTCAGCCGGGCGTGGTGCACGCCAACTGGGAAGTCAGTACCCGCGACTGATCGCGGCGGAATCCCCACAACGAAAAACGGCGGCCCTGCGGCCGCCGTTTCTGTTACTGCCTGGATACCTGGACTCAGGCGTCGGCCGGCAGCAGGCTCTGGCGGTTCACCAGCGCGCTGAAGCGTGCCAGCGAACTCAGGTGATGATGCACCAGCGCCAGCCAGCCGCTGCGGTGCCAGGCCACGACGGTCTCGTCCGGCAACGCGGCGAACTTCTCCACGTCCACCACCTGGAACCCATTGACCGACATCGTCCGGCCATCGGCCAGGGTGACATCGATGTTGCGGTCGATCAGCAGGTCGTTCTCGATCAGCGCGGCCGCAAAGCGACGGGTATGCTCGTGCTCGCGGGTGTAATCGCCGCAGAAACGCATCGCGTTGTCGATCAGCTCGGTCGCTTTGCCATCCTGGAACAGCGGCAGGCCTTCCTCGCTGTCGCCCTGGTTGACCTGCTTGGCGGCCGCGTCCACGGCGAGTACATAGTTGTCCGGCTCACCGGCCTGCATGAACACGAACGGGTAGCGACGCACGTACGCCGGCACGTAGCTCTGTTCGTCCCAGACGCCTTCGGCAACGAACAGATTGCGATGGGACAGACCCACGGCGACCAGCGGCATCGCATCCTTGCCGGTGAAGATGATGGGGTAATGCTGGGCCAGCGAGCCGAACTCACCGATCACGGCGGGGATCGCGTTGGTATCGGCCGCAAAATTCGCGGTTTCCGGCAGCAGACGCCAGTTGGCGTGCTCGTCCGAACGCAGCGGCACTGCCTGTTGGTAGAACAGCGGACCGGTGGCCTGGGACGGCGCAGCGGTGGGCGGAGTCGTGGTTTCAGCAGTCATGGAATAAGTCGTATACGACGCGCCAGTCAGCCCGGGCGCGAAAGCGGGAATCGCATTGAATAACCACTATAGCGTGCCAGGCCTCACAGCACGCCATCCAGCGGGCCTGCCGCGCCGGTGAGGGCAGCGCAGGCGTGGTCCTGCAGTTCCTCGCCGCTGGCCTTGTTGCCGGCCTCCAGATCCAGCCGCGTGGCCAGCAACACGAACCCCGGCGCGCCTGCGGCATCGGTCTGCCCGGCCACCACCAGCGACCAGTTACCGAGATCGTTGGGGTCTTCCAGATAGTCGGCAAGCAAGCGGACCGGGTTGGCCGTCAGCTCGGCACCCGGCAGGTAGCGGGCCAGATACGCATGCCCACGCAACGGCTCGGGCAGCGGCTGCCAGGCAGTGCCGATGGCAGGCTGCAGCCGGTGCAACTGCGTCATGACATCGGCGCGCAGGCAATCCACGTGGATGTGCAGCTGGTGCTGGGAGCGTCCGTGCGGTGAGTTAAGGGCCAGGCTGGCCACGTCGCGGGGTAATGGCCGGCCCAACGCCTGCTCGGTGTGGCTGCGGGCGGCCCAGGCGGCGGCGAAATAGTTCGGCGCATCGGCCCGCAGCAGCGCCGGGCTCTCAATACCCGACACCCGGTCCATCGGCAACACAAGGAACTGGTAGCGGCCGTGCGAATCCTTCAGCAGCACATCGCGCCGACGCGCCTCGGCGGACACCGCAAGGCAGCTGCCCCGAGGGGCGGCGTCGCCGGCGCAGTCGCGCTGGATGATGCCCCACAGGGCATCCGGATTGGGCAGGGGTTTGGCCGGCGGCAACACCGGCGTGGCGCAGGCGGTCAACAGCAGCAGCGCACAGAACAAGGACACTCGGGCGATCACGGACAGGCTCGTACAAGGATGCAGGCCCGGCCAGTCACTGCCGGCGGGCGCGCGCGATTGTACCGTGCCGTTTCTGTCGCTTCCGTGTCAGTAAGTGCTGTACGGCACCTCGAGCACCACCGGGGCGGCAGGCGCAGGCGGCTGCAGGGTGTAGCGATCCAGTGCGCCGTTGTCATCGGCGAACCGCTGCGACTGGATCTGCAGGCGGTAGCTGGTTGCGCCCAGCTTGATGCTGCCTCCCTCTTCCAGCGCGGCACCGGCGGGCAGCAGCAGTCCACCCAGATCGCTGTAGGCCCCCCCGGCGTCGGAGAAGACGTGATCGACCAGGGCATCTTCGCGCGTCATCGCGAACACGTGGCGGTCGCCATGACGCTGGTTGAAGTCCTCGTTGCCAAGCAGATCGGCGATCCAGACGCCGGGCAGGCGAAAGCGGGTTTCCAGCGCGATCGCATCGAGCCGTTCGCTGTCCACGACCAGGCAGCACACCGCCTGCTTGTTCTCGCGGTCCAGGACCGCAAAGCGGCTGCCCTTGGCGACGTCCCGCGGCAGGATCGCGAAAGGCAGATCCTCCAGCACGGGTGCTGCGCCATTGGCCGAATGCAGATTGCGCCACCCTCCAAACACCGGCGCCTCCGGCTCGGCGGCCATCACGCTGCCTGCCAAGGCCATTCCCACCGTCACGATCAAGGCGGCCGTGATCTTCCTGCTCTGCATGTTCTGTTTCCGTTGGTTGACCTGTCGCAGCGATACCGCCGGACCTCACAAGACCGCGACACTATGCGCCAGCAGGACCGCTGCGAGCAATCGGCGCCGCTCAGCCGATCACGATGTAGTCACTGACCAGCGTGATCCCGCGGTGTTCACCGCGCTCGAGCTGCACGTGGCGGCCCCCGACCTGATCGATGGCGATGCAGTCATCCACTTCCAGCAGCGCATCGGTATGCGGCTTGAACCAGCTGGCATCGCGCAACGTCCTGGCCTTGCGCTTGGCCTCCTCGACACCGGTGGCGACCAGCAGTTGGTAGTCATGCGCCTCACCCAGGGCGCCGGCGACATAACCGCCCAGATTGAGAAAGTACAGCCGCGGCGCACCAGCAGCCGGTGCCACATCGGCAAAGCGCACCCGGTACTCCTCCACCCCATCCACCGCGAGCCAGCCATCGACATGGAGCCCTTTACGTTCGCCGAACCAGTCCTGGCGCAGCTGCGGGTAGGCTTCCTCGATTACATCGACGTTGGCGAAAGCCACATCGTGAACCTCGATCCGGGCCCGGGCATGTCTCCCGCCAAGCATGAACACGTGCAGCACCTGCGACTCCCGGGATGACCGATGTTGAGCGGGCACCCAGTGTAACGCCAGGCCCCGCAGCGCCCTGCCCCGCGCGCGCGGCCCACGCTGCGTCGAACCGTCGCGGGGTCACCACCACACGTCCATGCGCACTGCGGTGGTATGGTCGGCGCCTGACCCCGCAGGAGCGACCCGATGGCATCCCTTTCCCGTTATCCCCTCGCCGCGATCATGCTCGCAGGCACCCTGTCACTGACCGCCTGCGTCAGCACGCCGGGGCCGGAAATCAAGGGACCGGGCCTGTGCAAGGCCGACGCGCTGGGCTGGGCCGTGGGCCAGAAGGCCGACGAAGCGAACATGCGCAAGCTGCTGGTGCAGAGCGGCGCCGGCCTGATCAATCCGATCGGCCCGGCCACGATCACCACCCGTGACCTGCGCCAGGATCGCCTGCGGGTGTTCATCGACAAGGACAACGTGATCACCGCCGTCCGCTGCGAGTGATTCCGCGGGCGTAGAGCCACCCCATGGGTGGCTGGACCACTAGATGGCAGGGTTTCCGTGCAGCCACCCATGGGGTGGTTCTACCGGTGGTTGGCGCCGTTGGGTGGCGTCCACCAGCGAATCGGCACTGATATCGGCGATGGTCTTCGCGCCGGTGAGCGTCATCGCCACGCGCATTTCCTTGGCAATGAGATCCAGCAGATTGGCCACGCCAGCCTCGCCCTGCGCGGCGAGCGCATACACGAACGCTCGACCCAGCAGCACGCTGTCCGCGCCGAGGGCGATCATGCGCACCACGTCCAGGCCGTTACGGATGCCGGAATCGGCGAGGATCTTCAGCTCGCCCTTGACCGCATCGGCGATCGCCGGCAAGGCACGTGCGGTAGAGAGCACGCCATCCAGCTGGCGCCCGCCATGGTTGGAGACCACGATGCCATCGGCCCCGAAGCGCACCGCATCGCGCGCATCCTCCGGGTCGAGAATGCCCTTGATCACCATCGGGCCGGTCCAGAACTCACGGATCCACTCCAGGTCTTTCCAGGAAATGGAGGGATCGAAGTTGGCGCCCAGCCAGCCAATGTAGTCCGCCAGCCCGGTCGGGCTGCCGCGGTAGGTGGAGATGTTGCCCAGGTCGTGCGGGCGCCCGAACAGGCCGACGTCCCACGCCCAGCGCGGGTGCGTCACCGCCTGCAGCATGCGCCGCGCCGGTGCATTCGGGCCGCTCATGCCCGAGTGCGCGTCACGATAACGCGCGCCCGGCGTGGGCATGTCCACGGTGAACACCAACGTGGTCACCCCGGCCGCCTTGGCCCGCTCCAGCGCGTTGCGCATGAAGCCGCGATCCTTGAGCACATACAGCTGGAACCACATCGGCCGATCAATGGCCGGGGCGACTTCCTCGATCGGGCAGACCGACACGGTGGACAGCGTGAACGGAATCCCCCGGCTCGCCGCTGCCCGCGCCGCCTGCACTTCACCGCGGCGCGCGTACATGCCGGTCAGCCCGACCGGGGCCAGTGCCACCGGCATCGCCAGGCGTTCCCCGAACAGCTCGGTTTCCAGGCTCAGGTCGGACATGTTGCGCAGGATGCGCTGGCGCAGCGCGATGTCCGACAGGTCGGCGACGTTGCGCTTCAACGTGTGCTCGGCATACGCGCCGCCATCGATGTAATGGAACAGGAACGGCGGCAGGCGGCGTTGTGCTGCTGCGCGATAATCGGTGGAGGCGGAAATGATCATGGGTCATCTGCGCTGGAACAGTCTCCAGTGAACCGCAGAATGCAGGGCATGCCAACTAGACCATTGGCCGAGCGCCTTTCCGGCTGCCCTGCGGGCGATCAGCCGCAGTCGCTGGAGCGACCCTTCAGTTCCACCAGATTGCCGTCGGGATCACGCAGGCGCAGCGACAGCCCATCGCCTTCCGCGCCGTAGTTGCGCTCGGCCTTCCCTTCCAGTGTGAGCTGCTGCCCCTCCAGATGCGCGCGTACGTCTGCCTCATCGAAGGGCTCCACGCGCAGGCACAGATGATCCACGTTGCGCCCTTCGCGTCCCGGCGCCGCACCGCCCTTGACGCCGAGGGGGCCGTCCACGCTGACAAGGTCGATCATCGATTCGCCCGCATGCAGATGCACCATGCCCAACGAGGGACGCTCACGGGCGACCGTGCAACCGAGAACGTCGCGGTAGAAACGTACCGCGCGGGGGAGATCCTGCACGCGCAGCACCACATGGTCGATGCGTTGGATCTGGAAGGGACGTTCGCTGCTCATGACGAGGACTCCAGTTTTTTAGCGATGCGGCTGAACACCACCAGCACGATCAGGCACAACACACTGACGCCGATGGCGATCACGTACTCACCGATGCCGACCGCGATGCCGATGGCGGCGGCCATGATCAGCGAGCTGGCGGTGGTCAGTCCGCTGACCTGATCGTCGCGCGAGCCCCGCAGGATGGTGCCGGCGGCGACGAAGCCGACGCAGGCCACCACCGCTTCGATCAGACGGACCGGATCGACCTGCAGCAGGTCGCGGTAACGCTCTTCCTGGAAGTGTTCGGCGATGCTGTCACCGAGCCCGACAATCAACGCGGCCGCGCCTGCGATCAGCATGTGCGTGCGCAGGCCAGCCGCATGCTTGCCCATCTCGCGCTCGATGCCGAGCGTGGCGCCCAGCAGCATCGCCACGGCTATGCGCAGCAGGATCGATAGATCTTGTTCCAGTCCCATCTGCGTCTCTCATCCGGCAATGGACGGAGCGTCGCAGACTGGGGCGTCTGAGCACCGTGAAGCAAACGACAGGCCTTGGTGAGCCTGCCGTCGCAGGGCTTACTGCGCCAGATAACCGCCATCGATGGCGTAATAGGTGCCGGTCGCGAAGCTGGCATCGGCACTGGCCAGCCATGCCACCAGGGCCGCGACCTCGTCCGGGGTACCGAGGCGGCCCAGCGCATGCTTGCTCTCCAGCGCCTGCTTCACCTTCGGGTCCATCTTGTCCAGCAGCGGCGTGGCGATGAAACCGGGGCCCACGGCGTTGATGCGGATCTTGTCTGCGGCGTGTTCCCACGCGGCCGTCTGGGTCAGCCCGACCACACCGTGCTTGGCAGCCGCGTAGGCGGAGGAGTTGCCGAACCCCACCTGGGCCAGAATCGAGGCCATGTTGATGATGCTGCCGCCGTTGCCCGCGCTGCGCATCGCCTGGATCTGCGCCCGCTGGCACAGGAACACGCTGTTGAGATTGACGTCGATGACGTTCTTCCAGCCATCCACGGGGTAATCGCCGCTGGCCGCCGACGGCCCGCCGATACCCGCGTTGTTCACTGCGATATCCAACCCGCCTAGTGCCTCGACGGTCTGCTTCACGGCCGCTTCAACGGCGTTCTCATCGGTCACATTCAACGCGATGCCGATCGACTTCACGCCTTTCTTCTGCAGCGCCTCAGCGGTCTTTTCCACAGCATCGGCCTTGAGGTCCCACACCGCCACCGCCGCGCCGGAATCGGCCAGCAGTTCGGCCACGGCCAGGCCGATGCCGGAGACGCCGCCGGTGACAATGGCGACCTTTCCCTTGAGTTGATAATCAATCATCGCGTTGTTCCTCGGGTTGGAAAAAGGCAGCGGGCAGTGCCTGCCCATGCCTCGACCATACGCCGCGAAAACGTTACAGAACGTGCACAGCAGGCTCCGCAACAATCCTTCCCATCGCTGCAACGCACCTGGGCCTATGCTCGGGGTCGTATGCCCACATACCTGTTTCATCCGCCGATGGCGGTCTCCCTCCCCCAAGGTAAGCCCATGACAGAGTCCAGTGACGGCCAGTTGTTCTCCCCCACCCGTCTGGGGGCCATCGAGGTCACCAACCGCATCGCGATGGCACCGCTCACCCGCAACCGCGCGATCCACGACCGCATCCCCAATCCGCTCGCGATCCAGTACTACGAGCAGCGCGCCAGTGCCGGGCTGATCATCGCCGAGGCCACCCAGATCAGCCCGATGGGCCAGGGCTATCTCGACACGCCCGGCATCTACAGCCAGGCGCAGATCGATGCCTGGAAAAAAGTCACCGATGCCGTCCATGCGCGCGGCGGAAAGATCGTGCTGCAGTTGTGGCATGTCGGCCGTATCTCGCATACCACCCTTCTGCCCGAGGGCGAGGTCCCGGTTGCGCCGAGTGCACTGCGCGCCAATGCCAAGACCTTCACCGCCAAGGGCTTTGAGGATGTCTCCGAGCCCCGCGCCCTGCGTCTGGATGAGATTCCCGGCCTGATCCAGGACTTCCGCCAGGCCGCGCGCAACGCGATCACCGCCGGCTTCGATGGCGTGGAAGTGCATGCCGCCAACGGCTACCTGATCGATCAGTTCCTGCGCGATGGCAGCAACCAGCGTACCGACGAATACGGTGGCAGCATCGAGAACCGCACCCGCCTGCTCGATGAAGTGGTCCGTGCGATCGTCTCGGAAATCGGCGCCGAGCGGACCGGCGTGCGCCTGTCGCCGGTGACGCCGGCCAACGATGCCGCCGATTCCAACCCGCAGCCCTTGTTCGAACGCGCCGTGGAGCGTCTGGATGCCATCGGCCCGCTGGCCTTCATCCATGTGATCGAAGGGGCGACCGGTGGCCCGCGCGACAACATCGCCTTCGACTATGCCGCCCTGCGCGCCAAGTTCACCGGTGCCTGGATCGCGAACAACGGCTACGACCAAGCGCGTGCTGAAGCGGCCGTCGCGTCGGGCTATGCCGACATGATCGCGTTCGGCCGCCCCTTCATCGCCAACCCGGATCTGGTCGAGCGTTTCCGTCTCGGCGTGGCGCTGTCCGATCTGGATCAGGACACGCTGTATGGCGGCGGTGCGCAGGGTTACACCGACTACCCCAGCGTTTCAGGCTGATCCGCGCGCTGTCATCGGTCGCGCATCGCGTCGGTCACATCGCCGCCGGCAAGCACCGGCAGCAGCGCCGCAGGTAACGTGCAGGGGCGCGTGGGCACACTGTCCACGCGCCACCCGCGCCCGAGCAGGACGCCCTTTCCCTTCGAGGGCGGACCATCGCCGGGTGCCGGACAGCTGATGTCACTGAGCAGCACCTGTCCGTTGCGATCCAGCCATTGCTGGACGAAGTACTCGCCATCGGCGAAGCGCATCGTACCGAGATTCAACAGCGTCAGCGGTTGCCGCTCCACATCCCCCTGCCAGGTGGACTGCAGTTCCACGCCACTGAACAGCAGACGTCGCCGCAGCAGTACCTGGTGGTTGGCGTCCAGCAGGGTCAGCGCCTCATCACCGCCGTCCAGATAGCGGCGCGTCCAGGTACGGTCCGTGCCCCAGGGCAGGATATCGAAGCTCGCTGGCGCGGCCGGTTCGCTGCCATCGGGCAGCATCATCCCCAGTTGCCCGTCCCGGCGGAACACTACCCGGCCACCATCCATGCGCACCACGCCCTCGAAAGGACGCCCCACGATGCGGCCACGCTCGAGGTTGTACAGGTGGTTGACACCGGCAGCCTGCTCCCAGAGCAACAGCAACGGTGGGCTGACGTGGTCATCGTCGATGAACATGCCGGCAGGCACGGTGTAGGCGGTGCGTCCATCCCACCACAGGCGGGGCGAGGATTCGCCGACGAACGTGCCCAGCAACCCGCCGCCAACCGGGTCGAAGCTGTCCACGTTCGACGGCGCGAACACCACCTGGCCGTGACAGTCCAGTACCGCAGCGGTATCGGTATCGGTGGCATGCCGGACGCGCCACGGCGGTGCCTGTCGCTGTTGAGCATCGGGGGCGTCGAGCACTGCTGCCAGCGCGGCCGGGGCGACGGTGGGCGGGCGGACGCCCTCCTCGTCCAGCACCTGCCACTGGCCACCGCAGTAGTCCAGGCGGACGTTGCCATGCTGCGCGGCAAACTGTCCGTCGGCCATCAGCCAGCCGGGCTCGGGCGTGTCGTCGGCGCTGCCGGTGGCATGCCGGTTGACCCGCTCGGGCCAGTCACGCCGGCCCGCAGTGCCGCCATACTGGCGATAACGGGGATACAGGCCATCCTGGTGGTAGCGCGCGCTGTCCGTCGCCCTGCCCTGTGCATCCACCCGCCGCCACAGCTCGCCCCGCCGCAGCCACCAGCCACCGTCGGTGACCGGCAGCAGTGCGTCGATGTCATCGGAAAACAGCGTCGTGCCGTCTTCACCCAGCACGTTGCAGTGCTCAGGCACCTGGACGCTGCACGCGACATACACGTGGCGGCCGGCGAACGGCCCAGCCACCCACTGGACCTGCCGCTCATCCAGCTCCATGACCACGCGCCCGTGCAGGTCATGGAAGCGCAGCGGACCACTGCGGGCGTTCCACAGCACGCGATCGGGTACCGCCAACGGCACCCATTCGCCATCCTTCAGCGCCGGAAGGCGAACCTGACCCAGCGCATCCACCACGCCCCGGCCACCGACCGCCTCACCATCGGCCTGGATGAACGCCTCCCACACAGGATCACCGGATGCGGCCTGCGGCAGCACGAACCGTTCGCGGTACTCGGTGTAACCCCGGTCCTCACGCAGCAGTCGTCCTGCATCGTCGTACCACTGCTGCGGCGTGGTGGGGCCCTGGGCGCGCATCCAGCGGTCGGCGGACAGCCGATGCATGCGCGCGCCATTGGGCGGCACCAGCAGGCGGCCATCCAGGGACACCAGCGCCTCGGCGCCGAAACTGTTGCCCAGCACGGTGAACGACTGCGCCGGCGCGCCGCCTGCCAGCGACATCAGCGCGCCTACCACGAACATCCTTTTCATCGGTCGCATCATGCAAAGTGGAGCTGCACGCTAGCGCCTGTCACCAGGCGATGCAATGTACCCGGCAATCTCCACGCGCGCGGCGTCCATGGCCGCGGCGTGGCACCGGGAACGCGTCTGCGTTCAATACACCGGCAACGAAATGAAACTGGCCTGCTGCGGCGCGTGCCAGATCTGCTGCGTCGCCTTCTGGTAATCGCCCGGCTTGGCCAGATAAATGTTCGGCACGAACGTCTGCGGATTGCGGTCGTACAGCGGGAACAAGCTCGACTGCACCTGCACCATCACCCGATGGCCCGGCTGGAACACATGGTTCGCCGTTGGTAGACCGAACGTGTAGTCCAGCACCTGGTTGCTTGCGATCGCCTTCGGGTCGCTGAAGCTCTCCCGGTACCGGCCACGGAAGATCGCCATCGAGACCGACAGCTCATAGCCGCCCATCTCCGGCGTCGACGGCATCTGGTCCGGATACACATCGATCAGCTTCACCACCCAATCGCTGTCACTGCCACTCGTGGCGGCCTGCAGATTCACCTGCGGCGCACCGCCGATCCGCAACGGGGCGGTCAACGGTTCGCTGACGAAGGTCAGCACGTCCGGGCGACCATCCACGAAGCGCTGATCCTTCACCAACCAGCTCGTCCACATATCGCGGTCGGCGAAGCGCACCGGGCGCGGCACGAATGGCACCGGCTTGGCCGGATCGGACACATACGCCTCAAAGGTCGCTTCACCGGCCTGCGGTGCCTCGAAGGAAAGCTTGCCGCCCGCCCGCAGGTACAGCGGCCTGGACTGCGCCACGCTGCGCGGCCACTGCTGCAGCCTGTCCCAGTGGTTCTCGCCGGTGTTGTAGATCAGCACCGGCGGTGTCTGCGCCTTGGGCGCGCCATCCACCAGGTACTGATCGAAGAACGGCTTGAGCACATCGCGACGGAACTGCAGCGCGGTATCGCCGTCGAACTTCAAGGCGCCCAGACTGCTGCCGTCATAGTTGACCTGGCTGTGCCGCCACGGCCCCATGACCAGATAATTCAGCGTGTTGCCGGTGTCGCGCGACTCCATCGCCGCATAGCTGTGCACCGCGCCCCACATGTCTTCCTGGTCCCACAGGCCCTGCAGCCACATCGTGGGCACCTTCAGCTCGGTCTTGGCCATGCGCGCGTCCAGCGCCTGTTCCTGCCAGAACGCGTCGTAGCTGGGGTGCTCGATCAGCTTGTGCCACCACGGCAACTGATCCAGCCCATTGGCCTTGGCGTAGTCCCCGGCCGAGCCGGCGCGCAGGAAGGTGGTGTAGTCGTCGTAGCCCACGCTGGGGATCGACGGGCCCTTGCCGCGCTTGGCCAGCTGCCCGGTGAAATAGCCGAAATTGACCTGGCGGAACGCACCGTAGTTGAGCCAGTCATCGCCCATCCAGCCATCGATCATCGGGCTCTGCGGCGCGGCCACCTTCAACGCTGGATGCGGGTTGGTCAGTGCCATCACCACGGTGAAGCCCTCGTAGGACGAGCCCAGCATGCCGACCTTGCCATTGCTCTCGGGCACATGCTTGACCAGCCAATCGATGGTGTCCCATGCGTCGGTCGCGTGGTCCACCTTCGTGGTGTTGAGCGGCCCACGCAACGGCCGGGTCATCACGTAATCGCCCTCGGAGCCGTACTTGCCGCGGATGTCCTGGAACACCCGGATATAACCGCCATCGACGAACACCTCATCGCCCTGCGGCAGGATGTCACGCATGTTCGGCGAATCCATGCGCTTGGCACGGTTGGCGGCATCATAGGGGGTGCGGGTCAGCAGGATCGGCGCGTTCCTGGCGCCCTTGGGCACCACAATCACCGTGTAGAGTTTCGTGCCATCGCGCATCGGCACCATCACCACGCGCTTGTCGTAGTTGTCCTGCGCCGTGGGCGTCAAGAACCCCTTGGCGGGAATGTCCGGGGTCATCGGCGAGGTCTGCGCCGACACACTGGCCGCCACCATCAGACTCAACAACGCAACTGGCAATACACGCATACGCATGGGCGCTCTCCCGGCAGTGATGACAACCTCCGCAGCCTAGCGCCGCGCGGCCCGCGCCGGTAGATGCCGATCGGCGCGTTTTCAGGCTGCTTCGCGCATTCAGCCGCCAACCACCGTTTCATGCAAAGCCCGCCACCGCAGCGTGCCATCGGTGCCGGTGACGAGGATGGCCAGTGCTTCGCGTCGATTGCCGGTGCCGTCCGCACCGATCTGGTCCTCGCGATAGCGCACCGCGCAGGCGGCGGGCGCTAGCGGACGGTACTGCATTGCATCGACGGTGATCCGCACTCCCGGCCGACTGCCGTGGGCAGAAGCGAAGAAACCGGCCAGCGCGGGTTTGTCCAGGCGCACGCCACGGACGCCGACCATGCTGAAGTCCTCGCTGAAGCGGGCCAGCAGTGTGTCCAGCGCAGCCACCGGCGAGCGGCCGGTGAACCAGTCTTCGATCAGCACATGCAGGGCGTGAATCTCGTTGAAGGCGAGGGTGTCGTTCATGGGGAAGCTCTCAAGACAAGGGAAGACGGCGGCAGGCGCCATAGCAGAAAGACCGGCAGCAGGCTCATGCCCGCGGCCAGGATCAGGGTGAGCGCGAACGCGTACTCCGGCGTTGCGGCCGACAACATCGCCAGCACACAGGCCAGCAAGGCGGCTGCCAGACAGAAACTGAGCTGGCGGTTGAGGTTCCACAGCGCGCTGCCCGGCAGCAGCTCCGCGTCCGCCAGCCCCTGGAAGGCGAGCGTCTGCGCGCTGCTGCTGCACAGGCTCCCGCCCAGCCCCATCAGCGCGAAGGCCAGCACGGGCAGCCAGGGCTGACCGGCCTGCACACCGATCAGCAGCACGATGCCGATGGCCTGGCACCCCATGCCGACGCTCAACAGCGGGCGTGCCCCGATCCGTGGCAGCCAGTGCCGTGTGGTGGCGATCGCGCAGGCCGAGGCGAGCGCCCACGGGAGCATGAAGCCACCGATGGCCGCCGCGCCGTAGCCCTGCCGATGCAGCAGCAGCGTCGCCACCAGTTGTGTGCCGATGAAGGTGCCCGGCACCAGCAGATAGACCAACATCGCCAGCCGCAACGAGGGATGTCGCAGCAGCGACCAGTGCAGGACCGGATGATCGGTACGGCGCGCACTGCGCGCATAGCAGGCCAGCACCAGCCCGGCGACCGCCAACAGCGCGGCGCCCAGCATCCGCTGATCCGCTTCGGCCACCAGGCTCAGCGCGACCAGCAACACGCTCAGGCCTGCGGAGCCCAGCAGCAGCCCGCGACGGTCCAGCGCAGGAACGAGCGCCGGCCGCCCCGGACGCACCCACCACGCCGCCAGCACCAAGGCCACCACGGCCAGCGGCACACTGACCAGCAGCACACCCCGCCACGAGCCCCACTCCACCAGCAGGCCGCCCAACGTCGGTGACAACGCCGGCACCAGCAGGGCCACCGCCATGATGCGGGCGGTCAGTCGCGCGCGATCGGCCGGCGGGCATTCGCGGTAGGCCATCGCCTGCCCCACCGGAATCAACAGCCCACCGCCCAGCCCCTGCAGCAGGCGCCACGCGATCAGCCACTCGATGCTCGGCGCGGTGCCTGCCAGCACAGCGCCTACGGTAAACAGGGCCAGCGAGAGGCACAGCACCCGGCGCTCGCCAAGGCGCGCGGCCAGCCAGCTGCCCAGTGGAATCACCAGGGTCAGGCCGAGCATGTAGGCGTTGCCGATCCATGCCAGCTGCGGCACGGAGGCCTGCAGGTCGGCGGCGATGGCCGGATACGCGACAGTACCGATGAACATGTTCACCAGGTCCAGCGAGAATCCCAGCAGGTACAGCGTTTCCACCTTGGCCCGGTATGTCATGCGGTGCTCCGATTGCGAGGCGGCAGCATGCGCGTTGGCGGCGGCTGGATAAACGGGCAACCGGATGCAAGACTGTCAAACCATTTTTGACAGTCAGCGCGCCGCCATGGTCAGCCTGGACCGCTTCGAGACCTTCAAAACGATTGTTGATGCCGGCAGCCTGACCGCGGCCGCGCAGCGCCTCGGCCAGAGCCGCGCGGTGGTGAGTTTCAATCTCAAGCGACTGGAGCAGGAACTCGGCGTGACCCTGCTGGTGCGCAATACCCGCAGCCTGGCGCTGACCGAGGCCGGGGAGCGCTTTTACCAGCACTGCACCGCCCTGTTGGCGACGGCCGAGCTGGCGATCGAGGAGGCACGCAGCGAACAGCTGCAGCTGCGTGGCACGCTGCGGCTGACCACCACGCCGGAATATGCGATCGCGCGGGTCGTGCCGGTGTTGGAGTCGTTCCGCGCCCTGCATCCCGAGTTGCGCCTGCACCTGTCCACCTCACCGGCGCCGGCGGACCTGATTCCCGAGCGGTTCGATCTGGCAATCCGGTTGGGGCGGCTGCAGGACTCGCAGCTGCGCGCGACCCTGCTGGACGAACACGCGCTGTGCGCGGTCGCCGCGCCGTCGTTGTTGTCCATGCTGCCGGATGATGCCGCGCGCGATGATCCGGACTGGGTCCGTACGCTGCCACGATTGGGGTATCCGCGCCTGGCGGATCTGCCGCTGGTGGCGCCCGATGGCAGCGACCAGGTGTTTGCCTGCAACCCCGCCCATGCGGTGGTTACGGTCGATAACGCCTCCACCCTGCGTGCCTTCGCGCTGGCCGGGGCCGGCGCGACCGTGTTGCCGCAGTGGTTGATCGATGACGATCTGGCGCAGGGCCGGCTGCTGCCGATCCTGCGCCGTCATCGTTTCCCGCGCCAGGGCGTCTATGCGGTGTTTCCCAACACCGCCCAGCCCTCGCGCCGGGTCCGGCTGCTGCTGGCGCACCTGCGCGAGCACCTGCCGGGTTAACCGGGGGGCACGACCCAAGGTCGTGCCCCGCCCGTCAGCTCAGCGGACGACCTGCTCGGCCAGCTCCAACAGCACGCGCTGCACCGGTGCATTGGCCGCGCGCGACAGCTGCACTTCGTACTGCCCACCGGCGATCTTCCACTGCTTGTCGGCGGTATCGAAGCTGGCCAGCGTCTTCGGCTCGGCTTCGATGCGGATCCGGCGGCTTTCGCCCGGCTGCAGCGTCACCTTCTGGAAGCCGATCAGGCGGATCGGGGTGGTGCTGCCCTGCGGCAGCTGCAGGTACAGCTGCGGCACGTCCGCACCGGCAACCTTGCCGGTGTTGCGCACGTCCACGCTGGCGACCACACGCTGGCCTTCCACCACCACCTGCAGGTTGTCGTAGCCGAAGCTGGTGTAGGACAGGCCATGGCCGAACGCGTACTGCGGGGTCAGGCCCTTCGCGGCGAACCACTTGTAGCCGACGTTGGCACCTTCGATGTTGTAATCGATGGTGTCATCCGGCTTGTTCTTCGGATTGAAGCCCAGGCCGTTGACGTGCGGGCGCGGCAGCTGGCTGACATCGGTCGGCCAGGTCACCGGCAGGCGACCGGACGGATTGACCTTGCCGGTCAGCAGCGCGGCGATGCCTTCACCACCGCGGATGCCCGGGTACCAGGCCTGCAGGATGGCCGGCACCTGCTGCAGCCACGGCAGCTCGACCGGGCCATTGGTTTCCAGCACCACCACCGTCTTCGGGTTGGCCTTGGCCACACCGGCGATCAGCTTGTCCTGGTTGTCCGGCAGCTGCATGTGCGGCAGATCGACCGATTCGGCCGACCACTGCGTGGCGAACACGATGGCCACATCCGCGGCCGCGGCAGCGCGCGCGGCGGCGGCCACGTCGCGGCCATCCACGTAATCGATCCGGGCATCCGGGCGCTCGGCGCGCAGCGCTTCCAGCGGCGAGGACGGGTGGAAGATCACCGGACCCGGCCAGGTGGTCGGCATCACGCCCGGCACCGCATTGGTGCCCCGCGCGGTCCAGCCCACCATCGAAGAACCGCCGCCACCGATCACGCCCTTGTCGGCATGGCCACCGATGATCACGATGCGCTGCACGTCCTTGCCCAGCGGCAGCAGATCATCGGCGTTGCGCAGCAGCACGCTGCCTTCTTCAACGGTGCGCTGCGCGGCGTGGAAGCCGGCGTCGTCGTCGATCGGCTCATGCACCGGCGGCAGGTCGAAGTTGCCGTGCGCAAACATGGTGCGCAGGATGCGGCCGACCATGTCGTCCAGGCGCGCCTGCGGCACCACGCCACCGGCAACGGCCAGGCGCAGCGGCTCGTCGAAATAGACCGCCTTGTCGAACACTTCACCGGCCGACTGCTGGTCCAGACCGGCCAGCGCCGCCTTGGAACCGCTGTGCACGCCGCCCCAATCGGACATCACGAAGCCTGGGAACTTCCATTCCTGCTTGAGCACCTCGTTCATGAGGTAATCGTGTTCGCAGCCGTAGGTACCGTTGATGCGGTTGTACGAGCACATCGCCGAACCGGGCTTGCCGATGTCCATGGCGATTTCGAAGGCCAGCAGGTCCGATTCGCGCATCGCCTGCTCGCCGATCTCGGCGCTGTGGAAGTTGCGCGAGGTCTCCATGTCATTGAGCGCGAAGTGCTTCATCGTGGAGATGACGTGCTGGCTCTGCACGCCGCGGATCGACTCGCCGACCAGCACACCGGCCAGCAGCGGATCTTCACCGGCGTATTCGAAGTTGCGGCCGTTGCGCGGATCGCGCTGCAGGTTGACGCTGCCGGCCAGCAGGATATTGAAGCGCTGCTGCCAGGCTTCGCGGCCCATGGTGGCACCGCCAGCGAAGGCGATATCCGGGTTCCAGCTGGAGGCCGTGGACGGGCCGGACGGCATCGCGGTGGCATGGTCACCCTTGCGCAGGCCGCCCGGATTGGTCACGCCGACACCGGCATCGGCCGACTGCTGCGCCGGAATGCCCAGGCGCGGCACGCCCGGCACGAAACCGGCCGAACCGACCGCGCCTTCCGGCAGCGGACCGCCGTCTTTGCCCAGCCCGAAGTAGCTGTGCAGCATCTGGAACTTTTCGTCCACGGTCATCTGCGCGACCAGGGCCTTGGCACGGGCATCGGCGTTCAGACCGGTGTCCATCCACGGCGTCTCGCCACCCACCGGCGCGGCATAGCCCAGGGTCAGCAACGTGGCTGCGGTGGTGCCCTTCTTGCCCTCATGGGTGCGCAGCTTGATCGCCGCCGAGGTGGCCGACTGGAAGCCATCGCTGAAGTAGCTCTCGTTGGCTTCCAGCGCGACGCGCGACGGATCGAACCCGGCGGTGGTGGCCGCATCGGCGCTCACCGCGCCCAGCAGCACGGCCGGTGCGCCCAGGCGCGAACCGGTGACCAGCGGCGGCAGCGCAGCGGCATCGGCGGCGCTGGTGTACAGCGCGACCACGTGGCGGCCATCGTTGAGGCGCAGGTAATTCAGTGACGGCTGCTCGGTGCCCGATTCGGCCTCGATCGGCAGGCGGGTCAGCACGACGCTGCCGGTCTGCTGCGCGGCGGCAGGATCGGCGGTCACGAAACGATAGTGGTAGCCCAGCGCATCGGCCAGACCCTGCAGCGGATCCACGCGATCGGCGCGGCGCTCCACGTTGCGCACGGTCAGTGCATCGACCTGCAGTTTCTCCAGCTGGGCGGCGACCACGGCCGCATCCAGGTCGCCCGGAGTCTGCTCCAGGGTGAGCACGGTGAACGCGTCGGTGGTGGCGGCCGGGGCGGCAGCCCAGGCGGAAGCGCTCAGCGAGAGCGCGATGGCGGCCGTCAGGGCCAGGGGCTTTGAAATCGTTTTCATGAGCGGACGAAACACCTTTGCTTGCGCAATAAATCCAGGGAGTCTTGCCGCAGAAGGGTGCAGCGCCATGTCGGCGGGAACCACGCGCGGGCGCGCGGAACCGTTTACAACGCAAGGCGGTGACGGCTACGTCCAGGCCCCTCCGCCCGTCGTGACAGCCGCACCACCCGGGAGGCCCTGACCAGCGCCTCACCCCCGAAGAGTGTCCGAGCCTGTTCATGCCTGTCAACAGGATGCTTACATTTGAGACGCCAGGCGCGTTCCCTTTCACCCCGGAACCGGCTTGATCACCTCAGTAGCGGCGGCCTCCACGACCTGTCCGCGCTGGTCACGCGGCTGCATCGGTGCCAGGGGCAATCCATCACTGACGGCCTGCAGCACCGAGCGTGGCTCGCCCGCCGCGAACAGGAACGCCTCACCCCATTGGCGCAGCGCCACCACCAGCGGGAACAGCGCGCGACCGCGCTCGGTGAGCACGTATTCCTGATAGCTGCGGCCCTCGCCCAGCGGCTGCTGCGCCAACACGTCCGCCTCCAGCAAGGCCTGCAGGCGCTGGCTGAGCATGCTCCGCGACATCCCCAAGCTGCGTTGGAAGTCACTGAAACGGCGCACTCCATCGAAGGCCTCCCGCACGATCAGCAGCGACCAGCGGTCGCCAACCAGATCCAGCGCGCGCCCAACCGGGCAGGTGGTTGTGGCATGGGTTGTCATAAGCGCCCTCCGTCTGAGGTTTTATTTTAGAACCACTTGCCCCAGAATCAACTGGTTCTATTTTGAGACTCTACAGTGACTATCCTCACCCAACCTTCCGCGTCCCGCGTACCGTCCGCCCTGCTATTGTTGTTCGCCTGCGCCGCGGGCCTGAGCGTGGCCAATGTCTATTACGCCCAGCCCTTGCTGGACGCCCTGGCCGCCGATCTGCAGATCAGTACCGCCCGCATCGGCGCGGTCATCGCCGCCACCCAGCTGGGTTCGGTCGCCGCGCTGCTGTGGGTGGTCCCGCTGGGCGACCGCATGGACCGCCGCCGCCTGATGGGGATCCAGACCGGCGGCCTGGTGCTGGCCCTGCTGGCCGTCGCGATGGCGGCGCAGGCCTGGAGTCTGTTGCTGGGCATGCTGGCGGTCGGCCTGCTGGGCACCGCGATGACCCAGGGGTTGATCGCCTATGCCGCCGCCGCTGCAGGCGAGCACGAACGTGGCCGCGTGGTCGGTGCCGCACAGGCAGGCGTGGTGGTCGGGTTGTTGATGGCACGCGTGGTGGCCGGCGCGGTGGCCGATCTGGGTGGCTGGCGCGCGGTATACCTGCTCTCGGCGGCGCTGATGGTGGTGACGGGCACGCTGTTGTGGGCGCGCCTGCCGCGGTTGCCGGTCTCGACGTCCCCCACCGCGCGAACCGGGTTGATCGCCTTGCTGCACCAACAGCCGGTGCTGCGCCAGCGCGGCGTCCTGGGCCTGCTGCTGTTCACCGTATTCGGCCTGTTCTGGAGCAGCATGAGCCTGCCACTGAGCGCACCGCCGTATGCCCTCAGCCACACCGCCATCGGCGCCTTCGCGCTGGTCGGCCTGCTCGGTGCCTTGGCGGCGGCACGCAGTGGGCACTGGAGTGACCGTGGCCATGCCGGGCGGGTCACCACCGGGGGCCTGTGGCTGATGCTGCTGAGCTGGGCGCCGATCGCCGCGATGTCCCACCACCTGGGCTGGCTGGTGCTTGGCGTGCTGCTGCTCGATCTGGCCGTGCAGGCGCTGCACGTCACCAACCAGAGCCGGATTCTGGCTGCAGCCGTGCACGCACAGGCGCAGGTGATCGCCGCCTACATGCTGTTTTACGCCGCCGGCAGTGGGCTGGGTGCGCTGGCCGGCAGTGTGCTGTTTGCCACGTTCGGCTGGACAGGGGTCTGCATGGCCGGCGCGGGCGTATCGCTGCTCGCGCTGGTGGTGTGGTGGGCGATGCCGGGTTATCACGCCATCACCGGTGGTCATGAGCCCTGCCCGATTCCCGGTGGATCGCGGATCGATAATGACCGCTCACGTCCCGGAGTCACCGCATGCCCCCACACCGCCACTTCGATCAACTCTGGCGCGACCGCAACGACACCTCCCGGCAACGCAGCCCCCGGGTGCTGATCCGGGTGTTCGTCGGCCCGGGCGAGCTGGAAGCACGGGTGGCGTTCTACGAGCAGTTGCAGGGCGTGGTGGCCGATGCGGGCTTTCCATTCCCCGAGGCCGGCCTGCGCCTGGCGATGGTCGGGGCGTTCCTGCTGATCGAAGGCGCGCCGGACAAGCTGGCCCCGTTCACTTCGACCACCGGCACGCTGCTGGTGGATGACGTGCAGCCCTATTACGACCGGCTGGTGGCGGCCGGGGCGCAGATCATCTTCCCGCTGCAGGTCGTGCCCACCGGGGCGGCATTCAACGCCGTGCATCCGGACGGCACCGTGGTCGAGTACGTGCACCACCGGCCCGATCCGCAGGGGCGCTGAGTCCCCATTCCCGTCTACATCCACGTCAGGCGTGGATGTACTCCTGAAGCATTCAGCACCCTCAACCGGTTCGGAATCCGGCTGCCAATTTCGTTAGCATTTTTACTAATTGCGGGTAGGATTGTCGGTCTCAGCCTTTGACACGCGTGCTGCCGATACTCGCCGCCATGCCCTTGATTCCTGCCCGTTTCCGCCTGTTCCAGCCCTGCCGGGAGGCCCGCTGATGGGCGCCGTGCTGGCCCTGGACCGGCTGCTGGAAACCCGCCGGGTCTGGCGGGGGCAGCCACGTGCGGCCTTCCCGGAGGTGGCGCCCCACCCGACCGGGCACCCGGCGCTGGATGCCCGCCTGCCCGGTGGTGGCTGGCCGCCCTCGGCGCTGTCGGAGGTGCTGCTGGCCTCGCCCGGGGTCGGTGAGCTGGCCCTGGTCTGGCCGACCTTGGCGAGGCTGAGCCAGCAACAACAGACCGTGGTGCTGATCGCCCCGCCGCACCTGCCGCATGCCCCGGCCTGGGCCCGCGCGGGACTGGCACTGAACCAGGTGCAGGTGGTCCAGGCCAGCCCGCGCGATGCGTTGTGGGCCGCCGAACAATGCCTGCGCTCGGCCGCGTGCGCGGCGGTGCTGTGCTGGCCGCAGCAGGCCGATGACCGGGCGCTCCGCCGGCTGCAGGTGGCGGCCGAAACCGGCCAATGCCTGGGCTTTTCCTTCCGCGATGCCCGGCACGCGCGCAATCCCTCCCCGGCCGCGCTGCGCCTGCAGCTCGACGATGGCCAGGTGCGTGTTCTCAAATGCCGTGGCGGGCTGGCACCGGCCCAGCCGCTGCCGCTGGCCGTGGCCCATTGAGCGGCCGCCATGGACTGGGCCTGCCTGCTGCTGCCGCACCTGGCGCTGGATGCTGCCCTGCGCCAGCAACCGGACCCGGCCGCGCCGCTGGTGCTGGTCACCGGCCCGGCGCAGCGGCGCGTGCTGCATGCGGTCAGTCCCTCGGCGCGGCAGCGGGGGCTGCGCCGCGGCATGCTGCTCTCGGCCGCGCAGGTGCTCACCCGCGACATGCTCACCGTGGAATACGACCCACGCGCCGAGCAGTCCACCCGCCAGTTGCTGGCCAGCTGGCTGTACGGCATCAGCTCGCAGGTCAGCCTGGATTTTCCGCATGCGATGGCGCTGGAGATCCGGGCCAGCCGCGCGCTGTTCGGTGATTGGCCGAAGGTCGAGCAGCGGCTCACCCGTGGCCTGACCGAACTGGGTTTCCGGCATCGGCTGGTGGCCGCACCCAATCCGCATGCCGCCAGCGTGCTGGCCCGCGTGCATGCCCGGCTCGGCGTGGATGCACATCAGTTGGATGCCGCGCTGGCACAGGTCCCGATCGACCGCAGTGGGTTGCCGGTCGAAGCAGTCACCGTGCTGTCGCGCTCGGGCCTGCGTACGCTGGGCGCGGCATTTGGTCTGCCGCGCGAGAGCCTGGCCCGGCGCTTCCCACCGCAGGTACTGGCACATCTGGATGCGCTGCGCGGGATCAGCACGCCGCCGCTGCGCTATTTCCAGCCACCGGACCGCTTCGATGCGCGCATCGAGTTCGAATACGAGGTCGAGTCCACCCAGGCCATGCTGTTTCCGTTGCGGCGTCTGACCGCCGATCTGGCCGCGTTCCTGTGCTCACGCGATGGCGGCGTGCTGCAGTTCGATCTGTGGTTCGAACACGAAAACCATCCCGACACGCGCCTGTCGATCGGCCTGCTCGCGCCCGAGCGCGAACCGGCGATGCTGTTCGAGCTGGCCCGCAACCGGGTGGATCATCTGCAGTTGCCGGCCGGCAGCCGCGGCCTGCGCCTCCAGGCCGAGCAACTGCCACCGTTCGTGCCGGCCGCACGCGATCTGTTCGACCCGCGCCCGCAGCAGGCCATGCCGTGGGAACAGCTGCGTGAGCGCCTGCGCGCCCGGCTCGGCGATGACGCCGTGCAGGGCCTGGGACTGCGCGCCGACCATCGGCCTGAACGCGCGACCGGTGATGCCACAGGCGCGCCCAAGGCCCCGCCCCCGGTGCTGCCGATGCGCCCGGGCTGGCTGCTGGCCCAGCCGCAGGCATTGCAGGACCCGCACCTGCGCATCCTGTCCGGGCCGGAGCGGATCGAATCGGGCTGGTGGGATGCCGACGACATCCGCCGCGACTATTACGTGGTCGAAACCACTCAGGGCCAGCGCGGCTGGGCCTACACCGCCGCCGATGCACGCAGCGGGCCGTTCATGCTGCACGGCTGGTTCGCATGAGTACGCCGCCGCTGCCCGGGTACGCCGAACTGCATTGCCTGTCGGCCTTCAGTTTCCAGCGCGGTGCGTCCATCGCCGAGGAGTTGTTCGCGCGTGCCAAGGGCCAGGGCTACCACGCGCTGGCGATCACCGATGAGTGCTCGCTGGCCGGCATCGTGCGCGCCTGGCAGGCGGCGCAGAAGCACGCACTGCCCCTGATCACCGGTGCCGAATTCCAGCTGGAAGATGGCCCGAAACTGGTGCTGTTGTGCACCGACCAGGGCAGCTACGCCGCGCTGTGCCAGCTGATCACCACCTGCCGCCGGCGCGCGCCCAAGGGCGAGTACCGCTGCCTGCGCAGCGACATGGAACAACTGCACGCCGGCCTGCTGTGCCTGTGGGCAGACCCTGCCCCCGGCATCGAGGATGCGCAGTGGCTGCAGGCCTGTTTCCCGCAGCGCCTGTGGCTGGCGGTTGAACTGCACCGCGAGGCCGACGACTGCGCGCGCCTGCAGCGCCTGCGTCGTTTCGGCCGCGACCTGGGCATTCCACTGGTGGCCAGCGGCGATGTGCACATGCATGTGCGCCGCCGCCGCGCGCTGCAGGACACCCTCACGGCGATCCGCCACCACTGCACGCTCGGCGAGGCTGGCTGGCGCCTGTTCCCCAACGGTGAGCGCCACCTGCGCACCCGCCAGGCCTTGGCCACGCTGTACCCGCCCGAGCTGCTGGCCGAGACGCTGCGCATCGCCGCGCGCTGCCACTTCGATCTCAAGCAACTGCAGTACACCTACCCGCGCGAACTGGTGCCGGCCGGTCACGACCCGGCCAGCTGGCTGCGGGTACTGGTGGAAGAAGGCATGCAATGGCGTTGGCCAGCGGGCGAGACGCCCCAGCAACGCCACCAGATCGAACACGAACTGGCGCTGATCCACACCAAGCAGTACGAGTCCTACTTCCTGACCGTGCACGACATCGTGCGCTTCGCGCGCAGCCAGCAGATCCTGTGTCAGGGCCGCGGCTCGGCCGCCAATTCTTCGGTGTGTTACGTGCTCGGCGTGACCGAGATCGACCCCAGCGAGATGGCGCTGCTGTTCGAGCGCTTCATCTCCGCCGAACGCGATGAGCCGCCGGATATCGACATCGACTTCGAACACGAACGCCGCGAGGAAGTGCTGCAGTACGTATTCAACCGCTACGGCCGCGAGCGTGCGGCATTGACCGCGGTGGCGATCAGCTACCGGGGTCGCAGCGCGGTGCGCGATGTGGCCCGGGTGCTGGGCCTGCCGCCGGACCAGGTCAACGAACTGGCCGCCTGCCTGGACCGCTGGAGCAGCCACGAGCCGCTGCCCGAGGCATTGCGCGAGCGCGGCTTCGATCCGGAGACGCCGTTGATGCGGCGGGTGGTCGCCCTGACCGCCGAACTGGTCGATTTCCCGCGCCACCTGTCCCAGCACCCGGGCGGTTTCGTGATTTCCGAACATCCGCTGTCCACGATGGTGCCGGTGGAGAACGCGGCCATGGCCGACCGCACCGTAATCCAGTGGGACAAGGACGACCTGGATGCCACCGGCCTGATGAAGGTGGACTGCCTGGCGCTGGGCATGCTCACCGCCGTGCGCAAATGCCTGGCGATGCTCGAGGCGCATGGGGAACCGAAGATGGGCATGGCCGATATTCCGCCGCGCGACACCCCTACCTACGACATGATCTGCCGCGCCGACACCCTGGGCGTGTTCCAGATCGAGTCGCGTGCGCAGATGGCGATGCTGCCGCGCATGCAGCCGCGCTGCTTCTACGACCTGGTGATCGAAGTGGCGATCGTGCGCCCCGGCCCGATCCAGGGCGACATGGTCCACCCGTATCTGAACCGACGGAAGAAGCTCAAGGAAGAAGGCATCGAAGAGGTCGACTACCCCCCCGAGCTGGAGAAGGTCTTCAAGCGCACCCTCGGTGTGCCGCTGTTCCAGGAACAGGTGATGCAGCTGGCGGTCGCCGCCGCCGGTTTCAGCCCCGGGCAGGCCGACGCGCTGCGCCGCTCGATGGCCGCCTGGAAGCGCCACGGTGGGCTGGAGCCGCACCGCGACAAGCTGCTCGCCGGTATGGCCGCCAACAACTACAGCCGCGAATACGGCGAGCGCCTGTTCGAGCAGATCAAGGGGTTCGGCAGTTATGGCTTCCCGGAAAGCCATGCGGCCAGCTTCGCGCTGATCACCTATGTCAGCTGCTGGCTCAAGTGCCACCACCCTTCCGCGTTTGCCGCCAGCCTGATCAACAGCCAGCCGCTGGGGTTCTACACGCCGGACCAGATCCTGCAGGATGCGCGTCGCCACGGCGTACCGGTGTTGCCGGTGGACGTACGCTACAGCGAGTGGGACTGCACGCTGGTACCGCCCACCTCGCCGGGCCGGCCGTTCGGCATCCGCCTGGGCCTGCGTCTGGTCGATGGCTTCAGCGAGGCGGTCGCCCTCAGGTTGGTGCAGACGCGCCAGCGCGCGCCCTTCGACAGCGTGGCCGACCTGAGCCAGCGCGCGCAACTGGACCGCCGCCATCAGGGCCTGCTGGCCGATGCCGGCGCCCTCAAGGGCTTGAGCGGCCATCGCCACCGCGCGCGCTGGGAAGTCTCCGGCGTGGAGAAGCCGCTGCCGCTGTTCGAAGCTGCACGCGCCACCGCCGAAGCCGCCGTCCCGTTGCCGCTGCCCAGCGCCTTCGAGGACATGCAGGCCGACTACAACACCACCGGCACCACGCTGGGCCGGCACATGGTCTCCTTCATCCGCAGCCAGCTGCGCCAACGCCGCTGCCACCGCTCCGACGAGCTCGCCGCCCTGCCGCACGGGCGCAGCGTGCGCTTTGCCGGGCTGGTGCGCATGCGCCAGCGCCCGCAGACCGCCAGCGGGGTCACCTTCCTCACCCTGGAAGACGAATGCGGCATGGTCAACGCCGTGGTCTGGCGCAAGATCGCCGACCGCCAGCACCGCGTGCTGGTCGAAGCCCAGCTGATGCAGATCGATGGCCGGCTCGAACGCGTGGACGGTGTGCAGCACCTGATCGTCCGCCAGATGCACAACATCGACTCGCTGATCGACGGCGTGCGCACCCACAGCCGCGATTTCCGCTGAGCCATCCCGTGACGGGCTTCACTCTCTGGAGGTAATTCCAGAGTTTTCCGACTGGTGTCGTGAATGGCCTATCCGGTATGGTCGCATCCTTCCAAGGATCCGGAGAACTGCATGTCGCGCGCGTTGACTGTCACCACGCTGGTCATTTCCAGCCTCGCCCTGGCTGTCTCCGGCTGGACCGCGCTGCAGTTGCATCAGAGCCAGTCCGATGAGCGAGTCATCACCGCACGCGGGCTGGTGATCCGCGATGCGACGGGCCAGGCACGGGTGATCCTCGGCGCGCCGGTCCCCGATCCGCTCACCAAGGGCGTGACCCAGGGGCCACGTGCATCACCGCTGTCGGGCCTGATCCTGCTGGGCGCCGATGGCTCCGAGCGCGGCGGCTACGGCACTGTCGATGTCGGCGATGAGGCCATCCTCACCCTGGACGATGCCACCGGTACCACCGAGGTGTTCAAGGTCACGGCCAACCCGGACCGTGGCGCCACGCTCGTGGTCAAGCATCAGAACAGCACCGGTGCGATGTTGACCTCCTGGCAGGGCAAGCCGGAGCTGATCTTTCTCAACGACGACGAACAGACGCACTACATCAGTCCGCACTCCGCCGCCGCGCCCTGAGCAACTGGCGGTGATTTTCAGATAGCGCTATGACACCCTAGCCGTTGTCATGGGACCGTTCTGCACGCGCGCCACCGCGCAGCAGCCGTCCCCGCTTCTGGAGTGCTCATGCCCATTGCTGCCCCCACCTGGCCCCAGGCCAACACCGTCGATGAGATCCGCCGCAACCTGGCGGCGGTCCGCGAGCGCATCGCACGTGCCTGCGCCCTGGCCGGCCGCGACCCGGCCAGCGTGCGTCTGCTGCCGGTCAGCAAGACGGTCGATGAAGCGCGCCTGCGCCTGGCGTGGGACGCTGGCTGCCACGAGCTGGGCGAGAACAAAGTGCAGGAAGCGCAGCGCAAGGCCGCCGCCATGGCCGACCTGCCCGGCCTGCGCTGGTCGGTGATCGGCCACCTGCAGACCAACAAGGCGCGCGACGTGGCGCGCTTCGCCAGCGAGTTCCAGGCCTTGGACAGCCTGCGCGTGGCGCAGGCACTGGATCAGCGCCTGGAACTGGAGCAGCGCACGCTGGACGTGTTCGTGCAGGTCAACACCTCCGGCGAGGACAGCAAGTA
Organism: Stenotrophomonas sp. TWI587; assembly: GCF_039674145.1. NCBI lineage: Bacteria > Pseudomonadati > Pseudomonadota > Gammaproteobacteria > Lysobacterales > Lysobacteraceae > Stenotrophomonas > Stenotrophomonas sp. TWI587. Next base: position 273,434 of record NZ_JBDJMW010000002.1, on the reverse strand, counting down.
CGGTCTTGACCCGATCGCGGTCGCCGATTTCGTGCAGCAGCTCCCCGCGTTTTCGAACCTGCGCGTGCGCGGGCTGATGACCCTGGCAGTGTTCTCGCCCGATCCGGAACAGGTGCGGCCGTGCTTCGCGCGCCTGCGTGAGCTGCGCGAACGGCTGCGCCCCACGCTTCCGGCGGGGATCAGTCTGGAGGAACTCTCGATGGGGATGTCCGGCGACGTCGAGATCGCCATCGAAGAAGGCGCCACCGTCGTGCGTGTGGGCCAGGCCATTTTCGGCGCGCGCTCGACGCCGGACAGTCTCTATTGGCCGACGCCGTCCTGACCACGCATCGCTGATCGTCTCTCACGTGGCAGGAAGGAACCGCCGAAAGGCCGTTCTTTCATGTGCGCACCCGCGCCGTCCTGCTTTCCAGCCGCAGGCGGCTGGCATCCTTTCCCGGCGGCACGCCGAACAGTCGCGAGTAGTCCCGACTGAACTGCGAGGGACTGTCATAGCCCACCGCATACCCGGCAGTGGCCGCCTCCATCCCGTCGCCCACCATCAGGCGCCTGGCTTCCTGCATCCGCAGCTGGGTCCTGAAATCGAGCGGACTCATCGCCGTGACGGCGCGGAAATGCTGGTGAAAGGTGGATCGACTCATGCCTGCTACACGGGCCAGCTCATCTACCCGGCAGGCGCCTGTGAAGTTCGCCCGGATCCACACAATCGCGCGGGCAATCTGCCCCTGCCGGCCGTCGGCCTGTGTCATCGCCCGCAGCACGCCACCATTTGGGCCGGTCAGCAGCCGATACAGGATTTCCCGGACGACCAGGTCGCCCAGCGCCCGTGCGTCGTCCGGTGCATCCAGCAAAGCGACCAACCGGGTACACGCGTCCAGCAGCCCCGGCGTCATTGCGTTGAGGGTCAGACCCGCGGCGACCGCGCGGGCGCCGGCCGGTCGAGGATGTTGCAGCGCGAGCTCACTCAGCAGTGCCGGATCCAGATCGAGTTGAAGGCTCAGATAAGGACGGGCCGGCGTCGCTTCGATCACGGCGCCCATCACCGGCAGACCCACCGAGGCCATCAGGTAACTGGTGGGATCGTAGTGAAGCACGCTGGCGCCCACCGTCGCGCGCTTGCGCCCCTGTGCCACGAAGCAGACGGTCGGCTCGTAGATGACCGGCATCGGCATCGTCGGCGTGGCGCAGCGTATCAACCTCACCCCGGGCAGCACGGAAGCGAAGGTGCCATCCCTCGGCGCGTGCCGGGCGATCGCGTCACGGAACTGCGCCAATGGGGTCATGCAGAGGATCTCCGATCACGCGCTGGGCGACCCCATCATCCGTCGCATCCGGACGATCGTGCAAGCATTTCGGAGGACGTTGCTACCGGCCCTGCGTGGGCTGCCGGAACAATGGGCCCACGCAGGCACTGCCCTGTCCCGCCATGGAGAACGCCCGTATGACCTCACCCACCGCGCTCGATCACTATCGCCTGCTGGGCCGCTCCGGCCTGCGCGTCTCGCCGCTCTCACTGGGTACGATGACCTTCGGCGACGACTGGGGCTGGGGTGCAGACGACGCCGAGGCGCGGCGGATCTTCGATGCCTACCTCGACCGTGGTGGCAACTTCATCGACACCTCGGTCAACTACACCAACGGAGCCGCCGAGCAGATCCTCGGTCGTTTCGCCAAGACCCAACGTGACCGGCTGGTTCTGTCCACCAAATTCACGATGGCCCGCGATCCCACCAACATCAACGCCGGCGGCAACCATCGCTACAACCTGGTGCGCTCGGTTGAGACCAGCCTGCGCCAGTTGGATACCGACCGTATCGACCTGATGTACCTGCATGCGTGGGACTTCACCACCCAGCCGGACGAAGTGATGCGCGCACTCGACGACCTCGTGCGAGGTGGCAAAGTGCTGTACCTGGGTATCTGCAATACCCCCGCCTGGCGCGTGGCCGAACTGCAGACTCTGGCTGACCTGCGTGGCTGGGCCCCGTTGGTGGCGCTCCAGATCGAATACAGTCTGGTGGAACGCACGGTGGAACATGAGCTGCTGCCGATGGCGCAGGCCCTGGGCCTGGGTGTACTTCCCTGGTCGCCACTGGGCGGCGGCATCCTGACCGGCAAATACACGCGCGACGATCTGTCCGACGAAAATGGCGCGGATGTGGCGAGCAGCCGCAAAGGCGTGATTGCATCGATCGGTCATCTCAACGAACGCTCACTGGCCATCGCCGAGGTAGTGGGTGAGGTGGCCGAGGAACTGGGTGTCTCCCGCTCGCAGGTGGCCATCGCTTGGACGCTTGCCAACCCGGCGGTGGTCTCACCGATCATCGGCGCACGCACCGTGGCGCAGGCAGAAGACAACCTCGGCGCGCTCACCGTGGTGCTGAGCGCTGCGCAACTGACACGGCTGAATGAGGCCAGTGCTCCGGCACCGATCTTCCCGGCACGCTTCATCGGCCGGCCAATGGCCCAGCAGTTGATCTTCGGCACCTCCATGCTCACTGGGCGAAGGTAAACCATGGCGATCTCCCAACCGACAGATTGGGTGAAAAAGCCCGCCAGACCCCCGTGAGATAATGTGATTCATGACCTCACCGGACTCTCAACGCCCGCTCCTGTCCAGGGACGCGTGGAAGCGCCGTGCGGCGCTGTGGGGCGGCGCGGTAGCCGTCGCCCTGGTCGCGATCGTGTTCGCCAAGGCCAGCGACGCGGCCTTCCGGGTGTTCCAGTGGATCATCGCCCATTCAATCTGGTGGGCGCTGCTGGTGACGCCGGCAGTGTTCGCCCTGTTGGCCTGGCTGACCAGTGGCGCACTCAAGCCGACGCGTGGCAGCGGGATTCCACAGGTGATCGCCGCACTGGACGTTGCCACGCCCGACTTCCGGCGCGACAACCTCTCGCTGAAGGTATCGGCCGGCAAACTGGCGCTGACCACACTGTCCCTGCTCGGAGGTGCATCGGTGGGCCGTGAAGGCCCCACGGTGCACGTCGGTGCCAGCCTGATGTACATGTTCGGGCGCTGGTTCGGATTCCGTGACCCGAAAGAACTGTCGCATTTCCTGCTGGCCGGTGGCGCAGCCGGCATCGCCGCCGCGTTCAATACACCGCTGGCCGGCATCGTGTTCGCCATTGAAGAGCTCAGTGGCCGCTTCGAGCACCGTTTTTCAGGCACCTTGCTCACTGCGGTCATCGTCGGGGGCGTGGTGTCGCTGGGCCTGCTCGGCAACTACACCTACTTCGGCAAAGTAAGTGCCACGCTCCCGTTGGGCCAGGCATGGCTGGCGATCCTGGTATGCGGCACGGTCGCAGGCCTGCTCGGTGGCGTGTTCGCCAAGGCGGTACTGCTCACCATGGCGGGCCGCCCGCGGTGGCTGGGCAGGCTGCGCCAGCGGCACCCGGTGCTGTTGGCCGCCCTGTGCGGGCTCGCGCTGGTGCTGCTGGGTGCCGCCTTCGGCGCGGGTGCGTTCGGTACCGGCTACGAGCAGGCCAGGGGACTGGTCCAAGGTGGCGCAACCGTCGGACACGAATTCGGCCTGATGAAACTTCTCGCCAATCTGGTGTCGTACGTTGCCGGTATTCCGGGCGGGTTGTTCTCGCCCGCACTGGCCGTCGGTGCCGGGCTGGGACACAATCTCGCCGCCCTCATGCCGTCGGTCGATGAGCGCATCTTCGTGCTGCTGGGAATGTGTGCTTACCTGACGGGCGTGACCCAGGCACCGCTGACCTCCGCCGTCATCTCGCTGGAGCTGACCGACAGCAGCGACATGCTGCTGCCCATTCTGGCGACCGTGCTGATCGCCCGCGGTGTCTCCGGTCTGGTGTGCCGCGTGCCGATCTACAAAGCAATGGCCGAGCAGCTGGTCAGACAGCTTCCGAGTCCGCCCCCAGCTTCGGCGTAGCGTCCTGACGACAGGCCGGAACACCCGGCCCGTCGCCAGCGCACCTGCGCAGGATCACGCGTTGACGTCGACCACGGTGCGCCCCTGCACCTTCCCCTGCAGCACCTGCCCGGCCAGCGCCGGCACCTCGGCCAGACCGATCACTTTCGTGGTGCGTGCCAACTTGCCCAGGTCCAGATCGGTGGCCAGTCGCGTCCAGGCCTGCACACGCGCGGCGTAAGGCGCGTTGACCGAGTCGATGCCGGCCAGGGTCACGTTGCGCAGGATGAAGGGCAGCACGGAGCCCGGCAGATCCGCACCCTGCGCCAAGCCGAAAGCCGCCACCACGCCGCGATAGCGGGTCTGTGCGAGCACATTGGCGAGCGTGTGGCTGCCCACTGCATCGATCGCGCCCGCCCAGCGTTCCTTGGCGATCGGCGCGCCTGGTGCGGACAGGGTCGCGCGGTCGATGACCTCGGCCGCACCCAGCTCCTTGAGATACGCGGACTCCTCCAGCCGGCCCGTCGATGCAACCACCCGGTACCCCAGCCGGGACAGCAGCGCGATCGCGATGGAGCCGGCACCGCCATTGGCCCCGGTGACCAGAATATCGCCCTGATCGGGACTCACCCCGCCATGCTCGAGCGCCAGCACCGACAGCATCGCGGTGTAACCGGCGGTGCCGATGGCCATCGCTTCCTGGCTGGAGAACGCCGCGGGGATCTTCACCAACCACTCGCCCGGCACACGCGCCTTCTGCGCATAGCCGCCGTGGTGGGTCTGGCTCAAGCCCCAGCCGTTGACCAGTACCCGATCGCCCCGCGCGAAACCCGGATGGGTGGACGTTTCAACCACACCGGCCAGATCGATGCCGGGAATCAGCGGGAAGGTACGGATCACCGGGGAACGGCCGCTCAGCGCCAGCGCGTCTTTGTAATTCACCGTGGAATACTCCACAGCAATGGTGACGTCGCCGGGCATCAGATCCTGCTCGGTCAGCTCGACGATGCCGGTCGTGATGGCATCAGTGTTTTTGGTGGCAAGGAGGGCTTTGAAGGTCATGGGGTCTCCGGTTGCTGTGCAGATGTACAGTGACGATACGTCCAGTGTGATTCGTGTGGCGTACCGTCCCGTTAAATGGTGCCACGCTGCAGAATCGGCCGCTGGCACGAGGAAGCAGCTGCCGATCAGCCCGGCGCGCTCGCCTGGTCGGTCATTACACCCTCGATCCAGTCACGATAGTGACTCGCGCGCACATTGCAGGTGACCTGCCCATAGCGCCCGGGACGGGCGGTCAGCACATTGCCCTGCACCACCTTCCACGCGCCCTGCCCGGCCAGCAGCCACTGACCATCGCGTTCGATGAGCACAGGGCCGCCACTATCACCGTTGCCCAGCACCCCCTCGAGTGGCAGCGCTTGCGGCGGTTCGTCGAAGACATAGCAGAGCCAGCGGTCGTAGGCGCTGGTGATCCGATTGAACGCACGACGAAGCTCGGTGCGATTGGGGCCGTTGGGGGAATGCCCGGTGGCGCCCGTTCCCGTGGCCCCCTTTCCCAGAATCTTCGCGATCTGACCGGCCTCGTCGGTGCCACTGTAGATAGCCACCGGCGCAACGTCGGTCACCGGTGCCTTCAGCCTGATCAGCGCAACATCGTCGCCCGATGCGAGAAACACCACGATCAGCATTGCCTCGCCACTGGCCATCGCCTGATCGATCAGTGTCTGCGGCAGCGTCCTGTAGCCGGGGTGGACGACAACGCGCTCGACGTCCCGGGCCGTTCCGTTGATCACCACCTGCTTGAGATCGGCATGCATGGGCAGCGTGTGCGCGGCGGTCAGCACCCACTGCGGCGCGATCAACGCGCCGTGGCCCTCGCCGGGCATGTCCACGAGGGCGGGAAACTCGGTGGCGGGAACGCGGTAATGCGCATCATCCACGTCATGACGGACGACGATGGCATGGGCGGTCGAAGACACTGCGAGCAGCATCCCGATCAGCAGAAATCCCTTCATTGGTGATGCCTTGTGAGGTTCAGACAGCGGGGTCCAGATGCCCTGCGACGCGTGGGTACCGTTACGGCTCGCGCTCACGGGCTTCCAGCGCGCTGGCGAACTTTGCCATCAAACGCACCAGCTCCGATACATCCTGCGCTGGCCAGGAGGCGAAGATCTCCCGGCCGATCCGCTCACGTGCGGCATCCAACCGGTCCGTCATGTCCTTGCCCTTCGGCGTAATGGTCGCCTCACGGATGCGGCGGTCCTGTGGGTTACCGCGACGCGTGACCAGCTCCATCGCAGCCAGCTTGGCCACCTGACGGCTGATGGTCGTGTAATCCCGGCCCAGGCGATCGGCCAGCTCAACCACCCCGATCGGCCCGACGCGTTCGATCACCACCAGCAGCCGGAACAAAGCCTGGTCCAGCGTCACGCCAGCCTCCTGGATCAGCCGTTCATCGTTGCGCGGACGGTTCATCACGCTGGCGAGGCTGACCATCGAGAGGTGAAGCGACCTCAACTCGGCCGAATTATGTGTATCTTGCACCTTCTTTTTCACCGGCATAGCATCCCCTTCAAGTAAGTGCATATTACACATACCTGGAGCGATGCAATGGGCAATACCCCTGACGTAGTGATCTGTGGCGCCGGCGCAGCCGGCCTCACCCTGGCCATCGAATTGGCCCGCCGTGGCGTTGCATTCCGCCTGGTGGAGCAGCGGGAACACCCGTTCCATGGGTCGCGTGGCAAGGGTATCCAGCCGCGTAGCCAGGAAATCTTCGAAGACATGGGCATCGTCAATCAGCTGTTCGCGGCGGGCGGGGCCTACCCTGTCTCCCGGTTACATCACGCCGATGGCACCCGTACGGACACGGTCATGGTGGAGGCGTCGCCAGCCACACCCGCCGAACCCTATCGGCGGCCGCTGATGGTGCCGCAGTTCCTGACCGAGTGCGTTATGCGCGACCACCTCGCGGCGCTGGGGCACCGGGTCGACTTCGGGCATGCACTGATCGGTGTCGAGCAGGACGCCGATGGCGTGACCCTGCGTCTTGCCACCTCTCTGGGCGAGCAGACGCTCCGCACACGCTATCTGATCGGCGCTGACGGCGGCCGCAGCATCGTGCGTCACGCACTCGATATCGGGTTCCCCGGCAAGACCTTGGGCGTGCGTGCAGTGGTGGCTGACATCGTGCTGCAAGGGCTGCCTCGCGATGCTTGGCACACCTTCAACGAAGAGGACATGGGGCAGCGCATCTCGCTGTGTCCACTGATGGGAACCGCGCTGTTCCAGCTACAGGCCCCGGTGCCCTTGGAGGGCGAGGTGGATCTCTCGGCGGCGGGGCTGGCGGCCATGGTACGTGAGCGCACCGGGCGGGATGATATTGCGGTTCTAGAGGTCGAGTGGGCCTCGGCGTACCAGATGAACGCCCGACTCGCCGATCGTTACCGTGTCGGCCGGGCCTTCCTCGTCGGCGACGCCGCCCACACGCATCCCCCCACCGGCGGACAGGGGCTCAACACCAGTGCCCAGGATGCCTACAACTTGGGATGGAAGCTGGCCGCCGTGCTGCAGGGGGCACCGCAGACCCTGCTGGACACCTACGAAGAAGAGCGCCGCCCTGTTGCAGCCGCGATGCTTGGGCTTGCGACGAAACTGCTCGACCACGCCCGCCGCGGCGACAATCGACGCGGTCGGGAGGTCCAGCAGCTCGATTTCGGGTACCCGGATTCACCGCTCTCGCTACCCGTCGAGCCCCGTATCGGACGCATTGCGCCGGGCAGCCGCGCTCCCGACGCCCCATTGCAGGGCGCGGGTGGGCAGCCAACGCGCCTGTTTGAGGTGCTGCGCGGTCCGCATTGGACGCTGCTTGGTTACGAAACCCCCCGTGCCGATTCATTCGCGCGGAAGGAACTGCACGTCCACGTTATCGGCCAGTGCGGCGATCTGTGGGATACGCAGGGACACTTCGCCGGTGCTTATGGCCTGCAGCCGGGCGAGTGGGTACTGGTGCGGCCGGATGGTTACGTCGCGGCAGTGGTCCGCGAGCAGGAGATCGAGACGCTGAGCGCGCATCTCGACGGGGTGATGCCGCCGCGCCGTTGAAACAACCGCACGTGACGAGCCGGATACGCTGAGCATCCGGCCCTTATCCAGCACCGGTCAGCGGCGCGCGTCACCCAGCTTGAAGATCGCCACCGCCGCTTGGAGCGCCTGAGATTGGCTCTCCATCGATCGAGCTGCAGCGTTGGCTTCTTCCACCAGCGCTGCATTCTGCTGGGTGGCCTCGTCCATCTGGATCACGGTCTGGCTGACCTGCTCGATGCCGGCGCTCTGTTCCTGCGACGCTGCGGAGATCTCGGCCATGATCTGGGTGACCTGCTGCACGGAGGCGACGATCTCCTCCATGGTGGTGCCCGCACGGCGCACCATCGCCGCACCGCCCTCCACCTGGCCCACAGAGTCTTCGATCAGGCTCTTGATCTCGCGCGCGGCATCCGCCGACCGCTGTGCCAGAGTACGCACTTCGCTGGCCACCACGGCAAAGCCTCGGCCCTGCTCACCGGCACGGGCCGCTTCCACGGCGGCATTCAGCGCCAGGATGTTGGTCTGGAACGCAATACCGTCGATGACCGAAATGATGTCAGCGATGCGTCGCGACGACGTCTCGATCCCCGCCATCGTGGTGACCACCTCGGCGACTACCTCGCCGCCCTGCCCGGCAACGCGAGCGGTGCTCTGCACCAGCTCGTCTGCCTTGCGCGCATGGTCGGCGTTCTGGCGCACCGTGGAGGTCAGCTCCTCCATCGACGCAGCAGTCTCTTCCAGGCTGGCCGCCTGCTGTTCGGTACGGCGTGACAGATCGTCATTACCGGCCACGATCTCGCTGGCGGCCAGATTGATCGCACCGCTGCTCTGCTGGATGCGGCCGACAATGGCGGTCAGCTGATCCACCGTCGCATCGGCGTCATCCCGCATCTGCGCAAAGACACCCTTGAAGTCGCCGACCATGCGGATGCTGAGGTCGCCGGCGGCAATGGCGCGCAGCACACGCGACAGCTCGGCCAGGTTGGTGTCGGTGGTCTGCATCAGGGCATTCAGGCCGTCCACCATGCCGCGGAAGTCGTGCGAGAACGCCTGTGCGTCGCCGCGCTTGCTGAAATCGCCGGCGGCAGCCGCCTGGGCCAGCGCCAGAATCTGGGTGTTGATGGCCTGCAGATTTCGCTTGGTCACCACCATCGCGTCGCTGATGGCGGCCTTTTCGCCAGGCAGCGTCGGCATGTCCACGGTCATGTCACCCACCGCATAACGCGACATCACCTCCACCAGCTGGCGCTGCACCTGGACATGCGCGGCCACCAGTGCGTTGGTGCCGGCCACCATACGTCCGTAGTCACCCGGGAACGCGGATGCCTCCATCTGGTACCCCATCTCCCCCTGGTCATGGCGCGTGGCCATTTCGCCCTGGGCATCGATCACGCTGCGCAGCTGATTCTGGAGATGCCCCATCGACTGCAGCAGCTGGCCCATCTCGTCCATGCGGCGCGGTTCAATCCGGCTGTCCAGGCGCCCGGAGGCGACCGCACCGGAAACACGCACCGCCTCGGCCAGCGGCGCAAGCACCTGGCGGCGGATCAACAGGAACAGCGCTGCACACAACAACACCGCCGAGAGCAGGCCCACCACGATGATCACCATCAGCAGTGACCTCGCCGGCGCCATCACATGGCTCGTGGGGACCGTGATGCCCAGCGCGAAGACTTCCGGCGCATCGCCCAGACGCAGCGGCACCACCACACGCAGCGAGTCGACACCACGCACACTGACCTGATCGGCGATCACCTCGCCCTTGCGGGTGACGTCCAGAACCCGGCGCGTGTCGGCGTCGTCACGGATCTTGCCGACCTCCGACGCATCGGCGCTGGCCATGACCGCGCCTGCCGGCGACAGCAAGCTGGCCTCGCCCACTCCCAACGGATGCAGCTGGGCGATGCGCTTCTGCAGCGCGTCCAGCGCCAGGGTCACGTTGACCGTGCCCAGGAAGCGCTCGCCGTCCATGATCGGCGTACTCAACGTGGTCATCAGCGTGTCCACGCCGGCAAGCGGGTAGACGTAGGGCTCGATGACATTGGGCCGATGGGTGTTGCGGCTCTTCAGGTACCAGTCGCCGACACCCGGGACGTCGTAGTCACGCAACGTCTCGCGCACGAGCGTTCCGTTCTGCCACGACCAATAGGCCATGAACCGTCCGCTGAAATCATGGCCCTCGGTGTCGGCGAACGCACTATCCTTGCCATCGAAGGCGTCCGGCTCCCAGGTGCTGCTGATGCCGAGCCAGTCCTTGTGCGCACGCAGCTGCTCGCGCAGCACGACCGCTGCGGTCTCGCGGCTGAAGCGCGGATCAGTGTGCTGCGTGCGTAGCGCGTTGGCCAGAGACGCGGCGGTATCGAAGCCCAACTCAAGCTCGCTGGAGATGTTGCGCGCCTCATGCCGCGCCACCTCGCGCAGCATGTCCTGCGCTGACGTCGACAGCGCATCACTGCTCCGCCAGTAGATGACCACCGCGGTAAAGGTGAAACAGGCCAATGCGAGCAGGCCGGTACCGAACATCAGACGTACGGCGACACTGTCACGGCGAATCAACGATAAACCCATGGATGGCACTCGAAAGAAAATGGCCACGGTCCGGAATGGACGCAGTGCACCGTCATGCGATAACGGCGTGAAGGCGACGTTCTTTAAGAACCATTCGAGATGCGCGTGACAAGAGAACGCAGGCTATAGTGCGCGCCGTTGTTTCTGCGATCTACGTGTTCCACTGCCATGAAAAACCGTTCCACGCTGTCGCTGACCTTCGCGTTGATCGCGACCCTTTCCTCTGCGGCGCACGCTGCTGAATCCACCTCGACAACAGAACCGCACGTGGACATCGGCGGCGCGGTGCGCTTCAACTATGGCTGGCTGGACTACGGCCCCACCAGCCGCTTGCAGCTGGAGCTGCTGCGTGCCGATATCGACGCCGGTGCAGGCCCGCTGTTCCTGTCCGCGCAGTACCGCTGGTATGACGGGTTCGATGCCGTGCATCATGCGTATCTCGGCTGGAACGCGAGCGAGGACACCGTCGTGCAGGCCGGGATCCAGCAGGTTCCGTTCGGGCTGTTGCCCTTTGCCGCGCAGAGTTTCTGGTTTGGCTCCGGCTATTACCTGGGCATCGAGGATGACTACGACCCCGGCATTGTGATCCGTCACCGCGATGGCGCAGACCAGTGGCACCTCGGCTGGTTCGCCGGCGACGAATACGGCACCGGCGCGCGCAGTGATCGCTACTCCTTCGACGTGGCCCAGACAGACACACTGCCCTACCGCGAGCGCGAGAGGCTGCACCTGCGTTACGAACACAGCCAGGCCTGGGCCGGCGGCGACCTGCTGCTGGGCGGCTCTGCTTTCAGTGGACGGGTTGAGAACGTGCGGACCGGGCAGCGTTACGGCCATCATGCGGCGGCCGTGCACGCGCAGTGGACGCGCGACAGCTGGACCACACAGCTGCAGTGGGCGCGCTACCGCTACAGCATCCCGAGCGATCGCATCGCCATGTCGGCTTTCCTTGCGCCGTTCGAGATCGTGGCAGAGGCCGACGTCCCCACCGCCAACGTGGCCTATTCCTTCGGCAAGACGCGCTGGCTGGACAACGTCACCTGCTACAACAACCTGAGCATGACCTTGCCCGTGCAGGATGCTCCGCAGCTGCGGAACTCCTGGCAGAACGTCACCGGCTGCAGTGTGCAGAAGGGCGCGATGCTGACATACGCTGACTGGATCGCCGGCAAGAACATGTGGTTTGCCGGCGGCAATGGGGTCGGGATCGATGACGGCGCAGCCACAGGCTGGCACTCCCGGTTCAACCTCAACATCGGGTTTTACTTCTAGGCGAGGCAGGCGGGAACAGGCTCGGCCAGAGGCGGACCCACCTGACGCGGCTGCACTGGCTGCATCGGTGGAAGCAGTTGCTGACATTGTCAGCCACTCCTCCGTGGACCCCCGGCATGACCGTGCCAGAACCCGGTGCAGTGAGGCAGGTTGCAGGGATCGTCGCTGCAAGGTTCCAATCGAGCTGGATGAGACAATGATGTTGGATGCGTTGCCCACTACCCACATGGAAAGCACTCCGTTCCCCTTCCCCCGTGCGTTGGCTGTGCTGCTGAGCGTGTGCCTGCCAGCAGCAGCCCATGCCGCGCCTGTCATGTTTACCGACTATAGCGATTTCTACCGCTCACTCGGCGGCGCCCTGTTTCCGGAATCGGGAACGTCGCTGGCCATGCCCTGCACGGAATCACCCCGTCAATGCCTCTGGGCGACCTCGATGCACCAGGCGCTGCGCCGCTACGACCAACCGTTGTGGACCACGCCCGGCGACCTGCCCATGACGCCCCCCAAGGGCGGCCTTGATGTTGCCTTTGATGGCCAGGCGTTGATGGTGGGCGCGCGGCGTTGGCCAATGAGCCGCGCCGTGAGCCTGGCGTCACCGCAGTGGCCCAGTGCCAGTGAGACGACGATCGACCCGGAGAGCCTGGCGGCCGTAACGGCCTGGCAGCGCGGCACGTCGGTTTGCCTGGATATGCACTACTCCAGCAGTGGCACCGCCGTCCGCTACACAGCGGTGCTGCTGTTGCATGGTGAGCGTCTGTACACCCTGCCGCCGCTGTTTGCCAGCTGTGCAGGCGTACGGGAAGCGCCCCATGGCGGCTTCAGCTATCCGAGCGCCACCTACCTCGGCGCGGAGCAGGAAAACCATCCGACCGGCCTGCAGGTGGACTACGTGCTGTCCGATGGCAAGACGCGCGTTGCGCGCTACTTGCTGCGCTTTGCGGATCAGGGTGATCCCTACCGCTTTGAGGCAACGCGCAGCGACTGAGAGTCATCCCACTCACCGCATCACTGCGCTACCGCTGGGGACGGTGGCCCCAGCACGCGTCAGCGAATGGGCACGCCTGACAGGCGCGCCAGCACGTCCGCCCGGCACACCTCCAGGATTTCATCTGCCAGCGGCGAATCGTCCGGGCAGGACCTGGACAACACCATGGCGCCAACCGCCTGGGCCATCAGGGCGATACGCCGCGCACGCGCCTTTTCGGCCGTGGCGCCGTCGATCTGCCCCTCCGGGAAAGGAGAGACCGCCAGCTGCGCCTCGATACCTGCCGCGAAAGCCGCCTTGACCGGCTCCGGCTGACGCGCCGCGTCGGTGCACAGCGCTGACATGGTGCACCCCTGGCCTGGCGCGTCACGATGCTGCCGGGAGAGGTAGTAGCTCATGAAGCTGGCCAGGTCCATGTCGGCCGCGGCATCGGCCGATTTCGCCAGGCCGCAGCTGGCTGCCTCGGCCATCAGGTCGGCCTTGGAGCCGAAGTGCTTGTAGAAGCCGCCGTGGGTAAAGCCCGCAGCCGCCATCAGGTCTGCCACGCCCACCCCGTCGTAGCCCCGCTCCCGGAACAGCGTGGAGGCGGTCTCAACGATGTGCGCCCGGTTGGCCTGCGCCTGTGCCTTGGTGACCTTCATGACCCGTTGTCTCTTGATGCCCTGAATCGATAGGAGCGCACTTTAGCACGAATAGATGACAACCATCATCAAACCATTGACATCTAAGATTACGGTCATCATCATTGTGGCACTCCAAGGCGGCACGACTCCCTGCCCGCCGGCGCCACCCCTCAACGATCACGACATCGCACCGACCATGACGACCTCGCCCCTTTTCCAGCCCTACCCCCTTGGCCCGATCACGTTGGCCAACCGCATCGTGATGGCACCACTGACGCGCAACCGCGCCGGTGCCGGCCTCGTGCCCAGCCCGCTTGCAGCCACCTACTACGCCCAGCGCGCCTCGGCCGGCCTGATCATCACCGAGGCCACCCAGATCTCGCCGCAGGCCCAGGGCTATCAGGACACCCCGGGGCTGTACACGCAGGATCAGATCGATGGCTGGCGCAAGGTCACCGACGCCGTGCACGCGCGCGGCGGACGCATCTTCGTGCAGCTGTGGCACGTGGGCCGCATCTCGCACGTGGATCTGCAGCCCGGCAACGCCGCGCCGGTGTCCGCCTCGGCCATCCGGGCGCAGACCAAGACCTTCGTCCACAACGGCTTTGTCGATGTGTCCGAGCCGCGCGCTCTGGAGATCGACGAGCTGCCCGCCATCGTCAACGACTTCCGCAAGGCCGCCGCCAATGCGATCGCCGCCGGGTTCGATGGCGTGGAGATCCACGGCGCGAACGGCTACCTGCTCGAACAGTTCCTCAAGGACGGTGCCAACCAGCGCACCGACGCCTACGGCGGCTCGATCGAAAACCGTGCGCGCCTGCTGCTGGAGGTCACGGCCGCCGTGGCAGCCGAGATCGGTGCCGATCGCACAGGCGTGCGTATCTCGCCGGTCTCCCCGGCCAACGCCATTGCCACGGTCAGCGACCCGCAGCCGCAGTACGACTACCTCGTCGATCAGCTCAGCGCGCAGGGCATCGTCTATCTGCATGTGGTCGAAGGCGCGACAGGGGGCCCGCGCGACGTCGCACCCTTCAACTTCGATGGGCTGCGCGGTCGCTTCAAGGGGACCTATCTGGCCAACAACGGATACGACCTGGAACTGGCCGGTACGCAGCTTGCCGAGGGCAAGGCGGACCTGTTCGCCTTTGGGCGCGCCTTCATCAGCAATCCCGATCTGGTCGAGCGCCTGAAGACGGGCGCGCCCCTGAATGCATTGAATCCGGCCACGTTGTACGGCGGCGGCGCCGAAGGCTACACCGACTACCCCGCACTGACCGATATGCCTGCGCAGTAAGCAGGCCGCAAACGCAGCGCTGCACCCACGTTCACCCATTACATCTGAAGAGACATACCATGAGCCTGCTTCCTGCTGTTCTCATCACCGGCGCCTCGAGCGGCATCGGTGCCGTTTACGCCGAACGTTTCGCACGGCGCGGCCACGACCTGGTGCTGGTCGCGCGCGACACGGCGCGGTTGGACGCACTGGCCGAGCGCCTGCGACATGACACGGGTGTTGCCGTCGAGGTACTGCCGGCCGACCTCACCCAGCGCGCCGACCTGGCCACCGTTGAAACCCGCCTGCGCGACGATGCGCGCATCGGCATCCTGATCAACAACGCGGGCATCGCCCAATCCGGTGGCTTCACCGAGCAGTCGGCCGACAGCATTGAACAGCTGATCACGCTGAACACCCTCGCCCTGACCCGCCTTGCCGCGGCCGTTGCACCACGGCTGGCCAGCGCCGGTGAAGGCGCGATCATCAACATCGGCTCGGTGGTCGGGCTGGCGCCGGAGTTCGGCATGTCCGTCTACGGTGCGACCAAAGCCTTCGTGCTGTTCCTGTCGCAGGGGCTTACCCTGGAATTGTCGCCCAAGGGCGTCTATGTGCAGGCCGTGCTGCCCGCGGCGACACGTACCGAGATCTGGGAGCGGGCCGGTATCGACATCAATACGCTGTCGGAGGTAATGGATGTCGGCGAGCTGGTTGATGCGGCGCTGGTCGGCTTTGATCGCCGCGAGACCGTCACCATTCCACCGCTGCATGTGGCCGAACGCTGGGACACGCTGGACGCATCGCGTCAGGGCCTGCTCTCGGACATCCGGCAGGCGCAGGCGGCGGAACGCTATCGCCCCACCGAGTGAAGCCCTGACCCCACAGGTACGCGACCATGACGCTTTCCAGCACGCTCCCCGAATCCAGGCACGGGTTCGAGAATGCACCGACCCGCTCGCTGGAGGTCGATGGCACCCGGTTCGCTTACCGCGGACTGGGGCCACGGCACGGCATCCCGCTGGTCATGCTCAACCACTGGGGCGCGGTGTTGGACAACTTCGACCCGCGCATCGTGGATGGCCTGGCCAGCCGGCATCGGGTCATCGCCATCGACTATCGTGGCATTGGAGGATCAGGTGGCAAAGCACCGGTAAGCGTCGCGGAAATGGCGCAGGACACGATCGCGCTGATTCGCGCGATGGGCTTGGGCCGCATCGATCTGCTCGGCTTCTCGCTCGGCGGCTTCGTTGCGGAGCAGGTGGTGCTGGGCGCACCTGACCTGGTGCGTCGGCTCATCCTCACCGGTACCGGGCCAGCGGGTGGCCGCGGTATCGACCGGGTGGGCCGCGTGTCCTGGCCATTGATCCTCAAGGGTCTGCTGACGCGGCGCGATCCGAAGTACTACCTGTTCTTCACCGCCAGCGCCCGCAGCCGACAGGCGGCGAATGACTTCCTGCAGCGACTGCAGGAGCGCAGAAACGATCGCGACAGGCCTGCCTCACCCACCGCCTTCCTGCGTCAACTGAAGGCCATCACTGCTTGGGGAAGGCAACCGCCCCAGGACCTTGGCCAGATCCAGATCCCGGTACTGGTTGCCAATGGCGACAGCGACATCATGGTCCCGACACCCAACAGTGGCGACCTCGCCCACCGCCTTCCCAATGCGACGCTGGGCATCTACGACGACGCCGGTCACGGTGGGATTTTCCAGTATCACACCGAGTTCGTTCGGGACGCGCTGGCGTTCCTCGATAACTGATGCGCCCACCACGTTCCCTGCCCCGCAGCCCGACGGCATCCCTCAACCAGAGACACCGCCCATGAAAGCCTTCCTCATCGACCGTTATGGCAAAAAGGAGACCGGCCGCATCGGCGACGCCCCGCAGCCGCCGCTGCGCGATGACGATGTTCTCATCCGCGTGCACGCGGCCAGCGTCAATGCGCTGGACACCAAGATCCGCACCGGGGAGTTCAAGCTGATCCTGCCTTATCGCCTGCCGCTGATTCTTGGCAACGATATGGCCGGCACCGTGGTAAGTGTCGGCGCCGGGGTGCACCAGTTCAAAACCGGCGATGAGGTGTATGCCCGTCCCGACGATGATCGCATCGGCACGTTCGCCGAGTTCATTGCGGTCAATGCTGCCTCGGTGGCGCTCAAACCCAGCAACCTCACCATGGTGGAGGCCGCTTCGCTGCCGCTGGTCGCGCTGACCGCGTGGCAAGCGCTGGTCGAAACCGCCCAGCTGAAACCGGGCCAGAAGGTCTTCATCCAGGCGGGTTCCGGCGGCGTCGGGACGGTGGCGATCCAGCTCGCCAAACATCTGGGCGCCTTCGTGGCCACTACCACCAGTACCGCCAACGTCGCGTGGGTGAAGGATCTCGGCGCAGACGTCGTCATCGATTACAAACAACAGGATTTCGCGACGGAACTGCGTGACTACGATGTGGTGCTCAACAGCCTCGGCAAAGACGAACTGACCCGTTCGCTGCAGATTCTCAAGCCAGGCGGACACCTCATCTCCATCTCCGGGCCGCCCACGCCCGCATTTGCCACTGCGCGCGGCCTGGCCTGGCTGCTCAAGCAGGTCATGCGCCTGCTCAGCCATGGCATCCGCAGTAAGGCGAAGCAGAAGGGCGTGACCTACACGTTCGTTTTCATGCGGGCCAGTGGGCAGCAACTTGGCGAGGTCACCTCGCTGGTCGAGTCCGGTGTGATCCGCCCGGTCATCGACAGGGTCTTCCCGCTCCAGGAGACCCAGAGCGCCTTGGCCCATGTCGAGAGTGGCCGGGCCAAGGGCAAGGTGGTGGTGGAGATGCGGTAGGACGCGACCACCTCCTTCACCTCTGCTTTGCGGTACGACCGCGCGTTGTGGGCCGCTTGGGGAG
The DNA here is from genome assembly GCF_039674145.1 of Stenotrophomonas sp. TWI587. Classification (NCBI taxonomy): domain Bacteria; kingdom Pseudomonadati; phylum Pseudomonadota; class Gammaproteobacteria; order Lysobacterales; family Lysobacteraceae; genus Stenotrophomonas; species Stenotrophomonas sp. TWI587. The sequence continues at coordinate 255,866 of NZ_JBDJMW010000002.1, read as the reverse complement.
TCCACTTCCGTGCTCCTGCCACCACGCCATGAGTGCCTCCGTGGTCGGCCCGAGTGCCCGCGCCTTGGCCGTCATCTCGTACTCCACGCGAGGCGGCACTTCGGCAAAGACGGTGCGTGAGACCAGTCCATCGTCCTCGAGCTCACGAAGCTGAGCGGTCAACATGTGCTGGGTGATGCCTGGAATCGCCTTGCGCAACTCGCCGAATCGGTAGATGCGCTGGTTCAGCAGCCACATGATTTCCAGCTTCCACTTTCCCGAGAGCAGGGAAAATGCGCGACGCATCTCCTCGTGCATATTCATCCCACCGCTCTCATTGGTATTGTTTTCCATACTAATCCCGAGTATTTCATCCTGCTTGTGGTGTTTCATCGTAGTCGACATTCTCTCCCCGCACTGACATCACCTCAACGCACGGGAGAGTTTCATGATCACAACCTATATCTACTGGATCAGCACAGCACTGCTGTCATTGCTCTACGTTTCTTCGGCATTTCTGTATCTGAGCAAAGCGTCGTTCGTCCGTAACGCGCAGGCAGAGCTCGGCTTCTCCGCCGGTTTTCTGGTGCCGTTCATGGTGCTCATCAAGCTACTGGCACCGGTGGTTATTCTGTCACGCTTCAACGTCGCGCTTAGCGATCTCGCCTACGCCGGAACCTTGTATCACCTGGTCCTGTCCGGCTTGGCACACCTGGGCGTTGGAAAGCCAAAAGGCGCCATCCCGGCCGCTCTGGGTCTGGCGCTGCTGGCGGCTTCTTTCGCAACGCAGAACGTGGCGCGTGAAATGCCCTCGCCCTATGCACCAGCTGCGTACGCGAACAACTGATGCGCACTATCGGTGTTTCCCTTTCCCGCCCCGCTTCAACGCTGGAGGCAGATAAATGTCACGTCGACATCCAGGGCACGCGTGCCAGCGTGCGTACCAGCATCGGCGTATCCGAGGGGGATACGCTGATCCGCCTTGCGAGCGTGCTGGCCGATGACGCGCAGACCGCTACGCTGTTTGCCTTCGTTATGGATCAAGTGAACGGACAACACGTGCGCCGGGTATCGGCAGCAGCCGTCAGGCCATCTGGATATGCGGAGGAAATCTCGCGCAGGATCACCGTGTTCGCACTGGGGCTGGTGTTCATTGATCAGGACATCAAGCGTGCGGTCTCCGACGCGCTCACACACGGCGACTCAAGCGTGTCGCTCCGGCTTGACGCTGGCACCGTCTTCGTTGGCCTGGTGACACGTCGCATGCCGCCGAGGACCTGGCGGGTGCCGGTGCCAGGTGCGGATGGGCACTTGGCACTGCATTGAGCCGTGTTCAAGTGCCGACCCAAACCTCGTTAGCTGTGGTCATCGCCTCCCCGTGCATTCGTCAAACGCCAGCCATCTGAGTCCTTCTCGAGGCGCCAGCCCGCGTTGAGAACGAGTGTCCAGCCCGGCCCTGTCCAGTTGGAGGCACTACCGGTAACTTCACCGCCACTCAGCGTGACAAGTGTCCAGTCTTTTGACATCAGCGCACCCGATTCCGCCGTGAGTTCACCCCACTCGTCACGCACCGTGAGGGGCGTATACACCGTGCCCACCTCGTCCAGCGGAAAGAGCGCGCGCGGATCGAACGACGCGGACGGTCTGCTCAGTGGAAGCCGTACCGCGTCCCCACCGAGGTACCGCCTGCGATACTCGGCACTGCGATGCGCACGGATCCTGGCGCGCTCATGTTCCTGGGCACGCACCTCGTCCATCCCATAACGGCGACCGACACGTTCCGCCCCGGTTGCGCTGAGCGGCATACCTAGCTGTTCGGCCAGCAGTGCAGACAGGTCGGATGTGGGCGACAGCCCGCTGCGCCATTGCGGCGACCACCGATCCAGCAACATCCCGTACGCCGGCCCGGTCACGTACGCCGCCGATCGGACAAAGCTCGGCGAGGCATCTGCTGCAGCCAGAGACTGCACCAACGCCGGCACCATGCCAGCCCTGTTGGCAGCCGCCGCGACCCGGCGGCCCGTGTATTCGGCAAGGCCCTCATTGCGCTCAACCCTCGCCTCCTCGGTCAGCACGCGGGTGCCCGATGTCGAGCCCGCCGAGCGAAGTGCCCGGAATCGCAGCGCTGCGGCGACATGCCGCCGGGCGTCACGATCATCGTGTGCGGACAGCGCCTGCGCCAACGCACGCATCTCCAACCGCAACGCCATGCGGCCAAGCTCACCGTCAAGATGCGCGGTGTCGCCTTCGGAAGCCGAGAGCCCAAGCACGGCCTGCACGCAATGCCATTGTTCATGCCAGAACAGCGTCGCGAGTCCGTCGTTGTCCGTGGGCAGCGGCAGCATCAACAGGACGTTGGGGTCGCCGTCGATATCGATGCATGTATTCGCAGGCGGCTGATCCTTCCGCAGGCCAACGGGTTCCACCGCCTCATCAACGACATTCCAACGCCAACTCGTTCCGGTGGCGGGATCATGCAGCACCACAGGGGCATCCATCGGAACTCCCCAGAGTGCCTCTGCTGCCTCCTTTGACGCTGGCACCTGCGCGACGGTCGCCACGCGATGTAGCGCCTGTTGAACGCCGCTTGGCAGCGCCAACGCCGCAAACGGCACCAACCAACTGATCGCAATCGCAACACCACAGAGGGTGTATCTGGATATCCATATCATCGCAGGCGCGCCTCCATGACGGTGCGGGCGGTACAGGATTTACCAAACAGATTCTAATCTTCGCGTCGATAAAAGGTGTAGCCGGAGGCTTTCTGTCCGAAACTGCCGGAAAAGAACCCTACACGCCGTCAAATGGTAGATCGATTCCCTTGCCAGACAACATGAACTTGAAATACGGCATGGCCTTCCAAGTGTCTCACTCCGTTGATACGGCTGGATCTCATAGCGGGAGGATGGTGCCAACAAGTGAAGTAGAGCATCCTCGGGCGTTCACCTCAGCCTCGCCAAGGCAATTGCGGTCGGGTGACATCAAATGCAAGCGCGACGATCTTGTTGTGAGGAGTATCAGTGCACCCCGCCCAGATCCTCCCTGCGCGCCGATGCAACGCGGGACGCGCGCAGGTACCGCCAGTACTTGCCAATGAAGATGCCGGTGAATCCACCCGACAGCAGCAGGTAGGCAGCGCGGAAACCGCCATCGGCGGCAAGCGACGGAGCCACGGACAGCGCGACCTCAAAGCCGTACTTCACCGCAAACGTAACCAGCAGCAGCGGCAGCAGACTATAGTCAGCACTGCGCCACAGCTTCCCCGTCGCCGCATTGAGGGTGAGCGTTGCACGACGCAGCAGCAACCAGCCTAGCGCCATCCCGACACCGATACCGACCAGCCACTCCCCCCACGCTCCCCAGGTGCTGCCAAAACGGTGACTGATTGACCAGAGTCCCCAAACGGTGAAGAGGGCCGGCACGGTTGCCAGCTTCGTAAGCGACGTTTCTGCCGGTTTCATGGCAGCGATACCGCGCGTGATCAGGAAGACCAGAAGCACCCAGACCCACAGCGGGGTGTTCGAAATGAGTTGCTGCAGCGTGTTCACAGGAAGACCTCGATGTGGGCGGATGCCGGCCGTGTAATGCCGCGCGGGAGTGCACCCATTCTCGCCTTCCGCTGGCTCATGAACAGTGCCACTAGTCAGAAAGTGCGCCTCCAAAAGCTTGATTTCCACCAGAAGCGCTGGAGGCGCGGCGGCGGTCATACGGGCCGATTGTGATTGCGATACGCGACTTCACGAGCTTCCATACCGAGGGGGCGAGCGCGCCCCCGTCAATCCAGGCAAGAAAAGCGAGGAGAGGCTCAGGTGCAAGCCTGCCAAAGCCCTTCGCGCACATGGAGCATCAGGCAGCAGGAGTTTCCGTTGGCTGACGCAGAATTGGAGCTGTGATACTGGCGGTGGATGATCTGGCGAACTCCGAACCATACGAGCGCAAGAAAAGCGCAATCGTTGCATCGCTGCTGGAAACCGGCTCGGTGCCTTGTGGCAGGCCCTCTTCCGCGAGGATAAGTCGCAGGAACTTTTCTCCATCCTCGCTGTTGATCTGACTGCGTGACACGTTTGCGAGCGCACAGACTGCTGCCTGTGCATACGGCTGGAGTATTGCGTTCCAGCGCTCCAGGTAGGTGCCTTTGTCCAGCTCAGAGCGCGTCAACGTGCGGCAAAACGCTTGGCAGGCAGGGTGCGACGCCAATGTCCGGATGCCCTGAGCGATGCAAGTCAATGCACCGGCCAGTTCCACTTCCGCGCCCGGATCGAACGTGGCCTCCGGCATCGATGCCAAGTACCTGTCCATGACCGCGTTGTAGAGGCGTACCTTGTCGCGAAAGTGCGCATACACCGTAGCCTTGGTGACCCCACAAACCTCCGCGATCCGCTTCATCGTCGCCTTCTCAAAACCATCGTCGATGAACACGTGGCCAGCCGCTTCCAGAATCCCCTGCCTGCTCCTCGACCTCGCCTTCTCCCAGCGCATCGCAGTCTTGCTCGCCGAGGGGAGTGAACTGCTCGATCTCATAGGCGTCGGAATACTGCGCTGGCATTCACGCCACCAAAGCCGAAGCCATTGGTCATCGCAAACTCCATGTCGGCCTTGCGAGGTTGTCCGGCGACGATCGAAAGACCTTCGGCGAACGGATCCGGACGAACGAGATTGAGCGTGGCCGGCGCGACCTGATCACGCAGGGCGAGCACGGTGAAGATGGCTTCTATGCCACCAGCCGCCCCAAGCAGATGCCCGGTACTCGACTTGGTGGCAGAGATCAGAAGATCAGGGCGGGATCCGAACAGCGCGCGCATCGCCGCGAGCTCTGCCCGATCACCTACCTGCGTAGAGGTCGCATGCGCATTGATGTGATCCACCTGCGCCGGCGTGATGCCCGCCTGCGCCAGTGCGATCTCCATGGCCCGCCGTGCCCCGCTGCCGTCCTCGGGACCGGCCGTCAGATGGTAGGCATCAGAGGTGGTGCCATAGCCCACCAGCTCGGCGAGCGGCCTGGCGCCACGGGCCAGGGCGTGGTCCAGCCGCTCAATGACCAGCAACCCTGCCCCTTCCGACATGACGAACCCGTCCCGCTGCTCATCGAAGGGGCGAGAGGCGGCTTGGGGGGTGTCGTTGAACGACGTGCTGAGCGCCTTGGCAGCGGCGAAGCCACCCAGGCTGACCTGGTGCATCGCGGCCTCCGCACCGCCGCACAGCGCGATGTCCGCCTCACCGGCCCGAATGAGGCGCGCTGCGTCGCCGATCGCCTGGACGCCCGCTGCGCACGCCGTCACGGGTGCGCCCTGCGGACCTTTGAACCCGTAACGGATCGAGGCCTGCCCCGCCGCCATGTTGGCCAGGAAGGTCGGCGCGGTGAATGGCGACAGCCTGCCAGGCCCACGACTGTCGGTGGTGTGGACCGCATTGACGATGGATCCAAACCCACCGATGCCCGTGGCAATCACGGTCGCCGTTCGCAGTAATCCCTGCTCATCGGCATCACGCCAACCCGCCTGCGCAAGCGCTTCATGAGCGGCGACCAGCGCGAACTCAACAAAGCGATCCATCTTCTTGAGGTCTTTCGGCGCGATGATGCCCGTCGAATCGAAGCCCGCCTCCGGATCGTGAATGCGATCAGGCACGCGCCCGCCGACCTCGCAGCCGGTTCCCGCCGCAATATCAGCACCCAGTGACCCGATGCCGGAGCGCCCGGCCAAGAGGCGCGACCAGACGGTTTCGACCCCGCAGCCGAGTGGGCTGACGACGCCCATTCCGGTCACCACGATGCGGTCTTTGTCAGCAATGCTCATGAATCACTCCCATACAAAAGCGGTCCGGGCCAATGTCAGGCAACGGGGGTCTTTTCCGCTCGGACCTTGAACCAGATGGCATACATCGCCGGCAGGAAGACCAGCGTCATCACGGTGCCGGCGATGGTGCCGCCGATCAACGTGTAGGCAAGCGTTCCCCAGAACACCGAATGGGTCAGCGGAATGAACGCAAGCACCGCTGCCAAGGAGGTCAGGATCACCGGGCGCGCTCGGTGAACCGTCGCCTCGATGATGGCGTGGAAGGTCTCCATCCCGGCTTCTTCGTTCTCGTGGATCTGGCCGATGAGGATGAGCGTGTTGCGCATCAGGATGCCGGACAACGCAATCAACCCCACCAGCGCGTTGATGCCGAACGGTTGCTGGAACAGCAGCAGCGTTGGGACCACGCCGATCAGTCCCAACGGACTGGTCATGAAGACCATGATCATCGCGGAGATGGAGCGCACCTGCAGAATGATGATCAGCAGGGTCACCGCCAGCATGATGGGGAACAGCGGCAGCATGGCGCTCATTGCCTTGCCCGATTCCTCGATGGCCCCGGCCTGGGCGATGGCGTAGCCCTCAGGCAGCGAGGCAATGAGTGGCTCAAGCTGCTTGCTGATCGCTGCCGATACGTCGGGCGGCTGCAACGCATCGTCAATGTCACCGCGCACGGTGATGGTGGGCACCCGATCACGGCGGCGCAGCACCGGCTCTTCCATTCGAACCTCCACCGTGCCGATCTGGGACAGGGGCACGCGCTGGCCAGCAGCACCAACCAACGTAAAGTCCGCAATCCGCGCAGGATCCAGACGCGTGTCCCCGCCTGACCGAGCAACAACCTCGACGGTGCGGATGTCCTCACGCACGGCAGTGACCGGCACTCCGCTCAGGAAGAACTGCAATTGCTGTGAGACGGATGCCGACGTCATCCCCATCGCTTGCAGACGGTCCTGATCCAGCGTGAAGTGCAGGGTCGGCGTGCGTGCGCCCCAATCGGTATTCACAGTGCGCATCATCGGGCTGGCGTGCAGGGTCTGCTCGACCTTGGCCGCAATGCCCCGAATGACGTCCGGATCCGGACCACTGACACGGTAAGCCACCGGATAGGGCGAGTAAGGCCCAAACACCAGCTGGGTCACGCGCACCCGCGCCTCAGGCGCCAAGCCCTCGGCCACGGCCTGACGGAGCTTGGCTTTCAGTGCATCGCGCTGTTCCTGGCTGTCGGTGCGCACCACGATCTTGGCAAACGCCGGGTCCGGCAGTTCCGGCGAGATGGCGAGATAGAACCGGGGCGCGCCCTGACCAATGTAAGCCGTGACGATCTTCGATTCGTCCTGCTTCGACAGCCAGTCCTCGACCTTTTTGGTTGCCAGGCTGGTCTGTTCGATGGCGGTGCCGTAGGGCATCTGCACCTCGACCAATACCTCTGGGCGATCAGAGATGGGGAAGAACTGTTTTTTGACCAGCCCCATACCCACTACCGAGAGCACGAACAGTGCAATCACCGAGCCTGCGGCAAGCCACTTGCGCCCGATCACGCGTGCCAGGATCGACCGGAGACGGTTGTAGCGCGGCGTGTCGTAGAGACTGCTGTGTCCCCCTTCCACGGTCTTGAGTTCAGGCAGAAGCTCTACCCCGAGGTAAGGTGTAAAGAACACCGCGACCACCCACGACACGATCAGCGCAATACCCACGATCCAGAACATGTTGCTGGTGTATTCGCCAGCGGTGGACCGTGCAAAGCCATTGGGCATGAAGCCCACCGCAGTCACCAGGGTGCCGGCAAGCATCGGCGCTGCCGTATGGCTCCACGCGTAGGCCGATGCCTTGACCCGGCTGTAACCCTCTTCCATCTTCACTACCATCATTTCGATGGCGATGATCGCGTCGTCCACCAGCAGGCCCAGCGCCAGGATCAGCGAGCCGAGCGTGATGCGGTCGAAGTTCTTTCCGGTCGCTGCCATGACCATGAACACCGCAGCCAGCGTCAGCGGCACGGCTGCCGCCACCACGATACCCACCCGCCAGCCCATGCTGACAAAGCACACCAGCATCACCACCAGCAGCGCGGCGAAGAACTTCACCATGAACTCGTCAACCGACGCGCTGATGTTCACCGCCTGATCGGTGACCTTATCCAGCGCCATCCCGACAGGAAGACCGTCATTGATCTTCTTCACCTCCGCATCCAGTGAGGCGCCGAGATCCAGGCCGTTCCAGCCGTCACGCATGACGATCCCAAGCAGCATGGCCGGCTCGCCATTGTTGCGGATCATGAAGGTCGACGGATCTTCATACCCCCGCTTGACGGTGGCAATGTCCCGCAGTTTCATCGTCTTGCCCTGCGCAATGACGGGCGTATCGCGGATCTTGTCCAGCTGATCCAGTGCGCCATCGAGGCGAATGAATATCTGCGGGCCCTCGGCCTCTACCGAGCCCGCAGGGGTCAACGCGTTCTGTCCGTTCAGTGCCCCGAACACGTCCTGCGGCGTGATACCGAGGTTCGACAGGCGTTCGTGCGACAGCTCAACATAGATGCGCTCGGACTGCTCACCAATGATGTTGACCTTCTTCACGCCGGGCACGTGCAGCAAACGCTGACGCAGGGTTTCAGCGTCGCGCGCCAACACGCGGAACGGTTCGCCCTTCGCTTTCAGTGCGAATAGAGCGAAGGTGACATCCGCGTATTCGTCGTTGACCATCGGACCGATCACGCCTGCGGGCAGGTTCGCCGCTTCGTCGTCCATCTTCTTGCGCGCCTGGTAGAACTCCTCCTGCACCTCCGAAGGCGGCGTGCCGTCCTGCAATGTCAGCGTGGTGAAGGACAGCCCGGGCCGCGTATAGGTTTCGCTGCGGTCATACCAGCGCAGCTCCTGCAGGCGTTTTTCCAGCTTCTCGGCGACCTGGTCCTGCATTTCCGTGGGCGTGGCACCTGGCCAGGCGGTCACGATGGTCATGACCTTGACGGTAAACGCGGGGTCCTCTGCGCGGCCGAGCTGGAAGAAAGAAACAATGCCGGCAACGGAAATCAGGAAGATCAAAAAGACCGTGATGGCGCGCTCGCGCACCGCAAGCGCCGACAGATTGAACCCACTCACTGACGGGCTCCGTCTGCAGCGGGGCTCGTGGCGCTGTCAGCCAGGCGAACCACCTGCCCTTCGCGGAGCATATGTGCCCCAAGCGCCGCCACGCGATCGGAGGCCTTCAATGCGCCTTCGACCAAGGCGTGGTCATCGCCTAGCTGCTTGACGGCAACAGGCGTCCAATGAGCTTTGAGCGGCTCACCGCTGATCACCCATACGCCGGTTCCGGTGCCGGGATCGAACAGCGCGCCCAGCGGAACCTCAACTCCAGCCAGGATGCCAGCAGGCGCTGCGCCTGCAAGCTCGATCGCCACCGTAGAACCCAGCGGCAATGGGGAGCTGCCCTCTTCGAGCGTGTAACGGGCTTCGAAGGTTCGGGTGGCAGGGTCTGCCGATTCAGAGAGCACGCGCAACCGTGCGTGGATCGTCCCGCTCCCCCCGAACGAGGAGGCTGACGCCGCAGAGCCGATCTGGGGGCGCAGCGTCTCGGGCAATTGGACCACTGCCTCCCTGCTGCCTGCACGGGCAAGCCGGGCCACGATCTGCCCCGCCGCCACTACCTGACCGGGCTCAGCGGAGATGGTCATGACCACGCCATCGGCATCGGCGACGAGCACCGTGTATTGACTGGCGTTACGCGCAACGCGGGCTTGCGCTTCGGCCGCTTTGAGCTGTGCCGTTGCTGCGTCTGCCCCTGCTTTGATCTGATCGTAGGCCGATCGGGACACGACGCCCTTTGCCGCCAGATCGCGATACCGCACTTCGTCGGCAATGGCTTGAACGCTCTGCGCACGGGCCGCAATGACCGCCTGCTGCTGAGAGGCCGCTGCCAAGTTCAAGTCACTTGGATCAATCCGGAAAAGGGCCTCGCCACGCTTGACTGTCTGCCCGGTCTCGACGAAGCGCTCGGTGATCTTGCCTCCCACTCGGAACGCCAGATCGCTCTGCACCCGCGCGGCGATGGTGCCCGTAAACGTGCGTGCGTTTCCCGCAGCTGCCTGGACCTGGGCAACCCGGACGATGGGCGGCGCGGTGCGGGGGTCGATGTTGTCCGACGTTCCGCACGCCACAAGCAACAGCGGAACAACACAGGAGATGGCTTTGACTACAAAACGGCGACGCATGCGCTCTTCCGGAGTGGGGTATCCGGACGCATTCTGTTCCTAGTGACCATTTTCGTCAATAGTTACTATTTTTGGGGTGAAAGGCTCCTGAGAACCAGCTCCTGCAAGGCTTTGGGCGATTCTTCGTGCATAACCGACAGGTGTGGAAGCGTCACCGGATTCAGATACGGGACCAGAACCTGGTACACCGCGCGACTGGTCTGATCGAGCGGTGTCTGGTTCTCAAACGCCCCTGAGGCGCGGCCATCTTTTAAAATGACGTCGACAAGATCCCTGATGCGGCCTTGGTACGCCTGCGTTGACGGCCATTGATCGGTCGCGGCCGCCACAGCGATTTCATAGAGGCGACGATCCTGGAGGAACAAGCGAAGGCTGGCCTCCACGATGGCGGTAAACAGCACCCGCAGCCGATCCGGCGCAGCGTCTACTCCCTGCAAGGCCGTATGCACATCGCTTTCGATCTGGGCGAGGCAATTGGCGCAGATGACCTCCCCGATCGCCTGCTTCGAGGCGAAAAACTTGTAGATATAGGCCTTGGAAAAGCCAATGGCCTTGGCCAGGTCGGACACCGTGGTCTTGTCGTAGCCGTAATGGCTGAAATGCGCGGTGGCAGCCTCGATGATCTGGGTGCGCACGTCATGCTCAGCGGGGCCGCGGCCGGCGTCCAATGCTGCGGAGGGTGAAATAGACATCGGGCAAGGGTAGCGCCGTGCGCCGATGCCGGCAAACAGTGACCATTCGAGTATGGGTTCAGCCTCCCCATTCAATCCCCCCGATCACCATGCCAGGTGTCCGGCGCATTCTTGCAGTCCGCTTCCAGCCAGGAGCAGTCGTCGCGAAACGTAAGCCGAAGGTGGGCCTGGTCGAGCTTTATCGAGGAAGCCAGATCACCCTTTGTTGACACCTCAGCAAAAGCAGTCTCGGTTCCAGCTGATAGTGGCACTCGCATCCCGAACCTAAACTGCCTCTGGTTCGCTGAATATCTGGAGCGGAATCCGCGCCAGTAGCAAATTGCAAAGCGAGCACCCGCTGCTTCCGGATGCGCTTGCACGTACGCCCTGCGCGCCGCCGAAAACTCGGGGCCGGCGCGCGCGATGACTGGAGCGATCTGGCGCGTCCGCCGCAGACGCAGGGCCTTCTCGATCAGCAAGGGCCCGGACGGGGCGATGCCGCCCGGGGAGTGGCGTTACCTGCTGGTCGGCGAGACGTTCTGAGCGCCGCGCGTCTTTCGCCACTGGATCCACGCGATCGCGGCGACGAAGAAGCTGCTGCACACGTAACTGCCTTCCGGCCCCTCCGCGCCACCGGTCAGGGTGTCGAGGCCTTGCGGGCGCAGCGCCACCAGCAGCGCCGGCAAGTGCGTATCGATGCCGGTGACGGGCAGTTCGAACCCGATCGCGAGCAACCAGTTCCACCCCGCGTGCCAGCCCATCACGCCCCAGATAGTGCCGGTCCGCAGCGCCCAGACGCAGGCGAACAGCGAGAACAGGAACGTGCCGAGCATGACCCGGGGCGGCTGGTGCGGACTGAAATGCAGGAAGCAGAAAACGAGCGACACCAGCAGCACTGCCACCGCGACATTGGTCTTGCGCGCCACCACCGACAGCATCCAGCCGCGGAAGATGACTTCCTCCACGCTCGCCTGGAACATGAAACCCAATAGCAGCAGACCGATGTGCAGCAGACTGACGGGCGACCGCCAGGCCTGCCCCACACCTGCCGCCTGCATGCCGCCAGCCATCCAGATCGCGACTACGACCAGCGCGATCGTGCCGAATCCAACGGTCAGTCCGCGCAGGAAGGTTTTCAGCGGCGCCGGACCGGTCAGCCCGATACTCGCCAGCGAGCGCCCTTCGACGAAGTGTACCCAGGCCAGCACAGCCACCAGCGTCGGCGCAAAGCCGATCCACAGCAGCGCATACAAGCCAGCGAGGCCAATCGGATCGCCGCTCGGTGTCGACCAGTGCTGCGACTGCATCCACCCGTCCAGCGCGATCACCGGTACCGCGTTGAACAGGATCATCAGGATCGGCGTCAGCCAAGCCCAGGGCAGCCAGCCGCGGGCCCGATCAGGCGAATACAGGGCAACGGGGGTCATGCGGGGCTCCAGGTCGACGTGATCGCCGCTGCAAGTTGTCATCCGCGCGGGGGAGTGGCAACCCGTTTGCGACCAAGCCACAGAAGCCGCCGATGAATCACCCGGATCGCCGATGAAATGGTGCCGATGCGAGGGGCTCTCGCCGAGACTGGTGGGATCCGCCCGGCGGTCCGTCGACAATCCACGCTGGCGAGACGGGTGGCGGAGCGGACATTACCAGCGGTCGGCGCCTCCTTCCTCCCCCGAACGTCCACTTTCGGCCAACAGCGGACTCTTCATCAAGGCTCGAAGAGCTTGGCGGCTGTCTGAACTCACGAGCTGGGCCGCTTGGGGTCTCGCCAGCTCTTGCATCATCCAGAGTGAAAATCTCTGAGAGTTCAGAAGCGGCGCCGCCGCCTCCGCTTTTCCATGAAGTAGGGAACGAGCAGGAAAGGCTGCGGCACCGCAACGGAACAGATATAGACGATGAAGGCGGTTCCAGCCCCATCCGCGATCAAATACATCACGGCAGGAAACAGAGGCCAGATCATCAATAGCATTTCGATCCTGATGATGTCGCCCTTACTCATCTTTCGTCCTCTCGTTGAGCCAGCGCTCTATCCGCTCGACGACCAAACCAGCGCTGATGTCTACTCCCTGCTGATCGGATGCCTGAGCCCCTCTGGAAGACGACAAGCCACCTACGGCTCCCGATGCAACCATCTTGGTTGCGTCCGTGGAATCCCCGTTCAGCAGCTCCTTTGCACCACTACCTCGCGAAGAGGTTGCAACGCCCACTTTTCCAGCCTTGCTTACAGCACTTGCAGTGCTCATGAGATTTCCCTGCGCGTCGAAGCTGTCGTGCATTGCATGCACAAGAGCTCAGCCAGGCTTTATGCCTCAGGTACGTGTCCGCTGGATGACAGTCCCAACGTCAATCCCGAGTCGCGGCCTCTGCTTCAACTCGCAAAGGTTCCGCACTTCCAAGAGGAATATCTTGATTGAGGTTGCTGCTGACGAGATCGCCTCAGCTCGCACCCCCTGCAAAGTCCCGCTACCCGATGGCGTGACTTGACTGAGCAGCAATTGGCTCCAATGGCTCAGGGCGGTACGCGCTTGATCTGCTCCACCAAGGCGGCAGCGGCGGCACGAAGTGCCACCTCCTGGCCCCTCATCCAAACTCGCGACAAATGCGTATCGAGTCCGCTTCGGGCCAAGAGCGGACCGGCCCACCCACGTCGCACGGTCCGCAGGGGTGGAGCCAATTGCTAACATTGCCAGACACGTCGCCTTGGAAGGTCGCCGCCCGCATGCCTTTGCTCCTGGCGTTTCGCCGAATCGCAGCGCTGACGCTAGTGGCGTTGCCAGTCTGCCCGTTGTCCACCCTATCAGCGGCAGAGCGCGCTTCTGATACCAGCGCCTTCACCCACCCCATCAATACTGCAGAAGGCGGCCCATTGGTGGATCTGGGCAGCAATGGCTTGCTGCGCTATGCCTTGTATTCCGAACGCGGCAGCGATCAGGCGCGCAACATCGTCCCGGACTTCTCCCGCGCCGGCTACCAAGGCGGCGGCGTCCGTCTGCCCACCCGCTCCAGCATCCCTGTCATCGCAATACTCGAGCCAGGCACCGAGGATGACGACTACCCGCGCATCCAGGCAGCCATCGACACGGTCGCCGCCCGTGCACAGGACAGCCGGGGGCTACGCGGCGCAGTCCTGCTGCGGCGCGGCCGCTATACGTTGAGCAGGACGCTCACCATCCAGGCCAGCGGTGTAGTGCTGCGCGGTGAAGGCCGAGGTGCAGACGGCACGGTGATCCGTTCCGAGGTCGGCGATCGGCAGGGCAAAATCCTTGAAGTGGGAAGCAGCGAATCCGCGGCGCCGCGCCCAGCCCGGGACGCGCGCCGGACCGCCATCAACATGGACTACGTCCCGGTGGGGGCGATGCGGATCAAGCTGACGTCCGCGGCTGGCTATCGCGCAGGCGATACCGTGTCCATCGCGAGGGAGCCCAATGCACGCTGGGTCGGCCCCGAGGGCATCGATACCGCGCGATACCGGTGGACGCCCAGCGACTACGCCATGTACAGCGAGCGCCTCGTCACCGCCGTAGATCGTGACACGATCACTCTCGATGCCCCGGTCATGGATGCCATCGAGACCCGCTTCGGTGGCGGCAGCGTCTATCGCACGGATCCCGACCGTATTTCCCAGGTCGGCGTCGAGGACCTCCGCCTCGAGGGTAACCCCGAGACCGGCACGGTCAATGGCACCGCCGATTCCGGCCCCTATACCGCGCTCCGCCTGGGTTCGATCCAGAATTCATGGGTTCGCGATGTCACCGTGCGCTATGTGTCGCATGGATTCGTGACGCGCAACGGCGCGCAGTTCAATACCCTGCAGGATATTGCCTATCTCGACCCGAGGTATGGCCAAACCCAAGGCGCCCGCCGCTATGTGTTCCTGTACGAGGGCAACTCGGCGTTCAATCTGATCCAGCGCTGCTACAACGAGGGCGGCAGGCATACCTTCGTGATCGGCGCGCGGGTCCCCGGCCCCAACGTGTTCCTGGACTGCGTCGCCGTAGGCGACAGCAATGACAGTGGTCCACATCATCGCTGGTCCACGGGCACGCTGTACGACAACACCAAGGGCTACATGCTGCGGGCGCAGAACCGCCGGTACAGCGGCAGTGGGCATGGATGGGCGGGTGCGCAGCAGATGTTCTGGAACACCGAGCACGATATCTACGTCGTCCAGGCACCGCCCTTCGCGATGAACTGGAGTGTGGGACAGGTTGGCACTATTGGTCCGGGAAAATTCCCGCCTGAGGAGCCAGGCGGGATCGTGCAATCGATAGGCCAGATAGTGACGCCTCGTAGCCTGTATCTGCAGCAGTTGCGTGATCGCCTGGGCGAGCAGGCGGTGGTCAACGTCACCACGGAAGCGCAACGTGCAGGACGCATCTGGGCCAGCTTGTCAGCGCGTGCGGGCGAGTAGCACTCATACCGAAGCAACTTGCCTGACGTGAACATCCGCTCCTGACGCGAACAACGAAGCGGGACCCCGCCTACCCCGATCAGCGCCAGCCACGGTTGTGGTTGCGGCGGTCATGGTCCCAGCGTCGCTGGTCATGGCGGCGGTCGTGGCGGCTGGTCCGCTCGTAACGATGGTCACGGTCATAGCGGCGATCACGATCATAGCGATAGTCGCGGTTGTCGCGGCGATCCTTGGTGGTCACATTGCCGATCGCGCCGCCGGCCACTGCACCGCCTGCGGTCATCATCGGGTCGCCATTGGACAGCACGTGCCCCGCCACGCCACCCACCACTGCACCCACCAAGGTGTTCTTGTCCTTGCGCGACAGCGCGGAGGCGTCGCCTGCGGCGATGACGCCAGCGGTCAGAGCCAGTGCCATGGCCAGGCCACGGAAGCTGAAAGCGGTTGAGGTGAGCATCGTTGGATCCTCCAAACGTATCGGTGTGGAATTGAATCTGGTAGCCGAAGGTTGCCGGAACATTGCGTACCCTCCACTGAACCGACGCCTGTTCAGGTTGGAATCTGGCCGGTCTGCGAACGCCATCGGGACGTTACTTCCGGCATTCGCAGGAGGACCCGGTAAAGCCGCATCGTCACGCTCCGTCCACCGATGAGTCAGTTGCCCATGCTTCGCGCCGCGCTATATGTTGTGTTGCTGGTCGCCCTGCCCTCGCTGGTCCACGCAGAAATCCAGGCTTCTCCGGTGTCGTGCGACGATGCGGCGCCGTCGCCGCAACTGCGCGACTCGCGCTGCATGACCGTGCAGGTCCCCCTGCGTCATGCCGAACCGGACGGCGAGACGATCTCGTTGTTCGTTCGTCGCGTACCGGCCGCGACCGGTGTTGCGAGACGAGGAGAGGTCTGGTTGCTGTCCGGCGGTCCCGGCGAAGCAGGCGCCTCGCTGTATCCGATGCTGTCCACCTACCAGCGCGCGTTCCCGGGCTTCGACCTGGTGATTGCCGATCACCGCGGCACTGGACGCTCATCGCGGATCTGCCCGGTTCAAGAGGCAACCGACAGCCCGGACGGTGTCGCGCTTGCCGGGACCGAATGGGGACCGTGCATCGGGGCGATGTACGCCAACCCCACGCGGACCAAGGCGTTTTCCATCACCGAAGCCGCGCAGGACCTTGGTCTTCTGATCACAAGCCAGCGCGGCAGTGGCGAGTTGCTGGTGTACGGCGTTTCCTACGGCACCCAGCTCGCGTTGCGGGCGTTGCAGGTCGCACCCTTCCCACTGGACGGACTCATTCTGGATGGCTTGGTGCCACCCGAGGCAACCCAGCAGTGGGACCTTAGTCGGCGCACGGCACTGGTGGACGAGGTCGGGCGGCAGGTGCTGCGCGGCCCTGATGTTGCGACGCACTCGCAGCTGCTTGCGTCTGCACCGGATGCGTCATGGCGTAAGCAGGTGCCCGGCGGTGACCTGCGTCGGTTCTATGGCGCGCTGCTGAGCTTCCCGGTGCTGCGCGATCGCATTCCGCAGATGACGCGGGACCTCTCCCGCGGCGATGCCCGCTCGCTGGAGCGCACAGTGACCGACTGGAATGCCGCATTGGCACAGCTTGGACAAGGCGGGGACAACCGCCCTGCCCTGCCCCTGGTGATGCTGATTGCCGCGTCGGAAAACAATGCGCGCCCGGATCTGACCAAGGCCATGGTGGAGGCCGAGGAAAAGGGGAAACTGTTCATCAGTCCGATTCCTGGCTTGCTGGTCGACAGCCCTGTGCCGCCCTATCCGCGCGACGCGTGGTTCGGCAAAACGCCAACCGGCCTGCCAAAAACGCTGGTGGTGCACGGCACGCTGGATCCGAACACGGCTTACGCTGGTGCCCGCGAGCATGCCGCCGAGCTCGCCAGGATCACGGCACTGACATTCCACACGGTAGACGGTGGCGCGCACCTGCTGGCATTGGTTGCGCCATCCTGCTTCGCCAACGCGACACGGGCCTTCGTTGAGGGGCGCAAGGTGTCCCAGCGGTGTACAGAACCGAAGGGGCCCTGATCCTGGTCGAAGGGCTGGGCGCCAGCGCACGGCTGTTCCAGGCGGCATCGCACGCGAAAAGATGACTTCACACCGGCATTTGCTATGGTGCCCACCGTCAGTCCCTTCTTCTTTGGAATTCCATGCCCCGCAAGCCCTCCACCACCCCGTCCGCGTCGAAGATGAAGGCCACCTTGGCAGCTGCGGTAGCGCGATCGGGAATGGATGAAAGCGCACTGCTGCGGGCCGCCACCAAGGAGGCGTTCGAGCGCGCACTCGTGCTGCTCACCGCTTCCTACGCCGATTTCAGCCCGGAACAACAGCGCAGGATCCGGGCAGCGGTGGGCAGCGAGGGATCGGCCAGCGCCGTTGCACGCGCCAAGCCGGCGAAAGTCCCCCGCGAAGCGCTGCCGCCGCGCTTCTGGCTCCCGCACAGCGGTGCCACCTGGTCCGGCCGCGGGCGCATCCCCGGTGCCTTCCTTGCCTGGGAGGGCACCGTCGCCCATACCGAATGGAAGAAGACACACCCGGATCAGCGCTTCCCGTCCTACCCGGGCTGAGCGACTGCTGGACACCGGCTGCGGCTCGCGACGCAGGGCGCTGGATCGAAGCGACTATGATGGTCGCCATTGAACGAAGCAGTGGTTGCAGATGAGTCGCGGAATCAAGATGCGCAAGGCCGTGGGAACGCACGGCACCCTGCACCGGGTGGCGGACCTGCAGAAGCGTCATGACACGCAGCAGACCCTGCCGACGTTGCTCTGCGATGGCTGCAACGTGCCGGTGCGGTTCGTCTCCGCGCACGACAGGAGCGGTGCCGACGGTGCCCTTCCCGCCTCGGTTCCTGCGTACATCGCGTTGAACAAGGGGGCTGAGCACCTGCCTGGGTGCCGCTACAACGCCCGCGCACATCTGCAGACCCTGCTCGCCAGTGGAGCCGATCCCGAGTTTCTGCCTGCCCTGGGTGACGGCGCGTATGAGCTGCGTCTGCTTATCCTCCAGCAGGCCCTAAAGCGCGGTAGCGCCGTGCCGACCCTTCCCCCGGCAGACGCGCCGCTCGACGGCCACCTGCGCACCCTCACCAACCTGCTGATCCTGCAGGCGATGTGCGGGGAGGCCACGCTGCTGAGCGCGCAGCTGACGCTGCGCCTGGGCAAGAAGCGAGTCGACTGGGCAAACTTCTTCTACGGGCAGGATCGCTACGACGAGGCATGGGAGCGGCTTGGCACGGCATCCAGCGAGCTGCCGATGGCGCTGCTCGGAACGGTGCGGTCACATCGAATGCTGCAGCCCGGTGACTCCCAGGGCGTGACCTTCCTCAACTGTGAGCCGAAGTATCAACACACCGGCGTGACCGACCGCAGGGATTTCTACGAAGTCAGTATCGGGCACTCCGATGCGGCATGGCTGAAGTCCTTCCCGGTGGGCGCGGAGATCGTCATGTTCGGGCTATGGCGCCAGGGGAGAAGCAGCACCGCCTCGCGGCCGCACCCGACCGATCCGCGCCGGACCATCACCAGCATCACCCACAAGCTGGCACTGCGGCCGGTTGTTGCCGGACAACTGGTCTTGGTGGAATGAAAGAGAAACACTACTGGTTTGTCGCGCGGTTTCATGGCTGGGGATGGGGCCTGCCGTGCGCCTGGCAGGGATGGGTGGTCTACACCATCGCCTTTGCGCTGCTGGTGGCGTGTCCGTTCGTGTTCTCGCCCTTCAAAGAACCCGTGGCGTTCCAGGTGTGCACCTGGACGGTCGTGGCGGCGCTTGTACTGATCTGCTGGAAGAAAGGAGAACCGCCCAGCTGGCGCTGACGCAGGGGACCTGCAGCAAACGTATCCTTACATTTCAAATGCGAATGGTTCGTGATACGATTGTTAAGAGTTGTTGAAATTCCCCACACGGACGTCCCCAAGCCATCGCCAGCGGACCCCTCTTTCCCAGGAGTACTGCGTCGATGTTGCCCCCCTCTCCCCGTTCCCGTCGTTCCGTTGCCACCCTGACTGTCGCCATCGGTCTTGCCCTGGCCAGCCAGGCGCATGCAGATGCCTCCGCAGATGCCGCCTCGACCAGGCAGATGGACACGGTCGTTGTCACCGCCACCGGCGCCCAGCAGTGGATCAAGGACGCTCCAGCCAGCATCAGCGTGATCACCCGCGAGGAGATCGAACGCAAGCCGGTCAGCAGCATCGGCCAATTGCTGAGCACCGTGCCCGGCGTGACCGGCGGTTATGCGCTGTCTGGCGCGCAGTCCAAGATCCGCCTACGCGGCCTGCCCGAGCAGTACACCCTGATCCTCATCGATGGCCGCCGCCAGGGCAATTCCTCGGGCGTGAACTACCGCGATGATCTGGGTCCGCAGGATCTGAACTGGCTCTCGCCGGACATGATCGAGCGCATCGAGGTGGTCCGCGGGCCGATGTCCTCGTTGTACGGCTCGGATGCCATGGGCGGGGTGATCAACATCATCACCCGCAAGATCGCCGACGAATGGGGCGGCTCGGTCACCTTCAACTACAGCAAGCCCGATTCCCCCACCCGGGGTGATACCACCCAGATGGGCGCGTTGTTCAGTGGCCCACTGACCGAGAACCTGGGCCTGCGCGTCGGCGCCAATGTCACCAACCGCGAATCGGATACCGGCCGCCGGCAGACGCCCGGCAACAAGGCCGAGAACGCCAACGCCCTGCTCAACTGGCGCGTCAACGACGACCACACCGTGGGCTTTGAAGCCTCGCGCGGCGAGCAGCGCAACAGCGGTGCCGGTGCGGTGGGTGCGTGGGGGCTGTCCAAGCTGGTGCAGACCGGCTACGTGGTCATGCACGATGGTCGCTACGGCGATGCCGCCACGTCCAAGACGACGTTGGTGCAGAACGATTACGAAGACAAGGGCAGCGCCGTCGGCAACCACTCCAAGGAGACGGTGTTCGATACCGCGTTCACCCGCAGCTTCCACTGGGGCTTCGAGCAGAGCCTGAACGTGGGCGGCCAATGGAAGCGCGAAGAACTGAAGAACAGTGACACCATCGGCACCGTGCCGGTGACCTGGACCGGCACTGGCCGCATCAGCCCGGTCAGCGAAGCCGACTCCTGGGCGCTGTTCGCCGAAGACCACATCACCCTGCACGAGCGTTTCATCCTGACCGTGGGCCTGCGCTGGGACAACACCGACAACTACGACGACAACCTGAGCCCGCGCGTCTACGGCGTGTGGCACCCGTCCGATGACTGGACCGTGCGCGGTGGTGTCTCGCAGGGCTTCCGTGCGCCCACGCTGAAGCAGGGCACGGCCGGCGCGGCGACGCAGTCCGGTGGCAACGGCTGTACTGCCCTGACTGCCGAAGGCTGGACCAACCGCTCGGTCAGCGCCGATGGCACCACCGGCTGCTACATGGCCGGCAATCCGAACCTGGAACCGGAAACCAGCACCAACTACGAGCTGGGCGTCGGCTTCGACAAGAACGGCTGGTCGGCCTCGGCCACCTACTTCCTCACCGATTTCGATGACAAGATCCAGCAGGTTCCGCTGCGCGAGATTCCCGGCCAGACGACCAGCTTCGTCAACGGGTTCTGGTGGACGGTCGCGCAGAACATCCAGAAGGCCCGCACCCGCGGCGTGGAAGCCAGCGTCACCGTGCCCCTGCATGAGCGACTGAACTGGATCACCAACGCCACGCGCATGCTGGAATCGAAGAACCGCACCACCGGTGCGAGTCTGCTGGTGGTGCCCAAGCTGACCGCCAACACCTCGCTGGACTGGCAGGTCACCGATGCCTGGTCGCTCAACCTGAGCGCGCAGCACATCGGCGAACAGCTGGTGTCCTCCACCAGCGCCACGTTTGCCAAGGCGTACACCACCTGGGATCTGGTCACCGGCTACGACGTCAACGAGCACCTGACCGTGCGCGCGGGCGTGCTCAACCTCGGCGATGTCTCCACCATCGAGGAAGGCAACAACTACGACGGCGGTGCACGCACCTTCTTCGTGGGTGCCACGGCGCGGTTCTGACCGCGCCGGGTCCAGTGCAGACCTGAAGCAACGAAGGGCGGCGCGGACATAAACGCGCCGCCCTTCTGCGTTGTGGAGCAGCGCGTCGTTGCGCGCCACCGTCCATGCCCGCAACCCCATCACGGCCAGGCCGACGAACACCAGATACAGCACCGCGGTCACGTGCAGTGACTTGACCATGTACATGCCGACATAGACGACGTCGACCAGGATCCACAGCCACCACGCGGCCGTATGCCGCCGTGCCTGCCACCACTGGGCGACCAGGCTCAGTGCGGCCAGCATCGCATCGAGCCATGGCAACGCCGCATCGGTGTAGAAATGCATCGCCGCACCGAGCGCGATGCCGAAGGCCACGCCGATGCCCAGGTCACGCCACAACGCGATCCGCGCCAGCGGCACGATCGCAACCCGGCCGTCCTCCTGGGCCTGGCCACGCCAGCGCACCCAGCCGTAGACCAGGAAGCCACCGAAGACAACCTGCAGCAGCGTGTCCGAGTACAGCCGTGCCTCGGCGAACACCAGCGCGTACAGCGCGACCGAGATCAGCCCGACCGGCCAGGCAATGGTGACCCGGCGCGTCATCAGCCACACGCCAAGCATGCTGACGATGGCGGCCGACCATTCCAGGATCGCCGGGTTCATAGCGCGAACGTCACCGACAACCGCGCCTGACGCGGTGCACCCGGGAACAGGTAGTAGTCGCCCGAGCTGCTGCCGGTGTCACGCCAGTAGAAGCGGTTGAACAGGTTGTCCACCGAGAGGTTCCAGGTCACCGGATGCTCACCCACATGGTGTTTGAAGCGCAGGCCCGCATCGAACACGCTGTAGGCCGGTGCGCTCACGCGGCCATCGGCGGTGGCCACGTTGGAAGCGGCGTAACGCCAGCCGCCGGTCAGCCCCAGGCCAGTCACGAACGGCAGCTGATATTCCGCGTGCACGGTCGCACGCGTCTTGGGCACGTTGATCAGCTGGTGACCTTCGTAGTCCGGCGTGCCGGCGTCGCGTGCGCGGGCGCGCAGCACACTGGCGCTGGCGGTCAGCGACAGGCGCTCGGTGAGCTGGCCCTGGGCGGTGAGCTCCAGCCCGGTGTGGGTCTGCTGCCCCTCCTGGACGAAGATGTAGCCCGCATCGCTGCCGTCCGGCTTGGCGTACTGGAACGGCTGGGAGGTGCGGAACAGCGCCGCTCCCAACGTCAGGGCATCGCTGGGCACGTACTTGACGCCCACTTCGGTCTGGCGCGACAGCACCGCAGGCAGGAACGTGCCTTCGTTGGAGGTCCAGAACGGCGCTTCCTGGCCGAGCGAGATGCCCCGCACGTAGCTGACATAGGCGTTGACCTCCTCGGTCGCCTTCCAGACCAGCGCGGTCTGCGGCAGGAAGCGCGACAGGCGGCTGTGGCGCTCCGGGTTGCCGCCCTTGTCATAGGCACGCTCGTCCAGACGGACAAAGCGGCCACCGGCCAGCCACTGCCAGTCACCCAGGCTCATCCGGTCCAATGCGAACACCGCAGTCTGCGCACTGTCCAGACGCCGCGCGGAGGGGCCCGGCATCAGCGGTGAAGGTTCGAACTGCGGCACCTGTGCGTCGTGGATGTTGGCGGTGCCCACGTACTCGTTGACGTTGCGGCGCTTGTCCACGGTGCGCTCGAAACGATCCGCGCCCACACTTACTTCATGACGGACATCGCCGGTGGCGAAACTGCCACGCAGCTCGCCACGGAATTCCAGGTTGCGGCGGGTGTCGTCCGGGCTGCGGTAATCGTAGATGTCGTAGTCGCCGTTGGGCGCGAAGTAGTTGCCTGGCACGCTGCCATCGGCGCAGCCGGCGGCGTAGTAGCAGCCGTAGGCGAAGGCGACGTTGTCGTCGATCACCGAGCGGCTGTAGCTGGCCGATACCCGCGATTGCCACGTCGGGCTGAAGTCGTAGGTATGCAATGCAGTGAGGTTGGTGCTGTCGATGCCGACCGGCCGCTGCCACGCCTGGTAGCCCAGCATGTGCTTGCGGTCCACGCCGCGCGGCAGCTCGGTGGCCCCCAGCAACTGATAGCCCGAGGCCGAGCGCTGCGCGCTGGTCTGGTAGTTGGCATCCACCTCCAGCTTGCCACGCTCGCCGATCAGCCAGTCGGTGGCCAGCGAATAGAAGTTGCGACGGCCGTCGGCATGGTCGATGTAGGAATCGCTGTCTTCCCAGGCGGCATTGAAGCGCACGCCAAAACGCGGCGACAGCCAGTGGCCGAGATCCACCGCGGTGTAGCGCGAGCCTTCCGAATCCGTGCCGAGGGTGACATTGCGGACCTCGGCCGGGCGCTTGCCCACGTAGTTGATGATCCCACCCGGTGCCATCACGCCCGCGGCGAGGCCGGCCTCGCCCTTGAGGATCTCCACCGACTGGATGTTCTCCAGCGCCAGGCGCTGCTCGCCGGTGATGGCCAGGCCGTTGAAGCGGTAGCCGGTAGCGGTATCCAGCGGGAAGCCGCGGATCGCGATGTTCTGGTAGTAACCGACCGGCGCGTAGCTGTCGCCCAGCGAGGCATCGTTGCTGGCCAGCTCGGACAGCGTGCGGACCTGGCGGCTGTCCAGCAGGTCGCGACCCAGGACGTTCACCGAGGCCGGCGTGCTCTTCCAGTCACCCGCACCGAAACTGCTGGTCTGCGTGGTGGTGGCCGCCGGCTGATGTGCCTGCACGCGCACGGCGGCGAGCTCGGTCGGCGAGCGCTCGGGCGCGTCCGCGAGATCGTTGGCATGGAGGGGCAGCGCGGCACAGAGGGCGGCGGACAACAGCGTGGGGCGGAAGCAACGGTTCATTCGATTCGTCATCAGCTGGGGGAGACGAAGCGAAGGCGCGCACGCGCACCGACCCATCACGGCGGTATGCCTGCTGCTCAAAGCTCCCTACGCCGGTGCAAACCGGATCAGGTTCCAAGGGACTCTCTCAGCCTGGTTTCGCCAGGCACCCCCGCTTCTGTGACTATTTCACTACAAATGGTACGGATAAGCGAGCCTGTCGCTCAGGCCGCGGCGTGCAGCGCCTTCAGCAGGCCCTGCCCCGGCGGGGTGCTGAACCAGTCAGCATGGCCCAGCAGGAAGGTGTGGTAGGCCACGTCGGCGTTGGCCGGCGAGTGGGTCACGGCTTCGAAGTACTCCACTTCCGACAGGGCGAAGTCGAGTTGGACGACCGGCAGCAGATCGGCCAGCAGGTGCACGCGCTCGGCAGACAGCGGCTCGATGTCGCGGTAACCGGCCAGCAGTGCCAGCGCGATATCCGCACGTACCGCCGCCTCGCCGCGCTCCAGCGCCAGCCAGGCGATGGCGTTGCGTTCGATGGCGGTGGCCAGGTCGAACAAGGCACTGGTCGGTGAGGCCAGGCCAACATCCAGCACGGTATCGACGACGGACGTATCGCCGTGCTGACGCCAGAGCAGGTTGGACACATGCCAGTCGTTGTGCGCCCAGAGGCGGGGCTCGGCCTGCAGGCGCTCGGCCAGCCCGGCGTGCCAGGGCAGCAGCGCCCGCTGCAGATCGGCCTGCCAGTCCTGTCGCGCAAGGTAGGCCGCCAGGCCCGGACGATCACCGAGCCCGGCCTGCAGGGCGGCAATGGGATCGGCGGCGCGGATCAGATCATCGCGCGCGACCAGCAGGTGGGTGCTGCGTTGGGGTGCGTGATAGCTGGCCGACGCGCGGTGCAATCGCGCCAGCATCCGGCCCGCCTCGCGCGCCTGCGCGGAATCGGTCAGCAACGTCCAGGACGGCGCGTCGCGGTAGATGTCCTGGCCGCAGCCCACGGTATGCAGCTCGTAGGTCCAGCAATCGTGTTCGACGGCCGTTGTACCGTCGCGGTCATGCAGCACCTCGACCACCGGCACACCCTGGGCAGCCAGGTGCTGGAGCAGACGATGCTCTTCGGTCAGGCCGGCCGCGCTGCGGACGCTGCCATGATGACGCTTGACGAACACCCTGCCCCCCTCGCTCTCGACAATGGCGGCGGCAGACATCGGCCGGGGGCTGTGCCACAGCACGTGGCACTGGCCATCCAGCTGCGGGAACCGCCCGCGCAGCCAGGTGATCTCGCGGTCGGTGATGGCCGGCCAATCGGCGGCGACCTCATCGTTGTTGAGGCCTTGGACGCGGTGGGGGCTGTTGCTCATGGGATAACGGGTCGATGACGGCGAGAGGCACGCTGTCACCAGACAGTGGGCGCGGCGAGGATACCAAGCCGGGCCCACAGAGGGGGAGCACTCCACTGCCTCAGGGTGTGCCGTCGCCTTGTTTCGCTGCGGCCGGCCTGGCCGGCAGCAGCCGCGGCTGCTTGGCATACCAGTCGCGGGCGCCGGCAAGGTGCCACTTGCGCTGCTCGCCCTGCAGCTCGATCCCGGCCCCGAGCACACCCCAGCGCAGATAGAGATCGCCACGCCGCTTGGCGTGACTCAGATCCAGCCGGGCCTGCAGGGACAGCCGCTCGTTCTCGGCCTGCAGGTCCTCCACGATCAGCTCGCCACTGCGCCAGCGCAGCTGCCCACTGGCCTGCACCTCGCCGGAATCCAGCATCCCCAGCACCCAGCGCGGGTACTCGCTGCGCTGGGCGAATACCCCGAGCAACGGCCCGGCATCGCGCAGGCGCAGGTCCGCCAGCCCGTCCACCTGGAACGGCGCGGCGGCATCAATGTGGCCGCTGCGGATCGCGACCTTGCCCCACCAGCGGCCGTCACTCTTTTCATCGCCTACATGGATGTTGCGCAGGTCCACGGTGGTGCCACCGAGATCGAACTGGCGGCTGTCGAAATCCGCACGCTGCAGTCGCGCCTGCAGTTGCGCATCGCCGCGCATGGCGATGCCGGCGACGCTCAGCCGGGCACCGGTGCCGCGCAGATCGGCACTGCCCTTGCCCACCCGGCCGGACGCATCCAGCGACACATCACCGCTGAGCAGGCCGGTACCGCCGAGCAGGCGCACGTTGTCGTTGCCCAGATACCGGTTGTAGGCGGTGAGGTCCGGCACCCGTGCATCGGTGAAGCGCAGCTGTGCCCGCATCCCGTCACTCAACTGCTTCAAACGCGCATCGCCGCGCAGCGTGAGCGCGAGCTGTCTGCCATCGAACAACAGCGCCTTCGGCGCATTGGTCGGCGCGGCCTGGAATCGGGGGATCTGCACCTTCAGCTCTGCCTGCGGCGGCTCGCCCTCCACGATCCGGCCTTGTGCATGGGCATCGCCCCGCATGCGCACGCCTGCCACCTCGGCCACGGCCGCCACCTGCGGAATATCCACCGTGCTGCCCGGTGCAAGCTCACCGTCTGCAATGATGACGTCCGCCTTGAGCAGGCCACCCCCATCAAGATGGAACCAAGGCTTTTTCACGAACAGATCGCTGATCCAGTTCAGCGACTGGAACTGCCATGCACCCTGCACCGTGCCGGACAGACGCGGCAGCAGCTCGGCAGGCGCCTGGAACGGAATCCTGCGGCCGGTCACCCGGACATCGGCGTTGAGCTCACTGCCCGTCTCCGCGTCGCGCGGCAACCGCGCCTGGACCCGCATGTCCTGCGCCACATCCAATTGCAGCGACAGCAGGCCGCGGTCATCGGCGTTGACGCCCGCGTGCAGGGGAAGCCGCCAGACCAACCGGCTGCCCGGTCGCAGCGCGCCCTCTTCCAGGGTTACATCCGCCGTCAGGCGTGCATTGGAGACCGCGCTACCCACCTTGACGTGTGGGCCGCCGGTATCGATGCGCAGGCCCTGGCTGCGGGCATCGATCTGCAGCTGTGCCCAGGTGATGCCGAGTTTCTGCAGCCCCGGTGCGTCGTCACGATAGTGCCGCGGGAAATGGAAACGCGCGGCGATATGGGCATCGTCCAACACGTTGACCCCGTCGACACTGACCTGGGCGTCATCAAACCCCGCCGTGGAATCGAACAGCTCCGACGGGCCGCCCTTGAGCTGCTTAAGGAAACCGACGTTGCCGTGCCCCTGGCCCACGATCAGCAGCTTGCCAAAGCGCCCGCTGCGGATGGTGTCGCTGTGGATCGCATCGAAGCGCAGCGTCCAGCCGCGGTCGCCACGCGGTGGTGGCGGGATGGCCTTCTCCACACGCTCGACCTCGGCCTCCACCCCCGTGGCATCGATGCGCGGAATGCGCACCTCCTTGCGCAGCAGCGCCGGCAGATCGATCCAGGCGCTCGCCCGGTCAGCGCGGAACACATACTGCGTTCGATTGGCCTGCCCGCGCATGCGGATGTTCCAGACCACCGCCTGCCCGGGCATCAGGGTCAGTGCCGGCCCGGTCTGCATCGTGAATTTTTCAGGCTTGCGGTTGGTGACCGCATCGAACAGCGGCGTATTGAGGAATACGTTGCCCGCCAGCAGGTACAGCGCGTACAGCACCAGCAACGACAGCAACGCGACGCGCCACGGTCGGGGCCAGCGCTGCACGCGCTCGGGAATCAGGGGCATGTGGATCCGCGACAGGAAGCAGGATGACGGCCCACTATCGGCAACGCCCGGCCGTCACCGCGTGAAGGCCTGCTACGGCAGCTTCGCGATCACCTTGATCTCCACGTCGAAACCATACAGCCAGGTCACGCCGATACCGGTGAGCGTGGGATACGGCGCCTCACCCCAGTACTCCGGCACGATGGCCCAGACGCGTTCGAAGATCTGCTCGGGATTGACCAGGAATACGGTCACGTCGACGACATCATTGAACGTGCAGCCCGCCGCGGTGAGCACCGCGTTGAGATTGTCGAAGGCGCGGCGGACCTGCGCCTCCAGGTCGGGCTCGGGCGAACCATCCTCGCGGCTGCCCACTTGGCCGGACACGAACAGGAACCCATTGGACCGCACCGCCGGCGAATAGCGATTGCGCTCGTACAGGGCCTGGCGGCCCGGCGGAAAAACGACGTCACGTGCAGCCATGACCCAGCTCTGCCTTGGGCCGACACCGGCCCATCAAGAATGAAAGGCCACAGTAGATCGGTTTGCGCGCCCGATAAACGCAGCCGTCTGCCCAACATTGTTTGTAGAATCCAAACAATCAGCCTCCGTGGAATGCAGATGGACCGGTTAGACGCAATGCAGGCCTTCGCCCGGGTGGTGGAAACCGGCAGCTTCACCAAGGCCGCCGAAACACTGCACATCAGCCGCACCACGGTCACGCAGCTGGTACAGCACCTGGAGGCCCGGCTGCGGGTGCGCCTGTTGAACCGCACCACCCGGCAGGTGAATGTCACCGCCGATGGCGCGGCCTACTATGCGCGGGTGATCCGGCTGCTGGCCGACATCGACGACGCTGAAACCAGCCTGTCCACTGCGGCTGCTGCGCCTCGCGGGCGCCTGCGGGTGGACGTGCCCGCCCCATTCGCACGGCTGGTGCTGGTGCCGGCCCTGCCCGACTTCCTTGCCCGCTATCCGGAGATCCAGCTCGATTTGGGCGTCAGCGATCGCCCCGTGGACCTGATCGACGAGAACGTGGACTGCGTGATCCGGGGTGGACAAATCACCGATCAATCGCTGGTCGCCCGCCATATCGGCGATCTGCCGGCCGGCATCTACGCTTCGCCCGCCTACCTGCAGCAGGCGGGTATCCCTGCGCATCCGCAGGACCTGGAGCAGGCCCAGCACCGCGTGGTCGGCTACCTGCGCTCGCGCAGTGGCACGGTTCTGCCCTACACCCTCCAGCGCGGCGACGAACCGGTGACCGTGGAGGGGCACCACCTGCTCGCGGTCGATGATGGCAATGCGTATCTCGCCGCGGGCGTGGCGGGCCTAGGTGCGCTGTGGCTCCCCGACTACATGGCCGCCCCGCACGTGGCCGCCGGCGAGCTGGTCCGGCTGTTCCCGGGGTGGCGCATCGGTGCAATGCCGCTGCACCTTGCGTTCCCCCCGAACCGGCATGTCAGCGTCAAGCTGTGGGTCTTCATCGACTGGGTCGCGGCGCTGGTGGAGCAGCGCATGCCGCGTATGCCTCCGTAAGCGCGGACGGCGGACGGCACTCGCCGCGCCCCCCTGCTATCGGCCATGCGTTGGCGTCTGTGGCTCCAGCGCAACCGCACGATCATCGGGTGTTTTCTTCAGCGGCGCGATGACCAGTGTGTCGCCCCTGCACACATCCACATCGCGGTAGACCACCCGTCGCCCGTTGCGGAACGCGACACGAAGATCGAACCGGCAGCCCTCGTCGGCCAGGCGGATCATGGTGCTGCCGCCGCCACCCGCAAGAATATCGATCGACCGCGGCGCAAACGCTTCCGTGCCGGCTGGCGCGACATCGACGGTCACCACGCTGTCGTACGCCCGGTTGAGCAGACCCAAGTAACGCGCCTGTCCGCCTTGGGCGCTAGCGGCGAGCAGCAACGAAACGAGCAGAAGGGGGCGGATCAGGATCATGGCGGTGCTCCAGTCAGGTGATGGACACCCGCATCACGCGCCCGCCGGCCGGATCGGCCAACCGATCCGGGACGAATCGTCGCCACGACCAGGCCAATCGTAATGGGCCGTCATGGCGCTTCCCGCCCTCCCGCCGCCTGCCTAAGATGAGCGTCGCCAGAGATGCCTGGCCCGGAATCGACCATGTACATTCGCCTCGGCAGCACCCGGATCCGCCTGTCCCGCTACCTCGCCCTGTGGACGGCAGTGGCCGTGGTGTTCGCCCTGCAGACCTCGATCAACGCCGGTCTACCGAACAGCCAACAACCCCTCTGGGATCTGCTTCGGTGGTCGCTGATCCAGTGGTACACCTGGGCTGCGCTGGCACCCACGGTCTTCCGCCTCGCCGAGCGCTTTCCGGTACGCGGCAGCGGGCGCCTGCACGGGCTCGGCGCACAGGCGGTGGCCAGCGTCGGCATGACGTTCATCGCCATGGTCGTGGGCGCGATGGTCTCCACCCTGTTCGAGCCGAGCGGTTTCTTCGAGCAGCTGGGCTACTTCCTTGAGCAGCACTTCGCCATCGGGCTGCTGACCTACTGGACTCTGTTCGCGATCCAGCAGGCCATCCATTTCCACGCCGAGAAGGCGCGCCGTGAACTGGAGGCGAGCCAGCTGGCCACCGAGCTGGCGCAGTCGCGTCTGCTCTCGCTGAAATCCCAGCTGCAGCCGCACTTTCTGTTCAACACCCTGCACGCGATCATTACCCTGCTCGACGAGGACAAGGTCTCGGCCGAAGACATGCTGCTGCGCCTGAGCGAACTGCTGCGCGCGTTCCTGGAAGACTACGACGGCCAGGAAATCAGCCTGCGCCAGGAACTGGACCTGATCGAGCTGTACTTGGGCATCCAGCGCACCCGCTTCAAGGATCGGCTCACCACCCGCACGTACATCGCTCCGGACACGCTGAACTGCGCGGTGCCCAGCCTGATCCTGCAGCCGCTGGTGGAGAACGCGCTACGCCATGGCATCGGCCAGCGCGTAGGCAGCGACACGATCGAGATCGAGGCCCGCCGCGATGGCGACACGCTGTGCATCGAAGTGCGCAACCGCAACAGCACCCTTTCGGCCGAACCGACCGCATCGGCCGGGCACGGCATCGGCATGTCCAATACACGCCTGCGCCTGAAGGAACTGTACGGCGATGCCGCCGATGTCCGGCTGGACATGCTCTGGCCAGAGGGCGTGGCCTGCCGCGTCCGCGTGCCGTTCCGTGAATTGGACAGTGCCGACGAGGCACCCGAGTTCGCCCCGGGTACAACGCCGGGGATCGCGCCGGCATGAGCCTGACCGTGCTGGTGGTCGATGATGAGCCGATCGCCCGCCATGCGATCGTGCGTTTGCTGCGCGATGATCCCGAGATCGATATCGTCGGCGAATGCGGCGATGGCATCTCGGCGGTCGGCGCGATCCGCAGCCACTCACCGGACCTGGTGTTCCTGGACATCCAGATGCCGGCGATCAATGGCATGGACGTGGTGGCCACCGTCGGCGCGGCGCGAATGCCGGCCACCGTGTTTGTCACCGCGTACGAGCAGTATGCAGTGAAGGCCTTCGAGGCCAATGCTGTGGATTATCTGGTCAAGCCTTTCAGCCGGGAACGCTTTGCCGCCACGCTGCAACGGGCGAAGGCGCGGCTGTCGGCGGCGAGCGGCGTGGGCGCACAGGCCTCGGCGCAGATCCTGCAGGCGCTGGATGCACTGCGCCAGCGGGACGACTACCTGCAGCGTATCCCGGTACGGGTCGATGAGCATGTGGTGCTGGTGGCGGTGGAGGACATCATCTGGATCAAGGCGGCACGCAACACGGTCGAGATCCACCTGGTCGACCGCATGCATGAGCTGCGCGAGACCATGACCACCCTCGCCGCGCGGCTGGATCCGCGGTACTTCGCGCGCGTGCATCGTTCGGCGATCGTCAACGTGCGCCGGGTCAAGGCGATCCATCCGTGGTTCAACGGCCACCACGTGGTGACCATGGACACCGGCCAGCAGCTGCGCATGAGCCGGTATCAGAACGAGGCGTTTCTCAAGCTGGTCTCCACGCGCAACGAATGAGGCAGCCGAGTCTAGTCCGGCGGCCGCTTCAGCGCACCACGCGCTCGTCTGCCCGCAACGTCAGTACTTCGACTCCATCGGCAGTCACCAGCACCGTGTGCTCGGCCTGTGCCGAGAGCTTCCCATCACGGGTGGTCACCGTCCAGCCGTCGTCGCTCATGTCGATGGCCGCGCGTGCCTGGTTGATCATCGGCTCGATGGTGAAGGTCATGCCTTCTTCGAGTTCCAGGCCATCGCCACGCCGACCGTAGTGCAGCACCTGGGGGTCTTCGTGCATCTCCTGGCCGATGCCGTGGCCGCAGAATTCGCGGACGACGCTGTAGCCGTGCGCCTTGGCGTGCTGCTGGATCGCAAAACCGATGTCACCCAGGGTTGCACCCGGGCGCACCACCGCGATGCCCTTCCACATCGCTTCGCGCGTGACCCGTACCAGCCGCTTGGCCGCGTAGTCCACCTCGCCGATCAGATAGGTCTTGCTGGAATCGGCGATGTAACCGTCCTTCTCCAGGGTGATGTCCAGATTGACGATGCTGCCGCTGCGCAGGATGACATCCGGTGAGGGCACGCCATGGCAGACCACGTTGTCGATGGAGGAATTGAGGGCGTACGCAAAGCCGTACTGGCCCTTGCTCGCCGGGCGCGCATGCAGATGATCGACGATGAAACGCTCGACCCAGTCGTTCACCTGCAGCGTACTCATGCCCTCCAGCGAAAGCTCGTCCAGCGCTTCGAAAACCTGTGCCAGCAGGCGTCCCGATGCGCGCATCAGCGCCTGTTCTTCAGCGGTCTTGATCATGCCTCGGCCACCCGCAACGCGCCCGGTTCGACCCCGGCGGCACGCAGTTCACGGCTGACGATCTCCTGGTAGCTCATGCCCGGATTCATTTCGCAGAGCATGCCGATCTTGATCCAGAACCCCGCCTGGGCATTGATCGAGCGGCCCGAGACGCCGCTGGCGCGCCGCAGGTTGTCGTGCAGTTCGTCGTCGATGTTGACGATGCCCATGGGCGAGCCTCAAAAGGTGGATATACACATCATATATGTTTCGTATATCACAGTAAAAGGCTCGCCCCGGAGTCGCTCAACGGGTGTAGGCCGTCGCCTCGATCTCAAACAGCATGCCGTCCAACGCCAGCCGCGGCACCGGGATCAGCGTGCAGGTCGGCGCACGGCCCAAGGGCCAGCGTCGGCCGATCTGTTCGGACAAGATGCCGAGCCGGTCCTGATCGTGATCCACCACCAGCACGGTGAGCTTGGCCACGTCGGCCAGGGTGGCACCGGCCGACGCCAGTGCGAGGCTGAGGTTGTCCAGCGCCTGGGCGACCTGCGCCTCGAAGCGCGGCGACAGCGCGCCATCGGCGGTCTCCCCGCCCTGCCCGGCGATGTGGATCACGCGGGCCGGCAGCCGCACCACGGCAACGTGGGAATAGCCGTTCGCGGTCGGGTCGTACAGCCCGGACGGATTGATGAAACCAAACAGGCCGGCAGGCGCAACAGGGACATCGGTCAACATGGGGGGAGGCTTGGTCAAGGAATGAGTACGCAGTCTCTTGCCTCAACCTCGGTTGAGGTCAACGCAGGGCATTGCAACGCTGCGGTGCAGTCATGGATGATTCGTGCACTCCCGGCCATCCGGGCGGGTCGTACGTTCCTTCAAGCACGTTCACGAAGAACACCACCGGAGCTCAGGATGAGAATGGTCTGGACTGCACTGCTGTTGCTGGTCGCCCTGCCCTGCCTGGCCGGGCCGCAGAACCTCAAGGAAAGCGCCGCACTCAAGCCCGACGAAGGCCTGCTGATCACCACCAGCCACTGCCCGGAGAACACCTTCGGCATGCAGTTGTACGCGCCGGGCACTTCAGCCAAGGGGCTGATCGGCCCGTACCGTTTCAAGGGAGTGATCGTCTGCAACGAGCCCACCACCTCGTTGCGTATCAAGGCCGGGCGCTATTACATCGGACTGCTGTTCTACCGGCAAGGGCAGACTTTCGCCCTCGACGAGGCCGATGCCCCACGCATCATGATCGAAGCCGGCAAGGCCACCTACATAGGCGATGTGTACGTCGTGACGGGCGAGCCGAGCCAGCAGGACGCCCGCCGGGTGATGGTGCACAGCCTGGCATTCACCGACCGGCGCGATGACGCCCAAGCCGTGCTGGAGCGTGACTACCCCTGGCTGCTGCCGCGCTACCCGTTCGTGGTGTCTCTGCCGCAGAACGCAACCATCATCTCGACGTCCAGTGAGAGCCAGACGGCCCCACCTTGAGCGCTTGCGCGCGGCCTCAGGTCCAGGCCGGATCGGCAGTGAAATCGATGGTCAGCCAGAACTCGCTGCCGCGCGCATCCAATCGCTCGGCGATCTCGTCGCGCATCGCGTCCACGTTGCCGATGGTGCCGATCACCGTTTCCGGACGGGTCAGGATGTGGATCTCCACGAAGCGCATGCGCCCCATCTTGGCCACGTGGCTGGTGAAATCCAGATAGCCGTGCTCGGCGATGAAATCCTTCATAACGGTCTGCACGCGCGCATCCAACGTATCCGGCGCCACCTGCAGGACCTCGCGCATCGCCTTCCACGCGCTGCGCAGCGGTACGGGAAGCACCGCGACGCTGATCGCGGCCAGCACCAGTGGGTCCAGATAGGGAATCCAGTGGGCGTGCTCGCCATCGCGCAGCAGCAGCGCGATGGCGAACGCCAACACCACGGCCAGGCTCATCAGCCCGCTGAGCAGCCAGGCGCGCACGTCCAGCCACAGCAGGGCCGAGTGCAGCTGCATCGCGCGGGTACGCACGAACGCCGCCATGGCCAGGTTGCTCACGCACAGTACGGCCGCCCACAGCAGCGCAGGCCCAGCCTTGACCTCATGCCCCCCGGTGGTCAGCCCGATCACCGCGTTGGCCAACGCATAGATGCAGGCCAGCGACAGGATCGCCCCACCGAGCGCCTCCACCATCGGCTCCAGGTGCCAATAGCCATACTGGAAGCGCGGGCTTTCTTCCCGCGCCACCAGCCGCAGCACCGACAGCGCCACCAGGGTCAGCGCCACATCTACCAGGCTGTAGACACCGTCGAACAGGATCGCCTGCGATCCCACCAACAGGCCGCCGATGAAGCCGATGGCGCTGACCGCCATCGTCACCCCGATGGAAAACGTGAGGACCCGCTGCTCGCGTGCTGTATCCATCGCTGGCCGAAGGTCCTCCGCGCGGGCGTCAGATCTTCAGCACCTCCACCTTGTAGCTCGGCGCATCGCCGTCGGTATCGATGATAAGCCCGTGCACATCCGACTCGAAGCCCGGGAAGCGCGCGTTCTGTTCACGGGCGATCCGCAGCGACTGGATGATCGGCTCATCGCTGGCACCGAAGCGCTCGCCTGGCATGATGGTCGGAATGCCAGGCGGATACGGCACCAGCATGGTGCCGGCGATACGACCGCTGATCTGCTCGATATCGACCCGCTCGATCTGGCCGCGCACCAGGTGGTCGTACGCCTCGGCCGGGGTCATCACCGGCTCGGGCAGGTCCACGTACATCGCACGCATCACCTGGGCCACGCCGAACTCATCGTTGAAGGCATGCAGCGCATCGCACAGATCGCGCAGACCCCAGCCCGCGTAGGCGATCGGGAACTCGGCGGCGAGCTGCGGCAATGCACGGGTCAACGGTGCGTTGCAATCGTAAAGCTCCTTGAAGGCCATCAGCTCGGTGACCAGGGTGCTCCACTTGCCCTTGGTGATGCCCATAGAGAACAGGAACAGCACCGAGTAAAGGTTGGTCTTCTCCACCGTGATGCCGCGGGTCCACAGGAACTTGCTCAGCACCGCGGCCGGGATGCCACGCTGGCCCATCCCGCCGTCCATCGACAGCCCGGGCGTGAGCAGGGTCACTTTGATCGGGTCGATCAGTACATAGTCGTCGACCAGCCCATCGAAGCCGTGCCAGTGTGCGTCCGGCTGCAGGTACCACTCGCTGCGTTTGGCCACCATCGGGGCCGGCGCATCGCCCTTGGCCAGCGAGCGCTCCAGCTTGTCCGGCTGCCACACGCTGAACCACCAGTCGTCGCGGCCCAGATCCTCGCGTACATGCAGCATGGCACGGCGGAATGCGATCGCTTCGTCGTGCATCTCCTGCACCAGCGATTCACCCGCCGCGCCCTCCATCATCTTGGACGCCACGTCGCAGGCCGCGATCACCCCGTAATGCGGGCTGGTGGTGGTGTGCATCATGAACGCTTCGTTGAAGCGCTCGGCATCCAGCTCACGGGAGGCCGCATTGCGCACGTGGATCATCGAGGCCTGGGAGAACGCCGCCAGCAGCTTGTGCGTGGAGTGCGTGGTGAAGATGATCGCATCCTGCTCGCGCGGCTTGCCCTTGGCCATGCCGTAATGGTTCTCGTAGAACGGATGGAACGCGGCGTACGCGTACCAGGCTTCGTCGAAATGCAGGAAATCGACCGCGCTGCCGATCTCCTCGGCGATCTTCTCGGCGTTGTAGCAGAGCCCATCGTAGGTCGAGTTGGTCACCACCGCCATGCGCGGCTTGGAGCCGGCCTTGTAGGCCTTGCTGGCCAGCGGGTTGGCCGCAATGGCCTGCTGCAGGGATTCGGGGGTGAACTGATCCAGGCTGATCGGGCCGATGATGCCGTGCGCGTTGCGGCTCGGGGTGAAGTAAACCGGGATGCCGCCGGTCATGATCAGCGAGTGCAACAGCGACTTGTGGCAGTTGCGGTCGACGAACACCACATCGCCGCGACCGACGGTGCCGTGCCAGACGATCTTGTTGGCCGTGGAGGTACCGTTGGTGACGAAGAAAGTATGGTCGGCACCGAAGTTGCGCGCCGCCTCGTTCTCGGCCTCCTTGATCGGGCCGGTGTGGTCCAGCAGCGAGCCAAGTTCCGGCACCGAGATCGACAGATCGCTGCGCAGGGTGTTCTCGCCGTAGAACTGGTGGAACGCACGCCCGACCGGCGACTTGGTGAACGCCACGCCGCCGGCATGTCCCGGCGTGTGCCAGGAATAGTTGGACTCGGCAGTATGGTGGATCAGGGCCTTGAAGAACGGTGGCAGCAGGTTCGCCATGTAGTCTTCGGCCGCCCGCATCACCTGGCGCGAGATGAAGCTCTTGGTGTCTTCAAACAGGAAGATGTAGCCGTGCACGAACTTGAGCAGCTTGCTCGGCACCTTCTCGATGGTGCGCCGTTCGCCATACAGGAAGACCGGCAGGTTGGCGCGGCGGGCTGTCTGCTCACGCAGGAAGCCCAGCAGCCGCTGGAACTGCTCGGGATTTTCCTCGGTGCCATCGATGGAAATCAGCACGGCCGACGCCGCCACATAGGTGCGCGCACCGGCCTGGGCATCGGCCAGGGTCAGGCCGCATAGGACGCGCTGGTCATTCTTGCGCAACTCGTCCACCAAGGCACGGATCAGGATGCCGCCGATGCGCGGGGATTCGTAGTCGTCATCGATGACGATGACCGGGTAATCAAGGGACTTGAAGTACACAGGGATTCTCCTGGGGCAGTATCACGAAAGCGTCGTGCGGACGGCGGCGTCGAGCGCAGGCAGCTGGCCGCGCTGGCGGCGACGCTCCTCGCTGAAGAACGGATAGAACACCGTGATGAACAACACGAAGAGGAAGGCGTACTGCACGATGTTGCCGGCCGAACCGAAGATCGCCCAGAGGCAGTACACGACGGTGACACTGGTCAACAGCCAGAACGCACCGGTATGTACCAGCGTGTGCGAGCGCTCGACCACGAAGTAGCAGGCAACGCAGGAGTAGATGTACGGCAGCAGGGTCAGCACGACGGCCGCCGAGGTGATCACATCGAACTGGGCCGAAGCGGTCTTGGAGGTGGAGGTGACCAGCACCGCCAGGGTCATCAGCACCGCCACGATCAGCACGCCCTTGACCGGCACATCGTCCTTGTTGGTCTTGCTGAAGATGCTTGGGAACAGGCCGTCATCGGAGGCGGCCTTGGCGCTCTGCGCCGTCAGCAGGATCCAGCCGCCGAGCGAGCCGGCCGCACCGACGAACGCGCACAGACTCACCAGTGCTCCGCCCCAGCCACCCACTGCATTGGCGGCGGCCAGCGCGAACGGCGCATCGGAGACCTGCAGCTCGCCGTTGGGCACCATGCCCATGATCACCGAAGAGCTGGCGATGTAGGCAATCGCCGCCAGGAACACGCCGGCCAGCGTCGCCCGGGCCACGTTCTTCTCCGGGTTCTCCACCACGCCGGCGGTGACCGATGCCGACTCCACCCCGATGAACGCCCACAAGGTGAGCGCGGCGGCACTGGAGATCGCGCCGAAGTTGGATTCCCCGGAGACGTTGTAGGCGCCCTTGAAGATCGTCGGGTCGAAGAAGAACCAGCCAAAGATGGCGATGCCCAAGATCGGCACCAGCGCAAAGCTGGTGGTCACCGTCTGCAGCTTGCTGACGAAGGACGGGCCGATCACGTTGGCGAAACTCAGTGCCCACACCAGCGCCAGCACCGCCAGGCAACGCGGCAGGGGTTCGGACAGGATCGGGAAGAAGTAGCTGAAGTAGCCCACCGCCGCGATCGGGATGGCGACATTGCCGATCCAGTTGGCAAACCAGTAGACGGCATTGGTCTGGAAGCCCATGTAGGGTCCGAACCAGTCACGCGCATGGGCATACGGCCCGCCTGCCTTGGGCGCCAGCTTGCCGAGCTTGGCGAAGACGAAGGCGAGCAGCAGCGCACCGGCGGTGGTGATCAGCCAGCCCCAGATCGAGGCGGTGCCGATCTTGGCCAGGCTGGAGGGCAGCAGAAACACCCCCGACCCCATCATGTTGCCGGCCACCAGGAAGGTGGCGCCGACGACCCCGATTTTCTTTGCTTGTGCCATGACGCTTGCTCCTTTGCCAGGCAGGGACCCGGTCATGCCGGGTGGAGGGAGTTACTTGATGAAGTTGTATTGCAGGCTGCCCTGCAGCCGCACCGTGTCGCCGCGCTGTCCGCCTTGCTGTTCCAACTGCCCGTAGAGCAGTTCCATGCCCATCGTCCAGGACGGCGCCGGGCTCCAGAGCAGGTTGAAGACGCCGTAGCGGCTCTGCCGGAAGGCATCGGCGGCCAACGCCTCGTTGCGCCCGCTGGTGAGCTGGCCGTAGATCAGGTTGGATCGCCACAGCGGCGACCAATAGTGCGTATACCCGACGAAGCCCCCGTACAGCGACAAGGCCTGCAGGCGCCCATCTGCGGTCACCACCGCATCCATGCCCGAGCCGGTGAGATCGGCCGTGTAGCGCGCCAGCCCCTTGCCACCGAGCATGCCGAACAACAGCAGGTCCTGTTCGCCCAGCGCAGCCGAACCGCTGAGCTGCAGGCCACCGGCAACACGACGCCCATCACCGGCATCACCGTCGTAGCCCAGGCTGCGTGCGACCGCACCCAACTGCAGATGGCCCCAGTCGCGCTCCATGCGGGCGGTAACGGTGACATCCGGCAGTTGATCGACCGGCATGACCCCCTCGGCAGGGTTGCTCAACTGGGTGTCCGGATCTTCGGCAGCCACGGTCAGCGTGTTGCCCTTCCCCATCGCGAAGCTGTGGTGTATGCCGGCCACCAGCAGGTATCCCGCCCCGCCCGGCCCGGCGAAATCCAGGGTGTCGGGCAGGCTGTCGGCATCCATGAAGGTCGAATAGCCATAGCCGGCGTAGGTATTGCCGAGCTGCCCGTATGCATGGCGCAGGCGGAACTGATAGCTGTCACTGCTGCCGAAGAAGTCGTTCTCCAGATAGAAGCGCAGGTTGCCGTGCGTGGTCGGGCGCCGCGCTTCGAAGCTGAAGCGGGTCTGCTTGGCATGCAGGGTGAAATTGGCGACATCGCGGTGCGTGCTGCCGACCGGAATGGATGAGGTGATGAACTGTTCCTGGTCGCCGGCCGCACGCGTATCGGCGATCGCATCAAGCTTGGCATAGCCGCCGATGCGGATCAGGGTGTCGGTGCTGGGGATCGCGAAGAAGCCTTTCAGCTCGGGATCGGTCGGGCCGGCGGCGCTGTCCGGGCGGGATGCGGCGGTGGACGGATCCGCAACGGAGTCGCGTTGCGGAAGGATCGCCTGGCCCATGCCCGGTACCTGCGCCTGGGCCGTCAATGGGGCCGGGGGTGCAGCGGGAACATTGTTCATGCCGGGTGCAACAGGGGCGCTGATCACCCCCTCGGTTGGCGGAGGCCTCCCGGATTCGATCGCCTGCAGGCGTTTTTCCATCTGGTCCAGCGTGTGCCGCAGCGTCTGGATATCCTGCCGCAACGATGCGGCCGAATCCTGCGCATGCACCGGTGCGGCAGCCAACGCTGCCGCGCACGCGATCATCACTACAGGCAGGCGCATCACCCCATCCTCCATGACCCGTACACAGCCGGATGCACCCTCGCCAGCCGGCGTCGGTGACGTCGCGGGCCATGGGCACGCTCGCACGGGATCCCCTCATCCCTGAGGGCAACACTGCCAGCGCAGCACTGCCAGCGGCTTGAGTAACAAGCGGAGAGTGAGAACGTCGTGAACGTTTGCAGGCAGTTTCCTGACTGAGCGCTCGCGCTTCCGGGACGGACCGGGCATTTCAGGAGAGTGCGCATGGCGGCCAGCGTAGCCAGCCACGCGAAACCGGCCTTGATTCAGATCAAAGTGAACGCGCCCAGGCGCAGCCAGGGCGCAACGCCGCGCGCCGGACAGAACCCGGCGCGAGAGGCAACGTTCGGGGTTTGGCTCAGCGTGGGCCGAGCACCACCGTCATGTCATCGCCCTGCGGCATGCCGGAACGGCGCTGCACCATTCCCTGGGCGTCCTTGAACAGGATGCCCGGAGTGCCCTGGAAGCCCAGTTCGATCATCAACACCTGATTGGCATCGAGCTTGTTGGCCACCTCGGCGGTCAACGATGCCGCCGGCTTGATGCCCCCACGATCAAACAGCCGCTCATTCTCCAGCAGCGCAGCGCTGGGGTTGGGCGCGGTGAGAATGGCCGCCGCCTTGGCCGGGCTGTCTTCACGGATGACCCCGACCATGACGTGGCGGAGCTGCACCTTGCCGCCATCCACCCACGGGCGCGCCGCTTCCCAGAAGCGATGACAGTAGGGGCAGTTGGCATCGCTGAAGGTGTAGACCACGCGCGGGGCATCGGCGCGGCCATCGCGCACCCAGGCGCTCTCGTCGAGTTTCTTCCAGGTGCGCTCGGACATCGGCTTGGCCACCAGTTTTTCCAGCGGCGCCTCACCCACGTCCTCGCCGTTGGCATCGAACAGACTGCCGACCACGACGTGCTTGCCATCAGCGGTCACATACGCCGCCGCCGGCTGCTGCCCGCCGACCACGCCGGCGAATCCACGCAGGCCACCGGGCGCATCGAACTCACCGATGACCTCGAACCCGTGTTTTTCGATGCCCTTCAGGACGGCCGGGCGCTCAGCGGCGGCGGGCGCCTTTGCCGCATCACCAGCCTTGGGCGTCTGCGCCTGGCTGCAGCCGGCCAGTGCGATCAGCAGCGCGGTGACCAGCGTGCGCGGGGAATTCAACGTCATGACAACTCCAGATTCAAAAGACAGACGACCCGCGACCCTTAAAGATCGTCGAGCTTGGATTGCAGGCCCGCGGCGGTCAGCTCGCCCAGGTGTAGGTGCTGCAGGCGACCCTGCCCATCGAAGAACAGGGTAGTGGGATAGGCGTGCACCTGCAGGTGCTCGGCAGTGATCGCGTCCTTATCGAGCAGCACATTGCGCAACGACAGCCGCTCGGCCGCCATGAAGGCGTCAACCTCGTCGCGTGTTTCCCCTTGGTTGACGAACAGGAAGCGGATATCCGGATGGCCCTGCTGCGCCCGTGCAAGCACCGGCATTTCGCGGCGGCACGGGCCGCACCAGCTGGCCCACAGATTGACCACCACCGGTCTGCCGCCGGTCTCGTTCAATGCGGTCGGCGTGCCCTGCAGCGATGCGAGCGTGATGGCCGGCAACGTCACCCGCGATTGCTGCAACCAGCTCGCGCCGGTGGTCAACACTCCCCAGCTCACCAGCCCGGCCAACGTTGCTGCCACCACGGGGCGGCGCACCGCAGGCCAGCGACGCAGGCGCCAGGTGCCCCACCCCAGCCCGACCAGCAGTGCCGGCCAGACCAGGAAGCCGCCATCGCCAATCCGCAGCACCGCCCAAGGGTCGGCGGCGTAGTCGCGCGCATGCCAGATCACGAATCCCGCCCGCCCGGCCAACAGGCCAAGCAGCAGCATGTCCACCACGAGCGATCGTGGGCGCGGCGCATCCTCGCTGGTCGTCCCGCGCACCAGGCTGGCCACCAGCATGGCCACCGCGGTTGCGACCAACACCCACACAACCGCAAGCGGTACCGGGCCTACACTGCTGATCATTCATTCTCTCCGCCGTCGCCCGGGACCTGTCACGGTGTGGCGGCTGTTGCATCGGGCCCGCCGGCATGGTCCCAGCAAGGCGTCGATGGATCAAGCGCGCCGGGGTCGCACGATTCAGGCGGCCGAGCGGATCGATTCCATGACACGCACGGGCGGACGGCTCGCGGCACGTTCGCGTTGCTGCGCGACCACCTGCCGGCGATAGCGTGCCGGCGTCAACCCGACGATGCGCAGGAACAGCCGGCGGAACGCGCTCTGATCGGAGTAACCCACGGCCCAAGCCACCTGATCGACCACGCCGCCGCTCTGCAGCAGCAGCTGCGCTTTGGCGATGCGCAACCGCTGGCAGTACTCGATCGGGCGCATGCCGGTGGCTTTCAGGAAGCGCCGCTGCAGCGTGCGCGGTTCAAGCCCGGCCTGCGCGCAGATATCGTCCAGGCCCACGCCACGGGCGGCGATGCCGTGCAGCCAGCGCTGCGCTTTGAGAATGCACCGATCACCATGCGCGAAGTTGGGACTGAAGCGCTCCAGATCGTCCAGCTCCGTCCGTGGAATCACCAGCTGCAACTGCTGGATCACCGTGTTCATCACGCTTTGGCCGTACACGCGGGCCAGAAGACGCAGGCTCAGGTACTTCCACGCGTCCTGTCCGGCGGCGGTGAGCAGATCGCCATCGTCGACCAGGGTGCGTTCGCTGGGCAGCCAGCTGGGCACCATCGTGCGCAGTGCCGGGCAGCGTGCGGGATCGGGCACGCTCACCGAACGGCCGGCCAGCACACCGGCGGCGGCCAGCAACAGACCCCCTTCATCGCAGCCGGCAAGCAGACTGCAACCCTCATGGCATTCGCGCAGCCACGCCAGCAGGCGCTCGTCCGGCGGCGCCATGGCCCAGCTGGACTCACTGCCGGGAATCACGATGATCGTCGGCAGCGCATCGCCGAACAGCTCTGCACCAGCCACGCGCTGCATGCCGCGCGAGGACATCGTCCAGCGGGTCACCAACATCCGGGCGCCGCTGCGCCGTCCTGCCGCGACGGTGCGATTGCAGCGCTGGGCCAGCTCTGACAACACCGGCGCAGCAGCACGCAGGCTGCCGGGAAACTCCACCACAGCCACTTCCATCAGGGTCGGGGTGTCCAGCCGGCGATCGGGCTGGAGCGTAATACGGGGTGCATCCATGGCCAAACTCCTGAAACGTTGCGGCCGGGCGTGGGGCCCGGCACACCTGGGCGGTACGTGAGATGGCCTGAGGCTACGACCGTCCCGGAAGGACAGCCATGCAACTAGTTGCAAATTTCACGCGGAGTTGATTCCCAGTGG
Source organism: Stenotrophomonas sp. TWI587 (assembly GCF_039674145.1). NCBI lineage: Bacteria > Pseudomonadati > Pseudomonadota > Gammaproteobacteria > Lysobacterales > Lysobacteraceae > Stenotrophomonas > Stenotrophomonas sp. TWI587. Next base: position 212,600 of record NZ_JBDJMW010000002.1, on the reverse strand, counting down.
GGTTTCAGCAAGGCTTGACTCTGGACCAGACTCCAGGGTTCACAATCACCTCCATCATCCAGGAGGTGGTCATGAACATTGGACAGCTCGCACGCCAGGCCGGCGTGCCTATCGATACCGTCCGCTATTACGAGCGGCAGCACCTGCTTCCCACGGCGCAACGCAGCGCGGGCGGCTACCGCGTCTTCAGCGCCAACGACCTCACCCGCCTGCAGTTCATCCGGCGGGCCAAGGCACTGGGCTTCACCCTGGAGGAGATCGGCGAACTGCTCAGCCTCAGCGATCAACGCGGCCAGGACATGGCCCAGGTCCGCGACAGTGCGGTGGACAAACTCGCCGACATCGAAACACGCATCCGCGAACTCCAGCGGATGCACGCCGCGCTCAAGCAGTTGGTGGATGCGTGCCCGGGCCATGGCGATCTGCAGCAGTGCCCGATCCTCTCCGCACTGACGGAGACTCACGCATGAGCACGCCCCACGCGCAGGGTGGCGGCAGTTGCTGCAGCGCCAAGGCAGTGAGCGGCACCGCTACCGTGAAGGATCCGGTCTGCGGCATGGAGGTGGATCCGGCCACCACCGCCCATCACGCCCGGCACGACGGCAGCGACTACCACTTCTGCAGCGACGGGTGCCGGCGCAGGTTCAGTGCCGATCCCCAGCGCTACCTGGATCCGTCCTCGCATGTGGCCGAGCCGGTGCCGGCGGGCACGCTGTATACCTGCCCGATGGACCCGCAGATCGTGCAGGAAGGCCCGGGTACCTGCCCCATCTGCGGCATGGCGCTGGAGCCGATGATGCCCAGCCTCGACGAGGGCGAAAATCCGGAGCTCACCGATTTCCGCCGACGGTTCTGGTGGAGCCTGCCGCTCAGCGTGGCCACGATGACGCTGGCCATGCTGGCGATGACGCCACTGCTGCACGGCCTGTCGCCGGACCTGCGGGTGTGGATCGAGTTGGCACTGGCCACTCCGGTGGTGCTGTGGGCCGGCTGGCCGTTCCTGCAGCGTTGGGCGCAGTCGATCCGCAACCGGAGTCCGAACATGTGGACGCTGATCGGGACCGGTGTACTGGCCGCCTATGGCTACAGCGTGGTCGCCACGATCGCACCGGGCCTGTTCCCACCCTCATTCCAGCAGCATGGGCATGTAGGGGTGTATTTCGAGGCGGCCGCCGTGATCATTTCGCTGACCCTGCTGGGCCAGCTGATGGAGCTGCGGGCCCGAGCCAAGACCTCTGCCGCGATCAAGGCACTGCTCGGCCTGGCGCCGAAAACCGCCCGCGTCCTGCGCGAGGATGGCCACGAAGAGGACGTGGACATCACCGCCCTGCAACCCGGCGATCGCCTGCGCGTACGGCCCGGTGAGAAAGTGCCGGTGGATGGCACGGTACTGGAAGGCCGTTCGTCCATCGACGAATCGATGCTCACCGGCGAGCCCGTGCCGGTCGGCAAGGCAGTCGGTGACACGGTGATCGGCGCCACCCTCAACGGCACCGGCAGTCTGGTGATCCGCGCCGACCGGCTCGGCGATGACAGCATGCTGGCGCAGATCGTGCAGCTGGTCGGGCAGGCACAGCGCTCGCGCGCACCGATGCAGCGCATGGCCGACACCGTCGCGTACTGGTTCGTGCTCGCCGTGCTCTCTGTTGCGGTGCTCACCTTCTTCGGATGGGGTCTGTTCGGACCCGAACCGTCCTGGACGCACGCCGTACTGAGCGCCGTGGCGGTGTTGATCATTGCCTGCCCCTGCGCACTGGGGTTGGCGACGCCGATGACGATCATGGTCGCCACCGGTCGCGCCGCGCAGCACGGCGTGCTGTTCCGCGACGCTGAGGCCATCGAAGCGCTGCGCCAGATCGATACGCTGGTGGTCGACAAGACCGGCACGTTGACCGAAGGTCGGCCGGCATTCCGCGCGGTTCAGCCGGTTGCACCCTTCAGCGCCGATGAGGTGCTGCGCTGGGCGGCCAGCCTGGATCAAGGCAGCGAACACCCGCTGGCCGCGGCGATCGTTGGCGAAGCGCGTGCACGCGGTGTCACGCTGGCCAGCGTCGACGGGTTCGATTCCCTCACCGGCATGGGCGTACAGGGTGTGGTCGAGGGCAAGGCATTGGTGTTGGGCAACACGGCACTGATGGATGAGCACGGCATTGCACTGGATGCGCTGCGAGACGCTGCACAGCAGCTGCGGACAGCCGCCGCCAGTGTGATGTACCTCGCCGTGGACGGTCGGCTCGGTGGTCTGCTCGCCGTCGCCGATCCAATCAAGGCGTCAACCGCTGAAGCGATCGCGCAATTGCATCGTGATGGCCTGCGCATCGTGATGGCGACCGGCGATGGAATCGCCACGGCAAAGGCCGTCGCAGCGGAACTTGGCGTGGATGAAGTGCACGGCGAAATGCGCCCTGCCGACAAGGCCGAGCTGATCCGTTCGCTGCAGGCGCAGGGGCGCAAGGTGGCCATGGCCGGCGACGGCATCAACGATGCGCCGGCACTGGCGAGTGCGGATGTTGGTATCGCGATGGGCAACGGCACCGACGTGGCGATGTCCAGTGCGCAGGTGACCTTGGTCAAGGGCGATCTGCGCGGCATCCTGCGTGCACGCCAGCTATCGACGGCGAGCGTTCGCAACATGCGTCAAAACCTGGGTTTTGCGTTCCTCTACAACGGACTGGGCATTCCGGTTGCAGCCGGCGTGCTGTATCCGCTCGGCATCGCGTTGTCGCCGATGTTGGCCGCGGTTGCGATGAGCTTGAGTTCGGTATCGGTGATCAGCAACGCATTGCGTCTACGCCATCAACGACTGCCCAGCCGATGAGCGCGCATGCATGATGAACTTTCTTCACTTTTTCCTTGCCAATCCAAAACGTCGTCGCTATGATTTCGCTCCTCACGACGTGGGGCCATAGCTCAGCTGGGAGAGCGCCTGCATGGCATGCAGGAGGTCGGCGGTTCGATCCCGCCTGGCTCCACCAATCCGATCATTAGGCCGATCAGATTGCAGTGACAAAATTTAAAGTTTTCGTGCGTCCCCATCGTCTAGAGGCCTAGGACATCACCCTTTCACGGTGGCGACCGGGGTTCGAATCCCCGTGGGGACGCCAATTGCAACGCACTAAGCCCTGACTTCGGTCGGGGCTTTTTGTTTGTGGCGCGTCGATCAACGTCCCGCATTCTTTGTTCGGTATTTCAGAAAAAAGACTTGGCGAATGCTTCACGGCCGCGTAGAATTCCGCCTCCAGCATCGTGGGGCCATAGCTCAGCTGGGAGAGCGCCTGCATGGCATGCAGGAGGTCGGCGGTTCGATCCCGCCTGGCTCCACCACTCCGGACCTTAGGCCGTTCGGGTGTGCTGAACAATTTGATGAGTTTATGCGTCCCCATCGTCTAGAGGCCTAGGACATCACCCTTTCACGGTGGCGACCGGGGTTCGAATCCCCGTGGGGACGCCACTCATCAGAAGAACACCAAGGCCCGGCATGCCGGGTCTTTTTGTTCACCGCCTACTGCGGTTGCGATGCGGATGTCCGAAAGGCTTCCACAAACGTGAACACGCAGATATACTAGGCGGCTCGCGGTACAACGTGGGGCCATAGCTCAGCTGGGAGAGCGCCTGCATGGCATGCAGGAGGTCGGCGGTTCGATCCCGCCTGGCTCCACCACTTCTCCGGACACAGGCCGTCCGATAGAAGCCAAAATTCGGTTTAACGCGTCCCCATCGTCTAGAGGCCTAGGACATCACCCTTTCACGGTGGCGACCGGGGTTCGAATCCCCGTGGGGACGCCAGCTTCAAACAAACAGCCCTGACTTCGGTCGGGGCTGTTTGTTTTTACGAACCCCTTCCCATTTGGCGAAACCACCGCTATGATAGGCGGCTCGCAGCACAACTGTGGGGCCATAGCTCAGCTGGGAGAGCGCCTGCATGGCATGCAGGAGGTCGGCGGTTCGATCCCGCCTGGCTCCACCACTTCTCCGGACACAGGCCGTCCGATAGAAGCCAAAATTCGGTTTAACGCGTCCCCATCGTCTAGAGGCCTAGGACATCACCCTTTCACGGTGGCGACCGGGGTTCGAATCCCCGTGGGGACGCCAGCTTCAAACAAACAGCCCTGACTTCGGTCGGGGCTGTTTGTTTATGCGCGCTATGCCACGACCTTGGCCATTCCCACCGAACGCGGCGCGGTCAAGGCAAAGCCGAACTGCGCATACAGCCGGTGCGCCTGGCCGTCGGCGATCAGGCTCACATACGCACCCACGGCATGGACCCGCAGCCAGTCATCCAACTGCTGCATCACAGCCTTGCCCAGGCCCTGCCCTTGGCGGTCCGGCACGACCGCGATATCCACCACCTGCAGGAAACAGCCGCCGTCGCCGATGATCCGGCCCATGGCCAGCAGCCGGTCACCCTCGCGCAGGCTCACGCCAAAGATCGTGTTGGGCAGGCCCCGCGCCGCCGCCTCGGCGGTCTTGGGGCTCAACCCGGCGAGCACGCGCAGCGCGCGATACTCCTCCACGCTGGGCGGCAACGGAATGCAGTGAACACCAGCGGGCAGCGACATGACGCGGCTCCAGTAATGAATGGCCGCTCAGCTTGCCCGAACGGATTCGCAGGATGTGCGACCCATCGGCCTATCCTGTCCCCCTGCCTGCCCTGTTGCCCTGCCATGTGCTATTCCGCCCAGATCCGTGCCGACTACACCAAGCTGGTTCGAGAGTACGGCGCCGTGCTGTCGCTGGACGAGTTTGCCCAGTTGTATGCGCACGACGCCGGCAAACAGCGCCCCAAAACTCCAAAGGCGATGGACGATGGCTTCGCTGGCGCGCGCACGCCCCAGGGCCAGGAGATCGTGGCGCGTATCCAGCAATGGCATGCCGAGGAGATGCAGGCGCTCGACGAAGAGGTGCGGCTGCAGGGCGCGCGATTGAAGGCGGCCGAGGCGCAACTGGCCGCGCGCCCTACACAGAAGGCACGCAATGAGGTACGCGTGGCCGGCAACCGCATCGAACGCGCGCAGACACGCCTGTCCGACCTGCAGCGTGCCGGCGTGGTGCCACGTGACAGCCGCATCTTCCCAGGCGTATACGCGCCGGTGATCGTGTCCGAGCAGGGCCAGCGCGTGATCAAACCGATGCGCTACCAATGCCGGCTGCCGGACAAGCCCGCGCGCAACGACGTGCTGTATCCCGGCACGTACAACGCGCGCCGCGACAGCCTCGAGGCCTACTGGAAATCCGCCTTCGGCCATCAGCATGGCGTGGTGGTGGTGCAGTCGTTCTACGAGCACGTGCCGCGGCACGCGCTGGAGCAGCGGATGCGGTCGCCGGGCGAGAAAGCCGAGAACGTCGTGCTGGAGTTCAGCCCGCAGCCACCACGCGATCTGCTCATCGCCTGCCTGTGGTCGGAATGGGAAGGCCCGGAAGGCAGGCTGCTGTCGTTTGCCGCGATTACCGATGCGCCGCCGATGGATGTGGCGCGCACCGGTAATGACCGCTGCATCGTACCGATCCGGCCGGAGCATCTGGATGCCTGGTTGAATCCGGATCCGCAGGACCTTGCGGCGCTGTATCGGATTCTCGACGACCGCGAACCGGTGACACTCGCCCACGCCGAAGCCGCGTGAGTGCGGCTCAGCCGGCGACGGAATCACCGACCTGCGCGCGCGCCAGGGCAGCGTTCAATTCAACCGTCAGGTACGGCTTGCTCAGGATCACGCCCGAGCGGAAGGCATCGGGCAGATGCGCGGTGGCCATGCCGGTCGCCAGCACGAAGGGGATCTGGCGCGCCGCCAATGCCTGGGCGACGGGCTCGCTGGTTTCGTTGTTGGCCAGCCGATAGTCCAGCAGGGCAACCTGCGGCTGCGTCTCGCCCAGCAGGCGCAACGCCTCGCTCACCGAGGCTGCCAGCCCGACCACGATGGCGCCGGACTGCACCAGCTGCATCTGCAGCAGGGCCGCGCTCATTTCGTCGTTCTCGACCACCAGTACCCGAAGATCCTGCAGCGCGCTCATGACGACTCCCTGTATGGTTCAGCGCGATGAGTATATCGTCCTGTGTAGGTGAAACCCTGACAGGAGCTTAAGCATTCAGGTCTCCACAGATGTGTGAATTTTGTATACACTACGCGGCCAGCCAGCCGAAGTGGCGGAATCGGTAGACGCAGCGGACTCAAAATCCGCCGCCCTTAAAAGCGTGTGGGTTCGAGTCCCACCTTCGGCACCAGCTGGTCAAAACCCCTTGAAACCCATAGAGGACAAGGGTTGTAGGCGGAAAGTGAACTACAAACTGAACTACAATGTAGTTCATGAGTCCCCAACCGACCTATCTAAAGCAGCGTGGCAAGGGCGACCGCAAGGTCTTCTACGTCACGATGCGAGTCCCGACATCCGCACAGCATGTCTGGGGCCTGATCCGAAACGAATCCCTTCGCACCTCCGATTTGAGCCAAGCCCTTCGGGACAGGCACAAAGTCATTGCGCGGTTCCAAGCTGATTTCGAGCAAGCTGCGCGCGCGCCGCTGCCTGCGGATGCCGCCTCTCTTATGCCGTTGGCCGAGCAGGTTCGAGCTGGAGACATGTCGGAGAACGACTTCGATGGACAGCTGTCTTCATACCTAGATGCCCTGCCCCGCGACGAGTACGGGCAGCCGGTGATCGGCAGCAAAGACCTAATGTTTGTTCGCAAGGCGAGCTCAGTGGCGAGCGGCGTCCAGTTGCTCGAGTCGCTCAGTGAACAGTGGCTGGCCCTTGAGGCGACTAAGGGCATCAAGCAGGCAACCGTTGCAGAGCGCCGTGGGCACTTGAACAAGTTGCTCACGTACCTGGGAGATGACGCCCGCCCCCACCGATCTGACTAAGGCGCGAGCGGTGGGCTTTGTGGAAGAGGCCCTGAACCCGTTGCAGGTGGGTAAGTCGCGCAAGCAGTTCATGCTCGCCACTTGCCGGGGCTTTGCCGATTGGCTCGAAGTTCGAGGGATGGTCCCCACGGCCGATCCCTTTGGAAAGGTCGGTATGCTGCTGCGCGCTGCTGACACGTCACGCGATGAACGATCTACGTGGTCCCCTGATGACCTGCTGAGAATGCTCCAGGCCATCCCTCAAGGCGACCCGATGTGGCCCTTGGTGGCCCTCTGCGCATACACGGCTGCGCGTCCCCAAGAGATGTGCAATGTGCGCTGCGAGGATGTGACCGAAACCACCCTGACTATCAACAGGAGCAAGACACAGGCGGGAGAGCGCACGATTCCCATCCCGCCTCAGCTTCGAGGCCTTGTCTCACGCCTCGCAGGACAAAGCTCCGATGGCTGGCTCTTGTCGGGCCTGACTACATCAACGCCGGACGACAACCGGTTCAAGCTTATTGGCAAGCGACTACAGACGGTTCGGAAGAGGGTCGGCCTGGATAAGACGCTGCAGGTCTACAGCTTGCGACATACGGGGATCACCCTGATGACAGAGGCCGGGCACCCCGAATGGCTCCGGCAGCTTATTGTAGGTCACGAAGGTGGCTCGACAATCATGGCCAAGCACTACGTGAAATCAAAGAACCTTGAACTCATGGCCGAGGCGATGTCCGCGATCACCTACGGTAAGTTCGTCGACGGTTACATAATGGCTCGGCAGTGACTTTGAGTTCACGTGAGTGAAAGCCGACGCCCCGCCCCACCCCGCTTTCCTGCCACAACCCACCGGGCGCGGTCCACTGGCGGGCTGTACGGCCTTGCCCGAGCTGAGCGAGGGTCTATCGGAACGCACCTGCCCTGCGCTAGGTACCCAGGAGGGCCGATTACGCCCTCGCTGGGATAGCAGATTTGCTGGATGCAACCGCGCCGACTTTTCCTGACTCGAAGCTTTCTGGGCCGTAGGATTGCCCCAGAAGGGTTCCAGAGGCTCATTACTGCCCTGCTACCCCCGCTCTTTACCGCTAGCGGGTTGAAGTAGAGCGGGCCGCAGCACATGAAGGATTGAAGAATCCAATCCGCGCGCGTTACTCCCGCAGCATTCCCTTCATGGACACTTGCGGGCGATTCAGAGAAGTGATAAAAATGTGACGCCCGTCCGATTTGGTGGACGGGGCTTCGTTTACCACGTCCGGCCAGCGTCCGCATGCGGTCGCTGCCCACGGGAGCCCGAAGACAATCAGACTCGATACAACTTCGACAATGAGCGTCACCAGGAGTTCCTCCGCGACTTGGCTACACAACAATCTTGTACTTTTTGCGGCTACGCTCCGGCAACCGGCCGGGCAGGTAGGGTCTTTTAGATAGGACCTGAGTTTTAACAGGGTGGAGGATAAGGTCGCCGCAGCCTCCTTTACCCTGTAGGAAGGTAAGGGATACCTCTAGTGGACAAAAGGAAACCGACGTCCGCCCTCGACGCTGCCCAACGCAGGCGCGGCTACGTACATTTCGACCTCCCGTTGTCAAAGAGGGCCTGCAAAAGGCTGGTCGAAGATCCCAACTCTGTGGCGAGCCACTCTTTCTTCCCCTTCCTGCGCCAGGACATTGTTCGCAATCGCATTAGGCGCGTTGGCCCCGGGCAGCTCGAGAAGACAAAGAAGGTCCGGGATATTCGCTATGCTGCTCACGCGGACGCGGCGATCTACACCTACTACAACTACTTGCTGTCCGAAAAGTATGAGGGCGAAGTCAGCGCCGCCGGATTATCGGATGCAGTCATCGCATTCAGATCATTGGCAAAGTCAAACGTTGATCTTGCGAATGACGCTTTTCAATGGATCGCCGCGCACACACCTTGCACCGCCCTGGGCTTCGACGTTCAGGACTTCTTCGGCTCCCTCGATCACCGTCTGCTGAAGAAGCAGTGGACAGAGCTCCTCTCGACGCCGAACCTGCCTCCAGACCACTTCTCAATCTATCGCTCGTTGACGCGGCATGCATCAGTCGAGCTTATCGCCGCACGCCGCGCACTGAAGCTCAGCAGAGAGGCCCTAAGGCGCGCAGACCGACTGTGTTCACCCTTGGCATTCCGGCAAGTGATTAGGGGCCAAGGTCTCGTCGCCGTAAATCATGAGAAGAAAGGCATTCCTCAAGGGTCACCCATGAGTGCATTGCTCTCAAACATGTACATGCTTCCTTTCGACCAATGTCTTCTCAGAGAGACGGCTTCGCGGAAAGGACTGTATCGGCGCTATTGCGACGACATACTTGTCGTAGTAGCTCCTGAGCATGCGACCGAAATGCAGGCCGTGGTTTCGGCTGAGCTCCTGAAGCTGAAGCTCACAATGCAGACAAAGAAGACTCTTGTATGCAACTTTGCTCCAAAGGCCGACAAGGCCCTTCAGTATCTTGGCCTGGTTTACGATGGTGCGAACATCTTCCTACGTTCATCAGGCATCGCACGCTATTACGCGAGGATGCGCAATGGGATAGGTCAACATAAAGCCTCACATCGGCGTGATGGAGCGACGCCTATTCTCGAACAGCGGCGCAAACACCTGATCCGTCAGTACACAGAACATGCACCAAAGGATCATCGAAACTACTTTAGCTACGTTAAGAGCGCAGCAACGAAAACTGGTTCTAAGACCATAAGACGTCAGCTTCGGCACCATAAGAGGAGGTTCAAGGATCTGATGCAGGAATGACGAAAAGCCCACTTCGCGCCCTCCGCTGCTCTCACGTATTGACAGTGACCCTTACAGCCGGAACCCATCTCAACCTCATAGGATCACGAGCGCAGCAGCGGTTTTAGCAAAAAAATGTGAGGGGGGCTCGATCCGCCGATCTGGCTCAATGCCCCCATAGGGGGGGGTAAAGACAAGCATAGAGGGTACGCAACTAGAGACTGCGAGGTACTAGGCATGTAGCTCGGCCGTTGGCTGAGCCTTCGAACTGGGCGCTCTCAGGGTTAAACTCAAATGTTGCAATAACCTCACCGCGACTTGAGTACAGATCAAGCGCCTTTCCACTAATGGACCAACGTTCCGCCATCACCGAGCGATCTCTGCTGACCTTCCACGAGAGAACCTGCCCTCGCTCATCAAAGCTATGCACAGATAGTTCCGCACCGAGATCTGAGGCAGCCTTTGCGGCAAAGCTGTCACTCAGCAAGTATTCCACTACTTCTACCGGCGGGACTTCATAGTCTTTACGTGACAACTCCGCATGCATCGCCGCGTACCTTTTTGTAGCTCTCTCCTGCTTAGCCAGCTTTCCCTGCAGATCCAAGTGGCTTTCGTGCAAACGAGCCATGCGCTCACGAAGTTGGACGGACTGCTGCTCTGTCAATAGCTCCAGCCCCTCGGAGCGCATCTCAGCCTGCCGCAGGCGCCTTTGCATCCATAGATTCCAACGATGAACTGCCTCAGTCACCCACGGAACAACTCCGATGTAAAGAACAGACGACAGCAGAGGCAACAAGAGGTTGCTCGTGATGAACTGCCCGGTCGATGGATAGAGCTCCTCGTCGATGAATCCGAACCGTTTACCCACCTTCATGTCCGCGAACAACACGAACAATGTACGGTGGTTCCACGCGATCCAGCTAAAGACAAAGACTCCAACAAAAGGGCTTCGCATGCGCGTTGAGAAAGCCGCTTTGACCTCATCCTTTAGTTCGGTGAGCGCGCTGGTTTGTTCCCCCGACATAGACCCTCCTTCTGTTGACAGATTGTAGTGGACAACTCACTGCGCCCACACCAGTCGGTATGACTTTGCCCTAATCCGGTCCAGGCAGTGCCACCGGCAGGGGGCTGTCTTCGAAGCTCCATGCCTGCGCACAGCCGACCACCTTACCTGCAACGCAAAGAGACGCTGGTGTCGCTATATGGCGCATTTCCTGATCTCGAATCCCCGCAAGGGAAGCATTCTGAAGAGCTCACGGACTTCTTAAGCTTCAGCGCATGGCGTATCATTCAGCCTAACGTTCGCTACGCAGATTGATACGCGGTGACTACTGCTTCTAGATTCATTGCCTACTATCGCGTGTCCACCCGTGGGCAGGCAGCATCCGGTCTCGGTCTCGACGCCCAGCGGACGTCGTGTGAAGCGCTGGTCGCTCAGCGAGGGGGCGTGATAGCGGAGACGTTCACGGAGACGGAGAGCGGCAAGAGAGACGACCGCCCCAAGTTGAGGAAGGCTCTCCAGCTATGTCGACTTACCGGGTCGACTCTCATCATTGCAAAGCTGGACCGATTGAGCCGTAACGCGGCCTTCCTCCTGACGCTGCGCGACTCAGGTGCGCGCTTTATTGCTGCAGATATGCCGGATGCCTGCGAGTTGACCGTGGGCATTCTGGCCTTGGTGGCCCAGCAGGAACGTCAAGCCATCTCAAGTCGCACCAAAGCCGCCCTACAGGCCGCTAAGGCCCGGGGACAGGTGCTCGGAAATCCTAACGGCGCAGCATCGCTAAGGCGCGCTAAGAAGGGTAATGAAGCCGCTCTGAGGGCTGTTCGCTGTGAGGCGGACAGGTTTGCCGAGCGCCTTAGGGAGACTGTAGCCGAACTTCGGCAGGCTGGAGTGACCACCCTAGGGGGGATCGTGTCGTCTCTAAACGCTGGCGGGATCTTGACTCCTCGTGGGTCTAGATGGACTCGTGCCGGCGTCTCCAGGCTGTTGGACAGGCTTGGGCGGTAGCTTAGGAAGCTCGGTCCGCCCCTCCGGGCGTAGCCCGAGCCTTGCTCACTGATTTGGTTGCACCCAAGGGAACAGACCCGAGATCCTTCCAGCCCTTGGGTAACGGCGACCCCTCCATTGGCGATTGGGTTCCACCCAAGGCGTTAGACCTCCGTCACGGGCCAACCCGCTGCGCAGACACTCGCTGTGGGCCAGTGCTCTGGGTTTCCGATCCAGCCGAGCTGGTCAGCTCGACGCCGCATAGCAAACTGCCCATGCCTCGGACTGGGCTTAGATCAGGTACGCCTGGGCGCTACGGATCGTAGAACTACCTTAGGTGTATACGCATAAGCGAAAAGCACGGAGGGACGCCTTCGGGTAGACGCATAGAGGCATTCGTTCAGCGACTTCGTCTGCGGTCTGCAGATCATCCCCCAACCTATCCGCACTTTTAAGGCAGCCCCCATGTCCACACTAACGACGCCGTCAGAGCGCCGCGCTTTTGCGTGCCTAATGTTCAAGGACGAAACACCCTGTGGGCCATTGATGAAGGATGGTTCCTTCAGCCTCCCGTCTGCTGCCGCTATTTCTGAGATGGAGAGAGCGCACACTGCGGAAGCGCTTCGCCAGCTTCACTTAGTCCGAAACCGTGTGTTTGAGCAACGCCGGGCCAGGCAGCAGAAGGGTCGGAGACTTCCACCCGATGCCGTACGGATGCGCGCTCCTAAGAGACCTCGGCTACCCGCCGACCTGAACTCTATTGATCCAAAGGACTACCGCACGCGGCTTAAGGCCGAGGGATTTACCACTGCCTCTGGGGTCCGATACTTCATGGCTCTTCTAAAGATGCAAGGTGAAGGAACCTCCGTAATCATTCCAGCGTCTACCAACCTCCCAGCTCACACTATGCTTGAGAAGGTACGCAAGTTTGCCGGTGCATGCGGATGGAACCCGAGACTTTACTTGTCCTGCTGCCCAAAGACGTGCGGCCTTATGGTCCGATGGCTAGCCACCGAAGAGGTGATGCCCGAACCGTACCGATCAAGGTATGGCCTCGACATGCTTGTTGGCTCTGGCGAGTTTGCCGATATTGGGGTCGACGTCTTTCCGTCAGGTATGAGGCGCACGGTGCAGGTGCGCGCAATCTACCTTGACCACGCTGTGGCTCGCCGTAACGTCAAGCGCGCGATGCCTCCGCAGATTGACGTTCTGCCCGAGGACCAGAATCATCCGGAGACACTCACCGCTGTTCTCAAGTCTCCCGATCACGACCTCAGGTTCGCTGCAACTCTCTTACGCTGACGTATCTCTTCAGCTAGTCACTGGACGAAGGCCGGTATGGAACGAACTGCGGATACTTATCCTCTTACGGGGTGAGTATCCAAGTACCGATCCTTTGCCTGCTGTGTTTCATTAAGGGCACCTTACACAGGAACCCGAAATGATCAAGCATGCCTTCGAAAGACTACTCCCAGGTGAGGTCGCATCCGTGCTGAGCAGCAGAAGCACGACCGTGGGGGTGGCAATCTCGGTCCGGCTCCCCGCACGCTGGAGGCTGATCGTCGATGTCATCTTCCCCCGCCATCCGAGGGGTCGATGAAGGAACATCACCCGTCGCCTAAGGGCAAAGCAATCAGGGCTTCATCGTCACCTGATTCGATGCATCCTCAGCAGCCTTTCCTGCTTGGCATCTGTGAGGCGCTTGGGCCGGACGCTCCGCTTCGCCGAGTAGTGTTTTTGATGGTGCTATGGCAGGTCGAAGAGCATGGCATTAGCGCTGGGGAGCTTGAACGGAGAGTTGACGCGGCGATTGGAACAGCGCAAAGCACCACGAGCCGAACCATTAGAGTACTGGTCCGCGCTGGTCTAGTTGAATGCTACCTTTGTTCCCGGGACCGCCGAATCCGTTTGATTCGCCTTACAGGTGTTGCCCGCGTGCTACTTCGGAGCCTCGCAGAACGCCGTCCAGTCTAAAAGGCTCCCCTGCAGGAAATATCCCGTGCGCCCCTTAAACGCTCCATGGCTACGGGGCGTATTCCCAAGTCAATCCAGAGGCCGCAGGGACACAGTTGATCCGCTCTTTTTGTGGCATCGGCAGAACAGGTCTTAAGGTCCCCGTCTTCCGGCAAAGTGCTGGCAAGTCGCGTGCGACGCTGTGTAGCAGATGTTACGACCGTGCTGAGACTTTCGTACAGGAGAGCTCGGCTGACTCTTGGGCAGTAAGAGCTTGGTCCTGATTTCCGAGACCATGCGTCAGCCTTCATAGTTTCGGCGCATTAGTGCCTGGCACGTACGGTTACAAGTCCCTTAGTCTCAACTGTCAACCGCACAGGCCAGCTAAAAAGTGCCAGCATCGGGTCAGAAAGCGAACGCAAGGTCATTGTTGGTCCTACGAGATTAGTCTCAGATGGGCGCGCCTTTGCCAGCGACGTACAGCCTCAACACTTAGGATCCGGGCGAGACTAATGGAGGGACATGTTGTATGTGCCGCCATCGCCCTTGGGTTCCGCGCTCCCCTTGCGCCTATCTGTCTTTTATGAGGAGCGGCGGCCGCTCCGTTGGAAGACGGGGCCCTCTTAGATGCGGCAGCGGGGCCTCACCTTCTTAGGAGTCACCTGAAGTGCGTCGAGTGGTGCTATCGCGCCGGGTCCGCACACCGCGCAAGGTAATCTCCCGGACGGCGACTGTCCCGGAAACGCGCGCCGCAACGTAGAGGGGGAAGCCGTAATCGAAGCTAAGGTTAGCGCAGCTGGCCATCTCCAAGGCGAAGTCGGAGAACTCGTCCTCGCCTTCGAAGCTCCTCTTGCCACCGTACACGACGAGCCCCACCTCGAACTGCCCGTCAAACACCTCTTGGGTCCCTTCAAAAAACGTTCGCAGCCCACTCTTGTGCGGGGTAAGGATAGCTTTGGAGGGCATAACGAGCAGGCGGCGGCGGAGACCTGACACAGCGCTTAAATCAATAAAAGAGGCTTCGCCGAACGTTGTCTTGGCGTGGCCTAGTCCCCCTCCTAGAGCACTCTCGATGGATTGAAGCGCGCTATAAGGGACATTGAAAACCGGAGCCGCAGTCCTAGAGAGCTCATGCTCCTCGAGAAGATCGCGCTGTGGATCGCGTTCAATCTCTTCAACGTCACGCTTGGCGTTATCTGTAACGGCGACACCCAGATGCACTCCTGCACCTGCCATAAAATCAGCCAACGTGTACATGCCGAAATCCGCCACGCCAGCGTCTGCAATCTCTGACCGAAGCTCCGGGAGCGGCCCCACTCGTTCCCTTCCCAAGAACTCCCACCAATCAGGTTTGACGTCAGAAGTAACGAAAATGACCCGGGTGACGCCTGTAGTCTTCACATACTCAAGCAGCTGCGTCCAAACCACATAATCACCAAACTTGCGGTCGTAGATCAATCCGCCGCTCATGTAGGTCGGCTGCTCCTTCCCCTTCTCTTCATCTTTGTAGCCGGGACCCATCTGAGCAGCGAACCGCTTCGCCCCATCCTTAAAAGTCTCATTCAATGCCGTCTGTGAGGGAGGCGGAGGGCCGATCCGCCCAGCGAATAGTTCATCTAAGTGTGCTCGGACCGGGTCCGCAGCGGCAGGGTCCAACTGCTCGGCGGGCACGACGCTGGCCGACTCCAGAAGACTACTAAAGGTCTCCTTGAGCGTCGAAAGAAGCTGGTCGACGTGTTCGCCCACGCCGCGCTTCTCAAGTTGGAGCTCTGATACTTGCTTCAAAAGTGCATTGAAGCTGCTATCGATCTTCTCCAATGCGACTTGAGATTTCTTATGAGCGACGTGCATGACCTGGAGCCTGTTGCGCTGGTACTCCAATGCCACGTGGTGGGGCAACCACAGCCGTTGCGCAAGGGAATCGAGCAATAGCAACACTTGGTCTCTTGTTGAGGACGGGACCCGGTACAGGTCCAGTAGCACGTTCGTGTCTAGGACAACCAAGCCTTCACGCCAAAGCGTGGAGACCTCAGCTGGATTGGCCGAGTAGTACCCGCGAAAACTCGTCTTCAACTCTATTCCTCCTCTATCCACCTAGATCATGTCCTGTCGACCCACTACCCGTCGACCCTCTACAGGTAACCTGAGCAATACCTTGGCATCATCTCCTGTGGTGGTCGGAGTCGTTCTAGACCGCTGCCCAATCGAACAGAACGTTGGGAGCCTAGGGAGCGGAGGACAAAGTGAACTACATTTGGTAGTAGCTTGAACTACACGCGGAAGCGAACCCCGGACCGCCGCCCTTTTAAATCATACAGTTACGCCGCTCCCGATGCGCTTTAGTCCCGAAGCTCCGCATCCCACCTTCGGCACCATGGAAAACCAGAACGCCCCGGATCGACGGATCCGGGGCGTTTTTCGTTACCGCTCAGACCAGCCGAAGCGCCGGATGTGCGGCATTGGCCGCCGCCGGTCGGGGCCCCTTGCCGGCCGTCCCCACCCGGAATGCCGCCACCGTCTGCAGCAGCTGGGTGGACTGCTCTTCCATGCTGCGCGCGGCGGCCGAGGCTTCCTCCACCAGGGCGGCATTCTGCTGGGTGCTCTCGTCGATATGCTCGACCACCTGGTTGATCTGTTCGATGCTGTCGCTCTGCTCACGCGCGGCCGTACTGATGTCGGCCATCAGATCACTCACCCGTTTCACGCTGACCACGATCTCGTCCATCGTGCGCCCGGCGCTTTCGACCTGGCGCGTGCCCGCCCCGACCTTCTCGACCGAATCCCCGATCAGCTGCTTGATTTCCTTGGCCGCCTCGGCTGAGCGCTGCGACAGCGAGCGGATTTCCGACGCCACCACGGCAAACCCGCGCCCGTGCTCGCCGGCACGTGCTGCTTCCACGGCCGCGTTGAGCGCCAGGATGTTGGTCTGGAAGGCGATGCCGTCGATCACGCCGATGATGTCGACGATGCGGCGCGAGGAGTCATTGATCAGCGACATCGTCGATACCACCTCGTTGACCACCTGACCGCCCTGCGCGGCCACCTCCACCGCCCCACCCACCAGTTGATTTGCCTGCACGGCGTTGTCGGCGGTACGCCGCACGGTGGCCGTCAGGCCCCTCATGGAAACGGCGGTTTCTTCCAGTGCGGCTGCCTGCTGCTCGGTGCGCACGGAGAGGTCGCTGTTGCCTTCGGCAATTTCGCTGGCACCCACTGCGATGGTGTCTGCCGCCAGTTTGATCTGGGCGATGATCCCGGCCATCGCCTCGACCAGCGCATTGATGCCTGCACACAGCTCGCCGATAGGGCCGCTCTTGTCCTGCGTGTCGATATGCCCGGTCAGATCCCCGCTCTGGGCGGCCGCGACCACTTCGCGCGTCTGGGACACCGCCGCCTGCAGCGCCTGCGTATCGCGTACCTGCGCGGTGATGTCGGTGGCGTATTTGACGACCTTGAACGGCCGGCCGTTCATATCGTAGATCGGGTTGTACGAGGCCTGGATCCAGACCTCGCGTCCGCCCTTGCCCAGTCGCTTGTACTGGCCGGCATCGTACTCGCCACGGCCGAGTTTCAGCCAGAACGCGCGGTACTCGGCGCTTTCTCGATATCCGGCCTCGGCGAACATCGAATGGTGCTGCCCGCGCACCTCGTCCAGCGTGTAGCCCATGGCCGCGAGGAAATTCTCGTTGGCGGCCAGGATGCGGCCCTCCAGGTCGAACTCGATCACCGCCTGGGATTTGTTGATCGCCGCCAACTGCCCGGCAAAATCGGCGGTCTGGAACTTCTGCGCAGTGATGTCGGTGGCGAACTTGACTACCTTGTAAGGCCGCCCGTTGCTGTCGAAGACCGGGTTGTAGGAGGCCTGGATCCAGATATCGCGGCCACCCTTGCCGATGCGGCGGTACTGCCCCGCATCGAACTCACCGCGACCCAGATTGGCCCAGAAGTCCCGGTACTCGCTGCTCTGTGCGTACTGGGGATCGACGAACATGGCGTGATGCTTGCCCTGGATTTCCTCCAGGGTGTAGCCCAGCGTCTGCAGGAAATTGTCATTGGCGTGCACGATGGTGCCATCGAGCTGGAACTCGATGACCGCCTGGACCCGGTGCAGGGCCTTGACCTGGTCTTCCAGCTCGCGCTGCCGCAACCGAGCGGCATTGGCAGCATCGTTGACGCTGCGGCGGGAAGCGAACAATGCGGTGAGCGCGCGTCGCGGGAATGTCGTGCCCATATCGGAGGCACGGTCGGGCACATGCGTGTGCAAGCCTGAAGTAAGCATCGTTGGACCTCGGTGTCCGTTTAGCGAATAGGTCAACCCCGGGCGAAGGCCCGGTCGCGGTATTCCGTTGGCTGGACTCACGAAGATCGTCAGTGGGGATGACGTTGCTTCAGTGGGCTTCAAGCGCCCCGACAGGCGGCGAGAATGAACCGTTCAAACAGGTGTAAAGCCAGATATCCACGTGAGTGTGCAGGCAATGACTGCGAGTCATATAACGGCCGGATCTACCGGGGCTTTAGGGTCATTCCCCGCCCTCGGCACCGTCCTGGCTCTCGAGCACCTCCACGTCCCCCGCCACCAGGGTCTCCACCTGCACGTTGTCACGGCCCATGGCCTTGGCGCGGTAGCACTGCGCATCGGCGGCAGCCACCGCATCGTCCACGCTCATGCTGCCGCCGATCCGGGCGATGCCGATGCTGGCGCCTACCTTCAATCGCTGCAGGTCCCAGGGAATGGACAGCCCGCGCAGGGACTCCAGCAGGTCACTGGCGATCCGGCGCGCGCGCTTGAGCGAGCAGCCGGCCAGAATCACCGCAAATTCGTCGCCCCCCAACCGGGCGACGATGTCCGAATCACGCACGCCATGGCGCAGCAGACTTGCCACCGCCCACAGCACGGCATCGCCGGCGAGGTGGCCATGGGTGTCGTTGACCGGCTTGAAGCGGTCCAGATCGATGTACATCAGCGATGCCGACTGCCCGGTCCGGGCGACCCGAGTGATCGCCTGCTGCAGGTGTGCTTCGAACCCACGACGGTTACTCAGCTCGGTGAGCGGGTCGACCTCGGCCAGGTGCCGCGCCTCGCGTTGACGGGCCCGCTGCTGGGTGACATCACGGATGACCCAGACCGCGCCGGTGGTCTGCCCGTCCTCGCCGCGCAGCCAGGCCCGGGTGACGTCCACCGGCAGCAGATGGGCACCCACCGACAACAGCAGATCCGAATGCAGATCCACGGCATTGCTCTCCGGGTCCAGCAGCACCGCCAGGTCCAGCGGCGAGCGCGGCGCGTACTCGGTGGTCAGCTCCATGACGTCCTGCAGCTGACTGCCCGCCAGCGACTCGGCGCCCTCGCCGGCTAGCGCGCGCGTGGCTGCGGCGTTCGCATACTGGATCCCCCCGTGCAGATCCAGGGTCAGCACCATGTCGGCGACCGCATCCAGGGTGACCCGGGTGCGCTGTTCGGATTCGCGCAGCTGCTGGCTACTCTGGTGCTGCACCGTCACGTCCTGGATCTGGGACACAAAATGCAGCGGCTCGCCGCTCTCCGAGCGCACCAGCGAAACCGACAGGCGCCCCCAGACCAGGTTGCCGGCCTTGCCCAGGTAGCGTTTCTCCATGTGGTAATGGTCGCGGCGCCCGGCCAGCAGGTCGCCAAGCAATGCCAGATCGGTGTTCAGGTCATCGGCGTGGGTCAGGGTCTGGAAATCGATCTGCAGCAGTTCGGCGCGGGTGTAGCCGAGAATCCCGCACAGCGCATCGTTGACGTCCAGCCAGCGCCCTTCCAGCGAGACCAGGGCCATGCCCAGCGCTGC
This sequence comes from Stenotrophomonas sp. TWI587, assembly GCF_039674145.1. Classification (NCBI taxonomy): domain Bacteria; kingdom Pseudomonadati; phylum Pseudomonadota; class Gammaproteobacteria; order Lysobacterales; family Lysobacteraceae; genus Stenotrophomonas; species Stenotrophomonas sp. TWI587. Next base: position 193,264 of record NZ_JBDJMW010000002.1, on the reverse strand, counting down.
GGAGGAAAACGCACCGGCAAACTTCTTGGCCGCCACGTGGGCCTGCTCACGCACTTCCAGCAGCGGGGTCAGATCCACCGCCATGCCGACATAGCCGATCAGTCCGCCCGCACCGTCAAGCGGACTGATCGACAAGCGGACCTGGCGGCGCTCACCGTCCTTGCGCACGAACGTCCACTGGCGTGACCAGGTCCCCTGCGCCGCGCGTGCGGTGAGCGCCTGGAAGGTGGTCGGCAGGTGGCCGTCCGCCCGCGCGTCATCCTGCAGATAGGCCCGCATTTCATCCGGATCGTGGAACCGGCCCAGGTCGAGCCGGCCGATCACCTCCTCGGCGGCGTAGCCCAGCAGCTTCTGTGCGCCGGTGTTGAACAGATTGATCACGCCGTTGATGTCGGTGGCGATCACCGCCACTTCGTCGGACGCATCGACCACGGCCTGCAGCCGTTGGCGCATCTCTGCCGCGTCCTGGCGGGCCTGCTGCAGATCAGTGACATCGGCATGCGCGCCGGCCATCCAGAGCGGCCGACCCTGCGCGTCGCGCTCGTAGACACGTCCGCGATCCTGCACCCAGATCCAGTGGCCGCGCTTGTGGCGCATCCGGCACAGGCTCTCGTAATGCGCCGAGCGCCCTTCCAGGTGCTCGTCCAACAGCGTGTTGGACTGCGCCAGATCCTCGGGATGGACCAACCGGAAAAAGGTCTCCGGCGTGATCGGCGCCAACTCCTCACGCGTATACCCGACGATCTGCGCCCAACGCTCGTTGACCCGCATCAGGCCGTCGGGAATGTTCCAGTCCCAGGTGCCAGCGGCAGTGCCCTCGATGATCATCTCCAGGCGCCGGGCGTGTTCGGCCATGGCCGGCAGGGCAGCCTCGGCTTGAACACTGTGGCCCGGCCGGTCGCCCGGTTCTGCCTGTTTGTCGGTCATCTGGCCTCCCCGCCGCCCGTCCACCATACGGGTATTCAACAGGAAGTTTGCGTAAACGCACGTCAAACCAGAAGTGCCTTCGGCACGAACGGGTGGCCTGAAACGCCAAAGGCCGCCGAAAGGCGGCCCCTGGGAGGACCCGCGCCGGACTCAACCGCCGCGCTTGGCCCGCGCGAAGGCATCGGCCAGCGCGTTGTTGGCCGGCGGCGCCGCACTCCCCGGCCGTGGGCCGGACGGCGTGCCACGACCACCACCGCGGGGCCCATTGCCGGCCCCGCCCTCGCGTCGACCGCCACCGGCCGGGCGCGCATCGCGCTCGCCGGGGGCCTTGGGCGGGGCCGGGGTGTCGTCCAGGCGGCGGGTCAGCGCGATGCGCTTGCGCGCCACGTCCACCTCCAGCACCTTCACCTTGACGATGTCACCGGCCTTGACCACGTCACGCGGGTCCTTGACGTAGGTGTCCGACAGCGCGGAGATGTGGATCAGGCCATCCTGGTGCACGCCGATATCCACGAAGGCACCGAACGCGGCCACGTTGCTGACCACGCCTTCCAGAATCATCCCGACCTTGAGGTCCTTCAGTTCCTCGACACCGTCAGCGAAGCGCGCGGCCTTGAACTCCGGACGTGGATCACGGCCCGGCTTTTCCAGTTCCTTGAGGATGTCGCGCACGGTCGGCACACCGAACGTCTCGTCGGTGAACTGCTCGGCCTTCAGGCCACGCAGGAAGCTGCCGTCCCCGATCAGCGCCTTGATCGGGCGCGCGGTGGCGGCCACGATGCGCTCGACCACCGGGTAGGCTTCCGGGTGCACCGAGGAGGCATCCAGTGGCTGATCGCCATCGGCGATGCGCAGGAAGCCGGCGCACTGCTCGAAGGTCTTCTCGCCCAGGCGCGGCACCTTGAGCAGGTCCTTGCGGCGCTTGAACGGGCCGTTGTCATCGCGGTGCCGCACGATGTTCTCGGCCACGGTGGACGACAGCCCGGACACGCGCGAGAGCAGCGCGGCAGAAGCGGTGTTGACGTGCACGCCGACCGCGTTGACGCAGTCTTCCACGCGCGCATCCAGCGCGCGCGCCAGGCGGTATTGATCCACATCGTGCTGGTACTGGCCCACGCCGATCGCCTTGGGCTCGATCTTGACCAGTTCGGCCAGCGGATCCTGCAGGCGGCGGGCGATCGAGACCGCACCGCGGATGGACACGTCCAGGTTCGGGAATTCCTTGGCCGCAAACTCCGACGCCGAGTACACCGACGCACCGGCTTCGCTCACGACGATCTTCTGCAGCTTGGTGTCACCCAGCGCCTTGATCACCTCACCGGCCAGCTTGTCGGTTTCGCGGCTGGCGGTGCCGTTGCCGATCGCGATCAGCTCCACGTTGTGCTGCACGCACAGCTGCTTGATGGTGTGCAGCGACTGGTCCCACTGGCGGCGCGGTTCGTGCGGGTAGATGGTGTCGGTCGCGACCAGCTTGCCGGTGGCATCCACCACGGCGATCTTGCAGCCGGTGCGGATGCCCGGATCCAGGCCGAGCACGGCCTTCGGGCCGGCCGGGGCGGACAGCAGCAGGTCCTTGAGGTTGTCCCCGAACACCGAGATCGCCTCGGCCTCGGCTTTCTCACGCGCTTGGTTGAACAGGTCCAGCAGCAGGTGCATGTGCAGCTTGGCGCGCCAGGTCAGGCGGCAGGCGTCGAGCAGCCACCGATCGCCGGGGCGGCCGGCATCGCGGATGCCCGCGTTGTGCGCCACGCGCCCTTCGGCGTACAGATTGCCGGCCTCCGCATCACTGCCCGGGTCCAACTCCAGGAACAGGATCTCCTCGCGGCGCGCGCGGAACAGGGCCAGCAACCGGTGTGAGGGAATCTTCGCCAGCGACTCTGAATGCTCGAAGTAATCGCGGTATTTGGCGCCCTGCTCTTCCTTGCCCTCGGCAACGCGCGCGCGGATCACACCGTTCTCGCCCAGCCAGGTGCGCAGCTCGCCGACCAGCGCGGCATCTTCGCCCCACCGCTCCATCAGGATCGCGCGGGCACCTTCCAGGGCTGCCTTGACGTCGGCCACGCCCTTGTCGCTATCGACAAAGGTCGCGCCGAACACCTGCGGGTCCAGGCCCGGATCGGCCAGCAGGCCATCGGCCAACGGCTCCAGGCCGGCTTCGCGCGCGATCTGTGCGCGGGTGCGGCGCTTGGGCTTGTAGGGCAGGTACAGATCTTCCAGGCGCGACTTGGTGTCCGCGCCGAGGATCTCGTTGCGCAGTTCGTCGCTGAGCTTGCCCTGTTCGTCGATGCTGGACAGCACCGCGGCGCGGCGGTCTTCCAGCTCGCGCAGGTAGGTCAGGCGCGTTTCGAGATTGCGCAGCTGGGTATCGTCCAGACCGCCGGTGACTTCCTTGCGGTAGCGGGCGATGAACGGGACGCTCGCACCTTCGTCCAACAGGGCGATGGCGGCGAGGGCCTGGGCGGTCTGGGCACCGATCTCATCGGCGATGGTCTGGGCGATCTGCTGGGCGAGCTTGATGTCAGGCATTGCTTCCGGCCGGAGCCGCTTTGCGGAAAGAACCCATTCTGGCGATGCGCGGCGGCGGGGGAAAGCCGTTGACAGGCCGGGCCGAACCTGTCGCCTCGTGGTGATGACCACACGAGGGGTCCTGCATTCACGCCGGCATCCTTGCGTGGGGCTGGGATGCCGGCGCGGGCGCCTGCGACAACCGGGCGCCTCAGCGGTGTGGCTGGCTTACCGGTAATGCACGGCCGCGCGCTGGTGGACGATCTCGTCGTGCATCGACTCCAACGCCATCACCCGCACCTTGCCCACACCCTGCAGTTCCATGAACCGCTCGGTGTAGATCTCCGGGCCCAGCTCGGTATCGGCCTGGGACTTGCTGAAGCCATGGGGCACCAGGCCCTTGTCGCCATCCTTGCTACCACCGACATAAAGAACGATTGCCATGTGATGTGTTCCTCCAGGTAACGTTACTGCTCATACAGCGATGCAAGCTTACCCCGGCAAACCTGACTGATTCGTCATGCAGGCTAATAACGTTTTTTTGCATGCAGATGACGTCGCGTTGTCGACGTTTTTCTTACATGAATTTAACGAGGAGATAACGTCATTGCGCACCTCGCCTCGATGGCCACCAACCCCGCCCCTGCAGCGCATACACATCGGCCGCACGCTCGAAGGGGTTGCGCGCACTCACGCCACCGCACAGCAGGTACACCGGCAGATACAACGGCCCCAGCACCAGATACTGGTAGACGTGCGCGCGTTCGTGGTCGTGCAGACCGATCACCGGCTCGGTGGCGTGACCGGCCTGGTGCGCATAGGTGCGACAGGGCACGTCCAGGACCGGCCCGGTGTGCAGGATCACGTTGCCCAGCGTGATCGCCCCGCCCGGCCCCCACGGAAACTCGCGGAACACGATCGCGCAGTCGCGCGCGTTCCACGACGGACGGGCACCGGCCAGCATCCCGGCAGCGCCGGCGGCCAGGCCGATCAGGGTATTGGGTGACGTCCACAGTGCGCCCAGCCCCTGCAAGGCGCGCAGCAGCACCGGCGACAAGGTCAATCGGCCTCGTTGGGGATCAACAGCCACAGAATCAGGTAGACCAGAATGCCTGGGAAGGCGGCCGAGCCAATCGAGACCAGCACGAACAGCACCCGTACCAGGGTGACGTTCCAGCCGTAGCGATGTGCGATACCGCCCATCACCCCGGCGATCATGCGGTCGTTGAGCGAACGGGACAGCGGGCGCGGCGGTGTGTTCATGCACGGGGTCTCGGTCCGGAATGGGCCGACTCTAGCGCGAACCGTGTCTACGGGGTGCGTTGGCGCAGTGCCTTGAGCCGGGCGGCGAACCAGACGCCGGCGGTCTGCTCCGGCTGGCCCGGGCAGGCGATCCGGTACGGCTTGCCGCTCATGCTGCTCTGGCTGGCGGCACGCTCGATGAACTGCTCGGCGGTGTCCACCTTGTCCTTCTTGAGCAGGTAGTCGTACTTGCGCTGCAGATGCGCGCGCGCCTCGGGCGCATCGTGCCAACTGCCGTTGCGCTGGAACCGGCAACGCGAGCCATCCAGCGCACCGATCAGGCCAGCAATCTCACGGCGGGCGGTCTCGCTGGGGGCCGCGTGCGCGGTACCGATGCTCAACAGACCCACGGCCAGCCAGATGAGGTGACGCATCTTCATCGCGTGCGCTCGTTCAACCAACCGGTGATGGTCGCGGGCACTTCGCGCTGGGCGCGCCCGGACACGTAAATGCCGATATGACCGCCGCGGAAACTGCTCTCCGTATAGTCCGCGCTGCCGATGCGACCGCGCAGCGCGCGTGACGCATCCGGCGGGACCAGGTGGTCCTGCTCGGCATAGATGTTCAGCACCGGCAACGTGACCTGCTTGAGGTCGACGGTGTCCTCGCCGATGCGCACGCCGTCGTGCATCAGGCCATTGCCCTGGTAGAACTGCTTGATGAAGTCACGGAAGGCTTCGCCGGCGAGATCGGGCGAGTCGAAGATCCACTTCTCCATGCGCAGGAAATCCTCCAGCGCGTCCTTGTCGTCGAGGATGTCGAGCAGGCCAACGTACTTCTGCACGTTGAGGCGGAACGGCTTGAGCATCAGGTAGCTGGCATTCATCAGATCGGCCGGGATGTTGCCCAACGTGTCCACCAGCAGGTCCACGTCCACCTGGCGCGCCCAGTGCGAGAGCATGTTGTCCGGCGTGTGGAAATCGACCGGGGTGACCATCGTGATCAGGTTGGCCAGCTTGGCCTGACGCAGCGCGGCGTAGCACAGCGCGAACACGCCGCCCTGGCAGATGCCGAGCATGTTGATCGGCTCGCCACCGTTGTGCGCCTGCAGGTGATTTACCGCACCATCGACGAAGCGCAGCAGGTAATCCTCCAGCGTCTGATAGCGCTCGGAGCGGTCCGGGTAGCCCCAGTCCAGTACATAGACATCGTGGCCGAGCGCCAGCAGTTTCTGCACCAGCGAGCGGTCGGTCTGCAGATCGACCATGTACGGCCGGTTCACCAAGGCATAGACGATCAGCAGCGGCGTGCGATGGACCGGCGCCTCGGTGCCGACGAAACGGTACAGCGCGACCTTGCCGTCTCGCCAGACCTCCTCGCGGGTGGTCGCGCCGTAATCGACATCGTCCACCGAGGGCAGCAGCTTCAGCCCGTCCATCAGCTTGCGCTGCATGGCCAGGGTTTCCTGCAGAAGGTCTTCGGCGTTGAAGCCCAAGGGGCCTTTCATGCGCTGCGCTTCCTGGGTTTGTTCGTGGGCTTGGTGGCCTTGGCCGGACGCGCTGCCGCACGCGCCTTGCCCTGCGTCGGTGCCGCCTTGCCGGATCCTGCCTTCTTCGCGTCGGCCTTCTTCGCACCTGCCTTCTTCGCGTCTGCCGGCCTGGTGGCAGACCCTGCATCAGTGCCCGCCACACCTGCACGCGTGCCTGCACCGCTGGCCATGCGCCGCACCAGCCGCTCCAGCTCGGCAATCCGGCGATGGGCGGCGTCCATTTCGGTGCGCGTGGGCAGGCCGAAACTCTCGGTCAGCCGTTCGATTTCCTGCTGGGTGGCTGCGCGCAGCCGCATCTGGGCGTTGCCCAGCGAGGCATACACCGCCTGGAACGGCTCGGACAGCGCGACCTTCGCATAGGCTTCCTCGGCCGCGTCGATCCACAGATCGAACATCGCCCGAGCGCTGGTCAGCTGGTTGCCCGGCTGTTCGTGCTCGGCCAGGCGCTGCTCGAACAGGGTGAACGCATCGTCCAGCGCCTGCTTGATCTGCTCCACGTAATCGCGCGAGTGCGCCTGGTAGTCCTGCTGGGCGCGCAACAGTGCCTGCCAGCGGGCCTGGTGCTCGCGCCCGGGACCGAATGCCGGGCTCTGCAGCCACGGCCCGAGCTGGCGCTGCAATGTTTCCAGCAACTGCAGCAGATCCGGCCCCTCGGCGTGGGTATGTCCGCGTGCGCCCTGCAGCATCCACTGCAGCAACCCGTCGCCCTGCCCCAGCACGGCCGTGCGCCAAGCCTGTGCGACGTCGGCGCTGGTGGTGTCGCGGCCGGCAAACTGCGCGGCCACCTGTTGCATGGTGCCGTACCAGCCACCGGCCTGCTCGCGAAAGCGGTGCACGGCCTCGTCGGCCGGGCCGCTGGCGGCATTGGGCATCATCTGCGCCCAGCCGTCGATCGCCTGCTGCCAGCTGCCGTGGCCTTCAGGGCCGGGGGGGGAGCCAGGCGGTGCCGCAGCGTGCCGCAGGGCATCGCCCCAGGCACTGAAATACTGCCGCGCCAAGGCTTCCACATCGCCTGCGCCGCTGCCGCTGCCCGCCGTGTTCATGACCGTCCTCCCGTCTCGGGAAACGATGATAGCAATGCCGCGCTGCCCTGCCTCACGGCTTGGGGATGCGCAGGGTCTTGCTGATCATCAGCGAGCCGGACAGCGCGAACAGCAGCACCAGCGGGTGCAGCTGCCACGGGCCCAACTGCCACTGGCCCAGCCACAGGTCCGCGCCGGTCGCGCCGACGCTCGCCGCCACGGCCAGCACCACCACCAGCGCCAGGCTGGTCGGAATCGGGGTGCCCTCGAAGTACGGCACCTTGTCGCCTTCGCCCGCCAGTGCCTCGGCGGTCACGTTGTAACGCGCCAGGCGGCTGACGCCGCAGCAGACGAAATAGCTCAGCACCAGCCAGTCCCAGCCGCCCTGCATGCCGCAGGCGTAGGCCAGCGCGGCCGGGGCGACGCCGAAGGAGATGATGTCCGACAGCGAATCCAGCTCACGGCCCAGCGTGGAGCTGGATTTGCGCCAGCGGGCGATGCGCCCGTCCAGCGCGTCGAAAATGAAGGCCAGGGGGATCAAAGCCATGCCGAACAGCAGATAGCTTCGCTCGCCATCCTGCAGGTAGCGCATGGCGGCAAACACCGCCCCGGTGCCGCAGAACGCGTTGGCCAGGGTGAACCAGTCGGCCAGGTGGAACTCGCGCAACATCGAGAAGTGACGTTTCATGGAAGATCGGGTGGCGGCAATCGCTAGAGAGTACCGCGAGCGGCCTGCACGCGGACACCCCACCCTACGCCACCGTACCTCCGCCTTGCCGCGCCGTTCACGCCGGGGCCACCTGCGGTGAATTTTTGGCCACCCATCTTGACAGCGAGTGTCGGCGGGGGCCGACGGGGCTTATCCACAAACTTGCCCACGAGTCATCCACACCCCCTGTGGACAACTCAGTCTCAATAGACGCGACGATGGTGATTTGTTGATCACCGATGCTCATCGGGCGGGGGCGATCCCCCGTCACATGGCCCCCCATCACTGCCACCAGTGGGCTAAGCTGGTGGATGGACTCCGCCGCCGCCAGGTCCTGCCGCCCACCGACAGGAGTCTTGCGCGTGCTTTCCCCCGATGATCTGGCTGCCCAGTTGCGCCACCCCCACGGCGAGCATGCGCTTGCCGTGGCCGAATCGATGAACCACAGCAATGGCGAGCTCAACCGTGCCGCCATCGCCCTGCTCTCGGTCACCCCGGGCGAGCAGGTGCTGGAGATCGGCCCAGGCAATGCGGCCTTCGCGCAGGACCTGCTGCGCACACCGCGCAGTCGCTACGTGGGTGTCGATGTCTCTGCGGCGATGGTCGATGCGGGTAACGCGCTGCTGGCCGCGCACGGGCTGCAGGATCGCGCCGACGTCCGCCACGGTGATGCCCATGCCCTGCCCTTGGACTCGGCCTGCATCGATGCGGCGCTGGCGGTGAACACCCTGTATTTCTGGGACGAACTGAAATTCCCGTTCGCCGAACTCACCCGCGTGCTGCGCCCCGGGGGCCGGCTCTGCCTGGCCTTCGGCGATGCCGCCTTCATGCGCACCCTGCCGTTCACCGGGTACGGATTCCATCTGCATGAGCTGGCCGAGGTCGAGCAGGCGCTGCGCAGCGCCGGATTGACCGTGCAGGCCTGGCGCACGCATCGCGAAACCGGGTGCAGCAACGACGGCCGCGAAGTGACCAAGCACTTCCACCTGCTGCTCGCCCGCCGGTAGCGCCGGCCACTGGCCGGCAACCACGCACTACAGCCGGGTGTAACTCCACGACTGCATGGCACCGTCGCGGTACGGCATCACCCCATGGAAGGCGCGCGGTTCGTCGTCAAAGACCAGCGGCAGGAAGCTGCGATCGCCTTCCCACAGCGGCAGGCTGTCGATCTTGTCCACATCCACCCACTCCAGCGTGCCTTCCGGGTTGGAGGTCAGCGGCGTGCCGGTGAAGTCGTCGATGACGAACACGAAGCCGAACCAGTCCTCGCCGTTCTTGCCGAAGCCCGGCCAGCTGATCGTGCCGCGCAGGCGCATGGTGCCGCACTCGATCCCGGCCTCTTCGCGGATCTCGCGGCGCATGCAGGCGGCGGCATCTTCATCGCGCTCCATCTTGCCGCCCAGCCCGTTGTACTTGCCCAGGTGCAGGTCACCGGGGCGGGCGTTGCGGTGGATCATCAGCACTTGCTTGCCGTCGGCGGACAGCACGTAGCCCAGGGTGGCCACGATGGGGGTATAGGGCATATCGCACAGGCTCGGGTACACAGACCCCCGATTATGCGTGATCCGCCCGGGGACGGCTCAGGGCACCAGGCTGGCGCGGCGTGCGTCGGCCGGTGCGGTGACCGCGCCATCGCGGCGCAGGGTAGCCACGCCGTGGCCGCGTTCGGCCAGGTATTCCAGCCATTTGCCGAGGAAGGTGTTCATGCGCATCCGGTGGCTGATCAGCTCGGCCGGCGGCGGGTACATGCCCACCACGTCCTGCCAGCGGCGGCCCACGTAGCAATGGGTGGTCTCGGCCTGGCGGGCGTCGCGGTACAGGCGCACATAGGCCGATGGATCCGGCTGCCCGGTGACCGGGTCGGCGAAGTCATAGGTCAGCCGCAGTTCGACCGTGTAGCGGTGGCACTCGATCACGTCCAGGCGCACATCCAGCCCATCGCCGATCGAAGAAACGTAGCTGCCGGGGACGAGCTCGGAGGGTGCGAACAGGCGCACGAGGTGCTGGTAGTTCTCGGCGTACAGACCCATCAGCCAGCTCAAGCGGCTGAGCCGGGGGATGCGTTCGATACGGGGCGATGCCTGGGCCATGGGTCGATCCTACACGTTGATCTCCCAACGTGGGGGCGGCGCCGCCCCGGCCAAAGGGGCGGCCCGCCACCGGTTCACACCGGTCAATACATCTCGCGCTGCAGCCCCAGCGTGCCCAGCACCTTGCTCGAGATCTCCTCGATCGAGGTATGGGTGGTGCTCAGGGTCGGAATGCGCTCCATCCGGAACATGGTCTCGGCGGCGGCGACCTCGCGGCGGCAGGTCTCCAGATTCGCGTAACGCGAGTTCGGGCGGCGCTCCTGGCGGATCTGCTGCAGGCGGTCCGGGTCGATGGTCAGGCCAAACAGCTTTTTGCGGTACGGGCGCAGCCGCGGCGGCAGGCGATCCTGCTCCAGGTCCTCATCCGTCAGCGGGTAATTGGCCGCGCGGACCCCGTAATGCAGGGCCAGATAGATGCAGGTCGGGGTCTTGCCGGCGCGGGACACGGCCACCAGGATCACGTCGGCATCGTCGTAGTTGATGGCGATGCCGTCGTCGTGGGTCAGCGCGAAGTTCATCGCGTTGATGCGGCGGTGGTAGGTCTCGAAGTCGACCATGCCGTGGGCCTGGCCGACCCGGGAATGCCGGTTGACCGCCAGTTCGCGCTCCAGCGGCTCGATGAAGGGGGCGAACACATCCAGCATCAATCCGCCGCTTTCGGCCAGGATGATGCTCAGCCCGCTGTCCACGCAGGAACTGACCACAATGGGCCGAACCTGGTACCGCTCCCCCGCTGCGCGGATCCTTTCACAGGCTTCGCGCGCTTTTTCCGGATCATCGATGAACGACATCCGGTCGGTGATGAAGCTGAACCCGGAGAACTGGGTCAGGAGGCTATGCCCAATGGTTTCAGCGGTGATACCGGTTCCATCGGACACGTAGAACACCGGACGGATCGTCGACATACGGCTTTTACCCCCTCCGAAGCTTAAAAAGGCTGTCGATACAAGCTTGTGCCGACAGCGGTCTGCCCGGCATCATATCGGCTTCTTCCTACGGACGTGGCCATCCAGCCCGCCTCGGGCGATGGCCAAACGGAGCATCGCGCTTGAACGAGAACATCCTGTGGTTGCACGAACTGCGCCTGGCCGATCTGGCCCGCGTAGGCGGCAAGAATTCGTCGCTTGGCGAAATGATCGGCAATCTTGCCGGTCTGGGGGTGTCTGTCCCCGGCGGTTACGCAACCACCTCTGAAGCCTTCAAGGACTTCATCGCCCACAACGATCTGTCCAAGCGCATCTTCGACAAGCTGGCCACGCTGGACGTGGAAGATGTCGGTGCCCTGACGGTGGCCGGCAAGGAAATCCGCGGCTGGGTGATCGATGCCCCGCTGCATCCGGCGCTGGACCAGGACATCCGCACCGCCTACGCCAAGCTGTGCAGCGAAAACGGCGGCGGCGATGTCGCGGTCGCGGTGCGCTCCTCGGCCACCGCCGAAGATCTGCCCGATGCGTCCTTCGCCGGCCAGCAGGAGACCTTCCTCAACGTGACCGGCGCCGACGATGTCGTGCACAAGGTCAAGGAAGTGTTCGCCTCGCTGTACAACGACCGTGCGATCGCTTACCGCGTCCACCACGGCTTCAAGCACGAAGATGTGTTCCTGTCCGCCGGCGTGCAGCTGATGGTGCGCTCGGGCGTGGGTTCCTCCGGCGTGCTGTTCACCCTGGACACCGAATCCGGCTTCCGCGACGTGGTGTTCGTCACCTCCTCGTTCGGCCTGGGCGAAATGGTCGTGCAGGGTGCGGTCAACCCCGACGAGTTCTACGTCTACAAGCCCACCTTGAGCGCGGGCAAGCCGGCGATCCTGCGCCGCTCGCTGGGCAGCAAGGCGATCCGCATGGTGTATTCGGATGTCCCCGGTGAGCGCGTGCGCATCGAAGACACCCCGGCCGAACTGCGCAACACCTTCTCGATCAGCGATGAAGACGTGCAGGAACTGTCCAAGCAGGCGCTGGTGATCGAAAAGCATTACGGCCGCCCGATGGATATCGAGTGGGCCAAGGACGGCGTCAGCGGCAAGCTGTTCATCGTGCAGGCGCGCCCGGAGACCGTGAAGTCGCGTGGCCATGCCACCCAGATCGAACGCTTCGCACTCAACCAGAAGGACGGCAAGGTGCTGGCCGAAGGCCGCGCCGTGGGTGCCAAGATCGGTGCCGGTACCGCCCGCGTGGTGCGTACCCTGGACGACATGGCCCGCGTGCAGCCCGGCGACGTGCTGATCGCCGACATGACCGATCCCGATTGGGAGCCGGTGATGAAGCGCGCCTCGGCCATCGTGACCAACCGCGGCGGCCGTACCTGCCACGCGGCGATCATCGCGCGTGAGCTGGGCGTGCCGGCCGTGGTCGGCTCGGGCAACGCGACCCAGCTGATCCAGGATGGCCAGCAAGTGACCGTCAGCTGCGCCGAGGGTGACACCGGCTTCATCTACGACGGCATCCTCGAGTTCGAGCGCACCACCACGGACCTGGGCAACATGCCGCCGGCGCCGCTGAAGATCATGATGAACGTGGCCAACCCGGAACGCGCCTTCGATTTCGGCCAGCTGCCGAACGCCGGCATCGGCCTGGCCCGTCTGGAAATGATCATCGCCAGCCACATCGGCATCCACCCGAACGCGCTGCTGGAGTACGACCGCCAGGACGCGGCGACCAAGAAGAAGATCGACGAGAAGATCGCCGGTTACGCCGATCCGGTCAGCTTCTACGTCGGTCGTCTGGCCGAAGGCATTGCCACCCTGACCGCGTCGGTCGCCCCGAACCCGGTGATCGTGCGCCTGTCGGACTTCAAGTCCAACGAGTACGCCAACCTGATCGGCGGTACCAACTACGAGCCGCACGAAGAGAACCCGATGATCGGCTTCCGCGGCGCCAGCCGTTACGTCGATCCGAGCTTCTCGGCCGCCTTCGCCCTGGAATGCCAGGCGGTGCTGCGCGTGCGCAACGAGATGGGCCTGGACAACCTGTGGGTCATGATCCCGTTCGTGCGCACCCTGGAAGAAGGCCGCAAGGTCGTCGAGGTGCTGGAACAGAACGGCCTCAAGCAGGGCGAGAACGGCCTGAAGATCATCATGATGTGCGAAGTGCCGTCCAATGCACTGCTCGCCGATGAGTTCCTGGAGATCTTCGACGGCTTCTCGATCGGCTCCAACGACCTGACCCAGCTGACCCTGGGCCTGGACCGCGATTCCTCGATCGTCGCGCACCTGTTCGACGAGCGGAACCCGGCAGTGAAGAAGCTGCTGTCGATGGCGATCAAGTCCGCGCGCGCAAAGGGCAAGTACGTCGGCATCTGCGGCCAGGGCCCGTCCGATCACCCGGATTTGGCCGAATGGCTGATGCAGGAAGGGATCGAGTCGGTGTCGCTGAACCCGGACACCGTGGTGGATACCTGGCTGCGCCTGGCCAAGCTCAAAGCCAAGGGTTGATCCTTCCGGCAATGAGATGAAGAACAACACCCCGCGCAAGCGGGGTGTTGTTTTATGCGTCGCTGGTAGATCCGACCGCTGGTCGGCTGCAGCGCATCGCGCGACGTATTCCTTCCCGCATGACGCGAGCGCCTTCAGGCCTCGGCGGTCGAGGCGATCAAGTCCGCTCGGCCGCCAGCATCGAGTAGGCCGCCCGCACGGTCTCGTAACCGTAGGTGCGTTCCAGCCGGCGCACAATGAAATGTCCGCGCGCCACATCCTGGTAGTAGTCGGTGAACATGGTATTGAGCGTCGCGCCCGCCACTGCCCCCACGATCGGCACCGCCTGCGCGGCGAACTTCTCGGTGACCACCACGCCGAAACGCGCGGCGACCTTCTCCACGAGCTTGGCCAGCCACTTCCCGGCTTCCTTCGGGGTCAGCCCGATCATCACCGGGCTGCCGCCAACGGCGCGGCCGGCCAGTTCAGCCGACAGGTGACGCATCACCTCGGCAGTGAAGCCACGGGTGATGTAGTAGCCGGTCTCACTGGCGTCATCCTTGCCGGAGTTGCCGCCCAGCGCGAACACCTCCAGGCAGGCATGCCGGGTGCTCATCTCACGCAGGTCAAAGCCCTCGCTGCGGGCCACGTCGGCCACCGAGCGCATCATGATCGTGGTGGACACCGGCAGCTCGATGAACAGCGTGGTGAAGCCGAACGCACCGCCCACCGCACCGGAGGTGGCCGCGGCCAGCTTGTGCCAGCGCGTGGACGCCGCTTTGCCCGGTGTGTTGTCCATCGTCCACAACGCGGCCTGGGCGGATTTGAACAGCGCTGCTTCGACCGCGCCGTGGATGCGGCGTGACACCGAATCCGGCAGGCGTTTGACCGCGAATTCCAGCGGCGAACCGATCAGGTTGGCCATCTTGGCAGTCAGCGTGGGCGATTCCAACAGGTCCACCGCACGCTGCAGGTCCCGCCAATCCTGCGATGTCGGCAGGATGGAGGACGACAGCGGTGGCGGTTGCGGCGAGGTGATGGCGTTCATGGCCGCGATCATAGCGCTGCCGATGTATACCGCTCGTTGCCACGCCTGACGCTGGCTGAACGCCTGTGCACAGGCCGCTTCCGTGTGTACCGGGCGGCCTGGATCAGGCCGGCAGGCCGGACAACGCGCCCATGAACTGGCGGTAATGGCGCAGTTCTTCGATGGAATCGTGCACGTCGCTCAGCGCGGTATGGCTGGCAGTCTTGCCGACGCCGGCAGCGACGCCGGGGGCCCAGCGCTTGGCCAGTTCCTTGATCGTGGAAACGTCCAGATTGCGGTAGTGAAAGTACTTCTCCAGGCGCGGCATTTCACGGTGCAGGAAGCGACGGTCCTGGCAGATCGAGTTGCCGCACATCGGCGACGCGCCGGCCTTGATCCACTGCTGCAGGAAGGCGATGGTCTGTGCTTCGGCCTGGCCCAGGGTGACGGTGCTGTCGACAACGCGCTGCCACAACCCCGAGCGACGATGCTGGTTGCGGTTCCACTCGTCCATGGCCTCAAGCCGCTCGACCGGATGATGGATCGCGAACTCCGGACCTTCGGCCAGCACGTTCAACTGCGCATCCGTAACCACGGTGGCGATTTCGATGATTGCATCGTTGTCCGTGTCCAGACCGGTCATTTCCAGATCGATCCAGATCAGTCGCTCGCCTTCTGCGCCGTTGTCCGCCATGTGTTCGCCTTGTGCTGGGCCGCCGCTTGCGCCGCGACCGGGAATGGATGAGGCGCACATGATACCGCCAACCCGTCACGACCCTGTCGCCGTGGCGCCCTTACTCCAGCAGTAGCGGCGGTTTGCCGCGCTTGGCGCGGAAATAGTTGGTCAGCCGGGTGCTGGCCTCCTTGGCCAGCACGCCACCGTGGATCTCCACACGGTGGTTGTGCCGCGGGTCGTCGATCAGGTTGAACACGCTGCCGCAGGCACCGGTCTTGGGGTCCGTGGCGGCATACACCAGCCGCGCCACACGTGCATGCACGATCGCCATGGCACACATCGCACAGGGCTCCAGAGTGACGTACAGCGTGCTGCCGATCAGCCGATGGTTGGTGATCGCCCTGCCCGCCTGCCGCATCGCCACGATCTCGGCATGCGCGCTAGGGTCGTGATCGGCGATGTTGAGGTTCCAGCCTTCGCCAAGCACCGTGCCATCAGCACCGACCAGCACCGCGCCGACGGGGATCTCGTTGAACTCACGCTCGGCACGCTCGGCAAGGCCCAGCGCGTGTCGCATCCAGTGCTCGTCCTGATCGTGGACCGGTACGCCCAGCGGCGGCGGCGGCGCGAGGCGCTCAACCATGGCCGTTGGCCTTGCGCACGAATGCCTCGAACGCGGCCAGGGTGGCCTCGCTGACGTGATGCTCAATCCCTTCCGCGTCGCGTCGCGCCGAATCGGCGTCCACGCCCAGCGCCAGCAGGAACTGTTCCACGGTCTGATGGCGGGCGCGCATCTCCACCGCCAGTTGCTCACCGGCCGGGGTCAGGAACACGCCGCGATACGGCCGTTGGATCGCCCAGCCTTCCTTGACCAGCCGCTTGAGCGCCTTGGCCACGGTAGGCTGTGCTACGCCGAGCCGGGTGGCGATATCCACCTGGCGGGCCTCGCGGCCATCGGCAATCAGGTCCGCGATCAGCTCCACGTAATCCTCGACCAGCTCGGACCGGCGCGCTTCTCGCACCTGTACGAAGCCCTCGACATGCACCTGGGCATCGATCAGGGGCGAGGCGGCTTTACGGGTCGACGACGGCATGGTGGCTCCAGCAATGGGCCGGTGGCGAAGGGCTGCGGCGCCGGAACAGTTTACCTAACGCCGCACCTCAGCGAGGCCGCCGCTGCAGAACCGTCTCGAACAACACGGTCCCGTCTTCGTTGACGGCCACCAGTGTGCCCCCATGCGCACGAGCGAACTCGCTGGCGATGAACAGCCCCAGCCCCAAGCCGCGGCTGTCGTGGAAACTGGCCTTGAACGGCTCAAACAACCGCGGCAGCAATGCCTCGGGGATCTGCCCCGCATTGCGCACCTGCAGCCGCAGCGGCCCATTGCGCTCCCCCTCCAGGCGGACAAGCACCGGCGCATCGCCGCCGTGCAGCACCGCATTGCTCACCAGGTTGGACAGCAGCTGCGCCAACCGATCCGGGTCGCCCTGAAGCTGCGCATCGCCATGCACCTTCAGCTCGATCGTTGCCTGCGGGTGGGCGCGGCCGATCTCGGCCACCACCAGCGAGGCAAGCTCGGCGAGGTCGCACTCGGTGCTGTGCAGTCGCAGGCCGCCGGTCCGGATCCTGGAGAAATCCAGCAGCTGCTCGACCATCCGCACCATGCGCTGGGCACTGTTCTCCAGATGGACCAGCGTGCGTTGGACCTGGCTGTCGTCGGGCAGGTCCAGTGACAGCTTGTCGGCACACAGCAGGATCGCGGCCAGTGGCGTACGCAGGTCGTGGGTCAGCACCGCCATCATCGTTTCATTGAGCTTGAGCGCATGCTCCAGCGCCTCGTTGCGCGCCTTGAGCAGCTGCTTCTGCTGATAAAGCTCGATGAACACATTGACCTTGCTCATGATCACCTGCGGCTCGATCGGCTTGTGCAGGAAATCGACCGCGCCGGTCTCGTAGCCCTTGAAGGCGCGCACGGGATCGTTGGGGGACGCGGTGAGGAAGATGATCGGCACGTCGCGGCTGCGCTGGGAGCCGCGCATCAGTTCGGCGAGGGAGAAGCCGTCGATCTCCGGCATGTGCACATCCAGCAGCGCCAGCGCCACCTCATGCTCGAGCAGCAGTTCAAGCGCTTCAGCGCCGGAGGCGGCACACAGAATCTCCAGGCCCGGGCGGCGCAGCAGCGCTTCCATCGCGACCAGGTTCTGCGGAATGTCATCGACAATCAGCAGCTTCACGCAATCGGTGGTGGCAGTCGACCCGGCGGGCTCGATCAGGTTCATCGGGTAAGACCTTTCATACGCGTGCAAATGGAGGTGAGCGGGAGCACCGCGTCGGCGCCGGCGTGTGCCAGGGCCGAGGCGGGCATCATCGAGGAATACGCCTCCTCAGGGCATTGGATCCAGGCTTCGCCACCGGCCTGGCGGACCGCGGCGACCCCGTCACTGCCGTCGCTGCTGGCACCGGTGAGCAGGATGGCCAGCACGCCGTCGCCAAACACGTCGGCAGCGCTCTCGAACAGGGGGTCGATCGCCGGGCGCGAGAACAGCACAGGCGGATCGATGGACAGCGCCAGCGTGGCGCGGTCCTCCACCAGCAGGTGGTAGTCCGGTGGCGCGAACGTCACCGTACCGGGGTGCAGCGGCTGCTTGTCCTCGGCCTCGCGCACCGGCAGCGGGCAGCCGGCGTCGAGCAGGTCGGCGATGCGGCTGGGCCGGTCGCGCGGCAAATGCAGCACCACCAGCACGGGCAGATCCAGCGTCGCCGGGAAAGCGGACAACAGCGACTGCAGCGCACTGACGCCGCCAGCGGACGCACCGATGACCACCAGATCGAAGCGGCTGCGCTGCGACGTACCGGTCATCAGGCCAGCTTCCGGTACAGGCGCTGGTCGCGCGCGCAGGCTTCAAACAACCCCGCGTGCGCGCCGAACTGCAGCGATTCCTTGCTGCCCAACCCCAGGAAGCCCCGGTGTACCAGGGCCTCATGGAACAGGCCGATGGCACGGTCCTGCAGCGGGCGCTGGAAATAGATCAGCACGTTGCGGCAGGACACCAGGTGCACTTCGGAGAACACGGTGTCGGTGGCCAGGCTGTGGTCGGCGAAGACGATGTTGCGCTTCAGCCGGCGGTCGAACACCACGCTGCCATAGCCGCTGCTGTAGTAGTCCGACAGCGAGCCGGTGCCGCCGGCGGCCAGGTAGTTGCGGCTGAACTGCGCCAGCCGGTCCAGCGCGAACGCACCGGACTCGGCGGCCTGCAGCGCCTCGGGATTGATGTCGGTGGCGTAGATGATCGCCCGATCCAGCAGGCCTTCTTCCTGCAGCAGGATCGCCAGCGACCACACTTCTTCACCCGTGCTGCAGCCGGCCACCCACAACTTGATCGAGGGATAGGTCCGCAGCACCGGTACTGCGTGCTCGCGCAGCACCTTGAAGTACGGCGGGTCACGGAACATCTCCGAGACCTGCACGGTGAAGTACTGCATGGCCTGGGCGAACGTGTCCGGCTCATGCAGCAGCCGGTGCTGCAGTGCGCCCATGGTCGGGCACTCGAAGCGCGACATGGCATGCCGCATACGCCGCCGCAACGACGCCAATGCGTAGTCACGGAAGTCGTAGTGGTAGCGCTGGTAAACCGCCTCCAGCAATACCTTCAGCTCCAGATCGAACAGCTCCGTTTCGTTCATCGGCGCGAGCACCACACGCGGCACAGCGAGACCAGCTTGTCCACGTCGATCGGCTTGGCGATGTAATCGTTGGCACCGGCCTGCAGGCAATGCTCGCGGTCATCGGGCATGGCCTTGGCAGTCAGCGCGATGATCGGCAGGTCGCGCCAGCGGTTGTCCGCGCGGATTTCGCGCATGGCGGTCAGCCCGTCCATCTCCGGCATCATGATGTCCATCAGCACCAGGTCGATCTCGGGGCGCAGCTTGTCCAGCGCCTCGCGACCATTGCGCGCGATTTCCAGGGTGACACCCAACGGCTCGAGCACGCTGGACAGCGCGAAGATGTTGCGCACGTCATCCTCGGCCAGCAGCACGATGCGGCCATCAAGCACCGCATCACGGCGGCGTGCTTCACGCAGCAGGCGCTGCTGGTCGGTCGGCAACGACGCCTCGACACTGTGCAGGAACAGCGTCACCTCATCGAGCAGGCGCTCGGGCGAGCGCGCGCCCTTGATGATGATGCTCTTGGAATAGCGGCGCAGGCGCTGTTCTTCATCGCGGGTCAGCGCGCGCCCGGTGTAGACGATCACCGGCGGGAAGGCGACGGCATCGTTGCCCGCCATGCGCTCGAGCAGGTCGTAGCCGGTGCCATCGGGCAACGCCAGGTCGGTCACCATGCAATCGAAGGTGGAGCCGGCCAGCTCGGCCATTGCTTCGGTGATGGTGCCTACCGCGGTGATTTCGAGCTGGTCGCGGCCGAGCAGCAGCTGCAGGTTGGAGCGAAGTTCGCTGTCGTCCTCGACGATCAGCAGGCGGCGCACATCGCGCTTGCTGGTGGCTTCCAGCTGCTGGATCGCACCGACCAGGCGCTCGCGCGTGGCCGGCTTGATCACGTAGCCGATCGCGCCCAGCTCCATCGCCACTTGGGACCGCTCCAGGCCGGAGACCACATGCACCGGGATATGGCGCGTCGCCGGGTCGCGCTTGAGGCGCTCGAGCACGCTCAACCCGGACACATCGGGCAGGCCGATATCGAGCAGGATTCCGTTCGGGCGCAGCTCGGTGGCCAGGCCCAAGGCTTCCTCGGCAGTGCCCGCGACCACGCAGTCGAAATCCAGCTCGTGCGCCATCGAGACCAGCGCGCCGGCGAAGGTCGCATCGTCCTCCACCACCAGAATCATGCGGCCGGCACGGCTGCGACGGCCACGGTCATCGATGACCTTCGCCGCAGGTGCAGGCGCCTGCGCAGGGGCGGATTCAGCGTGGGCGCGGCCCAGCGGAGCAGCGGCAGGCACGGCCGGTGCCGCCACGGCGGCGGGACGGACGTCGTGCACGACGTTGTGCGCGCTGCCGGTGCCACCACCGGCCAGCAGCGGCAGTTCGAGGGTGAAGCAGCTGCCCCGGCCCGGCTCGCTGGAGACGGTGATGCTGCCCCCCATGCGTGCTGCCAGATCGCGCGAGATCGACAGCCCCAGCCCGGTGCCACCGTAACGGCGGCGGGTGCTGCCATCCGCCTGGCGGAAGGCCTCGAAGATGACCGCGGTCTGTTCTTCCGGAATGCCGATGCCGGTATCGGACACCGCAAACTGGATCCGCCCTGCCCCGGCGCTGCGCACCGTCAACGACACGCTGCCGTGTTCGGTGAACTTGACCGCGTTGGCCAGCAGGTTTTTCAGGATCTGCTGCAGGCGCTGGCTGTCGGCGAGCAGCTGGGCCGGCGCGTCGGTCGCAGCGCTGATCTCCAGGCTCAGCCCCTTCTGCACAGCCATCGGCTCGAAGGTTTCCTTCAACCGCTGCAGCACGCTGGACACGGCCAGATTCTCCTCCACCAGCTCCACATGCCCAGCTTCGATCCGCGACAGGTCCAGAATGTCGTTGATCAGCGCCAGCAGATCGTTGTTGGAGGAATGGATCGCCTGGGCGTACTTCACCTGCTCGGCGGTCAGCGTGCTTTCCTTGTTGTCGGCCAGCAGCTTGGCCAGGATCAGCGAGCTGTTGAGCGGCGTGCGCAGCTCGTGGGACATGTTGGCCAGGAACTCGGACTTGTAGCGCGAGCTGGCTTCCAGCTCCGCGCTGTTCTGGACCAGCTGCGCCTGGGCCAGCAGCAGCGCCTGCTGGCGCGACTCCAGCTCGTGGGTGCGCTCTTCAAGCTGCACATTGGTCTGTTCCAGTTCGGCCTGCTGCTGCTCCAGATTGGCCTGGGAATGCAGCAGGCTGCGGCTCTGCTCTTCAAGTTCCTCGTTGGCCACGCGCAGCTCTTCCTGCTGGGTCTGCAGTTCTTCGCTCTGGCGCTGGGTCTCTTCCAGCAGTTCCACCAGCTGCGCGTTGAGCAGCGCCGCGCGCAGCGCAATGCCGATCGGCTCGGCGCACTGCAGCAGCAGTGCCATCTCCAGGCCCCGCGCAGGCGACACACCGGCACGGCCCAGCTCAATCACGCCGATGACCACGCCGTCGGCCGTGATCGGGCCCAGCAGGCGCTGGTGCACGGTGGTGCGGCCCAGCGGCGTATCGATATCCAGCGGACTCTCGCTGTCTTCCAGCCGGCGCGCGCGGCCTTCGCGGATGATCTCGCCCCATTGCCCGGCATGCGCTGGCAACGTTTCCGGCAGCTGCGAGGGCAGCGCGGCGCCACCGACCAGCACCAGCCGCTCGCCCTGCAGGCGGTACATCGCCCCGACATCGGCGTTGAGCTGCGCGCACAGCGCGCGCATGGCCTGGTCAGCCAGCTCGCGCGGCGTGGGGTCGCCCTGCAGGCTGGTGCCCACCACGTTCTCGCCGGCCTGCAACCACAGTGCATCGGCCGCTTCGCGGCGGGCACCGATGGCCTTCATCACGGTCAGCGCCATCATCAGGAAGGCAACGCCGCCAATACTGCGGTTGACGAAGGAGAACGCCGAGTTGCTGCTGGACGGCGCTACGTTGTAGCCCACGGCCAGCAGGATGCAGGAACCGATCGCCACCAGCAGCGGCACTTCCATGCGGCGCTGGAACAGCGTGATGCCCACCGCCAGGAAGTAGGTCAGCCAGACCGCATAGCCCAGCGGCACCACCATCTCCGTGCCCAGCGTGCCCGCCATCAAGGCGGCCGACGCAAGCCAGATCCAACGGTCACGGGAGGTAGGCGCAGAATTCATGCCGTGTTCCAGCTCAAAAGGGGGCTGATGGTACCCGAAGCAGTAAACGGCTGTTAAGCGCCAGAAGTCAGCGTGTTTGGCGCACGTTCTTGACACTTTCTTCACATCATGGCCCCTACGGTTCGGTCCCTTATCGGGGAGTCGATAACCGTCGTGGTCCAGGCCGTATCCAGCGTTGCACCGCTTGCCGACGAAAGCCGGCAGCTGAAGCTGTTGATCGACAACGTGAGCGATCACGCGATCTATCTGCTTGATACGCAAGGCAGCATCTGCAGCTGGAACCGGGGCTGCGAGCGGGTCAAGGGGTATACCGCCGAAGCGGTGATGGGCAAGCATGTCGGCCTGTTCTATACACCCGAGGACCAGCAGCTGGGTGTCCCGCAGCAGGCACTGGAATACGCGCGCGATCATGGCCGCTTCGTCGGTGAAGGCTGGCGCGTGCGCTGCAACGGTGAGCGCTTCCGCGCCGGTGAAGTGATCGAGCCGGTCCGCGAGGATGGGTGCCTGCTCGGCTTCGTCAAAGTCACCCAGGATGTCACCGAGCGCTACCAAGCCCAGCGCCTGCTGCAGGATGCCCAGCGCGCGCATGTGCAGCAGCGGCAGCTGGACAATGTCGGCCGGCTGACCCGTGGCCTGGCCCATGAATTCAACAATCTGCTGACCACGATCGGCAACGCGCTGGATATGATTGCGCTGCGCCCCGGCGCCGACGGGCGAACCCAGGAGCTGGTGGACCTGGCGCAGGCCGCCGCCGACCGCGGCTCGCTGCTGACCCGCCAGTTGCTGGCATTTTCCTCGGATCAGACCCTGGTGCGCGAGCCGGTGATGGTGCAGGAATTCCTGCTCGATGCCCTGCCCGTGCTGCGTCGCGCCTGCCCGGCCGGGATCGAAGTAAAGCTGGATCTGACTCCGAATCTGCCCCCGATCGTCACCGATGGCGTACAGTTGCACAGCGCCGTGTTGAATCTGGTGCTCAATAGTGGCGAAGCGATGCCCCAGGGCGGCACGGTCACGATCACGGCCGAGGTCGAACAGCGACTGGCACCGGATCTTTCCCAGCCCATGCGCCGCCACTATGTCGCCATCGCGGTGACCGATGAGGGCAACGGTATGCCCCCGGACATCGCCGAGCGCGCCAGCGAGCCGTTCTTCACCACCAAGGAAGTCGGCAAAGGCAGCGGGCTGGGCCTGAGCCAGGTATTTGGCTTCGTGTCCCAGTGCGACGGCTTTGTCGACGTACAAACCGCCCCCGGACGGGGCACCACCGTCCGCCTGTTGTTACCTGTCATTGAGGAAGTCGAGCATGTCTGAGCCCCTACGCGTATTGATGGTCGAAGACCAGCAGGACCTGCGTGAACTGATTGGCCAGGCGCTGCAGGACTTCGGCATCGAGATCCATACCGCCGACGATGGCCCGGCCGCACTGCGGCTGATGCAGGATCCAGGTGGGTTCGACGTGGTGTTCAGCGATATCAGCATGCCCAATGGCATGAGTGGCGTAGAGCTGAGCGAGCATGTGGCCGATGTGCTGCCCAATGCGCGCATCATCCTGGCCTCCGGTTATGCGCGCTCCCAGCTGCCGCCGCTGCCGGAACATGTCGAGTTCCTGCCCAAGCCCTATCGCCTGCGCCAGCTGGTGACCCTGTTGCAGTCCCCCATCTCGCCCTGAGCGGGCACGATGCTGCCAGGGTGAACGCTTCATCCGTGCTTTGCCTGCTTCACACCGGTTCCGCATGCCAGGCGGGATAGTAGCGGTGAAGTCGGAACAGGGCGCGGTAAATGCTGGACAGAAGCAATGATGTAGATCGGATCGCGTTGATCGAGGCACTCAACGTCATGGATCCAGCGTTGGGTACCGCGCTCGATCCCATTGCCGAGTTGACCGCCTTCAGCTTTGGCGTCCCGATCGCATGGGTGTCCATCCTCGATGCCGATCACCAGCACATCATTTCCCGCGTCGGCCTGGCCATCAGCCGCACCGAGCGGCATGCCTCCATCTGCGCGCGCGTTCTGGGATACAACACCGTCATGCAGGTCGCCGATCTGCGTCAGGACCCGCGCTTTGCCGACAATCCCCTGGTGACCGGACCGGAGCAGCTGCGCTTCTACGCCGGTGCGCCGCTGGTGACCAAGGCCGGCGTCGCGCTCGGCACGCTGTGCATCATGGACCGTACGCCACGGCAGCTCAGCGCCGAAGAACAGCTGCAGCTGCAGACCTTGTCGCGGGTGGTCGTTGCTCAGATGGAACTGAAAATGTCGTTGGGCCGCCGCGAGCAGATCAGCGGGTTGCCCAACCGGCACCAGTTCCAGGCCGATCTCAACGCCTTGGCCCGCCATGCCGATGCGCGTGCATTCACGGCCGTCGTGCTGGATGTGTTCGATCTGCAGAGCGCCAACGATGCTGGCCAGGCGCTAGGCATGAAACCGGTTGAAACCCTGCTGCGGCAGGCCGCCCTGCGCGTGCAGGATGTCCTGCGTGACCTGGCGCAGGTCTACCACATCGGCGTGACCCGCTTTGCGTTCCTGCTGGCTGACCACTCGCACGAACAGACCGAAGCGCTGCTGGATCGGCTGCGCATCCGCATGCGCCGACCACTGATGGCCGGCAGTATTCCGATGTCGCCGCAGTTCCATGCCGGTGTCTGCGATTTCGTCTCGGTACCTGAGCAGACCGGCGATCTGGTCCGCAAATGTCTGGTCGCCATGCACCACGCCATCCAGACGGATGCCTGCCTGTGCTGGTATTCGCAGGAGCGTGACGATGCACTGCGCCGCCGCTATCGGTTGGCCTCCGACGCCGGGCGCGGCCTGGCCCAGCACCAGTTCAGCCTGGTCTATCAGCCGCGCTTCGATCTGATCACCGGGCTGCCGGTATCGGCCGAGGCGCTGCTGCGCTGGACCCACCCGATGCTCGGTCCGGTCAGCCCCGGCGAATTCATTCCTGTTCTGGAGCGCACCGCGTTGATGCCCGCCATCAGCCGCTGGGTGATCGACCATGCGCTGGCCCAGGCGGCGCAGTGGCAGAAGATCGTGCCCGGCTTCAGCCTGTCGCTCAATCTTTCACCGCGCGATTTCGACGACCAGCGGGTGTGGAACGTGCTGTCCGAACGGCTGCACGCGCATGGGTTGGTGCCGGGACTGATTGAAATCGAAATCACCGAAGGCCAATGGCTGAACCACCATCCTGCAGCCCTTCCCCAGCTGCGGCAGATGGCCGCCGCCGGCGTACGCATCGCGATCGATGATTTCGGCAGTGGGTACAGCAACTTCGGTTACCTCAGCGAGGTACCGATCAGCCACATCAAGATCGACCAGACGCTGGTCACCGGGCTGGCGCGCTCGCGCACCGCACGCTTGAAGGTGGAAGCGATCATCAAGCTGGCCCGCCAGCTTGGCTATCGCACGGTGGCCGAGGGCGTGGAGAACGAGGCCGAGTTGTCCCTGTTGCGCCTGTGGGGCTGCAATGAAGCGCAGGGCTATCACCTCGCCCGCCCGATGCATCCCGACGCGGTGCTGCACCTGGTCAGCGCCTGCCGGGCGGGGCCGCTGCCGGACGCGGGCTGACCACCCGCGACGTTGTCTGCACCTCAGGCGATAATGTCCGGCCCGCCTGCCTCCCTTGCCAGACTCATGTCCGATCTTGCCCCGCTGCCCACTCTTCCGCTCGGTCACTACCGCCACTTCAAGGGCGGCAACTACGAAGTGATCGGCGTCGTGCGCCACAGCGAAACTCTGATGCCGATGGTGCTGTACCGGCCGTTGGATTCAGATATCGGGCTGTGGGTGCGACCGTTCGAGATGTTCGTCGCGCAGGTGGAGGTGGACGGGCAGTGGCGTGCGCGGTTTGCGCGGGTCGAGGTGAACGGCTGAGGGGCGAAAAAGGGCGCATCACCGTCCAGCGGCGCGATCAGCTCAAGACCGCCCGCCGCGCGTCCACCAGCTCACGCAGGCGCGCGATCACCGTGCGGAACTGTTCCGGCAACATCGCCGCATCCAGGGCGTCGACCTGACGGGACAGCGCCGACAGTGCCTCGCTCATGCTGGTCACCGGTTGGCCTGTCTCGGCAGACTCCTGCGGCACGTCCAGCTGCGCGCCGATGATGCCCGCCAGTACCTCGAATGCCTTCACCGTGGCGGCGTCGAGCTTGGAGGGGTTCGGATCCAGCGCACACAGGGTGCCGTGGAAGCCGCCATCGCGGCGGAACATCGGCACCGAGATGTAACTCTCGAACCCGTACAACGCCGGCGTGGGATGGCTGGAAAACACCGGGTGGGTACTGGCCTGGTCGAACTGCACCAGATGGCGATGCTCGCGGATCTCATCGCAGATGGTGGTCTCCAGCACCAGGTCTTCACCGGGTCGCAGACCAAAATCGAGGTGGTCACGCACCGCGCAGGCAGTCCATCGATCCGCCGTGACGCGTGCCACAGCGACAAAACGCATGCCCGTCATCGCGCTGGCCAGCTCCAGCATGCCCGGCACGGCAGGCATCGCCAGCAGCGCGGCAACATCCTCCAGACGCGGGTCGGTTGAGCTGGCCAGCAGCGCCACTGGCGCAGCGCCGGGGCCATCCTCGTCGAGCGGATTCTCCATCGCTGCCAAGCGGCGATCCAGTGCTGTCGCGTTGACCTCGTTGAACAGAGTACGCACCGACGCAGACAACGCGCGCGGGTCCTTGATGGCGCCCACGAAGTGAATGCCCTGCCCGACCAGCCGGATCTGCTCGACGCCGTGATCCAACCGCAGCGATGGCCATGCCTGGCGATGCAGGATGCGCATCCAATCGTTGGGGGGCGTGTCAGCCAGAAGCGCGGTGACGATCACGCGTGGCGCGCCGGCGCCCTCCTGGTGACATGGCAGATCAAAGCCGATGAGCGCTGGAAAGCCGGCACTGGTAGACATCACAACCCCTTTAGCCGCATGGCGCAGCCATCGACAGGTGGTGGCTTTGACCACGAATTGTCGCATGAATGAGCGAGACTAGCCGTGACCGAAGTCGCCACCGATGCCGCCCGGAAGGTGCGGCGGCTATCATGCAGGCACGGACATCTCTATCACGTACAAAGGAATGCGCATGTTGGACGGTTTCTCGCTGTTGATTGGCCTCGGCTGGGCGCTGTTCGGGCTGCTGTGGATCTTCGTCCCCTTCGCCATTTTCGGCATCAAGGGGCTGCTGCGCGAGATCCTGGCCGAACAGAAGCAGACCAACGAGATTCTCAGGCGTGCCCATGGCGTCAGCCCGCCGTTGGACATGCCCGAGTCCCAGCCGTTCAGGCCCGTGCGATATCCGTGAAGAACCGGCAATAGCCGGTCAGGACGGGCGTCGCAGGCGTCAACGGCGAGCGATTGCGCGGGAACGCACGGCCGCTCGAATCCAGCGTTCTACCGTATGCACTGATTATGCTGCGCTGCAGCAGTACAATGCCGCGCTCACCCGTTCGACGCCCCCTGAATGAGCTCTTCTTCCGTCCCCCTGGCCGCCCGGCTTTCGCCGCGCGAGCGCACCCTGATCCTGCTGGCCTTGTCGCTGGGTGGCTTTGCCATCGGCACCAGCGAGTTCGCCAGCATGGGGCTGATGCTGGAAATCAGCCGCGGGCTGTCCATCAGCGAGACCCAGGTCGGCCATCTGATCAGCGCCTATGCCATTGGCGTAGTCGTCGGCGCCCCGGTGCTGGCATTTGCCGGTGCAGGGTTCGCGCGCCGCACTCTGCTGCTGGCGCTGATGGGCTTTTACGCCATCGGCAACTTGGCCAGTGCGCTGGCCCCCAATTACGGCACGATGCTGCTGGCTCGGTTCGTCGCGGGTCTGCCGCATGGCGCGTACTTCGGCGTGGCGATGCTGGTGGCCGCCGCGATCAGTCCTCCGGCCCAGCGCGGCGCGGCGGTATCGAAAGTGCTGCTCGGCCTGTCCGTGGCGATCCTGGTCGGCAACCCGCTCACCACCTGGCTTGGCCAGCAGCTCAGCTGGCGCACCGCCTTCGCCGTCGTCAGCGTGTTGGCGATCGCCACGGTGGCGATGATCGCCCGCTTCCTGCTGCCCGATCCGGATGAAGTCCGCACCTCCCCAATGCGCGAACTGCGCGCCTTCAACCGCACCCAGGTGTGGCTGGCGTTGGCGATCGGCTCGGTGGGCTTTGCCGGCATGTTCTGTGTCTTCACCTACCTCGCCCCGACCCTGGTGCAGGTCACCGGCCTGGCCGAATCGTGGATGCCGCTGGCCGTAGGCATCTTCGGCATCGGCGCGATCATCGGCAACGTGGCGGGCGGCTGGCTGGTGGACCGCTTCCAGTTCCGCGCGGCAGCAGTGGTGCTGGTCTGGTCGATCATCGTGCTGCTGGCGTTCCCGCTGGCCGCGCAGTCGGTATGGAGTGTGTTCCCGATGATCATCGCGGTGGGCACCATGGGCGCCTTGGCCGCGGTACTGCAGACCCGGCTGATGGATGTGGCTGGCGAAGCGCAGACGCTGGCCGCGGCGTCCAACCACGCTGCGTTCAATACCGCCAATGCGCTGGGCCCGTGGTTTGGCGGCATGGCCATCGGTGCCGGCTTCAGCCCCGCCGTGACCGGTTACGTCGGCGCGGCCACCGCGCTGGGCGGCCTGCTGCTGTGGGGCGTGGCGATGCTGGTGGACCGCCGTTCGCGTGGCGAGCCGGTGCTGCAGCAGTAGGCGCACCGCGTCCACTGCAGGCCGAGCCGATATCCCCGCCCAGGCGGGGATTTTTTCATTTCCTTATCATGGGTGTCCGATCAAACAGCGCTTACCGATGACGTACGAATGGGCCCCGAGCGACTGGGGTCAACGCCTCACGCGATCGCCGCACTGGCGCCTGCGCCTGGAAGACGAACAGCTGCTGCTGACCATCGACGGTCATCCGTACCACGCGCCCCTTTCCGCGCTGCAGGTGCACCCGCGCCTGCCATGGGCACGGCTCACCCTGCACCGCGAAGGGCAGGCCCCGCTGACGCTCGGCGGCCTGTCTCCGGGCGCTGCCCGGGTGCTGGCGTCCGCCCTGGCCGACCGACGTGGCGCACAGCATCAACGCGACCACGTCGCCCTGTTCCAGCAGGCCTACGCCGCGATCCAGCGCTGGCTTGCGCAGGTGCAGGCCGCGACCGATCTGGCCGACGATGAGTCGCTGTGGTTCACGCATGAGCAGCAGCAGGCGCTGCTGCAGGCGCGACCTGACCTGCCGCTCGATGAGGATGCACTGTGGGCGGTCTTCGATGACGCCGAGCTGCGCAGCGAGCTGGACGGCGATCCCTCGGCCATCGAAGAAGCCCTGATGCTGTGGCTGGCCGACTGGCCGACCCAGTGGGCACGCCGCAATGACGCGCATGAGGCGCGCGAGCTGATCGCCTGCCGGCCCTTGCTGGACCGTGTTGAAACCCGCCCGCTCACCGACGAGCAGGCCCGTGCGGTCATCTGCTTCGACAACCGCGTCCAGGTGGTGGCGGCAGCCGGTTCCGGTAAAACCTCGACCATGGTCGCCAAGGCGGCCTACGCCATCGAGCGCGGCATGGTCGCGCCCGAGCGCATCGTCATGCTTGCCTTCAACAAGGACGCGGCCACGGAACTGCAGGCGCGCGCCGACCGGGCCTTCCAGCGCCTCGGCCTGGGCGAGGTGCGGGTGGAAGCGCGCACGTTCCATGCGCTGGGCCGGCACATCATCGCCCAGGCCACCGGGCGGATGCCGCAGGTACCCGAGTGGGCCGTCGATAGCACACAGGGGTTCCATCGGCTGGCCGAGATCATCGACGCCCTGAAGGACCGCTCCCTCCATTTCCGCACCCAGTGGGACATGTTCCGGCTGGTGTTCGGCCGTGATCTGCCCGTCATCGGCGGTCCGCTGGAGGCCGAGGAGTGGGACAAGGACGGCCAGGGTTACGTGCGTACGCTGCAGGGCGAGCGCGTGCGCGGCATCGAAGAATGCGTGATCGCAGACTGGCTGTTCTACAACGGCGTGGCGTACACCTACGAACGACGCCACGCATTCGATGCCGGAACCGATGGGTACCGCCAGTACCGCGCGGATTTCCACTATCCCGGCGTCGCGCTGTATCACGACCATCTCGGCTCGGAGGGACACGAACGGGCGCCGGCGCATCACGGGGGCGCCCCGGTCACCGGCGGTGGCATCGAGCGGATCCAGACCACGTCGCACCAGTTGCGGACCGGCGACCTGTTCGTGCGGTTGGGCGAGGCCTTGTCGCAGCGGGGCATCGAACTGGACCCGAATCCCGACCGCGAGCTGCCCGACGGCGGCGCAACGCCCATGCCGGACACCGACCTGATCGGCCTGGTGCGCACCTTCATCAGCCACGCCAAGAGCAATGGCCTGCAGATAGAGGACATGGTCGAGCGTCTGCGCCGCCTGCCCGACGATCACTTCAAGCACCGCTACCGGCTCTTCCTTGAACTCATCATCCCGATCCTGGATGGCTGGGAGGATGCGCTGGTCGCCGAGGGCGGCATCGATTTCGAGGACATGCTCAACCAGGCCGCCGAACACCTGGAACACGGCCGCTTTGTCGCGCCGTTCGATCTGGTGATGGCCGACGAGTTCCAGGATGCCTCGCGCGCGCGGGCGCGTCTGTGCCGTGCACTGGTGCAGGCGCCGGGCAAGCACCTGTTCGCGGTCGGCGATGACTGGCAGTCGATCAACCGGTTCGCCGGCGCGGACGTCTCGGTGATGACCGGCTTCGTGGACTGGTTCGGCCAAGGCCAGGTGCTCAAGCTCGAGCAGACCTTCCGCTGCCCGCAGGCGCTGTGCGATGTCTCCAGCGCGTTCGTGTCACGTAATCCGGCGCAGATTCCCAAACAGGTACGCTCGGTCACGCCCGCGCATGGGGCGGTACTGCAGGCCTTCCAGGTGGCCTCGCGCGACCGGCTGGCCGGCGCGGTGGAGCAGTATCTGGCGCAGTTGCACCAGCAGTTGCTGACGGGCCAGGTGCCGCTTGGGCGCGATGGGAAAGTCACGGTGTTCGTGCTCGGCCGTTACAACGCCGACCGCGCGTTGCTGCCGGCCACGTGGCGCGCACGCCATGGGCAGCATATGGAGGTGAGCTTCCTCACCGCGCACCGCTCCAAGGGTACCGAGGCGGATTACGTCATCCTGCCCGGCCTGCTGGATCGGCGCTTTCCCAACACGCGGGCCGACGATCCGGTGCTGACCCTGGCGATGCCCGAGAGCGATGCCTATCCGCTTGGCGAGGAGCGTCGCCTGTTCTACGTCGCGTTGACACGTGCGCGCCGCTCGGTAGCGATGTTCACGGTGCAGGGGCGCCGCTCGTCGTTCCTGACCGAACTGGTCAACGATGGTGCGGTACGGGTGACCTCGATGGCCGGCGACGCGATTCACGAGCAGGCCTGCCCGGCCTGCAGCGTGGGCGTGATCGTGCCGCGCACCGGGCCGTATGGCGCGTTCCAATCGTGCTCGGGGTATCCACGCTGTGAGTACAAGCCGCCGCGCGCCTATGTGTAGATCAACAGGCGGTCGACACGCGCCAGGTCACTGCGAGGCAGCCGCCAACTGCGCATCGATCTGTTCAATCAGCACCCGCCGCTCCGGAACGCCGGGCATCACCCGCACCAGATTGCGGACCATGCGCAGGTCCTGCTGCCAGCCCAGCTGATCGCTCAGCGCATGCAGGGCACGCGCGTGCCTGGTGTGCCCGGGTCCCTTGATCGGCACCGAGCGGGACGGCGCCAACTGCGGCAGCGCCTCCAGTTGCATGCGCAGGCGACGCACTCGGCGGCGCCAGCGATGCAGGTCGTCGGCATCGTGACTGCGTGTCGCGCGCTTCTCCGCCTTCTGCGTACGCCGTTCACTGCGCGCCAGTCCTTTTCGGATGTCACCGCCCCTCAGGGATTCCCATGGCTGCGCCTTGAGATCGGTCACGATACGCAGCAGGGCCGCCTGGCGGCGTGCAAAGGCAGGATCGCGCGCGAGCACGCGGGCCAGGACCGCCTCACGCCGTGCGGTCAGGCGCATGCATACCGCCTCCCACGGTTGGTCGGGCTGCGCTGACGCCAGCCGTGCGCAGGTCTCCACGACCACGTGCGCGTCGCGCAACGCGGAGAGGCCATCTCCCAGCCGACGCAGCGCGGCGTCCGCTGCGTCTGTCTCGAGCACGCTGCTTTCCAGCAACGCCAGCAGGGCACGAAGGCGACGGATGGTCTTGCGCGCCCGATGCACCGCCTCGTGCACCTCCGGCGTGCGCTCGAATGCGTCGGCGATGGCCTGGCACTCGCCATGCGCCAACGCGCGGGCGGCAGGACCGATCTCGGGTCGCGTCATCGCAGTCTCCCCTGAGGGCGTGGGGCGATTGTACCCATGCCGCAGCGCCGGGCCCGCTCAGCCCGGATTGAACATCTGGCGCACACCCCGGAGCAGCTCGTTCACGCTGAACGGCTTGGGCAGCAGGGACATGCCCGGCCCGAGGAACTCATTGCGGACGGCCGCGCTTTCCGTATAGCCGGTGACGAACAACACCGGCAGGTGGGGGCGCAATGCCCGTGCCGCATCGGCGAGCTCCCGGCCGTTCATGCCGGGCAGGCCCACGTCGGACAACAACAGGTCCAGCTCGCGGTCCGAATGCAGCTCCAACAGGGCCTGCTGCGCATTGATGGCTTCCACGACCTGGTAGCCGGCCTCGACCAGCATCTCCCGGACCATCATGCGTACCGAATCGGTATCGTCGACCAGCAGAATCCGCTCGGCACTGCCACGGGGCAGTTGTGCAGGTGCCGATGCGTGGGCTGCGGCGGGCTGGAGCTGCCCTTCGGGCAGCAGCAGCTCGATCTCGGTCCCCTCGCCGCGCTCGCTGGCGATGCGCGCACTGCCACCGGACTGACGCGCGAACCCGTAGGTCATCGACAGCCCCAGCCCGGTCCCCTCGCCCTGCGGCTTGGTGGTGAAGAACGGCTCGAACACCTTGGTCAACAGCTCTGCGGGGATGCCCACGCCGTTGTCGAGCACGGTCACGGTGATGTAGTGGCCAGGCGCCAGCTCATGGTCGCGCTCGATCTCGGCACGCCCGGCGCGGATGCGGATCAGGCCCTGGCCGGCCAAGGCATCGCGGGCATTGATGACCAGGTTGAGGATGACGTTCTCGAACTGGTTCGGGTCGGCCACCGCAATCAGCGGTTCAACGCCCAGCTCCAGCTCAAGCTCGATGTTCTCACCGATCGACCGCTGCAGCATGTCTTCCAGCGAGCGCACCCGCGCCACGACATCGAAGGTCTGCGGGTCGAGTGGTTGCTTGCGGGCAAAGGCGAGCATGCGCTGGGTCAGCGCGGCCGCACGGTGTGCCGAGCCCGTGGCGATCTCGACGTAGCGGGAGGCCTTGTCCCATTTGCCGCTGGAGGCGGCGATCTCGATCATGTCCAGCCCGGAAATGATCGTGGTCAGCAGGTTGTTGAAATCATGCGCGATGCCGCCGGTGAGCTGGCCCAGCGCGTCCATCTTCTGCGCCTGCATCAACTCGATCTCGGTGCGCTCGCGCTCGGCGATCTGGAACGCGAGCTCGGAGGTCGCGCTCTCAAGTTCCTGGCGCTGCTCGTTGGCGCGCGCATGGTGCTCGGTAGTGTCTTCGATCAGTACCAGGCCCTGCCCGGCGGCCTGGTACGGCGTCACCCGCCATTCGGTCATGCGGGTGGCGCCACCCACGCGAAGGCTGAAAGTGCCCTGCCAGCGCTCGCCTTCGGCCAGGGCCACCTTCAGCGCGCTGAGCGGCGCGACCTGATCCTGCAACAACTGATCCAGCTGGCCCGGCCCCACCTGCTGGCCCAGCAGGCGGGTAAAGGCATCGTTGGCATCGTGGGCATTGAGCGAGGCATCCAACACCGCGATCGGGGCATTGATGTGCCGGAAAATCTCGCGGAAGCGTGCCTCGGTCTCGCGCAACGCCTCTTCAGCGCGGCGGGCGCGCAGCAGGCTGCGCAGCGTGGCCAACAGCACATCCGGATCGACCGGATGGATCAGATACGCATCCGCGCCCGCGTTGAGGCCGGTGATCATGTCACCGGTGGCGATCGACGCGGCCGAGACATGCACCACCGGCAGCAACTGCAGCCGGCCGTGTTCGCGCAACTGCCGCACCACATCAAAGCCGCTCATGTCCGGCAGGTTCACATCCAGAACGAGCGCACCGAAATCATGCTCGGCCAGCCGTGCCAGGCCCTCACCGCCGGTACCGGCTTCCTCCACATGGAACCCGTGGTGCTCCAGCACGCGGCGTACCGCGTAACGGGTCGCCACGTTGTCATCCACGACGAGGATGCGATCAGGAATCGCCATGCACGGCCTCCGTGGCCAGGGTCAGCGGCAACACCACATAGAAATGAGAGCCGGCACCGATTTCGCTCTCGACGCCGACATGGCCACCGAGCAGTTCGGCAAAGCGCTTGCACAGCGACAGCCCCAGCCCGGTCCCGCGCAGGCGCTTCTGCAGCGGAGTATCGACCTGCACGAAATCCTCGAACAGGGTCGACTGCAGTTCTGCCGGAATGCCGATGCCGGTATCGCGCACACTGAAACGCACCGCGTTGTCACCCTCCAGCTGGGTCGATACCACCACCTGGCCGCTGGGGGTGAACTTCAGCGCATTGGAAATGAAATTGCGCAGGATCTGCGCCAGCTTCTTGTCATCCGTGTACAGCATCGGCATGACCGGCGGGTCTTCGAACACCAGATCCACCTGGTTGCCCTCCACCAATGGACGGAACATGCCACGCAGGGCCGAGAACAGATCCATCAGATCGAACCAGGCCGGCGAGATGGTGATGCGCCCGGCCTCGATCTTGGCCAGATCCAGCAGGTCGTCCACCATCTCGCGCAGCTCACTGGTGGAGGCGCTGATGAAACGCACCTGTCGGCGCTGCTCCGCGGTCAGCGGACCATCCATGCCATCCTCCAGCAGCCGCGTCATGCTCAGGATCGAGCCCAGTGGCGTGCGGAACTCATGGCTCATGTAGGACAGGAACCGGCTCTTCAGCTCGGATACCTCGCGCAGCTGCTCGGCCTGCTGATCCAGCTCGGCATACAGCGCCAGCACACCCTGATTGGTTTCATCCAACTCAGCGCGCAGCGCATCGGCTTCCAGGCGCAGCTGCTCCAGCTCCTGATCACGGGGTGAAGCGCTCAATGCAGGTCTCCAAGACGCAGGGCAACGATGCCGGCATCATCCCGGCCACGATCGAAATCACGGTGCAGCACCGCCACGATCAAGGCGGGGTGGCGGTGTAACAGGCCGGGGTAGTCGCGCAGGCTCCAACGCGCCTGCAGTCCATCACTGTGCATGACCAGCAGCGTGCCTGCCGCGGCGTGAAAATGGAATGGTTGTGCCTTGCGGTACTGCACCCCGACGATGCCCGGGTGCGAGGCCAATCCGCGTGAGCCGGTGGGCTCGCACAGGCTGGCGGCAATGTTGCCGATCCCCGCGAACTCCAGCTGACCGCTCGCCACGTCCACGCAGGCCACCGCCGCCGCACCGCCGCGGGTGCCGGACATGCCCGCGTGCAGGATGCCGATCAAGGCCGGTGCCCCCGCCGCGGAGGCTTGTGCAACGGCAGCCACACCGGCCTGCGCTGCATCGGCGGCGGGCAGTCCATGCCCCAGCCCATCGATCACGGTGACCGCCACGGTCTGTGCATCGGCACGCAGATGCCAGGCATCGCCACAGGCCAGCTCGTGGCGCATCGGAATCCGCAGCGCACCATAGGGCACATCGATATCGCCTGGTGCACGGCTGGCATAGATCCGCGCCACGACGACCGCGCCTTTGGCATCGGACCAGGCATCCAGCACGGTGGCCTGGCGCTGGATCGCACCCAGCCCCAGGCCTTGAGTACCACCTGTCGAGTAACCGTCCGGGAGGCATTCGGCCAACGAGAAGCCCGGGCCGGCATCGACCGTCACCAGCTCCACCCCGTTGCCGCCGCGACCGCACACCGCGGACAGGTACATGCGGCCGCCGCGCCCGTGTTTGAGCACGTTCGTCGCCATCTCGGTGGCCACCAGTGCCGCACGGCCGGCGTCCATTTCGTCCAGGCCGACATGATTGGCCAGTGCCAGCGCTTCGCGCCGGGCCTGCCCGACCTGTGAGGATTCTTCGACCACCACGATCCGCGTCACCTGGCCGCCGAAGTTCAGCTCCATTTGGTGATCGTGATACGGGTGCCCTGCCCCGGTGCACTCTCCAGTTCGAACTCATCCACCAACCGGCGCGAACCGGACAGGCCCAGGCCCATGCCCGAGCCGGACGACCAGCCATCGGTCAGGGCCTGTGCGACATCCGGGATGCCAGGACCGTCATCAGCGAAGACCAGCCGTACGCCCTTGCGCAGTCCCTTCTCGACCACTTCCCAATCCATGGTCCCGCCGCCACCGTAGATGACGGCATTGCGCGCCAGCTCGCTGGCCGCGGTGACCAGCTTGGTCTGGTCGATCAGACGCAGCTTGCACGCCACACAGACCTGACGTGCAGCCTGACGGGCCAGCACGACGTCCTGCTCGATGCGGATCGGCAGCGAACCACTTGAAGGCGTCATAAGGCGGCGTCGTCTTCGTCAGTACGCTGCAGCAGCTTCATGCCCCGCTCCACATTCAATGCGGTGCGCACGCCACTGAGCGTCAGCCCCAGCTCGACCAGGGTGATCGCCACCGCAGGCTGCATGCCGACCACCACCGTGGTGGCATCCATGATCCGCGCCAGCGACGAAATCGTGGCGATCATCCGCCCGATGAACGAATCGACGATATCCAGTGCGGAGATGTCGATCAGCACACCGCGTGCAGAGGTGCTGCGGATCTTTTCCGTGAGGTCGTCCTGCAGGGTCAGCGCGAGCTGGTCATGCATGTCCACCTGGATGGTCACCAGCAGCAGATCGCCCATCTGCAGGATCGGGATGCGCTCCATCTCAGCGGGCGGTCCGGGTAACGGTCTGGCCGGTACGCTTGAGCGCCAGCGCCAGTGCATCGGCCAGGTTGGCCTTGGTCACGATCCCCTGCAGGTCCAGCCCGAGGTGCACGATGGTCTGGGCAATCTGCGGGCGCACGCCGCTGATGATCGCGTCGGCGCCCATCAGACGGATCGCGGTGACCGTCTTCAGCAGATGCTGGGCCACCAGAGTGTCCACGGTCGGAACGCCGGTGATATCGATGATGGCGATTTCAGACCCGGTATCCACGATCCGCTGCAGCAGCGACTCCATCACCACCTGGGTGCGCTGCGAATCCAGCGTGCCGATCATCGGCAACGCCAGCACGCCGTCCCACAGCTTCACCACGGGCGTGGACAGCTCAAGCATTTCTTCCTGCTGGCGCTGGATCACGTCTTCGCGGGTCTTCTGGAACACGGTGACCGTGTGGAGACCCAGCTGATCGATCAGCTCGGAGATCGCCCACAACTGGTCGCCCAGCTGGGCCACATCGTTCGCGTATGCCTGCTGGATCACCTCGAACAACGGCCGCTTCAGCGAGAAGATGAAGCTGGCGGTTTCCGAGGAGTTGAACCCCTTCAGCACGCGCTCGCGCGACAGCTCCTCCAGGAAGCGCCGGATGTCCTGCCACTCGGCCCGAGCCACGGAGCTCACGTCGGCCGCGGACAGCGCGTCCAGAAACAGGCGCCAGAACTCGCGGACCTGGGTGTCCAGCTCACGGGAAGAAAGCCGGCCGTCCTGTGCCTGGCCGGAACCGGCGAGATTGCCGGCCCACGCGGCCAACAAGGGCTCCTGATGGCTGCGGATAAGATCGATCGTGCGCTGCTGCAAAGCCGCCATGGAAATGTCCTGGAAGATGAGGAAACACCGGTTGCGCTGGCGACCCATCACCCCTATGAATGGGGGTCGCAATCTCGAAAGCTTAAATGAATTCAGGAAGATTGGGCATCACGGGTGATGCTGATGATGTGAAGACGATCTGCACCTGGCTGACTGGTTCATACATCCGCCGTGCCGCGCCACGTTGATTCGATCAAACGGGCGCTCCGCAAACGCATCAGGCCGCCCGAAGGCGGCCTGATGAGGGGTCGTTCAGCGCAACAGCGCGAACAGGAGCAACAACGGAATCGGAATGCCCAGCATCCACAACAGAATGTACTTCATGGTGTTTCCTCCTTAAGGATGGTCAGGCTCACAGGTCCCGGCGACGGCCGCCCCAGGTGGCACTCAGGCTGGCGATGAAGGCACCGATCAGCAGCGTGATGAACAGCCACAATGCGGCGTACGCGGTCGCCTTTCGGGCATCGTCAGCCGCCTGCTTCGCCTGCTGCTTGGCATTGTCCAGCGCCGCACGCAGGCGGGTCTGCACATCGGTCACGCGGGCCTGTGCCTCTGCCTGGCTCATGCCGGTCTGTGCCGCCACCAGCTGGCCGAGGTACTGCGTATCGGCCGGGTCCATCGTGTCGGACTTCAGGCTGTTGACGATGATGCGGTTGACCTCGGTACGCACCTCACGGCTGTCCGGGCGGCGGTCGGTGCCCGGCATCGGGCGCGGCGGCGGCGGCGGTGCACCGTTGGCAACCGGTGCCGGTGCGAGTGCCGTCGCGTCGGCCGGACCGGCGGGACCGGCCGGCGGTGCGGGCTGCGCAGCGGTCGGGTTGGCACGGAACAGCGAATCCACCCAATACTGCACGTCGCCCTCATCGCTACCCATCGCGGCCGAGCCCGCACCTGCGGCGGCAATACCGCCTGCGGTCGAGACCGCAGCGCCGGCAGTGGCACCGGCCACCTTGGCACCTGCACCAAGAATGCCGCCGATCGCCGAGGTCAACAGCGCAGCGGTCAGCAAGGTAGCCACGGCCCAGGACACGAACCCATGTGCGGTGTCGCGGAAGTAGGTTTCATCACCGTGGAGATTGCTCCACTTCGTCCGCAGGCGGCCAGCCAGATAACCGCCCAGCCCCGAGGCAGCGATGGCAGTGAAGGTCAGCCATGCAATGCTGGACCAACCGAACGTTTCGGCGGTCACGCCTTCAAATGACCACGGCGACACCGATGAAAGGCCCAGGCCCACGCCGAGAATCACCAGAATCAGCGAGAGCGCAGCGGCCGCGATCGCGCCGGCGAGAATCGCGCCCCACGACACTGCGCTTTCGCGCGGAAGATCCACCACCGGCGGTGGGGTGACCACAGCCACGGTCGCTGCGGCGACGGGCTCTGGGTGGGCGTAATCGCCTCGGGTATTCATAGCGGATGACACTCCTTTTCAAGCACTGCGGACGCAGCGCGCATCGGCAGGCTGCGCTTGAGGTTGTGAAATACGCGAGACGCTGAAAACAAGACGGTGTGGATGCGGGGCCGGGATCAGAGCCGCCGGCCGAGCAGCATGAACACGCCGAACAGCCCACCGAGCGCGCCGACGATCGCAAGCTCGATGGACGGCTCACGCAACCGCAGTGCCATGAAAATGCACAGCGCGCCCAGCGCCACGATTACCGCACCCATGGCGGCGGCACGTGCAGAGCCGTAGAAGTGCGT
This sequence comes from Stenotrophomonas sp. TWI587, assembly GCF_039674145.1. Lineage (NCBI taxonomy): Bacteria > Pseudomonadati > Pseudomonadota > Gammaproteobacteria > Lysobacterales > Lysobacteraceae > Stenotrophomonas > Stenotrophomonas sp. TWI587. The sequence goes on along the minus strand of NZ_JBDJMW010000002.1, from coordinate 153,833 downwards.
GCGGCGGATCGACTCGCTTACTGCCGGCTGTTTCCGCTGCCAAACGTCCAGTGCATGCTGGAACTCGCGCAGCAGGCGGTCCCGACTCTGCTGATCGGCAGCGCTTACCATCAGCGTCGTGCGACCACGACGCACCAACGTCAGGTAATCATCGGTGCCCCAGCGGGATAGCTCACCGAATGGCACCGCGTCGCGTCGCGAAAACACCAAACCGTCAGGCATCACCATGACGTCGTTGCGGGTAGGAAATCCCTGGAAGGCCAGCAGCGGCGGAATTACCAGACACACGATCGCGACCACGATCGCGACCCCCACCGGCCCACGGTTGAGCACGATGAACATGAAACTTCCGGCGGCGAGTGCAAATGCCAGCGGGACCGACAACTGATGCCAACGGGTGTAGACAGACACCTGGATACCTTCCCTGGGCTTCACGATGGCTTTCTCCTGTATCGCCACGCGGCGGCCTCGATGCTTCGCCTGCCTGCCGCACTGCGCCCGGCCAGTGGGCGCTTCGGGCCACCATGGTCTTCGATATGGCACCCCGCGGCAAATGGGCGCCCGCAGCGCCTGTGCGCTGCTGATATCAAAACAGTTATCAGCCTGCCATCGTCGCGCTGCTGAATATGCTGATGAAGATGCGTTCCAAGCGACGATGAACTTTTACGACATTCACGTGGCAATAATCCCATCACGCCATGGATGGCACATGACCGGCCAAGGACGGCCATTCTGCGGATGCAGTGGAACGGGGGCTGCATCGCCGGCGACTTGGCGCGACCAAGGGGATTATCTGGAAGCACTCTCATGACACTGGCATTATCCGGTCGCGTCGTCGCGACCCTGTTTCTCGCCTCAAGCCTGTTGTTCGCTGCGCCTGCACCTGCTGCAGCGAAAACACCGTTCCCCGCCGAAGGCATCTGGCGGGGCGAGTTCACCATCGATGGCGACCCGATTCCCTTCAACTTCGAAGTGAAGGGCAAGCGCGCGCAGGACGCGACCTTCACCCTGCTCAACGGCGCGCGCACGGACAAATTCAAGGTAACGCCGCGCGATGACGGGACGTTCTCGGTGCGGATGAACACCTACGATGCCGTACTGGAGGGCAAGGTTTCCGAAGACGGAAAGCATCTCGTCGGCCAGTACAAGGACCTGGTGCCAAGCCGCAACGGTGCGCGCAACCTGGCCTTCACCGCCGAACACGATGCAGCCTGGCGCTTCGTCAAACCCGGCCAGGACGAGGCGCCGGCGGCAGACCTCAGTGGCAAATGGGCCGTGCAGACCATCGACAAGGCCGCCCGCCAGGACAAGCGTAATCAGGTCGCCCTGCTCAAGCAGGAGGGCAATCGCCTGTCCGGCGTGTTCATGACCGTCGTCGGCGATACCCGCGAGCTGGAAGGTACCGTGCAGGGCAACCGTTTCTATCTGTCCGGCTTCAGTGGGCCCAGCCCGCTGCTGATCCGCGGCACGATCGATGAGGACGGCAACATCCAGGGCGCATTCGGCAGCGGCATCTACAACGTGGTCAAGTTCGAGGCCGAAAAAAGCGACAAGGTAGAACTGCCCGATCCCTACAAACTCACCTTTCTCAAGGACGGCCAGGAACGGATCGATTTCAGCTTCCCCGATCTACAGGGCAAGCAGGTTTCGCTGAAGGATGACAAGTATCGCGGCAAGGTGATAATCGTTGAAGTGATCGGCACGTGGTGCCCGAACTGCACCGATCAGACCTACTTCCTGGCGCCGTGGTTCAAGCAGAACCAGCACCGCGGGGTGGAAGCGGTGGCCGTGGCCTTCGAGCAGGAAGACAACTTCGACTATTTCCAGAAGACCCTGACCACGTTCAAGGATTACTTCGACATCCGCTATGACATCGTGTTCGGCGGCATCGCCGACAAGAAAGTCGCCACCGAGAAGCTGAAGGGTCTGAACTATATGGCCGCCTTCCCGACCACCATCATCATCGGCCGCGACGGCAAAGTCCGCGAGATCTATACCGGCTATACCGGCACGGTGACCGGCGAGTATCACAAGGACTATGTGACCCGCTTCAACAGCCTGCTCGATGGACTGATCGCCGAACCGGATCCGTACGCCGCCAGCGCCGCTGCATCGGCCACGCCAGCAACACTGGCGATCGCTCCGTAATTCCCTGCGGCGGCCAGCACGCCTGGTCGCTGCTTCCCCTCCTGCACAGCACACCCCGCACGGCCTCTTCGTGATGCCGCGGGGGACTGCGCGCCACTGCCCAGAGAGCTTCTCATGCGTCCTTCCCTGTTGCTGGCCCTGCTTGTCATTTCCAGCGCCCCCGCCGTGGCGACCGCCGCGCCGGTGACCTACCAGCTCGATCCCACCCACACCGATGTGCTGTTCACCTGGAACCACAACGGCTTTTCCTTCCCGACCGGCCGCGCAGCAATCAGCAGCGGCACGCTCATCTACGACGCGGCCAAGCCCACCGCATCGCAGGTGCAGGTGGACCTGCCACTGGTCGAACTGGCCACTCACGTCCCGAAGCTGGACGAGATCGTCAAGGGCGACAAGCTGTTCGATGTCGCCAACTTCCCGCAGGCCAGCTTCCGCAGTACCTCGGTGACCGCGCAGGGCACCGGCCGGCTGAAGATCACCGGTGATCTGACCCTGCATGGCGTCGCCCGCCCGGTCGTCCTCGATGCCACCCTCAACAAGGTCGGCGAGCATCCCAGCCGCAAGGTCCCCACGATCGGCTTCAATGCCACCGCCGTCATCCGCCGTAGCGAGTTCGGCCTGACCGGGTTCCTGCCCAACATCGCCGACGAGGTGCAGCTGCGCATCACCACCGAGGGCCAGGGGGCGAAGGAGTGAATCGCAGCCTTGCCCCATGGGTCGCCGCGCTGCTGCTCATCCCGTTCGGCGCAGGCGCCGCCGATACCCCGAAGGTCGCGCTCGATCCCCGACTAGAAGCGCGTGCCGACGGTACCCGCGAGCTGGTCATCGACGCGCGCATCGAGCCGGGCTGGATTCTGTATGCCTCGGATTTCGAGCAGCCGCAGATCGGCCCGCGGGCAGCGCGGATCAGCTTGGCGAACGGAGCGCAGACCGAGGGCCCGCTGCGCTCGGTGGATGCACGCGAGGGCCACGGCCGCAGCTTTGCCGGTGACTATCGCTACACCTACTTCAGCGAGCGTGGGCAGCTGCGTCTGCCCATCGCCGCAGGCAACACCCCGGTGAACGGCACGCTGCGGGCGCAGGTGTGCTTTGAAGAGAGCGGCCTGTGCGAACTGGTCCAGCAGGAGATCGCTGCGCGTTGAGCGCGGCACTGTCATGCGCCGTCCTGCCCGCCCCCTCGCCCTGCTGACCACCCTGATCGGTGTCGCCGTGCTGGCGCCGGTGTTCTCCGCCGATGCGCCGACCTATGACGGAGATCTGACCGACAACCCACGCGCCCAGCTTGGCCGGCAGCTGTTTTTCGATCCCATCCTGTCGCGTGATCGTACCGTCTCGTGTGCGAGCTGCCATCAGCCTGTGCGCGCCTTCGCCGATGACCGCGCCGTCAGCCTGGGCGTGGAAGGCCGCGCAGGCACCCGCAATACCCCCAGCGTCATGAACAGCGCCGGCCGGACCCGGTTCTTCTGGGATGGCCGCAGCGAAACCCTGGAAGAACAGGCCTTGGGACCGATCGCCAACCCGCTGGAAATGGACCTGCCGGTGGATGACGCCGTCGCCCGCCTGCTTGCCGATCCGACCTGGGTGGCACGCTTCCAGGACACCTACAACGCACCGCCGAGCCCGCGCACCCTGGGCCGTGCCCTGGCGGCCTACCAGAAGACCCTCAATACCGTGGACAGTCCTTACGACCGTTATGCTCTGGGCCAGGAAGACGCGATCAGCGACGCCGCCAAGCGTGGCCGCCTGCTGTTCATCACCAAGGCGCAGTGCGTGAGCTGCCATGCCGGCGAGGACTTCACCTCGGACCGCTTCAAGAACATCGGCATCTACAACGGCCGCCAGTTCAACGACGAGGGTCGCGGCGGCATCACCGGCGATCCGGCGCAGAAGGGCGAATTCAAGGTGCCCGGCCTGCGCAACGTCGCGCTGACCGCCCCCTACATGCACAACGGCATGTTCAATACCCTGCGCGAGGTGATCGTCTACTACGACGACCCGGGCAAAGTGATCCCGGACTCCATCGGCCGCGATGCGCAGCTGCGCGACCCGCTGCACCTGACCGAAGCTGAGATCGATGACATCGAGCAGTTCCTGCACACCCTCACCGACGACCGCTTCGCGGCCCGCACGACCTCCTCGACGGCCTCCCCGCCATGACCCTGCCCGACGTCCGTTTCGCCATCGTGCTGACCATCGCGCTGTCCGTCGCCCTGCCGATCGCCTCCCGCGCCGCACCGCTGACCACCGCCCCGCCCGCCGGCCAGGCGGCGCCTGCCCTGCAGTGGACGGATCTGGACGGCCGCCCTGCCACGCTGGCGCAATGGCGCGGCCGCCCGGTGCTGCTCAACTACTGGGCCAGCTGGTGCGGGCCGTGCCTGAAGGAACTGCCCGATCTGCAGCGCTTCTCGCAGGCGCAGACGCCCCTGCCTGATGGCGTGCACGTGGTCGGCATCGCCCTGGACGACATCGATGCCGCCAAGGCCTTGCGCGACCAGCTTCAACTCACCTACCCGCAACTGGTCGAGGGCGACGGCCCGCCCGGCACCGCGGCCGCCTTCGGGAACCGCATCGGCACGCTGCCGTTCTCGGTCCTGATCGATGCGCACGGCAAGGTGCTTCAGGTTCACAACGGCCCGTTGCATCCGGCCGATCTCGCCCGCTGGGCCGCTGCCGCAGGTGGGTCGCCGTGATCGGCTCCATGCGCATTGCCGCTACGGGGCAACGCTGTTGTCCAGGCCAGTCGCGCCAACACACCTGCTGACCCGGCCGTTTCAACGCCGACTGCCGGTGTGCATGTCTGCACCTGTGTCCATCTGTCCGCCGCAATCGCTGCCGCAGCGGCCCACCATTCCCCGGGGGATCCTCCATGCTGTCCACGCACCATCGCCTGCCGCTGGTTGTCGCCGTCCTGTCGGCACTGTCGCTGCCCCTCACCGCCCACGCCGCACCCGAGGTGGACGCTGCCACCAGCGTCAACACCGCCACCCTGGATACCGTCACCGTCACCGGCACCCGCGCGCAGGGCCGCACCGTGCGGGAAAGTGCCGCGCCGATCGATGTGCTGTCGGCCGAGGACATCCGCGCCGCCAACGCGACCAGCCTGCTGGATGTGCTCAACACCACGGTGCCGAGTTTCAACCTGCCGCTGGAAACCGGCGATCTGAACAGCATGGTGCGCGCCGGGCAGCTGCGCGGGCTCAATTCCAGCCACGTGCTGGTGCTGGTGGATGGCAAGCGCCGCCACGCCACGGCCTTGCTGGGCGCCGGTGGGTTTGGCGGCGCCGCGCCGGCCGATCTGGCCTTGATCCCCACCGGCGCGATCGAACGCATCGAAGTGCTGCGTGACGGCGCTTCGGCAATCTACGGCTCGGACGCAATCGCCGGTGTCATCAACATCGTGACCAACAAAGCCGCCCGTGGGGGCAACGTCTCCTACCGCGATGGCACCTACTTCGCCGGCGATGGCCGTTCGCGCGTGATCCAGGCCGATGCGGGGTTCGGCATCGGCGATGGCGGCTACCTGCATCTGGCCGCCCAGCTGGACGACCAGCACGCCACCGACTACACCAGTCCCGCGCGCGACACGTTCCTGTACTACTTCCCCCGCAACGCCGCCGGCAATGCGATCCGGCCCGGCGGCAACCAGGCCAGCAACCCGACGCTGCCGGCCGGTGCCACGCCGGACCCGCGCGAAGCCACCCGCGACAACAACGCCTGGCGCAACCGCGGCATCCGCGCCTTCCGCACCAAGACCGCCACTGCCAATGCGAGCATTCCGCTGGCCGCGACGGTCGACGCGTACGGCCTGTTGACCTTCGCCCAGCGCGACGCGTGGGCACCGCAGAACTTCCGCCAGCCACTGCGCAACGAAGTCGTGCGTGCCATCGATCCGGATGGCTTCGCCCCCACCGAGCACATCGATGAGAACGATGGCGCGCTGACGCTCGGCCTGCGCGGCCAGCTCGGCCAGTGGGATTGGGATCTGAGCAGCGGCTACGGGCGCGATGCGATGGACATCAATCTGCACAACAGCATCAACCCGACCTACGGGCTGGAGAGCCAGACCGACTTCTACATCGGCGACCTGCGCTACAGCGCCTGGACGCACAACCTGGACCTGCGCCGCCAGTTTCAGACGGCGTGGCTGGCCGCGCCGCTGGAGTTCAGTGCAGGCGCGGAATACCGCGACGAGCGCTACCGGATCGGGGCCGGCGATGTGCAGTCCTACACCCATGGCGGGCAGCGGGTGCTGGATGGGCCGTATGCCGGCACGGTGCTGGGCATCGGCCTGGGTGGATCGCAGGCACTGCCGGGCTATCGGCCGGAGGACGCGGTGGATGTCAGCCGCAACAGCGGTGCGGTCTACGTCGGGGTCGCCGCCGATCTGGGCGCGCGCTGGCGCGTCGATCTGGCCGGCCGCCACGAGCGCTATTCGGATTTCGGCAGCGAGACCACCGGCCGTCTGTCCACCCGCTTCGCGCTGCATCCCCGGCTCGCCCTGCGCGGCACGATCAGCAACGGCTTCCAGGCGCCGTCGCTGGCGGCGCAGGCCTATCGCAACACCTCCAATGGCAACTTCTACACCGACCACATCCTGCAGGCCGGCTCGCCCCAGGCCATCGCCCTCGGCGCGCAACCACTACGCGCTGAAACGTCCCGCAGCCTCAGCCTGGGCATCGTCGCCGAGCCGTGGCAAGGCGCCTCGCTGACCGTGGATGCCTACCGCATTGATGTGGACGACCGCATCGCGCTGTCCACCACCTTCCGCGAAGGGCTGTATCCGGGCTCGGGTGCACTGGTCACCTCGGTGGGCCTGGGCGCCCAGGATGGCGTGCGCTACTTCATCAACGCTGCCGACACCCGCACCGAAGGCGTGGAAGCCACCCTGGAAGGCCGCTGGGACCTCGGGCGCGGTGGCAGCCTGCGCTGGACCCTGGCCAGCAGCCACACGCGCGCGAAGATCACCGGTCTGGCCCCCACGCCGGCAGTGCTGGCGGCCTTCAACGTGCCGGTGTTCAGTACCGGCTCGCAGAACGACCTGCTGTACAAGGCGCCCAGGTCGCGGCAGGTGCTGGGGTTGGACTGGACCCTCGGGCGCTACCGGGTCGGCCTGCGCCAGAGCCGTTATGGCGACATCCAGCGCTACGGCTCCCCTACCACCGTTGCCACCAGCGGCCCCTACGCCGGGCAGGCGGAGATCGCCTACGACATCGGTGGGTTGTGGATCACCGATCTGGAACTCGGTGCCACGCTTTCGCGCGGATGGGACGTGTCCCTGAACGCCAACAACGTCTTCGATCGCAAGGTCACGAAACTGCCCGCGCCGCTGCTCGCGGCGAACGAGTATTACCGCTACGCCAATGGCGGCCCGATCGATGGCTCGGGGGGCCTGTGGTCGGCCACCGTACGCTACCGCTGGGAGTGAGCTGCGCGTAGCGCAAGGAACCCCGTCGCATCCTCACAGATCAGGACCGTCGCCTATGTAAAAATACAGGAACTGTGGCACACCGCGTCGCAGTGGACGGTGTGTGCTCCTGAGGGTCAGGCGGCGCCGTGCCATTCGGGCGGTTTCCAGCACTGGCACTATCAGGAGTCAATGAATGTCCTCGAGGAATTCCGGCGCAAGCGCCTTGGATCTGTCCAGCTGCGCGCGTGAGCCGATACGTACCCCGGGGGCGATCCAGCCATACGGGCTGGTCCTGGTACTGGATCAGCCGACATTGACCGTCAAGGCCCGCGCCGTTGCCCGGCCGGAGCTCCTGGAGCACCTGGGCGATCCGCTGGGCCAACCGCTGGATCACGTGCTGGACGGTACCCTTGCCCACTGCGGGCCGGTCCTGGCGGCGCTGCAGGACGGCGCCTCCCATTTCCTCGGCGCGCACCCGGTGGGACCGGCCGGCAACCATCACACGGTGGCGCACCGGATCGGGGCGGACATCATCGTGGAGCTTGAAGCGCCGGTTGCCGGCGAACCAGGTTCGCTGGAAGACCTCTATCCCTCGATCCGCCGCTTCATGGCCGCCATCGAGCAGGCGCCGACCACCCAGGCATTGTGTGAACTCGCTGCCACGCATATCCGCGAGCTGACCGGCTTCGACCGCACGATGATCTACCAGTTCGACACGGACTGGAACGGCGCGGTGGTGGCCGAGGATCGCAATACGGTGCTGCCCTCCTACCTCGACCTGCGCTTCCCGGAGTCGGACATCCCCGCCCAGGCGCGCGAACTGTACCGGCAGAACCGGGTCCGGCTGATCGCCGACAGTCATTACACCGCGGTGCCGCTTGTGCGCGTGTCGGCGTTCGCCGATGCCCCGCCAACGGACCTGGGCCCGGCGATGCTGCGCAGCGTCTCCCCGGTGCACCTGCAGTACATGCGCAACATGGGCACCGGTGCATCGATGTCGGTTTCGGTGCTGTGCGAGGGTGAGCTGTGGGGCCTGATTTCCTGCCACAACCAGGTCGCGCGCCGGGTGCCCTACCACGTGCGCACGGCCTGCGAGTTCATCGGCCAGATCCTGTCACTGCAGATCTCGGTAAAGCAGCGCGCGGTGCTGATCGAAGAACGCATCGCGCGCCGGGCGATCCAGGTCCGGCTGCTTGGGCGCATGGCCGGCGATACCGACTTCATGGCCGCGCTCGGCCGCGACCAGCAGAGCCTGCTCGCGCTGACCCAGTCCACCGGTGCGGCGATCGTGCACCGTGGCGAGTGCATCCTGCATGGCGAGTGCCCGAGCCAGCGCCAGGTGATGCAGCTGGTGCAGTGGCTGACCGCGCAGCAGATCGAGGGCGACATCTTCTGCACCGACACGCTGCCACAGGACTGGAAGGACGCCGAGGCCTTCGCCGGTGTCGCCAGTGGCGTACTGGCCATCTCGATCTCGCAGATCCACGACAGCTTCGTGATCTGGTTCCGGCCGGAGGTAGTCCGCACCGTGCGATGGGGCGGCGACCCGCGCAAGGAAGAGACCGGTCAGCCGCTGTCGCCGCGCACCTCCTTCGAGGGCTGGAAGCAGACCGTGCGCCAACAGTCGCTTCCCTGGAACGATGTGGACCGTGACGCCTCGCTGGAGCTGCGCGCGGCGATCGTGGACATCGTGCTGCGCAAGGCCGAAGAAATGGCCGCCTTGAACGAACAGCTGCTGCGCAGCAACAAGGAGCTCGAAGCGTTCTCCTATTCGGTCAGCCATGACCTGCGTGCGCCCTTCCGCCACATCGTGGGCTACTCGGAGCTGCTGTGGTCCTCGGCGGGCGAGAGGTTGAACGATTCAGAAAAGAGATTCCTCGAGACCATCGTGGAATCGGCAAAATCAGCGGGAACGCTGGTGGATGACCTGCTCAGCTTCTCGCAGATGGGCCGCTCGACGATGGGCCAGATCGCGATGGACATGACCGCCCTGGTGGATGACGTGCGCCACAAGCTCGACATGGAATACACCGGCCGCGCCATCGACTGGCAGATCGCGGGTCTGCCCAAGGTCCTGGCTGACCCGGGCATGCTGCGGCTGGTCTGGCAGAACCTGCTGGCCAACGCGATCAAGTTCACCCGGGACACGCCCGAGCCACGCATCCAGATCGGGCACGAACGCAACGACACGGAGGACATCTTCTTCGTGAAAGACAACGGCTGCGGTTTCGACATGCGCTATGTGGACAAGCTGTTTGGCGTGTTCCAGCGGCTGCATCACGTCGATGAGTACGAAGGCACCGGCATCGGCCTGGCCAACGTGCACCGCATCATCACCCGCCATGGCGGCCGGACCTGGGCCGAAGGCCAGGTTGGCGCCGGTGCGACCTTCTATTTCACCATCCCCTTTGTTACTGGAGACCACCTATGAGAGATCTGCGACCGATCCTGCTCGTAGAAGACAACCCGAATGACGCAGAATTGACCATGGCAGCGCTTGCACGCTGCCAGCTGCTCAATGATGTGACCCATGTGCGCGACGGCGTGGAAGCGCTGGAGTATCTCCGCTGCCAGGGTCGTTATGAAGGCGCCATGCACGGCGGGCCCGTGGTCGTGCTGCTGGATCTGAAGCTGCCCAAGCTCAATGGCCTGGAAGTGCTCAAGGAAATCCGCACCGACCGCGCGCTGAGCAGCACCCCGGTGGTGATGCTGACCTCCTCCCGCGAAGAGCAGGACCTGATCCGCAGCTATGAGCTCGGTGTCAACGCGTTCGTGGTCAAGCCGGTGGACTTCAAGGAGTTCCTTGAGGCCATCCAGGGCTTGGGCATGTTCTGGGGCATCACCAACCAGCCCCCACCCCACGGCACTCTGTTTGGCGGGAAGAGTAGACAAGATGGCTGAGGCTGCCACAACAAAGACCATCAGGATCCTGATGGTCGAAGACAGTGCGCTGGATGCCGAGCTGATCACGGCCCAGCTGCGACGCGCAGGCCTGCCCTTCACCTTCGAACGCACGTGGTCCCACGATGGCCTGGTCCAGGCGCTGGACGCTGGCGGCTTCGATGTGATCCTGGCCGATCACGTGCTGCCCGGGTTCGACGGCGATGCCGCGCTCGCCCTGGCCAGCGCGTTGGCCCCCGAGATTCCCTTCATTTTCGTTTCCGGCACGCTCACCGAAGAGCTTGCCGTCAAAGCCCTCAAGCGCGGCGCCCGCGACTACGTGGTCAAGTCGCGTCTGCAGCGCCTGCCCGATGCCGTGGTCCGGGCCATCCATGAAGCCGACGAGCGCCGCCGCCTGCAGCGCGTGGAGGCCGAGCTGCACGACAGCCACCAACGGCTGCGGCTGATCACTGATTCGTTGCCCGCGCTGATCGCCTACTTCGGGCACGACCACCGCTTCCGCTTCGCCAACAATGCCTACGTGGAATGGCATGGCCTCACGCCGGAAAGCCTGGTCGGCAAGCACACCCGCGAGGTCATCGGCGAGGAGAGCTTCGCCGAGGTGCAGCGTCACCTTGAGCGCGTACTGGGCGGGGAGAAAGTCAGCTTCGAAATGCTGTCCCGGCGCAGCATCGGCGAGCCACGCCACGCCCAGATCGACTGCGTCCCCGAGCTGGCGCCGGATGGGTCGGTCCTGGGGTATTACGCCATGGCGCGCGATATCAGCGAGCTCAAACTGGCGCAGTCGCTGCTCACCGCCAGCAATGCCTCGCTCGAGCGCCAGGTGGGTGAGCGCACCGCCGAACTGCATCGCAGCGAGAGTCGCCTGCAGGCGCTGTTCGAGTCCAGCTTCCAGCACCAGAATCTGCTCAGCCTGGACGGGCGCATCATCGACACCAACTCCGCCTCGCTGGCCGCCATCCTGGCCGACAAGGAGGACGTCCGTGACGCCGTGTACTGCGAGTCGGCGTGGTTCGCCGATACGCCCGGCGTGCCCCAGGTCGTCTGCGCGGCCGTCGATCAGGCGGCGGCGGGCACGGCCTCCCGGCATGAGCTCGAACTGCGCCTGCCGACCGGCAAACGCGCCTTTGAGTTTTCCTTCCGGCCATTGCTCGATCACAACGGCCAGATCACCGCCGTGGTGTCTGAAGCGGTGGAAACCACGGCCCGTCGCCAGGCCGAAGAGGCGCTGCGGCAGAGCCAGAAGATCGAAGCGGTGGGCCAGCTGACCGGCGGTATCGCCCACGACTTCAACAACATCCTGACCGTCATCGCCGGCAACATCGAGTACGCCAAGATGTTGACCGACCGGCTGGGCGAAACGGCCGGCAATTCGTCGCGCTCGCTGGACAATGCGATGAAGGGCGTGATGCGCGCAGCCAATGTCACCCAGCGCCTGCTGGCGTTTTCGCGCCGGCAGCCGCTGAAGAACATGCCGGTGGATCTCAACGAGCAGCTGCGTGGCATGCAGGACATGCTGCAGCGCTCGTTGGGCGAGCTGGTGCAGATCGAGATGGTGTACAGCCCGGATATCTGGTGCGTGGAGATCGACCCCAGCCAGCTGGAGGCCTCCGTCCTCAACCTGGCGGTCAATGCACGCGATGCGATGCCCGAGGGCGGCCGCCTCACCATCGAAGTGGACAACATCCATCTGGACGAGGATTACGCCGCGCAGCATCCGGACGTGCCCGCCGGCCAGTACGCCATGGTCCGGGTCCGCGACTCCGGCCAAGGCATGTCGGCCGAGGTGATGACACGGGTGTTCGAACCGTTCTTCACCACCAAGGAAGTCGGCCGCGGCACCGGGCTGGGGTTGTCGATGGTGTACGGCTTTGCCAAGCAGTCCGGCGGCCATGTGCTGCTGGATTCGACCGAAGGCGCCGGCACCACGATCACCCTGCTGTTCCCGCGCTCGGCCGCGGCACTGCCCAGCGAGCGCCTCGCCGACGAGCAGGTGCTGAACGCCTACGAGGCACAGGACGAGACGACCGTCCTGGTGGCCGAGGACAACGACGATGTGCGTGCCTACACCGTAGAGACGCTGCGCCAGCTCGGCTACCGCGTACTGGAGGCCCACGATGGCCCCTCCGCACTGCGCCTGCTCGAACGCCCGGAAGCCGAGGTGGACCTGCTGTTCTCGGACATCGTGATGCCGGGCATGTCCGGCTGGGCGCTGGCCAAGCAGGCACTGGGCCAACAGCCCGGGCTGCGGGTGCTGTTCACCTCGGGCTATCCCCGCGACATCGAGGCCAGTGGCACGGTCGGCCGGAACATCGCCATCCTGCCCAAACCCTTTACCCGTACCGACCTGGCACGCTCGATCCTCGGCGCGCTTCGCGAGGATGGCGGCGCCCCTGCGGGCAATGCACTGAATTGAGCGGTGTACGGGAGCTGCCGACGGGGGCAGCTTCCTGGAACTCATGACGCCGATCTTCCGCGCGGTGCACGGCGGGCTAACAGGCGCGGGCGCTAAGGTGGACCTCCACGCAGACCCCTGCATGCCACGAGGACGCTTGACCGCGATGACCGTTGTGACAGACCACCCGCGATGCCGCGTGCTTCTGGTCGAGGACGATGCACCCATCCGGGAGATGACCAAGGACATCCTCAACGAAGACGGCTTTGATGTCCTCGATGTTGGCGATGCCGAAACGGCACTGGGGTGTCTCAAGCAAGGACCGTTCGATCTGCTCGTCTCCGATGTCGGGCTCCCGGGGATGGATGGCCGCGACCTGGCCACGCTTGCCACCACGCTCCACCCGGCCATGCCGATCCTGCTGGTCACCGGCTACGCCGGTCAGGCCGGCGCCCGCCCCGACTTCCTGGCCTGCGGCATCAAGCTGCTGCGCAAACCGTTCACGCTCAGACAATTGCTCAGTACCGTGCGGGCGCTCGTCTAGGCGCCCGGAGTGCGTTCTGCGCCCGCAGCCGTCAGCAATGCACGCGCCCTGCGCTCCAGTTCGGTAGTGGTGAACGGCTTGGTGAGCACCTCCATGCCCTCCTCCAACTGCCCCGCGCCTACGGCCGCCGACGCCGCATAGCCGGTGATGAACAACACGGGCAGCCCCGGGCGCACCTGACGCCCGGCATCAGCGACCTGCCGACCGTTCAACCCACCCGTCAGGCCGACGTCGGTGATCAGCAGATCGATGGTCTCCTCCGAGCGCAGCACCTCGATAGCCTGCCCGCCCTCCGGTGCCTGCAGGACCCGATACCCGGCCCCACCCAGCACCTCGGTCAGCAGCGCACGGATCGCCTCCTCGTCCTCGACGACCAGAATCGTGCCGACGCTTGGCGACACTTCTGAATTCACATCCTGCGTGGGTTCCTCTGCTGTCTCATCCGCCGCTTCACCGAGGAACCGCGGCAGATACAGCTCCACCGTCGTGCCCTGCCCGACCTGCGAATCGATCCGCACCTGCCCGCCGGATTGCCGGGTGAACCCGTAGATCATCGACAACCCCAGCCCGGTGCCCTGGCCGATCGGCTTGGTGGTGAAGAACGGCTCGAACACCTTTTCGATGACCGCCGCGTCCATTCCCGTACCGGCATCTTTCACTGCCAGGCGGATGTAATCGCCCGGCGGCGTATCCAGCGCTGCCGCTGCCGGCTCCTGCAAGGTGACGTTTGCTGCACTGATGATCAGCGGTCCGCCATCGGGCATCGCGTCGCGCGCGTTGATGCACAGATTCAGCAGGGCGTTTTCCATCTGTGGCACATCGACCAGCACCGCCCAGGGATCGGAATCCAACTGCGTGGAGATCGAGATCGAGGGCCCCAGCGTGCGGGAAATGATATCCAGCATGCCGCGCACCATTGCATCGGCGACGACCGCCGTCGGCGCCAGCGTCTGCCGGCGTGAGAAGGCCAGCAGACGCTGGGTGAGCGCCGTGGCGCGTGCGGCACTTGACTGCGCCATCTCCAGATAGCGCCCGACATCGTCATAGCGCCGCTGATCGATGCGCAGCTCCAGCAGCTCCAGACCGACGGAGATGGCGGTCAGCAGATTGTTGAAATCGTGGGCCAGGCCGCCGGTAAGCTGGCCGACCGCCTCCATCTTCTGGCTCTGCCGCAACCGCTCCTCGGCCACCTGCAGCTCGGCGCTGCGGGCCTGCACGCGCTCTTCCAGGGTCAAGGTCAGCTCACGCAGTTGTTCCTCAGCCAGGCGCCGCTCGGTCACATCGGCGGCGGTGCCGAACCACTCGGTCACCTCCCCCGTTTCATCCAGCAGCGGTACTGCGCGCATCTGCACCCAGCGCGCAGTGCCGTCGGCCAGCAACGTGCGGTGTTCCACCTCAAGCGGCTGACGATGCGCCATTGCACGCGCGATGGCCTGCTCCAACAGGGGCAGATCGTCCGGGTGGACATACTTTTCCCGCCAATCGGTGATCGCCGGGAAGCCCTCACCGGAAGGCTGCTCGCCAGTGGCCAGGATCTGCCGCATCTCGCGCCAATCGGCCGTGACCGCGTACAGCGACTGCGAGGACGCACTCACCAGCGCCCCAAGGCGACGCTCGCTGTGTACCAGCGCGGCACTGGCCCGTTGCTCCTCAGTACGGTCGCCCAACACCTTGACGAAGCCCAGCACGGCGCCATCCTCGCCGCGCAGCACGGTCATCGCACCATTGGCCCAGAAACGCTCCCCGGACTTGCGCGTCAACCAACGCTCGCCGCTGACACCGCCCGATTCGATCGAGACGATACGGTTCTGGTGCAGCCGCCCGGCCTGGATGTCCTCCGGTGTATAGATCACCTCGACGTTCTGACCCAGCATCTCCGCTTCGGTCCAACCGAAGATGTGCTCGGCACCCGCATTCCACAGCGTCACCCTGCCCTCCAGATCGGAAGCCACGATGGCGTAATCCCTGGCGCTGTCGATGATCTGGCGGTTGCGGGCCTCCACCTGCCGCATCGAGCGCTGCAGCTCGACGTGTGGCGTGATATCCAGACCCTGCACGAACACGCCTGCCGTGGTGCCGTCCTCACCGGCGACGGGCTGGAACACGATGTCCAGCAACCGCCGGGCCGACGACGGGTCCGACGGGAACGGCGCGTCGTACGCGACCTCGTTGCCAATGTACGGCGTGCCGGTGCGATACACCTCGTCCAGCAGCGGCAGGAAGCCCTGCTCGACGATCTCCGGCAGCGCTTCACGAATCGACTTGCCCAACACATGACGGTTGCCAACCAACCGCTCATAACCGGGATTGGCCAGCTCCACGCGATGCTCAGGGCCACTGAGGAACGCCATGAACATCGGCGATTTGTCGAACAGTGCGATGAGACGCTCGTTCTCACGGGCCAGGCGCTGCTGGGCCACGATGATGTTGGTGACCTCGTTGGTCACGCAGAACGCACCGCCAACGCTGCCGTCGTCCAGAAAGATCGGCGAGAACGAAAAGGTCCACCAGGTGTCTTCCGGTTCACCGCGGCGGCTCATGGAAATGGGCAGGTTTTCGTAGCGCGACGCGTTCCCCGAAAATGCCGCCTCGATCGGGACCCGCACCGCATCCCAGGCATCGGCCCACAACTGCCTCAGCGGCGCGCCCAGCGCTCCCTCCAGCCGAGGCCCCAGAATCGGGCTGTAGGCATCATTGAAGAAAAACGTCAGATCCTCGCCCCAGACCACATACATGCTCTCGGGCGAGGCCAGGATCAGGTTGATGGCGTTGCGCAGCGCCCCGGGCCAGGTTTCGATCGCACCCACTGGCGTGGCCTGCCAATCCAAGGCCCGGACCTGCTCGGCCACCGTGCCGGTACTGCCGGGGAAGCGCCCCAACAGTCCGCTCACGCGCGCCCCCACAGCAGCACCGCAGCGCACGCGCCGCACATCGGCGCGGCAAAGGAGGGACAGGCAGACGTCATCGGAGCACCAGACCTTGAACTGAAGGCGTTGCAGAGCGCGGAGAAGGCGCCGGGCAGCGGGCGGCCGACCGGAACGGGAAAGCAATTTACGCCACTGCCTGCAATTCTGCGTCAACGCGGTGGGCGGTGGAATCCCCGCGTCGATGCCCGTCCGGCCACGGCCTGCACGCGGCCCGGACAAAGGGTTGAGGATGATGCGTTTCTCCCCTCCCCTGCGCCCCCGCCATGGCCAAGCCAACCGGCTCCCGTCTCGTCATCTACGCCGCCCTCGCTGGCAACCTGGCCATCGCCATCGCCAAGTTCATCGCCGCCGGCATCTCGGGCAGTTCAGCGATGCTCAGCGAGGGCGTGCACTCGTTGGTGGACACCATCAACGAACTGCTGCTGTTGTACGGCCTGCGCCGGGCCGAGCAGAAACCCGATACCACCCATCCGTTCGGCTACGGGCGTGAGCTGTACTTCTGGAGCTTCATCGTCGCGCTGCTGGTGTTCGCCGCGGGTGCGGGCGTTTCGGCCTATGAAGGCATCCAGCACATCCGCGACCCGGAGCCGGCCACCAACCACCTGATCAGTTACATCGTGCTGGGCGTCTCGCTGGTGTTCGAGGGCGCCTCCTGGTGGATCGCGCTGCGCGAGTTCCGCGCCACCAAAGGCGCGATGGGTTACTTCGAGGCCTTCCGCCGCAGCAAGGATCCGTCCACCTTCACTGTGTTGCTGGAAGACAGCGCGGCGCTGCTCGGCCTGGGCGTCGCCTTGATCGGCCTGCTGGCGGCGCAACTGTTGGAGATGCCGATCCTGGATGGCGTGGCCTCGCTGTGCATTGCCGGCGTGCTGGCCGTCACCGCCTTCCTGCTGGCGCGCGAAACCAAGGGCCTGCTGGTGGGCGAGCCTGCGCACCCCAGCGTGGCCAAGCGCATCCTCGCCGTGGCCACCGGGGATGCCGATCTGCGCCGCGCCAATGGTGTGACCACGATGCAGATGGGCCCCGACCAGGTGGTCGCGATGCTGAGCGCAGAGTTCGAGGATGATCGGACGACGCCGCAGATCGAGGCGTGCATCACGCGTATCGAAAAGGCGGTGAAAGCGGAGTATCCGGAACTGGTGGCGCTGTTCGTGAAGCCGCAGACGCCGGAGGTGTTCCAGGCACGCAAGGCGGCGTTGGGGGATCCTCACTCTGCAACGTGAAACGCGGGAACGCCAGCACGACGCCATCACACCCGCCGGTGGATGCTCACTCCACCCCACTCCCCAGGAACAACGATGCCCCACGCACGCCCCTTCGTTGTCCATGCCTTCGAAGCCGCCTACTCCTACACAGGCGCGGTCGAACGCATCATCGCGCTGACCGTCGAATGTGGCCCCTGTGGCACCACCTCCTCGGCAGATGCCAGCCTGATCCATCTCCCCGGCGGCGCGCTGTTTCGCTGCCATCATTGTGGCTCGCACCAAGCGATCAGCCACGCACGTCTGGATGCCCGAAACGAGATGGCGCCGCAGACCTCCAGCGTCGCCCTGCTTTGAGCGAAGCGGCCCCGAAAGCCGGGGCCATGAGCCCACGCCATGCGCCGTTTTGCACAAGCCATTGCTGACACCGAGTCGCTTCCTGACGGACTTCCGGGGTCGCTGGCGCGCGCTCTGGTGACCGCGCCAGACCACTACAACATCGCCAAAGGCGGCGTCGCCGCGCTGATCGCCCGTGACCACGATGGGACGATCGTGGTGGCGGACATGGTGTGGGGCCTGGTGCCGCGATGGTCGAAGGAACCTGCCACCCCGTACACGACCGTCACCGCGCGCCTTGATCGCGCGCCGCGAAGCAGGATCTACGCGCAGGCGTGGGCGCAGCGCCCGTGCGTGCTGCCCATGACCGGCTATTACAAATGGGATCGGGCGCGCCGACCACCGTGGCCGCTGTTCGTGCAGCGCAAGGACGGGCTTGCTCTGCTCGCGGCGGGGCTGTGGGAGCACTGGGAAAACGAAGATGGCCAGCAGCTGGACAGCTTCACGGTGTTGACCGGACCAAACAGCGCGATCCCCTCCCCACTCACACCGGACGGGCCGATCTTCATCGCGCCAACCACCGCGCTGGAGTGGTTGAGTGGCGCCTTCAAGACGCCTGCGGCATTACGTGCCCACGCATCCACACCCGCGCTGGAGGCCTATCCGGTCAGCCGCGCGTTCCGTGATCCTTCGCGTGACGATTACACCCTGTTGGAGCCTGTCGATCCGGATGCCGCCGCAGCCATCGCCGAACCGCAGCAATGGGAGGGTGATGGATGGGATGAACGCGATGCGGATGAGTGACGTGCAGCGCATGTGAGCATCAACCTTTCCCGAGCTTGAACGGATTCCGCGTCCCCAGCGAATTTCACCTTCGCGCCACTGCGCTCGCGTCAGGGTGGAGATGCCCGGCAACACGGGCCCTCTCTCTAACCAATCGTGGAGTCAACCATGGACAAGAATCGCACTGAAGGCGCCAAGAACCAGGTCAAGGGCACCGTAAAGGAAGTCGTCGGCAAGGTCACCGGCAACAAGACGAAAGAAGTAGAAGGCAAGATCCAGAAGGGTGTTGGCGAAGTCCAAAGCGACGTGGGCAAGGCGCGCGACGACGCTCGCCGTTGATGTTGGATCCCGCGGCTCTCTGACCCGTTCAGGGCAGAGAGCAGCAGGAAGGGAGCACGCGATGCTGACGGCCATGCCCGCGGCATCGCCGCATGCACGCCCCGATACGGTTGTCTGCTTGGCCTGATCTGTAGTGATGCGTCCGCCATGCTTGGCGCACCCGCTATCACCTCGCCTGCTCGGCCAGAAGGCCATCCAATCTCGCGGTTCTATTTCTGGTGGCTGTTACTTACGGCACCTGCGAAGGTGCGGCGCTGAGCACAGGATCTGACCTCAGACAAAGGAGCCGGCCGTGACCCGTAGACGTTCTGCCTCCGCCATCCTGCTCTCGATGATTCTTGGCGTTCTTGCACCGCCGACCATTGCCGCACCCGCATCCGCGGCGCCCGTAAAGGCGCAGAGCATCTCCTCCATTGATGACCGAATTCGCGGCGAAATGACGGAGGGGGGACTGGTTGGCGTTGCGGCTGCGATCATCGTTGATGGCAAGGTCGTCTGGCGGGGCGGGTACGGGTTGGCGGATCGCGAAAGCGGCCGAGCATTCACCACCAATACGGTGATGAACATCGCGTCCATCAGCAAGACGTTCGTGGGTGCCGCCATGATGCTTGCGCAAGAGGAGGGAAAGCTCTCCATCGATGCGGACATCAACACCTATCTGCTCTTCCCGGTCAGAAACCCCAACCACCCCGCGCAGCCCATCACACTGCGGCAGATCGCTACCCATACGTCCAGCATCACAGATCGCTGGCCGATCTATGCTGCGCGTTATCACTTCGGGCGAAACTCACCTGAGCCGTTAGCGCAATTCCTGAAGGGATATCTGGCACCGGGAGGAGCCGACTATTCCCCGGCCAGCTATCTGCCCGCTGCCCCGGGAACCGAGCGCGACTATTCCAACATCGGTGCAGGGCTGGCGGGCTACATCGTCGAGCGCACGACCGGCCAGTCTCTGGACACCTACACCGAACGCCGTATCTTTAAGCCACTCGGCATGAACAGCACGCATTGGCGCCTTCGCCCGGACAGCACCTCCCCGGATGCCACGCTTTACATTTCCCAAGACGGCATTGCGGTCGCCATTCAACCGTATGGCGTGACGACATGGCCCGATGGTGGCGTGCATACGTCGGTCGAGGATCTGTCCAGGTTCTTCATCGCACTGCTTGACGGTGGCAAGGGACCCGTTGGCCAGGTACTTCGACAGCAGTCGGTGGATGAGATGCTTCGCCTTCAGTTTACGGCGGCATCCAAGCCCCTGAACGTCGATGTTGCCGAGAAGAACTCCGGGTTGTTCTGGCAGACCAAGTTCAATACGAAGTATGTGGGGCACGGCGGAAGCGATCCCGGGCTGAAGACAGAGATGCTCGCCACCCCTGATCTGCGCACGGGCATTGTCTTCTTCACCAATACGTCTGGAGCTGAGACCGAGAAGGCCTATGTCGCCATTCTCAAGGCGCTGTTCGAGCATGCAGAGGCACTTCGTCAGGGGCATCACGAGTAAGGCCTTGCGCTCGATCTGAATGACTCACGCACCGTCAACGCGACAATGGCATCCTGCATCTTCGTGCGGGAGCCCAACGATGCAGATGACCGGAAATTCCATTGCAGCAACGGCTGTCACGCTGAAGGTCGGCGTGGTGTTCTGGGTGCTGGTGGCCTGGCGGACACCCGGCGGCGAGCCTTGGGACGCGCCTGCGTTCTGGACCGTCGTCTATCCCATCGCACTGGGCATTGCCGCAGTGCTGGGTGCCTGTTTTCCCCGGAAGGCATGGCTATGGGGACTATTGCTCATGGTGCTGCAGGTGCCAGTGGTGGCCGTGATGTCGGGCGTTGGCCCGTTGATGCTGGCCGGACTGGTCTATGCGCTGGTGCTGGCACTGCCTGCGATGGCTGTCGCGGCAGTGGCGGGCGCGCTGCGTCGCCGCCTGTACGGGACGGCTTAAAAAGTTCAGCGCTTCGCCGGCTGCCACCCGGCTCGCATGGCATCCGCAGGGCTGCAGAACATGCGCTCGCCTCGGCTCAGGTCGATGCTCGTGCGCTCGTAGTCCCGCTGGCCTGGCACGTGGTAGATCTTCCTGCCTTCGCGGGAAATGTTGCCCTTGATGCGGCATCCGCCCGGCGACGGCGGCAAGGCCACCGGGGATTGTCGTGCCGTCTGCTCACGCTTGCTGCGACGATAGTCAGCTGGCATCTGGAACGGCCCCTGCCAGAGGTTCCGCTGGTGCTGGCGCGCGTCGGCTTCGTCTGCGATGAATGCCGTCGCGTACTGGCGATACGCGACCGCCCAACCGGCGCGCACCATCTGCCGATTGATCGACTGTCCTTGAACAAAGCACTCCGCCACCACCCGGCCGTAGCGATCCGTGTCCTTGGGCTGGCAACGAACGGTCTTGTCCAGCACATAGCCGTCCAGTGCAGCAGCGGACCGTCGGCCACAGGGCCAAGCACGTCCGTCGTTGGCGGTGCATTGCTGGGCACTTTCCGGCGCATCGATGCCCCACAGGCGAATGCGCTGCTTCGCCACGGTGAGCGTGTCCCCGTCCGTGACCGTCGCGCGGCCGACCAGCTCTGCTGCCGCACCAGGAACTGAAGCAACAACCAAAACCACAACCACCAGACCTTTCAACACCATCAACAACGACATCCTCTAAGCGCATGCTCGGGTGCGAGCGCCAGTTCAACGGGGTGCGACACTCTAGCGGAAGTGGTCGGCTGTCGGCTAACCATGAAACGCCGGACCTGCCGACAACGTCGGCGGGCTCACCCTGACCCTCAACGCAATGAGCAGGCTGGCGAGCAGCATTACTGCCGCGGCAACGGTGAGGACGGCAACGATGCCCCCCAGCCCAAACACCAGACCGCCCAAGGCGGCGCCCGCTGCGATGGAGGACTGCACCGCAGCGACCACCATCCCGCCGGCACTCTCGGCCTGATCGGGCACCGCACGCGCAACCCAGCTCGACCAGGCAACAGGCACGCCACCGAAGGCCAGGCCCCAGAGCGCGACCAGGATCGCCAGCCCGCCAACGCCCACCGGCAACAGCACCATGCCGAGCGCGGCAAGGCCAACCAAGGCAGGCATGATCACCAACGTGACTTTCAGACTGCGCTCCATGAGCCAGCCGGCCAGTAGTGTGCCGACAAAGTTCGCCACTCCGAATCCGAGCAGAATCAGCGCCAGGCCATCAGCGCTCATCTGTCCCAGGCTCTCCAACGTTGGGCGGATGTAAGTAAACAGCGAGTACTGACCGGTGTGCGCCAGAACGCAGCCCAGCATTCCGACTGCAATGCCTGGCCGGCGCAACAGGCCCACCACCGACTCTGGGAGCGCCGCCTTGCGCGGGGCCATTCGGGGCAGCGTGAACCACTGGAACGCAAACGTGAGTCCACCCACCGCCGTCGCCGCCCAGAAGGCGCTGCGCCAGCCCAGCAGCCCGCCGAGGTAACTCCCCAACGGAACCGACACCACCGTGCCGACCGCAATCCCGCTGAAGATGATGGAAAGCGCGCGAGGCACGCGCTGTGGCGGTACCAACCGCATGGCCACGGCCGCTGCCATGCTCCAGAAACCGCCCAGCGCGACGCCCAGAAGGACGCGCATCACCAGGAGAACGCCCATGCTGGACGACAACGCCACCAAGGCGTTGGAGAGGATCATCAGACCGGTGAAACTCAACAGCACCAGGCGCCTATCGATCGAACGGGTCAGCCGTGGCACAAGCAGGCCGGCGAACAAGGCCACGACCGCGGTGACCGTCACTGCTTGACCGGCCAGCGCCTCCGACACCCCAAGGTCCGCCGCCATCGGCGTCAACAGGCTGGCAGGCAGATACTCCGCCGTGAGCAGCCCAAAGACACCCATGGCCAGCGAAAACACGGCCACCCAGGCCGATGAAGACGGCTCCCCGCTATCCCAAGCCACAGAATCAGGCGCGTCCGCGGCGTCAACTACGTTATTGCTCATCAAAGATCCCAGTGCGTTGGTGCAGCCGAGAGTCTAGGGAGCCAGATCCGGATGATCTATGATTGTCGAACCTGTATTTTTGATCGAAACCCCGGGACGCCTAAGTGAGCCATCCTCCACACCCGTCCCAGTCTTCCGACCTGATCAGCGAGCTGCTGACCGGCATGCGGCTGCATGGCGTGCAATACCGACGCATCCAGACCGGACCGACCTTTGGGCTTGGATTTCCGCCGAAGCCAGGCCATGCCTACTTCCATTACCTGGCAGTGGGCACTGCGATTCTTCGTGGCGCGGACGGCAGCCAACATGTGCTCTCCGCCGGGGATGTCGTGCTTCTTCCCCGCGGAGAAGGCCACGCATTGGTGTCGGGCGAGGACCATCCCGTCCAGTGCCTGGAAACGATAGTCGCAGCCCCACTGAGTGACGCGGTGAGCGGGATAGACACCTGCCCGAGCACCCATGCCGTGCCAAGCGCAGTGCTTTTCCACGGATGCATGGTGTTCGATCTGGGTGGCATGCAAGGGTTGAGCAAGTTGATGCCGGCGGTGATGTTGGCCGATGGCAATGCCACTGCGTTTCCTGGACTGTTGCCGATGGTCGACGCGATGAAGCGCGAGGTGTGCTCCGGACGCATTGGCTATGCAGGCATACTCGCCCGGCTGGCGGATGCAGTCGCCGCGATGATCGTCCGTGACTGGGTCGAGCGCGGTTGCGATGGAGCCTCGGGCCTGGTCATGGCCATGCGAGACCCTCGCCTATCGCTGTCGTTGCTTGCCCTGCACAGAGACCCTGGGCGTGACTGGACCGTTGAAGCGCTGGCTGCAGAATCGAACACCTCGCGTTCGGTCTTTGCAGACCGGTTCCAGAGCGTCATTGGAACCGCGCCTCTGCGATACGTGACTGAGCTGCGCATGCAATTGGCGAGTCAGTGGCTGACCCAGCAAAGCCTATCGATCGAGGTAGTGGCAGAGCGTCTTGGGTACGCGTCGCAGGCTGCCTTTAGCCGCGCTTACAAGCGCGTGATGGGGCACTCGCCGGGGGCGACTCGGCGGGGGCGTGGGTTGGCCTCGGCATAGGGGGTCAGTTTAGGGGCCGTCGCTCAAACGGCCTCGGCGTCTTCAATGGGCGGTAGTTGGTTATTGATCGCATCGAAGCGCGCCGTCTTTGTTCGAACGCGACCAGCGGTAGTGCGTCACGCCCCTTTTGGAGCACTTCATGCGGAGGGCTGATCGGTGGCCTGGGATTGTTGGGTGCATCCATGCACCCAACCCTTCCGCGCTGCGCGCTACAGGGCCAGCCATTCGGCTGTCCGGATTCGCTCCGGGCGAATCCGTCGAACCCGCGCGGCGGCGGCACCCTCTTCTCTCCGCCAGATACGCAAAACGCCCCTTTCGGGGCGCTTTGCGTATCTGGCGGAGAGAGTGGGATTCGAACCCACGGAAGGAATGACCCTTCGCCGGTTTTCAAGACCGGTGCCTTAAACCGCTCGGCCATCTCTCCGGTGTGCGGTCCGGCGCTTGGCCGGGGCCGCATTCTCGCATGACAGGCCCGGTTTACCCAAGACCCGCGCGGCTCACCCCGCATCCACCGCCAACGCCCCCAAGGCACTGGCCTTGATCTTCTCCTTGGCCCGCTCGCAAGCGCCACCGCAATCCAGGCGCGAGGCCTCCAGCTGCGGCGGCAGATGTTCGGCCAGGAAGTCGATGAACACGCGCACCGCAGGCAGCAGGCCTCGGCGGGAGGCGAAGACGGCGTGGCAGATGCCCTGCGGCAGCGACCAGTCCGGCAGCACCACTTCCAGCTCACCGTTGCGCACGGCATCGGTGCAGACGGTTTCCGGCAGCATGGTGATGCCGAAACCGTCCTTGACCATGCTCTGCAGCAGCGGGAAATCGAAACCGGCTACGCGCGGCTGCAGATCCACCCGACGGACCGCGCCCTCGGGGCCGTGCAGTTCCCAGCGCTGACGGGCTTCGTCTTCGCTGATGCTCAGGGTGACGTGATTGGTCAGCTCGTCCGGGTCTTTCGGGCGGCCGGCGCGATCGAGGTATTTCGGGCTCGCTACCAGAAGTTCCTGCACCTGGCCGAAGCTGCGCATCACCAGGCTGCCATCGTCATCCAGGCGCGAGCGCACGCGCAGGGCGACGTCGTAACCTTCGTTGATGATGTCCACGCGGCGGTTGCTGATGTTCAGCTGCAGCCGCACCTTGGGGTACTGCGCCAGGAAGATCGGCAGCAGCTTGGGCAGCTGCATCTGCGCCAGCGAGACCGGCACGCTGGCGCGCACGAGGCCGCGTGGCTCGGCGCTGAGGCGATCCACCACCTCACGCGCGGCCTGGGCCTCGGCGAGCATGGTCTGCGCGTGGCGATGCACGCTGGTGCCGACGTCGGTCACCGCGAAGCGGCGCGTGGAGCGCTGCAGCAGGCGCACACCCAGGTCGGTTTCCAGCTGGCTGATACGGCGGCTCAGGCGGGATTTGGGGATGCCGAGCGCGCGTTCTGCTGCGGCGAAGCCACCATGATCCACCACCATGGCGAAGTAGTAGAGGTCGTTGAGGTCTTGCATACCGAAGTTCCAGATATAGAACAATACGTGGTATTCAATCACCTTTATTCCAATCAAGCAACAACCTAACCTGTTCTCCGTCGGCGGCGCCTTGCCCCGCCCCTCCCCAGATAACAGGTGATTGCCATGAAGCTTCTTCACATCGATGCCAGCGTACTTGGCGACAACTCGGTTTCCCGCCAGCTCTCCTCCGCCGTGGTCCAGCAGTGGCGCGATCAGGTACCGGGCCTGGAAGTGAGCTACCGCGACCTCGACGCCCAGCCCGTTGCCCATCTGCGCAGCTCGTCCCTGGCCCAGTCCGACCCGGCCGAAGTGGCCGACGCCGAGCAGGTCCTGGAGCAGTTCCTTGCCGCCGATGTGGTTGTCATCGGCTCCCCAATGTACAACTTCAGCGTCGCCTCCACCCTCAAGGCGTGGATTGACCGCCTGGCGGTGGCCGGACGCACGTTCAAGTACACCGAGAATGGCCCGGTCGGCCTGGCCGGCGGCAAGCGCGTGATCGTGGCCAGCAGCCGCGGCGGCCTGCACACGGGCGCCCCGACCGACTTCCAGGATCCGTACCTGCGCCAGGTGTTCGCCTTCTTCGGCATCGACAACGTCGAGTTCGTGCGGGCCGAGGGCATCGCCTACTCGCCCCAGCACCGGACCGATGCGATTGCGCAGGCCCTGGCCGCGCTCCCGCAGCCGCAAGCGCTCGCCGCAGCCTGAGCCGGCGCGACCCACACCGTTCCCTCCCCCTCGTCGTGACGGTGTGTGGATGTGGCACTGATGGCCCCTTTCGGGGCCATCTTTTTTTCAGCGGGTCGCCTTACTGAAGCTCACAGTCCCGCGTTACCGGTGAGCCCAGAATCATGCCGTTGCCCGTGCACGCCGCAACCACAGCGTCTCCCTTGCGCAGCGCAGCCGCCTCGTCCTTGGAGAGGCCGGACATCATCACCTGCTCGAAGCTGCCCGCCTTGAGGTGTACCTGCGGCTTGTCCAGCAGGTCCGTCTGGATCGTCGCCACTTCGCCGGCAATCAGCAGCCGCTTGTCTTTGTAGAGAACGTCGGCCGCGACCTCGTTGGCCTGGTAGTCCAGATACAGCTGGCGCGCCGCAACTTCGACCGGCGCGACCCGTGCGATGGCGGTGTCTTCAGCATGGCGCTGCTCGGCATCGCCCTTGGAAGAGGGCTGGCTCACCGCGCCGACGGCACCGGCGAAGATCATGACACCTACGAAGTACACCGCCGGGGACGCGATCAGGGACAGCAGAAGCTGGGCGATGCCCTTGCCTGCGCCGCCCTTGGCCATCGCGACGATCGCAAGGATGAAAGCCACCAGATTGAGTGGCCAGCCGAAGAGGAGACCCAGTCCAGGGAACGGGATCAGGAAGCACAACCAGGCGATGCCCAGAATCAGCCATGCGGCGAGTCCGGCGGGATTGGATGACGGGAGGGGTGCGGCCGCTGTGTTCACCGGGCGTCCTGTGGAAGGTGGATGTCAGTGCTCATGCTGTCCGCTCTGTGGCGCTGCAAATGGGCATCGATCACACCTCATCCTGCGGTCCTGCAGCTCGCCTGATCCGTGCTGGAGCCGCGCTGCATTGTCCACGCTGCATTTGTTGGCCGTCGTGTCGCGTTAGCCCTTCGCGACTGGCCACTTCGCCTACACCGCCCTACTACAATCTCCGACCTTCATCAGCGCGCTTGGGGATGCCGCGTCGATGACGCGTTCAGCCCTACGGCGTCCGGCGAATGGTCGGTAAGCTGAACCCCTTTGTAAACGGGCCCATCGGTATGGATTACCGCGTCACCGAAGCACACCGCAGTGAGTTCCCACACCCGATCACCCTGAACCCCGGCGACGCACTGGAGGTCGGCGAGCGCTATCAAGGCCCCGAAGGGTGGGACAACTGGTATCTGTGCCAGACGCCCGGGCAGGAAGCCGGCTGGGTGCCCGCACAGGTGATCGGCAGGAACGCCCAAGGCGATGCCGTGGCAGCCGAGGCGTACTGCGCGCGCGAGCTGGATGTGGACGTGGGCCAGCACGTGCGGGGTGAGCGCGTGCTCAATGGCTGGGTGTGGTGCGAGGTGGTGGGTGGTGATGCGTCCGGCTGGGCGCCGTTGGGCGTGTTGACGCCGATGACGCACCGGTAGAGCCGCCAACAAAAAACCCGCCTTTCGGCGGGTTTTTCATACGTAACGGCGCTCGATCAGCCGATGACGTCAAGACCACCCATGTACGGCTTCAACACGTCCGGCACGGTGATGCTGCCGTCGGCGTTCTGGTAATTCTCCATCACCGCGATCATCGCGCGGCCGACCGCCACGCCAGAGCCGTTGAGCGTGTGCAGCAGCTCGGGCTTGCTGGTTTCCGGATTGCGCCAGCGGGCCTGCATGCGGCGCGCCTGGAAATCACCACAGTTGGAGCACGAGGAAATCTCGCGGTACGTGTCCTGCGAGGGCAGCCACACTTCCAGGTCGTAGGTCTTGATGGCCGAGAAGCCCATGTCCCCGGTGCACAGCAGCACCTTGCGGTACGGCAGGCCGAGCTTCTCCAGCACGACTTCCGCACAGCGGGTCATGCGCTGGTGTTCTTCATCGCTCTGCGCCGGGGTGCACGCAGCGACCAGCTCCACCTTCTCGAACTGATGCTGGCGGATCATGCCCCGCACGTCGCGGCCACCGCTGCCGGCTTCGGCACGGAAGCACAGCGAATGGGCGGTCATGCGCAGCGGCAGCTGCTCGGCGTCGATGATCTCATCGCGCACGATGTTGGTCAGCGGCACTTCCGAGGTCGGGATCAGGTAGCGCGTGGACTCGCCCACGGCGGTCTTGAACAGGTCGTCCTCGAACTTCGGCAGCTGGCTGGTGCCGCGCAGCGACTCGGCGTTGACCAGCGCCGGCACGTTGGTTTCTTCATAGCCGTGTTCGCCGGTGTGCAGGTCGAGCATGAACTGCGCCAACGCACGGTGCAGGCGCGCGATCGGGCCACGCAGCACGGTGAAGCGCGAGCCGGACAGCTTGGCGGCGGTCTCACCATCCAGCCAGCGGTTACGCGCGCCCAGTTCGACATGGTCCAGCACCGGGAAATCGAACGCGCGCGGGGTGCCCCAGCGCTTCTGCTCGACATTCTCGGATTCATCCTGGCCGGCCGGTACATCCTCGGCCGGCAGATTCGGAATGCCCAGCGCGATCGCTTCGATCTTCTCGCGCAGCGCATCCAGGATCACTTCCGAGGCCTTCAGCTCATCGGCGAACGCGGCCACTTCAGCCATGATCGCCGAGACGTCTTCGCCCTTGGCCTTGGCCTGGCCGATGGCCTTTGAACGGCTGTTGCGCAGGCTCTGCAGCTCCTGCGTGCGCACCTGGATGCGCTTGCGATCGGCTTCCAGCGACTCCAGCCCGGAGACATCCAGCTCGAAACCGCGCGAGGAGCGCAGGCGTTCGGCAAGGTCGGCGGGCTGTTGGCGGAGCAGGGCTGGATCGAGCATGGCGGCAGAGGGGTCTACGGATTTGGAGGGGGATTATCGCCTGTTATGCGTTTTTCTGCCGCCGGTTCATCCCGGGCGTGGCAGAATCGCGGTGATCCATACGGTATGCCCCATGTCTGCTTCCCGCTCGACTTCTGGCAAGAACATCACCTTCCACCTGCCCCGCCGCAGCCTGCTGATCGCCGCGATCGCCTTCGGCGTAGGCCTGCTGCTGTTCCTGGTGGTGTGGCTGAGCAGCCGCAACAACGAGTTCTACAAAGCCGACCCGGCCGCGCAGACCCCCGCCCAGGTCGCCGAGGTGGAGCCACTGCCCGAGCCGCTGGCCGCCGCGGCCGGCTCCAGCGACATGCCTGATGCCAAGGCACCGCCGGCCAACGAGGAAAAGCCGCAGCTGGTGGAGACAGCCCCCCCGCCACCGCCGGTCGCCCCCGCTGCACCCGCAGCACCGGCAGCTCCCACGGCGATGGCGCCATCTGATCGCCCGCAGCCGATTGCCGACCAGTCCCCGCCGCCGAGTTACCCGCCGGCCGCATTGCGCCGCGGTGATCGCGGCACCGTGGTGGTCCGCGTGGATGTGGACGCCACTGGCTATCCTTCGGCGGTCACGCTGATCCAACGCAGTGGTTCACGCGACCTTGACCGCGCGGCGTCCGATGCAGTGCGGCGCTGGCGCTTCCAGCCGGCGCAGAACAACGGCGTACCGGTGCCTGGCAGCCTGGAAGTCCCGTTCGACTTCACGCCCCAGTGAGCGTTCGCCGCCTCGCGTGGCGATTTCGCAACGGCTCAGCAAACTGAACCCCGATGGGAATGCAGTCGTCGCGTTGACGGTGCGCTGACACATTCACAACCGTGCACGGGCAAAACTGGCGGTGTCACATCGACACCAGGAGTCAGCCATGAGTGTTACCCATGCCCCGGACATGCCCCACTCGCCGCAGCATCAGCGCGACGTGATCGATGAGCCCCACAATCGCCGCACGTCGCCTTGGTTGTGGGTGGCGTTGATCGTGGCGATGTTCGCCGCCGCGCTGGTGTGGCTGCGGTATGCCACCCCGGGCGATACGAATGACGCACCCGTGGGTCAGCGCATGTTGCCGGCCACAGAGACCGCCCCCGTCGCAACCGCGCCTGCCCCGGCAGCGCGACAGGCGGCACCCGCCGCCGAGCAGCGCAAGGCGACGCCGGCCGTGCGTAATCGTGAGGCGCGCCCGCTGGCGAGCAACGCCAAGCCGGCTTACCCGCGCACTGCGCTGCGTAGCGGCGTGCAGGGCAGCGTGGTGGCCAGTCTCAACGTGGATACCCGCGGTCAGGTAACCGATGCGAGCATCGTGCAGCGCACCGGTACGCGTGACCGCGATCTGGATCGCGCCGTGCTGACCACCGTGCGCGACTGGAAGTTCGAGCCGGCCATGAACAATGGCCGTGCCGTGGCCAGCGTGGTGCGCGTGCCGGTGGATTTCCGTACCGAGCGCTAACGTGATGCGCTGAGGCCGGAACGAAAAGGGAGGCCGATGGCCTCCCTTTTTTGCGTCAGGTCAGCCGGCGCGCAGCCCGAAGCCCGCGCCGGTCGCCAGGCCATCGAAGTCCGGGAACGAGGTCGCCACGTTGGCGATGTCATTGACGCGCACTTGACCACTGCTGAGCTGGCCGGCAATCGCGAACGCCATCGCGATGCGGTGATCGCCGTGACTCTCGATGGTGCCGCTGCCCAGCACGGCGCCGCCGTGGATCGTGGCGCCATCATCGGTTTCATCCACCTGCACGCCCAGGGTCCGCAGACCGGTCGCCATTGCGGCCAGACGATCCGATTCCTTGACCCGCAATTCGGCCGCACCGCGCACCACCGTGTTGCCCTGTGCCGCTGCCGCCGCGACGAACAACGCCGGGAACTCATCGATCATGTCCGGCACCAGCGCTTCGGGAATTTCGGCACCGTGCAGCGGCGCGTATCGCACCACCAGATCGGCGACCGCTTCCCCACCCTGCTCGGCATGGTTTTCTTCAGTGATGTCCGCACCCATCAGCCGCAGCGCCGCCAGCAGACCGGTACGGCGCGGGTTGAGTCCCACCGCGCGCAGGCGCAGTTCGGAACCCGGGATGACGCTCGCCGCCACCAGGAAGAACGCCGCCGAGGAGAAATCGGCCGGCACCACGATATCGGTGGGGCGCAGACGCTGACCACCACGCAGGCGTGCCTTGCCCGGCGAAAACTCGATCTCCACGCCGAACGCGCGCAGCATGCGCTCGCTGTAATCGCGGGTGGGGTGCGGCTCGGTGACGGAGGTTTCGCCATCGGCATACAGCCCGGCCAGCAGCACGGCGGATTTGACCTGCGCGCTGGCCACCGGCGAGGCGAACGCGATGCCGTGCAGCGCCTGGCCGCCATGCACGCGCAGCGGCGGAGTGCCATCGGCCTCGGTATCGATCTTCGCGCCCATCTCGGCCAGCGGACCGGTCACGCGACGCATCGGGCGGCGCGACAGCGACTCATCGCCGACCATCACCGAATCGAACGGTTGTGCAGCAAGCAGACCCGCCAGCAGGCGCATGCCGGTGCCGGCATTGCCACAGTCCAGCGGGGCGCTCGGCGCCTTCAGGCCATCCACGCCGACGCCATGCACGATGCGCTGCGAGGGCGACGGCGTTTCAATGCGCACGCCCATCTGCGAGAAAATCGCGGCGGTGGCGCGGGTGTCTTCGCCTTCCAGGAAGCCATCGATGCGCGACACGCCATCGGCCAGCGCGGCAAACATCACCGAGCGGTGCGAGACGGACTTGTCGCCGGGAATGGTCAGGCTGCCCTGCAGGGGCTGGCCCTTGTGGGCGATCCAGTACGGAGATGCGGTCATCGGAAATCCTATGGGACGGGCCGCCACGGCGGCGATGCAACGGTGTGCGGGAGGGGCCGCAGCGTCCCCACGGGCGCCGGGCCGGGCTTAGCGCGCGAGGCGGCTACGCCGATCGGATCAGGGCACGGCGACCGGATAGGAGCCGAGGATCTTGATCTGCGCCGAGTGGGCTTTGAGTTCGGCAAGGGCCGCCTGCATCGCCTCGTCCTCGACATGGCCGGCCAGATCGATGAAGAAGCCGTACTCCCACTTGGCGTTGTGCGAGGGGCGCGACTCGATCCGGTTCATGCTGATGCCGTGCCGCGCGAACGGGCTGAGCACATCGAACAGTGCACCGGGCTTGTCGTGGATGAACACCAGCACCGAGGTGCGGTCGTGGCCGGAGGTCGGGAAGATGTTGCGGCCGATGACCAGGAAGCGCGTGGTGTTGTCCGCATCGTTCTGGATCGGCTTGGTCACCACCTTCTTCAGGCCGTACACATGCCCCGCACTTTCGCCACCGATCGCGGCGGCGTCATCGGCATTGCGCGCGCGGCGCGCACCTTCGGCATTGCTGGAGACCGGCACCTTCTCGGCCTTGGGCAGATTGGCCCGCAGCCACGAGGAGGTCTGCATGAACGACTGCGGGTGGCCGTAGACACGCTCGACATCCTCCAGCCGGCCACTGCGCGACATCAGGTACTGCTGCACGCGCAGTTCCACTTCGCCGCAGATCTTCAGGTTGGAGGTCAGGAACATGTCCAGGGTGATCTGGATGGTGCCCTGCCCCGAGTTTTCCACCGGCACCACGCCGAAATCGGCGTTGCCCGCTTCCACTTCCTGGAACACTTCTTCGATGCTGGCCAATGGCAGGCCCAGCGCGGAGCGGCCGAAATGCTTGAGCACGGCCTGCTGGCTGAAGGTGCCTTCCGGGCCGAGGTAGCCGATCTTCAGCGGCTCCTGCTGGGCCAGGCAGGCCGACATGATTTCGCGGTAGACGTGGACCAGCACTTCATCGCTGAGCGGGCCCTCGTTGCGGTCCACCACCATGCGCAGCACCTGCGCTTCGCGCTCGGGGCGGTAGTAATCCACGGCGGCAGCGAGCTTGCCCTTGGCCTTGCCGACCTGGTGGGCGAAGTTGGCGCGCTCGGCGATCAGCGCCTGGATGCTGCGGTCGATATGGTCGATCTTGGCGCGCACATCCGACAGCACGGGCGCGGCAACCGCCGGCGCGGCATCGCGCTTGGCGGCCTTGGTCTTCTTCGCGGGGGCAGCCGCCTTGGGCGGGGTCGGTGCCGGCTTGGCAGCCTTGGGCTTGGCGGGTTTGGTGGCCATCTGGGTTCCAATTGCAGTGGGGCGGCGAGCGCCCCGGGAAAAACGAATGCGTCAGCCGTTGCGTTGCTGGAAATCGCGCATGAAGGCGGCCAGCGCCTGCGCGCCCTCCACCGGCATGGCGTTGTACAGCGAGGCACGGATGCCGCCGACCGCCTTGTGGCCCTTCAGCGCCAGCAGGCCGGCCGCTTTGGATTCACTGACGAAACGCGCATTGAGCGTGTCGTCGGGCAGGAAGAACGGGATGTTCATGCGCGAGCGTGCGGCCGGCAGGACCTCATTGCGGTAGAAGCCGCCGGACTGGTCGATCGCCCCGTAGATCAGGCCCGACTTGACTGCGTTGCGGCGCGCGAATTCCTCCACGCCGCCTTCGGCCAGCATCCACTGGAACACCAGGCCGGCCAGGTACCAGTTCCAGGTGGGCGGGGTGTTGAGCATGGAATCGCGGGCGACGTGCGAGCGGTAATCGAAGATGTCCGCGCGCGGCTGGCCGCTGCGCTCGAGCAGGTCGCGGCGCACGATCACCACCGACACACCGACCGGGCCGAGGTTCTTCTGTGCGCCGGCATAGATCACGCCGTACTTGCTGACATCCAGCGGCTCGCTGGCGATCGAGGAGCTGAAATCGGCGAACAGCGGCACGTCACCCACGTCCGGGGTGTCACGGAACTCGACCCCGTGGATGGTTTCGTTGGCGGTGATGTGCACGTAGGCCGCGTCATCGGAGAGCTGCCAACTGGCGCGCGCCGGGATGTCGTGGAAGCCGTTGGCCTCGCTGCTGGCGGCGACGTTGACCGTGACGTACGGGCTGACCTGCTTGATCGCGGTCTTGCCCCAGTGGCCGGTGACCACGTAGTCCACGGTCTGGCCGGGCTGGGCGAAGTTGAGTGCGAGCAGGGCCTGCTGGGTGGTCGCGCCGCCGGCCAGGAACAGCACCGCGTAGTCGTCCGGGATGCCGATCAGGCGCCGCAGATCGGCGTCGGCCTGGGCGGCGACGGCCATGAACTCCGCGCCGCGATGGCTCATTTCGACAATGGAGGCGCCCGCGCCGTTCCACTCCAACATCTCTTCCTGCGCCTGGCGCAGGACCGATTCCGGCAACGTTGCAGGGCCGGCACTGAAATTGAACGCGCGCGTCATGTCACACCTATGGGGCAAGACCCCTAGTATGCCGCAGCGCACCAGCCTTTAGGCCTTGCAGGACAAGGCGAATTTGGTTGCAAACGAATCTATCCACGGCCCGGCCGACAGCCGGAGCCACGGTTTACCGTGCCCCGAACCAGAGCAGGCCACTGATCACCGCCGCGAGCAGCAGCGCACTGACCAACAACCACGGCCAGCGGCTCACGCGCTTGGGCGCGGCGACCGGTTCCGGACGCTGACGCGCCTCGAAGCCATCGTCCTCTTCTTCGATGACGATGCGCTTGCGGCCATCGTGCGGGACTTCGAGCACGAAGCGGTGCTGGGCATCGAAGACCAGCTGGTCGCCCGGCTGCAGCCAGCAATGGCGAACGGTGACGCCATTGACCCGCGTCGACTCGCCGGCGCCCAGGTCGCGCAGCAGCAGGCGCTCCCCGTGCTGCTCCAGGCGGGCATGCTGTTCGGCGAAGGCAGGGTCGTCGATGACGATGTCCGCGTCCGGTCCCCGTCCGATCACGCGCGGGCGATCCAGGGTGAAGCTGCGCCCGTGGTGCTGGCCACCGACCCCGCGCAGCAGCCGCTGGTCGTCGCCGCCATCATCGCTGCGCGGCGGCGCATGGACGACGGCCTCGCAATCGCCCTGCACCACCATCTCCACGCCATCGGCGTAGACAGCGTCGCCGGCGCGCAGCAGCGCCATCCGCCGCACCGGGCGGCCGTTGACGTGGATGCCGCGGATGCCGTTGGCGACCTGCAGCCACAGGCCACGGTCGTCCAGGCAGAACTGGGCCAGCAACAAGGTGCCGGGCGTGTCATCGCCAAGCCGGACGGTGCCCGACGCATGACGCACGATGCGCTGCACCCCGGGCCGCAGTGGCTGGTCGGGGTGTTGGTGTTGAGTAAAGTGAACTAGCAGGTTCTGCACGCGGCGCAGCCTAGCAGGTTGAATGTCAGGGAAGAAGAAGTGTGACGCAGACCTTGGAGTTGTGCCTGAGGATGCGCACAATGCACGCCCACATCCGCGCCGTTGTCCGCCAGGAGTCCGCATGTCCAGCATTGATATCCGCCACGCCCATTCCCTGCCCGCTGAAAGTGCGCGCAAGGCCATCGAAGAAGTCGCCGCCAAACTGTCCGAACGTTTCGGCCTGCAATCGAGCTGGGTCGGCGATGTGCTGAACTTCAACGGTTCCGGCGTGGATGGCGCGATCGCGCTGCAGCCCGGCCAGGTGCAGGTCACCGCCAAGCTCGGCTTCCTGCTGTCGGCCATGAAGGGCATGGTGGAAAGCGAGATCCAGCGTGTGCTCAAGGAAAAGCTCGGCTGAACCGACGCTCGGCCTGGCGCCCCGCAGGCGCCGGCCATCACATCGCTTGAAGCCGGCGATGCATACGATCCAGGGGTGTCCACCCACAGGGATCGCCCCATGAATTCACCCAACGACTTCGACGATCGCATCCCCGGCGAGAAGCCCTCGCTGCAGGATCAGGCCGAGCGCTTCTCGCGCAAGCTGACCGATTCGGCCCAGCAGATCTGGCTGGCGGGCCTGGGCGCCTTCGGGCGTGCACAGGCCGAAGGCAGCCGTGTGTTCGACAACCTGGTCAAGGAAGGCGAGAACATCGAGGCCCGCAACCGCGAACAGACCGGCGATACGCCGCGCTGGCGCGACAATGTCGAGGAACACCTCGGCGAGGCCCGCGAAAAGGCCAGCGGCACCTGGGACAAGGTCGAGAAGGCCTTCGATGATCGGGTCCAGGGCGTACTCAAGCGCCTGCACATTCCGACCGCCGAGGACGTCGCCGCGCTCAATGCCCGGATCGACGCGCTCAACACCCGGGTCAACCGCGCCGAGGCCCGCAACGCCTCGCCGTCGGGTGCGCCGTCCCCCGGCACCCACCAGTCGCCGACCTCGGACGCCTGACCTGACCTCGATTGTTGCAAAGCAGCACAACTTTGTTGACAATCGAAACCGACCCGCCAATCGCTTCCACCGCCGTTTGTTCCCTCCCCTCACGGCTCTGGATTGGCGGGTTTTTTGTGGGCGCTCGATCCGAGGATCGCCACAAAGTGCGACGGCCGTCACCGACGTGATCTCCCGCCCCCTGCCAGTCCGAAAACGACGCGCCGCAGACGTGCAAAGGCGCATATAAACTGTCTATCGCACTTCCCTGTTCATATCCCCCTGCATGCTCTCCTGGATCCTGGCCCTGCTGTTGGCCCTCATTGTGTGGTTGTTGGCCACGGCCTACTTCTGGCTGATCAAACGGAAGCAGAAGGAGACCCAGCTTGGCCTGAATGCCTTGGCAGGGATGCACTGGCGCGAGTTCTCGATGATCGTGCGGCGCGCCATGCAGGAGCAGCGTGGCCTGCAGGACGTGGCCGACGAGGCTGCCGACCGCGGCGAACCTCGCAGCGATTTCCTCATGCACGATGGCCCGCAACGCTGGCTGCTGTCCTGCAAGCATGGCCGTGCCTACCGGATCGGCACGGCGGCGGTGAACGAGCTGGGCGCCGCTGCGCGCCTGGCCGGTGCCCGCGGCGGCATCCTGATCACCGAAGGCAAGGTCGAGCGCGATGGCCGCATCGCCGCTGAAAAACAGGGCGTCGAGGTGCTGGATGGTCCGCTGCTGTGGCCGCTGCTCAAGCCCTACCTGCCCGGCGACATGGAAGATCGGGTCGAGGCCGGCGCCCGTGGCGAGGCGATCCGGCGTATTTCCATCGCCGGGCTCGGCGCGGCGACGCTGGGCCTGATGGTGGGCTTGGGCTCATTGACCGCCGGGCTGGAAAAGGAGTGGGCCGACGACGAAACCGCGGAGGCCGCGCCTGCTGCCGCCGCACCTGCCGCCGCGGAAGCCCCCGCAACGGCCGGCACACAGCCCCTTGCTGCAGCGACGCCCGCCCCGGCTGCCCCTGGCAGCGCGGAAAACCGCGCCGCCGATGCCGCCCCGTCTGCGATGGAAGCGAACCCGGACAATGCCACCCTCGACCGTTATCAGCAGGAACTGTCACGGAAAGTGGCGACCCGCCCCGGGGTGGCCAGTGGCATCTGGCTGACCCGGCAGACGCTGGCGATCAATCGTACCGGTGAGATCGACACGATCTGGCCGCTGATCTGCGAAGAAGTCACCCGCTACCCCGCGCTGCGCACGGTCCGCATCCAGCTCAACCCGCGCCCCGGCGTGGATGAGCCGGTCCGCTGGCGGCAGTGCACCACGCTGTGAGGCTCAGCGCGCGCCCGGGGAGAACCGGGCGACCAGATCGTAGGCATCGCCCAGGAACATCTGTCGGACGCAGGTGATCGGCTGCTCGCCGCGCCAGGTGAGGCGATCGATGACCAGGCAGGCGGTACCGGGTTTGACCTGCAGCAGCGACGCCGCCGCGTCATCGGCGCCCCAGGCACTGATCCGGTGCTGGGCGCGCGTCCAGGAGACGTTCTGCAGCAGCCAGCTGCCTGGCGCCGTGGTCTCGAAATCCACCTCGAGCACCTCCGGCACGCCGACCGGGCTGATCAGGCGGTGCTCCAGCGCCAACGGCCGGCCATCGGCCAGATGCAGGCAGCGGATCGCCAGCAGCTTCTCACTCCCGGACAGCGCGGTTTCTTCGGCCACATGCTCACGCGGCAGCCGGTAGGCGCGCTCGAGCAGCTGGTAACCGTAGACATGGCCACGCGCCTGCACTGCCATGGCGATGTCGGGAATCTCCAGCGCCACCTGTTCCAGGTGCGGCGGCTGGCGCGCGACAAATGAGCCCGCACGCCGGCGGCGCTCGATCATGCCGCTCTCGGCCAGTGCGGTCAGCACCTTGTTCACGGTCATCCGCGAGCAGCCGTACTGCTCCATCAGTTCGTGTTCGTAGGGGATGCGGAAGCCAGGCTCCCACTGTCCACTGAGGATGCGGCTTTCCAGATCAGCACGGATGCGCTGATTGAGGGTTGCTGCTTTCTTGCCCGTCACTCTGGATTCCTGCATGGGAGGGTCGGATCAGACCCTCAACAACGGTCGAAGTGCCGCGGCAAACCGTGCGGCCACCGCCTCGCGTTGCGGGTGGCGACCATCACGGACCAACTGGCGCCCTTGGCGCCACACCGATCGCACGGCGCCATTACGTGCGGCGAACACCCAGCTGTCAAGCAAGGCATCGCCATCGCGGGCGATCAGCGCCGGGTGGTCCGGATCGAGCTCGACCAGATCGGCCGGTGCGCCGGCGCGCAGGCCGGTGGCCACGCCCAAAGCCTGCGCGGCACCGCTCAACGACTGTTCGTACAGCCAGCGGCCGGTGGATTGACCATCGCCCGGGGCCAGCACATTGCGCCCGCGAAGTTGCAGACGCTGGCCGTACTCGAGCAGGCGCAGCTCTTCGGCCGCGTCGATCAGCACGTTGGAATCCGAGCCCACCCCGAACCGTCCGCCGGCACGGGCGAAGGCCTGCATCGGGAACAGACCGTCGCCCAGGTTCGCCTCGGTGATCGGGCACAGCCCGGCCACCGCATGGCTGGCCACGATCTGCTGCATCTCCGTTTCGGTGATATGAGTGGCGTGCACCAGGCACCAGCGCGCATCCACCGGCGCGTGTTCGTACAGCCATTGCACCGGGCGCATCCCGCTCCAGGCGATGCAGGCATCGACCTCGCGGGTCTGCTCGGCGATGTGGATGTGGACCGGCCCGGTGTTGAGCGGCAGCAGCGCCGACAGTTCCTCGCCGGTCACCGCGCGCAGGCTGTGCGGGGCAAAGCCGAGCACCGCGTCATCCTGGTCCTGCAGCGCGCGCGTGCAGCCCTGCAGCAACTCGGCAAAGCCGCCGACGTCGTGGATCAGGCGGCGCTGGGCCGGGTTCGGTGCGGCGCCGCCGAAATCGGCATGGGCGTAGAACACCGGCAGCAGGGTCAGTCCGATCCCGCTGGATCGCGCAGCGGCGGCGATGCGCCAGGCCATTTCGGCGCGATTGGCATACGGCACGCCGTCCGGGCCATGGTGCAGGTAATGGAACTCGCCGACACGGGTGAAGCCGGATTCCAGCATTTCCACATAGGCCTGCTCAGCGATCGCCTGCATGGCTTCGGGCTGCAGATGCGCCAGGAAGCGGTACATCAACTCGCGCCAACTCCAGAAGCTGTCGCCGCTGTTTCCGCCGATCTCGGTCAGCCCGGCCATGCCACGCTGGAAGGCGTGGCTGTGCAGGTTGCCCAGGCCCGGCAGCGCGATCGCCAGCGGGGTATCGCCCGGCTCGGCCGACGCGCCTTCGGTCACCTCGAGGAGCGTGCCGCCCTGGCTGAGGATGCGCACATCGCGCGCCCAGCCGTGTGGCAGCAGTGCGTGGGCGGCATGGAAACGAAGGATCGGTGCGGGGGTGGCTGGCATCACTGGACATCCCGGAAGAGGCGCCTATATTGTATAGACATATACACCGACGTGGTTGCTGCCATGCACTGTGACACCCTCTGGTACCACGCCAACCTGATCACCGTCGATGGCCCGGGCCTGGGCGTGATCGAGGATGGCGTCATCGCCGCCACCGATGGCCGCATCGTGCATGTCGGGGCGTCGGGGTCGGCCGAGCATCTGCAGCCGGCCCAGCGCATCGACTGCGCCGGGCGCTGGATCAGCCCCGGCCTGATTGACTGCCACACCCACCTGGTCTATGCCGGCAACCGTGCCGGCGAGTTCGAGCAGCGCCTGCAGGGCGTGAGCTATGCCGACATCGCCCGCGCCGGCGGCGGCATCGTCTCCACCGTGCGCGCCACCCGCGCCGCCAGCGAGGCCGATCTGCTCGCCGCCAGCCTGCCCCGGCTGGATGCCATGCTGGCCGAAGGCATCACCACGCTCGAGATCAAATCCGGTTACGGGCTGACCCTCGCCGATGAGACCAAGCAGCTGACCGTCGCGCGCGAACTGGGCCGGCAGCGCGCGGTCGAGATCGTGCCGACCTTCCTCGGCGCGCATGCAATTCCGCCGGGCCGGCAGGCGCAGGAGTACATCGACGAGGTCTGCAACGTCATGATTCCCGCCGTTGCCGCCGCCGGGCTGGCCGAGGCGGTGGATGTGTTCTGCGAGAACATCGCCTTCAGCGCCGCGCAGGCCGAGCAGGTGTTCATCGCCGCCCAGCAGCACGGATTGGCGATCAAGATCCACGCCGAGCAGCTCAGCAACCAGCACGGTGCAGCGCTGGCCGCGCGTTACGGCGCACTGTCGGCCGACCATATCGAACACCTCGACGCCGATGGCATCGCCGCCATGCGCAGCGCCGGCACCGTGGCCGTGCTGCTGCCGGGCGCGTTCTATTTCACCCGCGATACCAACCTGCCCCCGATCGCCGCCCTGCGCGCCGCCGGCGTACCGCTGGCGCTGGCCACCGATTCCAACCCCGGCACCTCGCCGCTGACCAGCCCGCTGCTGGCGATGAACATGGCCGCCACCCTGTTCCGCATGACGGTGGAGGAGTGCATCGCCGGCTTCACCCGTGAAGCGGCGCGCGCCCTTGGCCGCCAGGACCGGATCGGCCGGCTCGCCATCGGCCTGGACTGCAATCTCGCCCTGTGGGACATCGAGGCGCCTGCCGACCTTGTCTACCGCATGGGCTTCAACCCCCTGCACGCCCGCGTGATGCGCGGCCAACCCGTCTGAATCTAGTGATGTCTGGAGATTTCATGAGCACTACCCTGACCCTGCACCCCGGCGCCGTCACGTTGGCGCAATGGCGCGCGATCCACGACGGCGCGCGGGTGCGGCTAGACCCGGCGTCGGCCGCGGCCGTGCTGCGCAGTGCGCAGACCGTGGCCGACATCGTCGCCAAGGGCGCGCCGGTGTACGGCATCAATACCGGTTTCGGCAAGCTGGCCAGCGTGCGCATCGAGCGCGACGACCTGGAAACCCTGCAGCGCAATATCGTGCTCTCGCATGCGGCCGGCGTCGGCGAGCCGATGCCCGCACCCGTGGTGCGCCTGATGATGGCGTTGAAGCTGGCCAGCCTGGCCCAGGGCGCCTCGGGCATCCGCCCGCAGACGCTGGCCCTGCTGGAAGCCTTCCTGCAGCACGACTTCATTCCGGTGATTCCGTGCCAGGGCTCGGTCGGCGCCTCCGGCGATCTGGCGCCGCTTTCGCATCTGGCCAGCGTCATGATCGGCGTCGGCGAAGCCTTCGTGGCGGGCGAGCGCCTGCCGGCCGCCGAGGCGCTGGCCAAGGTCGGCCTGGCCCCGCTGGTGCTGGGCGCGAAGGAAGGCCTGGCCCTGCTCAACGGCACCCAGTACTCCACCGCCTACGCGCTGGCCGGCCTGTTCGCGATCGATACCGTGTTCCGCGCGGCGCTGGTCACCGGCGCGCTCTCGGTGGAAGCGGCCAAGGGTTCGGACACCCCGTTCGACCCGCGCATCCACAGCATCCGCGGCCAGCGCGGGCAGATTGCCACCGCCGCCGCGCTGCGCACCTTGATGCAGGGCTCGGCGATCCGCGAATCGCACCGCGACAACGACGTGCGCGTGCAGGACCCCTACTGCCTTCGCTGCCAGCCGCAGGTGATGGGCGCCGCATTCGATGTGATGCGCCAGGCCGCCACCACGCTGGCGATCGAAGCCAACGGCGTCTCCGACAATCCGCTGGTGTTCACCGACACCAACGAGGCACTGAGCGGCGGCAACTTCCACGCCGAGCCGGTCGCCTTCGCGGCGGACATGCTGGCGATGGCCGTGTGCGAGATCGGCTCGATCAGCGAGCGCCGTACCGCGATGCTGGTCGACCCGGCCCTGTCCGGGCTGCCGGCCTTCCTCACCCCGAAGCCCGGTTTGAATTCCGGCTTCATGATTCCGCAGGTCACCGCCGCGGCGCTGGTCTCGGAAAACAAGCAGCGCGCCTACCCGGCCAGCGTCGACTCGATCCCGACCTCGGCCAACCAGGAAGACCACGTCTCGATGGCCGCACACGGTGCGCGCCGCCTGATGGCGATGGCCGAGAATGCCGCCAACGTGATCGGCATCGAGCTGCTCGCCGCTGCACAGGGCTGCGATTTCCATGCCCCGCTGCGCTCCAGCGATGCACTGGAAGCCGTACGCCGGCGCCTGCGCGCGCAGGTGCCGACGCTGGAAGACGACCGTTACTTCCACCCGGACATGGTGGCCGCGACCGACCTGGTGCGCAGTGGCGTGCTGGCTGAGGGCCTGGCCGACATCCTGCCGCCGCTGGAGCCGCTGGCATGACCACGCATCCGGACTGGCTGCAGATCCACCGCGGCGATGCCCCGTTGATCATCAGCTTCCCGCATACCGGCACCGAGCTGCCCGACGCACTGGCCGCTCAGTTCGTGTCACCGTGGCTGGCCCGCCGCGACGCCGACTGGTGGGTGCACGAGCTGTACGCCTTCGCGCAGGCGATGGGCGCCACCACGATCCGCTCGGCAGTATCGCGCTCGGTCATCGACCTCAATCGCGACCCCAGCGGCACCTCGCTGTACCCGGGCCAGAACACCACCGGTCTGTGCCCGCTGACCACCTTCGACAACCAGCCGCTGTACCGCGATGGGCACGGCCCCGACGAGGCCGAGATCGCGCGTCGCCGCGATACCTGGTTCGCGCCCTATCACAATGCTCTTGCCGCGGAGATCGCACGCCTGCGTGCCGCGCACGGTACCGTGGTGGTGTATGACGCGCACTCGATCCGCTCGCGCATCCCGCACCTGTTCGATGGCCAGCTACCGCAGTTCAATCTCGGCACCAATGGCGATACCACCTGCGACAACGCGCTGACCGATGTGGT
Organism: Stenotrophomonas sp. TWI587; assembly: GCF_039674145.1. Taxonomy (NCBI): domain Bacteria; kingdom Pseudomonadati; phylum Pseudomonadota; class Gammaproteobacteria; order Lysobacterales; family Lysobacteraceae; genus Stenotrophomonas; species Stenotrophomonas sp. TWI587. The sequence continues at coordinate 110,809 of NZ_JBDJMW010000002.1, read as the reverse complement.
CGACAACCTCTGCGCGATGAGCGGCATGAGCCATGTGCGCAATGGCCGCTTCAAGGGCGGCTACATCACCCGCCATTACAGCGACATCCCCGGCGGCGTGCACACGTTGCAGATGGAACTGGCCTGCCGCGGCTACCTGCACGAGCCCGAGGCCGTGGATGAGCACAGCTGGCCGACGCCCCTGGATCCCGATCACGCCGCCCCGCTGCGCGCCACGCTGCAGCAGGTGCTCGATGCCTGTCTCGACTTCGCTACGTCCCGGAGTGCTGCATGACCCGTCTCGATTCCACCCGCACCATCCTCGCCCCGACCGGCACCACGCTGACCTGCAAGAGCTGGCTGACCGAAGCCCCGCTGCGCATGCTGATGAACAACCTGCACCCGGACGTGGCCGAGCGCCCGCAGGAGCTGGTGGTCTATGGCGGCATCGGCCGCGCCGCGCGCGACTGGGAGAGCTACGACAAGATCATCGAGACCCTGCAGCGGCTCGAAGATGACCAGACCCTGCTGGTGCAGTCCGGCAAGCCGGTCGGCGTGTTCCGCACACACGCCGATGCCCCACGCGTGCTGATCGCCAACTCCAACCTGGTGCCGCGCTGGGCCAACTGGGACCACTTCAACGAGCTGGATAAGAAGGGCCTGGCCATGTACGGCCAGATGACCGCCGGCAGCTGGATCTACATCGGCGCACAGGGCATCGTGCAGGGCACCTACGAAACCTTCGTGGAAATGGGCCGCCAGCATTACAACGGCAGCCTGGCCGGCAAGTGGCTGTTCACCGGTGGCCTGGGCGGGATGGGCGGCGCGCAGCCGCTGGCCGCGGTGATGGCCGGCGCCTCGTGCCTGGCGGTGGAATGCCGCAAGAGCAGCATCGAGATGCGCCTGCGCACCGGGTATCTGGACACCTGGACCGACGACCTCGACGAAGCCCTGCGCCTGATCGAGAACTCCTGCACCGCGAAGAAGCCGCTCTCGGTCGGCCTGCTCGGCAACGTTGCCGACGTGCTGGACGAGCTGCTGATCCGCGGCGTGAAGCCGGACCTGCTGACCGACCAGACCTCCGCGCACGACCCGGTCAACGGCTACCTGCCGCAGGGCTGGACGGTGGAAGAATGGGACGCCAAGCGCGTTTCCGCACCGAAGGAAGTGGAAGCGGCCGCACGCGAATCGATGGCCAACCACATCCGCGCCATGCTCGGCTTCCACTCGCTCGGCGTACCGACGGTGGACTACGGCAACAACCTGCGCCAGATGGCGCTGGAAGAGGGCGTGGAAGATGCCTTCGACTTCCCCGGCTTCGTGCCCGCCTACATCCGCCCGCTGTTCTGCCGCGGCATCGGCCCGTTCCGCTGGGCCGCACTGAGCGGCGATCCGGAAGACATCGCCAAGACCGATGCCAAGGTCAAGGAACTGATCCCGGACAACCCGCACCTGCACCGCTGGCTGGACATGGCCGCCGAGAAGATCAAGTTCCAGGGCCTGCCCGCGCGCATCTGCTGGGTCGGCCTGGGGGACCGTGATCGACTGGGTCTGGCCTTCAACGAGATGGTCGCCAATGGCGAACTGAAGGCGCCGGTGGTGATCGGCCGCGATCACCTGGATTCGGGCAGCGTCGCCTCGCCCAACCGCGAGACCGAGGCCATGCAGGACGGCTCCGATGCCGTCTCGGACTGGCCGCTGCTCAACGCCCTGCTCAATACCGCCAGCGGCGCCACCTGGGTATCCCTGCACCATGGCGGCGGCGTCGGCATGGGCTTCTCGCAGCATTCGGGCATGGTCATCGTCTGCGATGGCACCGAAGCGGCGGCCAAGCGCATCGCGCGCGTGCTGTGGAACGATCCGGCCACGGGCGTGATGCGGCATGCCGATGCGGGGTATGAGATCGCGGTGGACTGCGCGAAGGACAAGGGGCTGGATCTGCCTGGGATTCTGGGCTGATGCGGGTAGGCCCCGGCCGCGTGCCGGGGCCTGCAGTTCAAGGTAGTGACGGCCCATGGCCGGCAACCACGCGATCCTGGGTCTCACGCAATGGAATCGCATAGTTCCTGGCGAGCCGGCCAGCGGCCGGCACTACCGATATCGGATCTTCGCCGGCGGCCGCTGCCACCCCATACGCCCCACAAGGGTGACGAACTCGCAACATCCTGTTAACTTGCGCGCCCCACATGAAGTTGACAGGGTGCCACGGCGACGTGGGCGCTGTCCGCACTGATACCGCGCACGAATGACTGCCCTCCCGAATCGCTCCATCGCCCCTGCCCCGCCCCTGCTCGCCGCTGCCCTGCTGGCCAGCCTTGCCGCCACCAGTACCGTCCATGCCGCGCCCGCCGGCCAGGCCGTCACGCTGGATGCAGTGAACGTCACCGCCGCCGATGCCACCCAGGCTGCGCGCCGCGCGCTCGACCGGGTCCCCGGTGCAGGCAACGTGGTGGATCTGGCGCAGGTCGGCCAGGGCCGCGTCGCCGGCACGGCCGATGTACTCGCCTACCAGCCCGGCATCAGCGCGCAGAGCGCCGGCAATGAAGGCGTCAAGGTCTCCATCCGCGGCTCGGGCCTCAACCGCGCGCCGGGTGCGCATGCCTCCGGCCTGTCGGTCTCGCTGGATGGCCTGCCGCTGACCGGCCCGGGTGGCACGCCGTACGAGCTGCTGGAACCGCTGTGGCTGAGCCGCGTGGAGGTGCTGCGCGGTGCCAACGGGTTCGAGCGCGGCGCGCTGGCCTTGGGCGGTGCGATCAACTACATCACCCGCAGTGGCCGCGATACGCCCGGGCTGGAGCTGCACTACGAAGCTGGCGCACGCGGCTACCAGAAGCGCGGGATCAGCCTGGGTGGCGTGCAGGACGCGGTCGATTATTTCATCGCCTACACCGACACCGAGTACGACGGCTATCAGCAGCACGCCGCCGGCAAGGGCAAGGGTGCGGTGGCCAATATCGGCTGGCAGCTCACGCCGGATCTGGAGACGCGCTTCTTCCTGCGCTACCGCGAGACCGATCACGAAACCCCGGGACGCCTGACCCGCGCGCAGATCCGCAACGATCCCCGCGCCGCCAATCCGGCCAACGTGGCCATCGATGCGCGCCGGCCGCAGCCGGGCAGCACCTGGATCGGCAACACCACTACCTACACGATCGATGAAGATTCATCGCTGCAGGCCGGTCTCGTGTATCACAAGTACCCGATGGACTTGAACGAGAGCCTGTACCGCCAGCAGCTGGATTACGCCAACCTCAACGGCACGCTGGACTACCGCCGCCGGCACGCGTTGTTCGGGCATGACAGCGTGACCACGATCGGACTGCGCGTGACCCGCGATCTGGATGCCAACGTGCGCGAGACCCTGCGCTTTGCCAGCAACGGCTACGCCGCCGGCACGCACACCCGCGACTTTGAGCATCATGGCACCGACAGCGTGCTGCACGTCGGCAACGATCTGGCGTTGAGCGAAACGCTGCGCCTGCAGACCGGCATGGCGTTGATCCACACCCGCCGCGATGTGCAGGTCACATGGCCGGCGACGGTAGAGAAACTGTCCGAGCGCCAATGGGATTACGCGCCGCGGCTGGGCTTCACCTGGCAGCAGACGCTGCAGACACAGTGGTTCGGCAACCTGAGTCGCTCGGTGGAACCGGCCCACCCCTGGTCGATGATCTGGGGCTCGAACAAGTACTTCGCCGCCGGCAACGGCGCCTCCACCGGCCGCCAGCGCGCGCCGGTGCAACTGGACAACCAGACCGCCACCACGCTGGAGCTGGGTACGCGCGGCGACAGCGTGCTCGGCCGCTGGGAACTGACCGGCTATTACGCGCGGCTCAACCACGAACTGCTCACCGTGGAAGTGCAGCCGGTGCCGAACCTGTTCATCGCCGAATCCAATGCCAGCCCGACCGTGCACCGCGGCATCGAAGCCGGCCTGGACAGCGCGCTGTGGCAGGGCATTGGCGGCCGGTTGTCGTTGCGCCAGGCCTACACCTTCAGCGACTTCCGCTACCGCGATGACGCGCGCTTCGGCAGCAACCGCCTGCCCGGCCTGCCGCGCCACTACTACCAGGCCGAACTGCGCTACGACCACCCGGTCGGCTTCTACGCAGGACTCAACACCGAGTACGCGTCGAAAATGTTCGTGGACTACGCCAACAGCCTGGCCGCCGACAGCCACGTCATCTTCGGCACCCGCATCGGGTACGACGCCCCCGGTGGCCGCTGGCAAGCCTGGGCGGAGCTGCGCAACCTGACCGACCGGCACTACGCCGCCACGGTTACCCCGGGCTACGACGATGCAGGCAAGGATGCGGCCCGTTCCACGCCGGGTGATGGGCGTGGTGTGTATGCCGGGGTGCGCTGGCGCTTCGACTGACGTCGTTGCACCCTGGTTGGGCCAGCCGGCTGGAACCCAGTCTCAGCGCGCCAGTGCCTTGGTGACGGCAGCCTCGGCCAGCGGCACCATCTTCGCGTACCCGGCCGGCGTGGGATGCACGCCATCGCTGGCCAGCTCGGGATCCAGGCCGCCGTCCTTGTTGGTCAGGGCCGTGTGGTAGTCCAGATAGACCACGCCCTGTTGCTCGGCATACGCGCGCAGGGCCTTGTTGAGCGCGGTCACTTTGCCGGCGGGCTGCACGCCCGGCTGCCACGGGTAATCGCTGACCGGCAGCACCGAGGCGAGCACGATGCGGATGTTGTGCGCCTGGGCCAGTTCCACCATCGCGTGCAGGTTGTCTTCGATCATCGCCTGCGTGGTCGGCCCGGTGTTGCCGGCGATGTCGTTGGTGCCCGCGAGGATCACCACCAGCGCCGGTTTCAGCGCGATGACGTCCTGCTGGAAGCGCACCAGCATCTGCGCCGTGGTCTGCCCGGAAATACCGCGGTTGACGTACGGCTTGCCCGGGAAGAAGCGATCACTGCCGGTCGGTCCCCAGCCTTCGGTGATCGAATCGCCATAGAACACCACGCGCTTGGTCCCGGGCGCAACGGGTGCCAGCGCGGCGTTCTCGGCACGGTAGCGCTGCAGCTGCGGCCAGTCCAGCAGGCGCTGCTGCATCTCCGTGATCTGTGCGGGCGTCGCCTTGTCGGCAGGCACCAGATACAGCGGATTGGTCGCAGGACCATCCTGCGCCTGGGCCAGTGGGTGAAGCGCGCACAGCACCAGGCCGGCGGCAAGGGCGAAGGGACGGGTCAAGGCTGGCACGGTGCGGCGCTCCGGAAAGGGCAAGCCAGCAGTCTCAGCGATCCGCCACCAGCGATTCAAGCTGCAGCGCGACGCGATCGAACGGGCCGATGTCACGCATCGCCCGGCACATCGCCACCGCGCCCTCCACGCTGGCGATGATCATCGTCGCCAGCGCGTGCGCCTGGCCGGGCGTACGGGCGTCGGTGCACAGCGCCTCACTCAACCGTGCCTCCCAGCGGGCGAACACCACTGAGGCCGCCCGCTGCGCATCGTCGGGCGCCGCATCGATCGGCTCTTCGACCGCAGCCGCCAGCACCGGGCAGCCCGCATGGAAGTCCGAACGGATCAACCGCTCGCGCCACATCGCCAGAAACAGCGACAGCCCCTCGGCACCACCGGCCTGCAGGCAAGTGGCCAGCACGCTGTCGACTTTGGCGCCGGCCAACGTGGTCGCCTCGGCCAGCACCTGTTGCTTGCCACCCGGGAAATGGTGATAGGTGGACCCGAATGGCGCCTGCGCACGCTTGGCGACCTCGCGGACACTGGAGGCATTGAGCCCATACGTGGCCAGCATTTCCGCTGCCGCAGCCACCACGCGTTGTGGGGCATCGGAATGGCGTGCGCTCATGGCCGGATTCCTTGCTAAGACAGGTGTCATAGACTAGCGTATTTGCATTATGACAACTGTAATAGATACGACGGCCCGCTCATGAATCTCTGGTTCCGCCTGCTGCTCCTGCTGCTGTCCACCCCATTCAGACCGAAACTGGCCGCGCCGTTTGCGGTGTCGCGACTGAACTTCCGGGTGCTGCCCAACGACATCGACAGCAACCTGCACATGACCAACGGGCGCTACTGGACGATCTTCGACCTGGGTCGCCTGGACCTGGTGTTCCGGATGGGCTTGGGCCGCGTGGCCTGGCGCTCGAAGTGGGCACCCATCGTGAGCGGCGGCACCATCCAGTTCCGGCGTGAGCTGAAACCGTTCCAGCGTTTCGTGCTGGAGACCCGCATGGTCGGCTGGGCCGGCACGCGCATCATCATGGAACAGCGCGTGTTGATCGGCGAGGAAGAGAAAGTCGCCACGCGCGCGCTGCTGATCACCGGCGTCTACGACCGTCGGCACCGCCGCTTCGTCTCTACCGATCAGATGATGGAGGCCATTGGCGCGCCGATCGTGCCCTCGCCCGAACTCGGCAAGGCGGCCCAGGCGTTGCTTGCCGCCGAGATGGCGATGAAAGAAGACTGACCTCGTCTTGCGTCACACAGATCACGACGCGGCTCACGTAGCGCGCCAGGACAGGATCTCTGCTTTGGCCGCCATCGCCTGTTCGATCACGCGCAGGCACTTCACGTCAGGACTGATCAGATACCACTGCTCGCTGTTGCGCAGCAGTGGCAGATCCGCGCGATGATCGGTGTAGGCGATGCGCCACGGCGGCGGATAGCCGCGCTCGGTCAGCATGGGAATCTTGTTCTCACCGATGCAGTGGTTTTCGCTGACCCACCCACCCAGACAGGGCCGTAAGGTGGAGGCCACCAGTGGCACATGCTGCAGACCTTCGCGCTCAAGCAGCGCGCGTGCCAGCGGCTCCCAGCATCCCGTCGCGATAACGACCTGATCCCCATCGGCGAGATGCTGACGCACGCGTTTCACGCCCTCAGGCAGGAACACAGGCGCCGGGCCGGCGAACACCTCGTCGGCATGCGCCACGGCAAGCCTGGCCAGCGCCTCGCGGCTGCGCCCGAACGTCGCCATCCACACGGCGAAGCGTACCGGCATGCGTCGTGTGTGCGGCAGTGCCCAGAGTGGCGCCAGCACCGGCAGTGCCAGCACCACACCGGTGATCCGCCACGGCTGGCGGCGCAGCAGGCCTTTGAAGAACCTGCTCGCTGTTTCCCAGCGGGTGAGCGTCAAGTCGAAGTCGAAGTCGAATATTACGATGCTAGATTTGGACATCCGTGTCACTCCTTTCAGAAGACGCCCTGCACCAGCAGGTTGTCGTCATCGGTCGGTGTGAGGACCAACCCGTAAGCCTCGTTTCCGCGATGGAAGCCTGCCGAGCAGATCGCGTCCCAGCCCTGCCCGCAATCCACTTCGGGATGCGCCGCAAAGACGGGCGTGCCCTCGTTGTCGGGTGCGGATGCGACCCAGCCGGCCTTGATGAGCAGCGCCTTGGCCTGCGCATACGGCATGCCGACGGTAATGCCGATCTGCGTCCAGGCTGTGGGCAGCGGCGGCGCATCAGCGGCATTCACGTGGCCGGCAGACAGCATGAGCACCACGGACAGGAACATCGATTTCATCGGCATCACATCAACACCATGGCTGCACAGGATAAAGCGCGGAACCCGTCAGAACCCATCCAGGGTCCGCAGCAGTGAGCCAAAGGTCAGATAGAACGAATTGTGCCCACCCTGCGCGCGGCCGTAGCCGAGGAACACCGGCCCCAGGAACGTATCGGCACCGACAAACAGGCTGCCTGCGGTCTGCATGCCATCCAGGCTGACATCCTCCCGACGCTGCCAGAATCCGCCCCACTCCACACTGCCGCCGACATACAGCGGGATGGTCAGCAGCGAATCGGCGTGCGCGACGCGGCGGTAATACACCACCCGGGCCAGCGCGGTCTGCGGCGCGAAGATGGATTCTTCCGGATAGCCGGACAGATTGCCCAGCCCACCCAGGAAGCCGTAGGTGGCCAGCAGGTCATCGCCACCGTGCGCGGAGGACGCGCGCAGGCCACCGAGCCAGCGGTTATGGCCGTGCGCCCATGCCCCATCCCACTGCACCCGCGTCACCGCCGCCGAATTGTCGGTGCCGAGCGCGTCGAGATAGTGCTGACGCGTCAGTGACACGCGCTGGCCGCGACTGGGGAAGGCCGAGCTGTCGATCGAATCGTGGCGCAGCTGCCAGCCGACACTGCCCATGTCCGCGCGGTAGTTGCTCAGCTCGGTGGGATTGCCGACGTCCAGGCGCAGGCGCTCACGGCCGCGCTCGCCGAACAGTGCGATTTCCCAGTCCGGATGCGGCGAATACGCCCAACGCACGCCGCCCAGCCACTGGCTGTAACGGAACTCGGCGAGTGCGCCGCCGCGCATCAGGGCAAGGTCCAGATCGGTGGCGCGGTATTTGGCGTAGGTGGACAGCGCATGCCGGCCACTGCTGCCGAACGGCCGGTAGTACTCGGCGAAGGCCTCTTCGACTTCGCCCAGCCCCACACGCAGTTTAAGCTCCGCACCCTGCTCGCTGAGGCCGGTACGGGTCAGCTCGGTGATGAGCTGGTAGTTGCTGCTGCCGTCGAAATCATCGGACAGGCGCAGCGCGAAATGCAGGAAATCCGGCCCCCACCGCTTGTCCTGCGGCGCGAGCACCAGCCCCTGCTGCCCGTCGCGCTCTTCCAGCCGCCACTGCACCTGCTGGTAGCGGCCTTCGCCGTAGGCCGTGGCCACGTTCTGCTCCACGCGGTCCGGCGCCAGCGGCTGGCCGACCTCCGGTTTCAGGCGTTGCTCGATGTAGCGCGCGGTACGTGTCTTATCGCGCAGCACATCGATGAAGGCCACGATCGGCGTCTCGTAGGCCGGCGGGCGATGCTGGCGCTGGAACGCGGCGTAGCGGGTGTCGTCCACCTGGAAGCGACGAACCGCCGCGACCTCGGCCTGCGCCGCCTGCTCACCGACGCCGACCGCCTGCGGCGAGCGGTTGAAGTCCTGGCTGCCCATATCGCCCAGCGGCGGTGTGATCAGCAGATCCTGCGGGCCGAGTGTGGCCAGCTGCGCCAGTACTTCACGCTGCATCAGCACGCTGGCCATCTGGTGGCTGATCGCCAGCGGCGAATCCAGCTGCGCCTCGGTCATCAACGGCGAACCGACCCGCGAGACGATCAGCCGCTGCGCCCCCAGCCGCCGCGCTTCATCGATCGGCACGTTGTCGACTACCCCGCCATCGACCAGCAGATGGTCCTCATAGCGGACCGGCGCGAACACGCCCGGCACCGACATGCTCGCGCGGATGGCCAAGGCCAGGTCGCCCTGCCCGAACACCACCTTCTCGCCGCTGACGATATCGGTGGCGATGGCCCGGAACGGAATCGGCAACGCGTCGAAGTCGCGCACCTGCCAGGTCGGCAGCAGCAAGCGCCGCAGCAGCATCTCCAGCTTCTGGCCCTGGATCAGGCCCTGCGGGAACGCGATCTTGCCGTTGCTCAGGCCGACTTCGACGCCGCCGAGCAGGCGAAGGTCATCTTCCTTGCGGCGCATGCTGCGCTCATCGCGCGGCGGCTTGTCACGCAGCACCTCGGCCCAGTCGATCCGGTCCAGCACCGCCTCGATCTCATCGGCGGTGTAGCCGGCGGCATACAGGCCGCCGACCACCGCGCCCATCGAGGTGCCGACGATGCAGTCGATCGGCACGCGCTCGCGCTCGAGCACCTTGAGCACGCCGATATGGGCCGCGCCGCGGGCACCGCCACCGCCGAGGACCAGGCAGGTGCGGGGGCGTTCGGGAACCTGCGGTGCGGAATCAACGGACGCTGGAGCGGTCTGCGCCACCGCCATGAGCGGGGCGCACGCCAGCGCTACCAGGACGAACAGCCAGCGGCTGCACCGACGCCGCGTGCCGGTACCGGTGGGTTGTAGTGGTGTCTGCTGCATTCGATCCCTCGCTCCCCGATACCCGGCATCTCCTTGACGCGCACTTTGCCTGCCGGGCCGGGCGAGGTCCACCCGTCGGGCCGGGGGCCTGCGTTTCAGGCGCCGATGGGAAGAAAGCCCACCAGTGCCACGACCAGGCAGACCAGGCCGCCAGCCAGCGGCAGATAGGTGGCCCATACCGGCGCCCCTTGGCCGATCGCGAAGGCGACGAACGCTTCCCATACGCTTCGGCCGGTCAGGAACGGAATGACGACCAATGCCAGCAGGGGCAACAGCGAGGCGAGGCCGAAGCCGAGAAATGCCGGCCGGTGATCGTTGTGGGCAAATCCGCCCAGCGGGTACAGGGCCAATCCCCCTAGTAATCCCACGAAGAACAGGGCGTTGGCGACCCGGATCGTGGTGCGATTACGGCGCCGCAACGCGGCCCGGGACCAGCCACGGAAGTGCGTCTGCAATCCCCTCGCCCAGTACGCGACGAGCCATGTGGCGATAATGCCGCCGACGATCCCGCTGCCCGCCGGTCCCCAAGACTGGATATCCATGCCTGCGTCCTTGTGGTCTGACCCGAGTGTAATTCCATCCCCCGCCCAGGAATGCAGAACGGCCGCCCATTGAGGGCGGCCGTGGGTCTGATGCGAAGCGCAGCGGACTACCAGCGGCGCTACCGGTGTCTCGCGTCAGTGCTTGGCCGGCGGCGCATTCTTCACATAGGTGTCGAACCAGCTCAGCATTTCCGACACCAGCTGCTCATTGGATTCCAGCGCGGTATACCAGTGCGGTTCGTGCGGCAGCATCACCAGTCGGGTCGTGCCGCCATTGCCGCGGATCGCCTGGAACAGCTTGCGCGACTGGAACGGCTCGGTGCCCGGGTTGGCGTCATCCTCGCCGTGGACCAGCAGCAGCGGCAGCTTGATCTTGTCGGCGTAGAAGAACGGCGAGGCCTTCAGGTACACGTCCTGTGCCTGCCACACCGAGCGGCGTTCGTTCTGGAACCCGAACGGGGTGAAGGTCTTGTTGTACGAGCCGCTGGTGGCGACGCCGGCCTTGAACAGGTCGGTATGCGCGATCAGGTTGGCGGTCATCAGACCACCATGGCTGTGCCCGGTGACACCGATCCGGTTGCGATCGACCACGCCCAGGTCCACGGCCTTGTCCACCGCGGCCTTGGCATCGGCTTCAAGCTGTTCCAGATACGTGTTGTAGGCGGTTTTCGGGTCGCCGACGATCGGGAACGAGGCGTTGTCGATGATCGCGTAACCGGCGAGCAGCATCAGCCGGTACGGTGCCAGGCGGGTGAAGGTCTGCTGCGAACCGGACACCTGCCCCGCCTGCGCCGCGTTGGCAAAATCGGCCGGGTACGCGTACAGGATCGCCGGCACGCGCTGACCTTCCTTGTACCCCGGCGGCGTGTACAGGGTGAACGACAGATCCACGCCGTCGGCGCGCGTGTAGGTGACCAGGCGCTTCTTGATCTGACGCACTTCCGGGGTCGGGTCCACCAGATGGGTCAGTGCATCCGGCTTGGACGCGAACTGTGCCTCGCCCTGTGGGGCCGCAGAGACCCGCTCGCCCAGCAGGCGCACGAATGCATTGGGCGCATCGGTCACCGACTGGTGCCACGTCAGGAGATGGCCCGGGATCGCACTGAAGCCGATGAACTGCTCGTAGGCATCAGCATTGCTGCGGAACAGGCGCTCCGTTTCCAGGCTGCGGAGGTTGAGCGCATCCAGGAAGGGCCGATCGCCCTGCGGCGAAGCGCCCTGCCCGCGCAGGAAGACCGTGTTGCCTTCCTGGCGCACCACGTAGGCGCCGTTGGGCAGGCGCTGGTAAACGAAATTGCCCGGGTCTTCGTACAGTTCGTCGCTGGACAGATCCCACAGCAGGCGACCTTCGTGCTTCGGCTTGTCCACGTTGACGATGCGGGTCTGGCGCCAGTGGCGGTTCTCGTCGTTCTCATCGAGGAAGGCAACGTCTGGCTGCGCGGTCCAGGCAAGGCCTTCGAAGCGCTGCGCGGTGCGGGCGATCTCGGTCGGCTTGGCGGTGTACGGAGCCTTGAGCATCAGCACGCGGTCGCGGTGCGGGACGGTGACTTTCCAGTCGCCCTTGTCCAGCGCCTCGGCGTAGACCAGCGTGGCTGGATCGGTGGCGCGCCAATCGAAATCGCGTGGGCCCTCCGGCACGCCGTGCACCGGTACTCTGTCGGCCAGCGGCAGGCTGGCAATCGGCGTGCTGCGGCCGCTCGCGAGATCCAGCACCGCCACGTCATTGGCGAAACGCTGGTAGGTCACCGCATGTGAGAACGGCGCCTTGAGCGTCCTGGTAAGCACATGCACGCCATCCGGCGCGGCACCGATGCTGTCCAACAGCGCCGGGGCACCGACGGTGCGCACCGTGTTGGAGGCGGTATCCACCACCGCCAGCTGCGATTGGCCGTAATAGGCGAACAGCGCTTCATCGTAGGCACTGGTCAGCGTATCGCGGGCCTCATAGGTGCTGCTCTCGCCCGCAGTCCCCAGCGACTCCTGGATGTCCGGGCCGATCGCACCCTCTGCGCTCGGCGCCGGACCTTGCTTTGCAGGCACCAGCTTGACCAGCAGCTGCTGGCTGCCGCCGAGCCACTGGACGGTGCTGCCGAAGATCGGGTTCAGCGCGACGTTGGGGACCTGGCGGACCTGGCCGGTGACCGCATCGCCGACCCACAGCTGCACGCTGTCATCGACCACATTCTGGAACGCGAAGCGCTGGCCGTCGGCCGACCACTGCGCCATGCCGGCGCACCCGTTGGGCAGCGCCACCTTGGTCGAGCGGCCGGTGGTGGTCTCCACCACGGTGAAGTCGCCCACGCACGGAGGAATACCGTAGCCACCGGGGGTGTCATGGCGGCTGCGGTTCTTCGGCTCCAGGCGCACACCGGCCAGCTTCAGGTACGGCTGGGCCACGCGGGTGATCGAGGGATAGGTCTGCGTGGTAGTCAGCAGCAGGCGCTGGCCGGTCGGGTCGACACTGGGTGTCGGCGGCGGCGGTGCCTTGAGCACCTTGAGCAGGTGTTCCGGTGGTGTGGCGTAGCCACTGGCATGGGCGGGCATCGTGCCCAGCGTGGCGAAGGCTGTCACGGTGAACGCCGTGGACCAGAACGTACGAGCAAGCATGCGTGTCCCCTTGGATATGGTGGGAGCCGGCACGGCAGGGTCGTCGGTCGGCACGGCTCGAATCTAGCACTGCCGTCCTTCCCGAAGATGGGCCAGAAGAAATGGCCGGCGGCTTTTCACCTGATCCGGCAAAGCCTGCCGCGGGCGGCCATCGAGACCGGTATCGCGGTGCGGTACCCTTGTCGTTCCATTGCTTCCGGGTGCCGCTGTGCGAACCGTGCACGCCCTCCGTTATGTCACCCCGCTGCGCGAAGGCGGCTCCCTGCCCGCCGTCGTTGAGACCGACGACGATGGCATGGTGGTGCTCAAGTTCCGCGGCGCCGGCCAAGGGCCCAAGGCCCTGATCGCCGAACTGATCGCAGGCGAAATCGCCCGGACGCTCGGCTTGCCGATTCCAGAGATCCTGTTCGTCGAGCTGGACCGCGAGTTCGCCCGCACCGAACCGGATCCGGAAATTCAGGACCTCATACGCGCCAGCGAAGGCCTGAACCTGGGCAGCGATTACCTGCCCGGCGCGATCAACTACGACCCGGCGGCGATGCAGCCCGACGCCGAGCTCGCCTCCAAGATCGTGTGGTTCGATGCGTTCACCAGCAACGTAGACCGGACCGCGCGCAATCCCAACCTGATGGTGTGGCACCGCGAGCTGTACCTGATCGACCATGGTGCGGCGATGTATTTCCATCACGATTGGGCCAGTGCCGGCGAGGCCTGCACCAAGCCGTTCGTGCTGATCCGCGATCACGTGCTGCTGCCGTTCGCCACGCTGATTGCCGAGGTCGATGCCGGGCTGGCGGTGATGCTGCCCGATGCGGAAATCGAGCGCATCGTCGGCCTGGTGCCGGACAGCTGGCTGGTGGACGAACCCGCCTTCGACAGCCCGACTGCCTACCGCCAGGCCTATATCGATTATCTGCAACACCGCCTTCGCGTCCGCGCCGCCTTTGTCCAGGAGGCCGTCCGTGCCCACACTGCACACGTATGATTATGCGGTGATCCGCGTGGTGCCCCGCGTCGAACGCGAGGAGTTCATCAACGTCGGGGTGATCGTGTCCTGCCCGGGTGCAAAGCACCTGGAAGCGGCGATCGAACTGGATCTGGAGCGCCTGCGTGCCTTCGCGCCATCATTGGACATCGAAGGCCTGCAGCCATGGCTGGATGCCATCGTGGCGATCTGCCGCGGTGACGCGAACGCAGGACCGATCGCGCAGTTGCCGGCGCGTGCACGCTTCCATTTCCTCACCGCCAAGCGCAGCTCGGTGGTGCAGATGTCGAGCACGCACGTGGGGCGTACGGCCGAACCGGCCGGTGTGGTGGAGCATCTGATGCGGAAAATGGTGCGGGTACCGGCGTAGCTCACACCGGCCAGCGGCACCACGCGAACGGATAACCATGCAGCCCGTGGGCCAACCCGGCACGTATCGGGTTGGACAGGATGTCGGTGGCGCGCGCCAGCAGTTGACGCTCGTCGCGCTGGAGCTGGTCGTAGTAGCCCCGCTGCCAGACCCGGCCACAGGCAGCATTGCGCTGCTTGAGTGCCTGGGCCGAACGCGATTTGAGCGAGCTCACCACGGATGAGAGGCGCGTGCTGCGCAGGCGGAACAGCCAGTGCACGCAATCGGGCATGACGACCCAAGCCAGCGACTCCGTGCGTTTTTCAGCATCCGAGGCGCGCAACCAGCGCACGACATCCTGCGCATTGGCATGCTGAGTGAAAAGAGGGGAATGATCGGTAGTGACGGCGGTGACGACGTAGCAGGCGTTTTGCAGCGAACATCGCCCGTCTGAAACAGATGAACTAGGCATCCGCCCATCATGGCAGTGGATGCCACCTCACTTAAGCGGGAGAAAACACGCCCGCTTGTCAGAATTTTGCGTGGAGCACTGTAGTCGCGTGACCGAACCGGGCACGACGCAGCGCAGCCACAATGGCAACCCGCAGCGCGGTTCGCCGCCCGCCCCTCACCCCTTCGGCAGCGCGTAGGCAATCACGTAATCGCCCGCCGGGGTTTCCATGAAGTGGTGGCCACCGGCCATGATGACCACGTACTGGCGCCCGCCAAATGCATAGATCATCGGGTTGGCCTGGCCGCCGGCTGGCAGCTTTGCATGCCAGAGTTCCTTGCCGGTTTTCAGATCGATCGCGCGCAGCAGATCGTCGGTCGCCGCCGCAATGAAGATCAGGCCACTGGCGGTGACCACCGAGCCGCCGTTGTTCGGCGTGCCGATCTCGATCGGCAGGCCGGAGCGGATGCCGAACGGGCCGTTGCCGCGCGCACTGCCGAACGGGCGGTCCCACAGCGTCTTGCCGGTGCGCAGGTCCACTGCACGGATACCGCCGTAGGGCGGCTCCTTGCACAGCAGCTTGGTGAACGGCAGGCGCCAGCCCGCGTTGACGTCGATGGCATACGGCGTGCCCACCTGCGGATCCCCCGCGCCTTCCGCGCCGCCCTTGTCCGCTTTGACGTCCTCGCGCGGCAGCCAGCCCAGCTTGTCCGCCTTCTCGCGCGGCACCAGCCGGTTGTAGTTGGGCATGTCGTTGTAGTTGGCCACGATCACGCCGCGGCGCGGATCAACCGCGACGCTGCCCCAGTCCGAACCGCCGTTGTAACCGGGGTATTCGATGGAATGACGGTCCGCCGTCGGCGGCGTGTAGAAGCCTTCGTAGCTGGCCTTGCGGAACTGGATGCGGCACACCAGCTGATCGATCGGGGTCATGCCCCACATATCGCGCTCCGTGAGGTCCGGCTTGCGCAGCGTGTGATACAGCGAGAACAGCTGGGTCGGCGACCGCTGTTCCGGCTCGACGCCACCGGTGGGCACCTTGCGTTCCTCGGCCGGGGTCAGCAGTTTGCCGGTGCGGCGGTCGAGGATGTACATGTCGCCCTGCTTGGTGGGCAGCAGCAGCGCCGGGACCTTGCCGGCGGCGGTCGGGTAGTCGATCAGCGTCGCCTGCGAGCCCATGTCGTAATCCCAGACATCCTTGCGCACCGCCTGGAAGTGCCAGGCCGGCTTACCGGTATTGACGTCAATGGCGACCAATGAGGTCGCGTACGTGTTTTCGTTCTCGGTGCGCGAACCACTCCAGTAATCGCCGGCCGAGTTGCCCATCGGCAGGTAGACCAGGCCGAGTTCGTCGTCACCGGTCGCGGTGGTCCACATGTTCGGGGTGCCGCGGGTATAGGTCTCACCCGCCGGCGGTGCACCATTGCGATCGGGGCGGACCATGTCCCATGCCCAGCGCAGCTTGCCGGTGACGGCATCGTAGGCCTGGATCACGCCGGAGGGGGCATCGCGACGCTGGCCATCCAGCACCTGGTGGCCGGTCACGATCACGCCCTGCACGATCGCCGGCGGCGAGGTGATGGAGACATACCCGGCCGGACTGTCGCCCATGCCGACGGTGATGTCGACCTGGCCATTGTTGCCGAAGCCGAGGCACGGCTTGCCGGTCGCGGCATCGACCGCGATCAGGCGGCCATCCAGGGTGCCTTCGATGATCCGGGCAGCGCAGGCCCCACGCGGCACCTGGGTCAGCACCGGCACGCCACTGGGGACGGCAAGATCGGCCGCGACATCGTTCAGCTCGGTGTCCTGGGCGGTAGCGGGTACTTCGTAATAGGAGACCCCACGGCAGGCCGCGGTGTATGGAATGGAGGTGTCCTTGACCTTGGGGTCGTAGCGCCAGCGCTCGGTACCGTCAGCGGCATTGAGCGCCACCAGCTGGTTGCGCGCGGTGCACAGGTACAGGCTGTCGCCGACTTTCAGCGGCGTGGTTTCCGCGCCCCAGCGCTTGTCCGGCAGATCACCGGTCCGGAACAGCCAGGCCTGTTCCAGCGTGCCCACATTGTCCGGGGTGATCTGCTGCAGCGGCGAGAACCGCGTGGCCGCGTTGTTGCGGCCATAGGCGGCCCAATCGCCATCCACCGGACGATCGGCCGGCTGCAGCGGCGCATCGGCGGTCGGGGCCAGGCCGGTGCTGGTCATCGGCTCGGGGAATGCGCCCTCGGCGGTGGTAACGCCGTGCGGCACGAACGCCAAGGTGAAGGCGGCGACGAACACCAGCGCCAGCACGCCGGCGATGCCGCGCGAGACCTTGCGCGAGATGGGGCGGTCCAGCGTCGGCAACAGCAGTGACAGCACGAAGCCGATGGCCACGATCAGGCCCAGGCGCGGTACCCAGCGCCAGTAGTTGCTGCCCGATTCCCACCACGTCCACAGCAGCGTACCGACGAACACCAGCGCGAACCACACTGCGCCACTGTAGCGGCCGCGCCACAGCTGGACCCCCGAGATCAGCAGTCCGGTACCGGCCAGCACGTAGTACCAAGAACCACCGAGGCTGGCGAGCCAGGCACCCCCGACGGTGAATACAGCGCCCAGCAGCACAATGACAATCGCCAGCACTGCCACGCCCCCATGACGGGGACGGGAGATCTGCGTCGTGGTGGACATCGGTCTCTCCTGAAACGCGAAGATCGCCGACGTTGCGGCCGGCCCCGCGGCCCTTATCCCACCGGCGTCGTGAACGTTGCGCGTTCTTTGCGACGAAAAACGCCGGCTTGCGCCGGCGTTCTTCGCGTGACTCCTGCTGGGTGGGCTTATGCCTCCGGCGGTGCCACCACCGGGCTGGCTTCGACAGCCGCCGATGTTTCCTCTTCCACACCCTCGTCCAGCGAGGCATCCATGCGTTCAACCGCCTGGAGCTTCTCTTCCTTGGACAGACGGATCAGGGTCACGCCCTGGGTGTTGCGGCCGACGCGCGAGATCTCCGAACCACGGGTGCGCACCAGGGTGCCACCATCGGAAATCAGCAGCACTTCGTCGCGCGGCCCCATCAGCACCGCACGCACCAGCTTGCCGTTGCGCTCGGTGGTCTGGATGCCGATCACACCCTGCGTGCCACGGCCCTTGCGCGGGTAATCCGGCAGCGGCGTGCGCTTGCCGTAGCCGTTCTCGGTCGCGGTCAGGATGTACAGCGCGTTGTCGTCGTCAGCCCCGTTCTCGATCACGGCATCGCCGCTGTCGATCACGGTCTCGTCGACCTGGCTCTCATCCTCGTTCTCGTCTTCACTGCCGCCAGCACTTTCGGCGACGATCAGACTGACCACTTCCTCGCCCTTGGGCATCTTGATGCCGCGCACGCCGGTAGCGGTACGGCCCATCGAGCGGACCTTGTCCTCACCGAAGCGCACGGTCTTGCCGTTGGAGGCGAACAGCAGGATGTCGCGCTCACCGTCGGTCAGGCCGACGCCGACCAGCGCATCACCCTCATCGAGGTTGATCGCGATCTTGCCGCGCGCCAGACGGAACGCGAACTCGCTGAGCGGGGTCTTCTTGACGGTACCGTTGCGGGTCGCGAAGAACACGAACTGGCCTTCGGCATACTCGCGCACCGGCAGCACGGCCTGCACCCGCTCACCGGTTTCCAGCGGAATCCAGTTGATGATCGGGCGGCCACGCGCGTTGGAACCGGCTTCCGGCAGCTGATGCACCGGCAGCCAGAACACCTTGCCTGCGCTGGTGAAGGTCAGCAGCGTGTCGTGCGTGTTGACCAGCCACAGCTGTTCGATGAAATCCTCTTCCTTGGTCGACGCGGCGCTGCGGCCACGGCCACCGCGGCGCTGGGCCCGGTAGGCACTGACCGGCTGGCGCTTGGCATAGCCGGCGTGCGACAGGGTGACCACCACGTCTTCCGGGGCGATCAGGTCGAGGATGTCCAGGTCTTCTTCGCTGTGGCGGATCTCGGTGCGGCGTTCGTCACCGAACTCGGTGCGCACGTTGATCAGCTCTTCGCGGATGACCTGCAGCAGACGATCCGGATCTTCCAGGATTTCGATCAGCCCGGCGATCACTTCCAGCAGCTGCTTGTACTCGTCGGTCAGGCGGTCCTGCTCCAGCCCGGTCAGGCGGTGCAGGCGCATTTCCAGGATCTGCGTCGCCTGGATCTCGGTCAGCTGGTAGCCGCCCTCGAGCAGGCCCACACCCTTGGGCAGATCATCCGGACGCGAGGCTTCGGCACCGGCGGCGCCCAGCATCGAGCCGACCAGGCCCGGCTCCCACAGGCGGGCGAGCATGCGTTCGCGCGCTTCGGTGGGGTTCGGCGAGGTCTTGATCAGTTCGATCATCTCGTCGATGTTGGCCAGCGCGACGGTCAGGCCTTCCAGCACGTGCGCACGCGCACGCGCCTTGCGCAGCTCGAACACGGTGCGGCGGGTGACCACTTCGCGGCGGTGGCGCACGAAGGCCTCGAGCATCTGCTTGAGGTTCATCAACTGCGGGCGGCCATCGACCAGCGCCACCATGTTGATGCCGAACACCGACTCCATCTGGGTCTGCTGGTAGAGGTTGTTCAACACAACTTCCGCCGACTCGCCGCGCTTGATCTCGATGAAGATGCGCATGCCGTCCTTGTCGGACTCATCGCGCAGTTCGCTGATGCCTTCGAGCTTCTTTTCCTTGACCAGCTCGGCGATCTTCTCGATCAACCGGGCCTTGTTCACCTGGTACGGAATCTCGGTGACGATGATCGATTCGCGGCCGTTGTCAGCCACTTCAACCTCGGCCTTGGCGCGGATGCGCACACGGCCACGCCCGGTCCGGTACCCGGCCACGATGCCGGCGGTGCCGTTGATGATGCCCGCGGTCGGGAAGTCCGGGCCCGGGATGAACTCCATCAGGCCGTCGACGTCGATCTCGGGATTGTCGATCAGCGCGATGCAGGCATTGATCGATTCGGTCAGGTTGTGCGGCGGGATGTTGGTCGCCATGCCCACCGCGATACCGGCCGAACCATTGACCAGCAGGTTCGGGAACCGGGTCGGCATGACCGTCGGCTCGAGTTCCTTCTCGTCGTAGTTGGGCTGGAAATCGACCGTTTCCTTCTCGATGTCCGCCATCAGCTCATGGGTGAGCTTGGACATGCGGGCTTCGGTGTATCGCATCGCGGCGGCGGAGTCGCCGTCGACCGAACCGAAGTTACCCTGGCCATCGACCAGCATGTAACGCAGCGAGAACGGCTGCGCCAGACGCACCAGCGTGTCGTACACCGACTGATCGCCATGCGGGTGGTACTTACCGATGACGTCACCGACGATACGCGCCGACTTGAAGTAAGGCTTGTTGGCGTGCGCGTTGAGCTCACTCATCGCGAACAGCACGCGGCGATGCACCGGCTTGAGGCCATCGCGCGCATCCGGGAGTGCGCGCCCCACGATCACGCTCATCGCGTAATCGAGGTAACTCTTGCGCATCTCGTCTTCCAGGTTGACCTGGATGATTTCCTTGGCGGTTTCTGCCATTCGGGTTCC
Organism: Stenotrophomonas sp. TWI587; assembly: GCF_039674145.1. Lineage (NCBI taxonomy): Bacteria > Pseudomonadati > Pseudomonadota > Gammaproteobacteria > Lysobacterales > Lysobacteraceae > Stenotrophomonas > Stenotrophomonas sp. TWI587. The sequence goes on along the minus strand of NZ_JBDJMW010000002.1, from coordinate 90,530 downwards.
GTTGTCTGGTAGCGGTCCAGTCCGTCACGACCGCCCTTTCGGGGCGGTTGCGCCGGAATCTCGATTAACCGTTGGATTCTACCACAGCGGGCCATTTTCCGCCCGCTTTTACGGGGGTTTTACCGGCAAGAATCAGGAACTTACGGGGGCGTTGGCGGGCGCTCGGGCAGGCCACGACCGTTGGTCGTGGCGCGCGCCGCAGCAGGCCTCAGCCGAAGGCGGCCTGCATAGTGGCCACCGTCGGGTTCAGGATCACCCCGCGCTCGGTCACGATGGCGTCGATCAGGCTGCCCGGGGTGACGTCGAACACCGGGTTCCAGGCGGCGATGCCCTCAGCCACGGTGCGGGTGCCGCCCACGCCATACAGCTCGCCCGGGTCGCGCTGCTCGATCTCGATCTGCTCGCCGTCGGCGGTGTCCATGTCCACCGTGGAGGACGGCGCCACCACCATGAACTTCACGCCGTGGTGGCGGGCGGCGATGGCCAGCTGGTAGGTGCCGATCTTGTTGGCGGTATCACCGTTGGCGCAGATCCGGTCCGCACCCACGATGACCCACTGCACCGCACCGGTCTTCATCAGGTGCGAGGCGGCCGAATCGGCGATCAGGGTGGCGTCGATGCCGTCCTGCTGCAGCTCCCACACGGTCAGGCGCGCGCCCTGCAGCCACGGGCGGGTCTCACCGGCAAACACACGGGCGATGCGGTGCTGGGCCATACCGGCGCGGATCACGCCCAGGGCGGTACCAAACCCGGCGGTGGCCAGCGAGCCGGTATTGCAGTGGGTCAGCACGCCACTGCCCTCATCGATCAGACCCGCGCCCAGCGCGCCCATGTGACGGTTGGCGGCCAGGTCTTCCTCGGCGATGGCCTGTGCCTCGGCGGCCAGCACCTGGCGCCAGTCCGCCCCGGCCGGGGCCAGCGCGCGACGCATGCGGGCCAGCGCCCATGCCAGGTTGACGGCGGTCGGCCGCGAGGCGTTGAGGCGCTGCAAGGCAGGTTCGAGCTTCAGCAGCGCCTGCGCGCCGTCGTCGGCCTGGACCTCAGTGGCCGCCAGCACCACACCCCAGGCAGCGGCAATGCCGATGGCCGGCGCGCCGCGTACGGTCAGCGCATGGATCGCTTCGGCAACCGCATCGCTGCTGCGGCACTCCACGTGCTCGACGATGAACGGCAGTTTGCGCTGGTCGAGCAACTGCAGGCTCTCGCCGGTCCACAGGATCGGGCGGATATGGTCGTAGCGGGCGTAATCGATGTCGGTGGATGCGTTCATCCGGCCATTGTAACGGCGCGCCGTTGCACGCGGAATCGGGCGCTCAGTTGACCGCGAATTCGGCGCGGCAGCCCTTGTCCACCCAGACCCCACGGCTGTCCCAGCCCCAGCTGCTGCCCTGCTCGCAGGGCGTGCCGGACAGCTGCTTGTTGAGCGTGACACCGTGGGTGATCCCGGCACCACAGAACCGGCGCTGGCGCGACTTGGACTCGCAGACCAGGATGCGCGGTACGTTGAGGAAGCCACTGCCATCGGCGGCCCCCACTTCAAACTCGCCCTGGCAGCCACGGGTCACCCAGATCTCGTTGCGGCGATAGCCCCAGCTGTGACCTTCGCGGCACGGCAGCGAGGTGAGCTGGCGAAGCAGGCGGACCGGCGCGCCCTGCAGTACCACCGGACAACTCTGGGGGCGACCATTGGATTCGCAGCGCACCACACGGCGGGTGCGGCGTTCGCCATCGGCACGGGTGGCAGCGACGGCCGTGCGCGCGCGGAACTCGGCGCGGCACCCCAGGGTGACCCACACCCCGGAGCGATCGGTACCCCACTCCGAGCCACGCACACAGCTGTTGTCGGACAGCTGGCGGATCAGATCGACCCCGCGTTCGGTAGGTACATCGCAGTGAACCCATTCCATGTCACGCGATTCGCAGCGCACGACTTCGCCGGCATAGCCGCCCGTCTGCGCCAGCGCCGTGTCAGGCAGCAGCGCAGTCCACAGCAATACCGGCCACAGGGGCATGCCCGCGCCCATCAACAGCTTCATCAACACGATCCCCGCCACGCCTGAACGATCACACGACCACCTTCGGACATCCCGTGTGATCAGAGCATCATCATGCAGCCCGTGCAAGACGCGAATGCGTCAACAGCACCTCACGCCCGGGCGAAATCGAACGCCAGCACATCGGCGATCCGGCCGGTGCGGTTCATCGCCATCAACAGGCGGTCAACGCCGACGGCGACGCCTGCGCAACCGGGCAGTGCCGGAAGCGCCGCCAGCAGGTGTTCATCCAGCGGCGGCAGCACGTCGCCCCGTGCGGTGCGGATCGCATGATCGCGCTCGAAACGCGCACGTTGTTCAGCCGCATCGTTCAGCTCGTGATAGCCGTTGGCGAGCTCCACACTGCCCAGGTACAGCTCGAAGCGCTCGGCCAGTGGCGGCGTGCCCGGACGGATCCGCGCCAATGCCGCCTGGGTGGCCGGCCAATCGTGCACCACCGTCATCGTGTCGTCACGGAAGTGCGGCTGGATGCAGTGGGTCATCAGTAGATCCAGCCAGTCGTCGCGGGTGAGCCCCTCGGCATGGATGCGGACGTCGGCCAGCGGCGCCTGCAGCTGGTCCAGGCTGACCTCGAACGGGTCGAGCCCAACGTGCCGCTGGTAGAGACCGCGGTAATCGATGACTTCCACGGTGGCCTCGCGCTGGACCAGCTGCAGCGCGACGCGCACCAGCTCGGCGGTCTCGTCGATCAAACGGTGGTGATCCCAGCCGACCCGATACCACTCCAGCATGGTGAACTCGGGGTTGTGGCGGCCACCGGCTTCGCCATTGCGGAACACGCGGCCGAGTTCGTAACAGTCGCCCACCCCGGCGGCGAGCAACCGCTTGAGCGGAAACTCCGGGGAGGTACGCAGCCAGCGTTGCGGCGTGCCTGCATCCACGTGCCCGCTGAAACGGGTGTAGAAACTGTCGATGTTCGGCTCGGTGTTGCCGGCCGCGGAGAGGATCGGCGTTTCCACCTCCAGCACATCGCGCGCGGCGAAGAAGCTGCGGATCAGCGCGTTGAGCGCGGCACGCTGGCGCAGCGCGGCGATCATGCGCGCGCGTCCTTCAACCGCTGGGCCAACGGCAGGGTGAGCAGGTCGCGGGTGTCATCCACATAGCCGGTGGCCAGGTACAGCCGGCGCGCCAGTTCGTTGTGATGGTTCACTTCCAGCCGCATGCGCTCCACGCCACGCGCATTGGCACGCTGCTCGAGAATGGCCAGCGCCTGCTTGCCGCGACCGCGGCCGCGTGCGGCATGGCTCAGGTAGAGCTCGTCCAGCAGCGCAAAGTGGCCGCCCTGCTCCAGGCTGAACCCCATCGCCAGCGCGCCGTAACCCACCACAGCACCCGCCTCGTCCAGCCACAACAGCACTTCGCCGTTGCGCGGATCTTCCAGCAGCGACGCGAGGGCCCTGCGCACGCGGGTGTCGTCGAAATCGAGTTTGTCTTCCGCGTAGAAATCACGCATCAGCCCGATCAGCAGCTCGGTGTCGGCCACGGTGGCCAGGCGGAAATCGAGGAGGGCGGTATGCATGCGGTTTCTCTTGTTCAATGCTTCGCGAGGAAGGCCACGAGCTGGTCTTCGTCCCAGACCGGCACGCCCAGCTCCTGCGCCTTGGTCAGCTTGGAACCGGCCTCGGCACCGGCGACCACGAAGGACGTCTTCCTGGACACACTGCCGGCCACCTTGGCCCCCAGCGCTTCCAGCCGCGCCTTGGCCTCGTCACGGTTCATCTGCGTCAGCGTGCCGGTCAGCACAGCGGTCTGCCCCTCCAGCGGACCGGCAACCTGTTCGGCCTGTTCCGGCGCCAAGGCCAGCAGTTTCTGACGGTAGTCCTCGGCCTTGAGCAGCATCGGGCCATGGCCTTCGCGGTCCAGCCAGTCGGCAAGGCCCATGGCCACTTCGTTGGGCAGACCGGCGGCCACGAAGCGCACCGGCTCGGCATCCAGCACCGAGGCAGCGTCGGGCAGCATCGCCACCAGCTTCTCGGCGCGCAGGCGGGTGATGCCGGGGATTTCCGCTTCGACCAGCACCTGCGCGAAATCCAGGCCCTCGCGCAGCTTGGCGATCGGCGGATGCACATCACTGATGCGCACCTGGCCGACCTGCAGCAGTGCATCGATCGCCTCCTGGTTGCCGGCCTGCTCGAAGAAGTGGCCGAGCGAGCGTGCGACTTCGCCGCCGATGTCCGGCACGCGCTTGAACAGCGGCCACGGCAGGTGCCGGATCAGCTCCAGATCGCCGAACCAGGTTGCCAGGGCCTTGGCGGTGCTCTCGCCTACGTGTTCGATGCCCAGCGCGAACAGCAGGCGTTCCAGCGTCGTGGTGCGGCTGGCGTCGATCGCGGCGATCAGGTTGTCGGCCCACTTGGTCGCGATCTTCTTCGTGTTCCAGACGAACGTCGCCGGCATCGCCAATGCCCGTGCGCGCCACGCCTCGTCAGTACCATCCAGTTTGAGAATGCCACGCAGGTATTCGCCACTGCCTTCCGGCGGAAGGTGCAGGCCGATCTGGCTGGCCAAGGCCTCGGGCGACTCGGCATCCAGCACCAGCTTGAGCTGCAGCAGTTGGTCGCGCTGCAGGCGATACAGATCGGCCACGCCACGCACGATGCCCGCATCGACCAGCGTCTCGATGTATTTGCCACCCAAGCCGTCGATATCCATCGCACGGCGCGACGCGAAGTGCGCGATGGCTTCCTTGCGCTGCGCCGGGCAGCTCAGCTCACCCGAGCAGCGCCACGCGGCCTCGCCCTCTTCGCGGACGATCTCCGAGCCGCACACCGGGCACTGCGAGGGCATCTGCCACGGCGTGGTACCGGCGGGGCGGCGGTCGGCGATCACGCTGACCACTTCCGGAATCACATCGCCGGCGCGGCGCACGATCACGGTATCGCCCACGCGGACATCCAGACGCGCGATCTGATCGGCGTTGTGCAGCGTCGCGTTGGAGACGATCACACCCGCCACCGCGACCGGCGCCAGACGCGCTACCGGGGTCGCCGCACCGGTACGGCCGATCTGGATCTCGATCGCCTCCACCGTGGTGGTCTGTTCCTGCGCCGGGAACTTGTGCGCGATCGCCCAGCGCGGGGCGCGCGCAACGAAGCCCATCTGCTCCTGGCCGGCGCGGTCATCGAGCTTGTAGACCACGCCGTCGATATCGAACGCCAGGCCATCGCGGCGCTCGCCGATATCACGGTAGTAAGCGAGCAGCCCGTCCGCACCTTCCACCACCTGGCACAGGTCGCTGACCGGGAAGCCCCATGTACGCAGCTGGGCGAGCGTGGCCGAGTGGGTGGACGGCAGTTCACCGCCGTCGACCTGGCCGATGCCATAGGCGTAGAAACTGAGCTTCCGCTTGGCGCTCATCTTCGGATCCAGCTGGCGCAGCGAGCCGGCCGCGGCGTTGCGCGGATTGGCCAGCACCTTGCCGTCATGCAGGCGGGCATCGGCGTTGTAGGCCTCGAAATCGGCGCGGGCCATATAGACCTCGCCACGCACTTCCAGCACTGCGGGCCAGCCTTCGCCTTTGAGCGTCTGCGGGATCACACTGATCTGGCGCAGATTGGCACTGACATCCTCACCGGTGGCGCCATCACCCCGGGTTGCGCCCTGCACGAAGCGGCCATTCTCGTAGCGCAGGCTGATCGCCAAGCCATCGAGTTTGGGTTCGGCGGAAAAATGCAGCGTACTGCGGCGCAGGCGCTCGCCGATGCGACGCACGAAATCCTGGACCTCCTCATCGCTGAAGGCGTTGCCCAGCGACAGCATCGGCACCGCGTGGCGGACCTCGGCGAAGCGCGAGGAGGCCTTGCCGCCCACCTGCCGGGTGGGCGAGTCGGCCGCGGCCAGCGCCGGGTGCGCCTGTTCGATCGCCTCCAGCTCCCGCACCAGCAGGTCGTACTCGACGTCGGGAATCAGCTGCTCGTCACGCTCGTGGTATGCCTTGCCGGCATCCTCGATCTGGCGGCGCAGGACATCGGCACGTGCGGCGGGGCTGGGGGTCATGCGGAAGGCGATCCAGGTGGGGCAGTCAATTTTACCCCTCCCCCCGCTCCTGCGCGCAGTGAAGAACGCTTGCCGCCGATTCGCAGTAGCGTTAGGTTGCGCCGAAACCCCTCTCTGCCGGTGCACCGTGACCCCTGCCCTTGCCGCTTCCCGTCGCTCGTTCCTGCAACTGGCCGGTACCGGCCTGGCGTTGTCCGGCCTGGGCGTGCTGCCTGCATCGGCTGCGCCGTCGCGCGTGCTCCCGGCCAGCACCGGGCCGGTGCTGCTGAACTTCAACGAATGCCCGTATGGGCCGTCGCCCGCCGCGCAGACCGCGGCACGCGACATCGTCGCCGGCAGCGGGCGTTATCTGTTCGCTCTGGCCGGCGAGCTGCGCGACCTGTTTGCCCAGCAGGAAGGCATCGGCAAGGATCACGTGCGGTTCTACCCCGGTTCGAGCGAACCGCTGAACCGGGCGGCCGTCGTATGGACCTCGGCGACAGCCGGGCTGGTCGTCGCTGACCCCACCTTCGAAGCGCTGGGCGATCTTGCTGCTGCGCGCGGGGCCACCGTAGCCAAGGTGCCCTTGCGTGCGGACGGTGCGCACGACGTGCGCGCAATGGCCGCTGCCGCCGTGCGGGTCAACGCCGGGCTGCTGTATCTCTGCAACCCCAACAATCCCACCGGCTCGATCACGTCCGCCACCGACATCGCCTGGCTGCTGGCCAACAAGCCCGCGCAGACCCGGGTGCTGGTCGATGAAGCCTACCTGCAGTACAGCGGGCAGCGCTCGGTGATCGCCCAGGTGATGCAACGCGACGATGTGATCGTGCTGCGCACCTTCTCCAAGCTCTATGGCATGGCCGGACTGCGCCTGGGTGTGGCGGCCGCGCATCCGGATCGGCTGAAGGAACTGGCCAGCCTCGGCGACAACCCCCTACCGGTCACGGCGATGGCGGCAGGCCTGGCGAGCCTGCGTGATCCCGGGCTGATCGCGCAGCGCAGGGCGGAAAATGCGCTGGTTCGGCAGGACACCGTTGCGTGGCTGGGCAAGCGCGGCTTTGCGTGCGTGCCATCGGAAGCGAACTGCTTCGTGGTCGATGTGCAGCGTGACGGCACCGCCTTCTCCGCCGCCATGGCCGCGCGCGGCGTGATGATCGGCCGCAGCTGGCCGATCTGGCCGCAACGGGTGCGCGTTACCGTCGGGACCGCGGCTGAGATGGCGCGGTTCCGTGAGGCGTTCGAGGCGGTGGTCAGCGGGAACGGGTAGAGCCGACCCTCGCTGGGTTCACCAGCGCGGCGCTTTCGTCAGCGGCGGAGCCTGGTGCTGGCGGTCGTAGGCACGCAGCTCGTCGCGGATGTGCGCGATGCGCTGGCGGCCCAGGGCATTGCGGCTGTCATCGAGCACCACGCCATCGAGCAGCTCGCCCATGCGCTGCACGGTCGGCAGCATCTTTTCCCAGGCATCCAGTGCGGTCAGCGGTGCCGGCAGGGTCAGGAAGAAGGCGATCGCCGGCGTTTCCATCTCGCGGATGTTGGCCATGTCGAAACTACCCGGCTTCATGATGCTGGCCATCGAGAAGATCGGGCCGCGCTCGGGGTGGCCTTCGACCAGACGATGGAAGACATTCATGTGGCCGAACACCAGGCCGGTCTTTTCCGCAGCGACGACGATGTCTTCGCCACGCAGCTGCTCACCGGCACGGGCGGCCACGAACAGCGAGACGATCTTGTCGAAATCCTGGGTGGTGCGCTTGCCAAGGTCACTGGCCGGGCCAGCATCCACCTCGGGCAGGCCGAGTTCGGGCTGGGTCACGCCATCTTCGCCGACGACGGGCGCAGCGCCCTCGCCCGGGGCTTCGCCTTCACCCAGCACGGGCTCACGGCGCTGGCCGTTGGTGCCTTCAGCACCTTCGACGCGGCGGCCCTGCACTTTCTTTTTCGGACGGCCAAACAGGAAGATCGCAGCGATCAACAGCAGGCCGGCGGCCAGGATGCCGATGCGGAGCAGTGCCATGTCGGACATTCGGGAGGTTCTCCGGCTAAATCATTCAGGTACTTAAGGATGGCACGTCACGCCGCGCCCGCCAATCGTGCGGCTTCCTCCAGGTCGACACTGACCAGTCGGCTGACGCCCGGTTCGCGCATGGTCACGCCGGAAAGCTGGTGTGCTGCCTCCATCGTGGCCTTGTTGTGGCTCACAAACAGGAACTGAACCTTCTCGCTCATTTCCTTGACCATGTTGGCCAGGCGGCCGACGTTGGCTTCGTCCAGCGGCGCGTCCACCTCGTCCAGCAGGCAGAACGGCGCCGGGTTGAGCTGGAAGATCGCAAACACCAGCGCCACCGCAGTCATCGCCTTCTCGCCACCGGACAGCAGCGAGATGCTCGACACCCGCTTGCCCGGCGGCCGCGCCATGATCGCAACACCGGTGTCGAGCAGGTCTTCACCTGTCAATTCCAGATACGCGTGGCCACCACCGAACAGACGCGGATACAGCTGCTGCACGCCGGCATTGACGCGATCGAAGGTGTCCTTGAAGCGGCCGCGGGTCTCGCGGTCGATCTTGCGGATCGCATCTTCGAGCGTTTCCAGCGCGGTGGTGAGGTCGGTGTTCTGCGCGTCCAGATACTCCGAGCGCTGCGAGGCCTCGCCATATTCCTGGATGGCGGCCAGGTTCACCGGCTCCAGGCGACGCATGCGGCCGTCGATCTGATGGACCGTCTGTTCCCAATCGGTGATGCGCGCATCCTCGGGCAGGCCGTTGATCACGTCCTGCAGCACGAAACCGGCCTTTTCCACCGAGGCCGACAGCTGGTCGGCGCTGAGCACCAGCGCCTGCTGATCGAGCTTGCGCTGGGAAATCCGCTCGCGCTGCGCAAGCGCCTGTTCGTCGCGCTGGTGGCGGGTCTGCTCGAAAGTGCGCAACTCGGCATCGATGCCATCCAGCAACGTGCGCGCCTCACCCAACACGCGGTCGGCGCGCACCCGCTCACCGAGCGCGTTCTGATGCTCGGCTTCCAGCGCCTTGACCGGCGAATCACCTTCATCCAGCTGCGAGTGCAGCTCACCCAGACGTGTGTCCAACTGTCCTCGCTGAGTGCTCATGCGCTCCAGCGCCTGGCTCAGCGAGGCGATCTGCGCGCGTTGCGATTCCAGGGTCAGCGCGAGCGAGTGCGCCGCTTCACGTACATTGCGGGCCTGATCGCGGGCCTGATCACGGGCATCGGTTAACTGGCGGCGCTCGCCTTCCAGCGCGGCGCGGACCGATTCCAGATCCCCCATGCTGGTCACCGCATCATCCAGGCGTGAGCGTGCTTCACGCACCTGCTCGCGACCGGCATCCAGCGTTTCCAGCAGCTGCACCAGTTCGCCTTCGATGCGATCGATGCGGGTGCGTGCGGCTTCCACCTTGCCCTGCTGGCTTTGCAGCTGACCACCGAGTTCAGACACGCTGCGATGGGCCAGGTACAACCGGCGCTGTGCGTCTTCGCGCTGCTGCTCACCCGCCAGCAACTGGTCACGGAACCCGGCCAGCTGTTGTTCCAGTGCGGCTTCGCGGTCCTGCAGCGTTTCAATCTGCTCGCGCAGGGTAACGATCTCGCGCTCCCGCAGCAGCGCGCCCTGCTTGGCTGCACCGGAGCGCGACACGCGCACCCAGCCCTCGCCCAGCCGCTCGCCACCACGGGTGATCACCGAGTCGCCGTCACCCAGCGTGGCCTGCAGTGCACGCGCCGACTCAAGATCTTCGGCTGCATGCAGGCGCGCCAGCAGGCGACGGATCGCGGTCGGGCCCTGCACCTTCGCCGCCAGCGACGTCGGCGCAACGGTCAGCGTCTCCTGTTCGGCCGACACCAGCGCAATGCGGCCTTCGCCAAGTTCGCCCAGCGCATCGACCAGTGATTCCGGGGAATCGACCAGCACACCTTCGATCAGCTGACCAAGCGCGCTTTCCACCGCATTTTCCCAGCCACTTTCCACGGTCAGGCGCTCGCCGACGCGCGCGCCGGAATCCAGCCCCCGCGCCTTCAGCCACGCCACCGCCGCGCCCTGCTCCTGGCCCAGCGCGGCCTGCTGCAGGGTTTCCAGTGAGGACAGGCGGCCACGTGCGGCCTGGGCCTGCTTGCGGATCTCGGCCAGCTCGGTCTGCCCGGTGCGCTGGCGATCCTGCAGCCCGGCCACGGCAAGTTTGCGTTCCTCCACCTGCTCGTTGAGCGTATCCAGCGAGGCCTTCTGGGTCTCGTGCTGGATATGCAGCTCCTCGAACACCTCGGCCAGTGCGTCCAGATCGAGACCGGCGCGCTCGGCCTGCAGCGACTCGCGGCGGCGGTCGGCTTCCAACACCTGGCGATCCAGATAGTCCACACGCGTGCGCTCGACTTCACCGGCGCGCGAGGCTTCAGAGGTATTGCGGGTATGCGCTTCCCAGCGCTGCTGCCAATCGGCCAGACGCGCCTCGGCATCGCGCAGGGCTTCCTGTTTGATTTCGTTCTCTTCCTGCAGCTGCTCCAGGCGCGGCTCGGCGTCATCGACCGCCTCGCGCAGCACCATCAGCTTGGCCTCATCGCCACTGATGTGTTGACCCAGATCGGCCAGCGCCTGCTGTGCTTCATCGCGCGCCTTGTTCAAGCGCTGCGACATTTCGCGCTGGTGATGGATCTGCTGTTCCAGCCGGGCCAGCGTGCTGCCGACCTGGTACACCTCGGCCTGCGCGGTGTTGAGCGCATCGGAGGCTTCTTCGCGGCGCAGGCGGCTGGTTTCGATATGGGCTTCGGCGTCACGCTGTTCGGCGATCAGCTGCTGCAGACGCGTTTCCTCCCGCGACAACGCTTCTCGCAGGCCGCCCAGGCGCCCATCCAGGCCGCGGTATTCCAGCGCCTTCCATTCGGCGTCCTTGATCTTGCGCTCTTCCTGCAGCGCCTGGTACTGCTCGGCCTGCCGCGCCTGGCGCTTGAGGTGTTCGAGCTGCTTGCCGATTTCCTCGCGCAGGTCACCCAGACGATCCAGGTTTTCGCGGGTATGGCGGATGCGGGTTTCGGTTTCCTTGCGCCGCTCCTTGTACTTGGAGATGCCGGCGGCCTCTTCCAGATACACGCGCAGATCTTCAGGCCGGGCCTCGATGATCTTGCTGATCATGCCCTGCTCGATGATCGAGTAGCTGCGCGGCCCCAGCCCGGTGCCGAGGAACAGATCGGTAATGTCGCGGCGGCGGCACTTGGTGCCGTTGAGGTAATAGTTGCTGCTGCCGTCGCGGCTGACAGTGCGCTTGACCGAGATCTCGTTGAACGAGGCGTACTCGCCGGAGATGGTGTGGTCGGTATTGTCGAAGATCAGTTCGACGGTGGCCTGCGAGACAGGCTTGCGGGCGGAGGAGCCGGAGAAGATGACGTCGGTCAGCGAGTCGCCGCGCAGGCGGCTGGCGGAGCTTTCGCCCATGACCCAGCGCACGGCGTCGATGATGTTCGATTTGCCACAGCCATTGGGGCCCACCACGCCGGTCATGTTGGTCGGCAGGTGCAGCGTGGTCGGATCGACGAAGGATTTGAATCCGGACAGCTTGATCGTGGACAGACGCATGGCGTGATGGTTTTCCGGGCGAAGGTCTGAAACGACCCCCACCATGGTGGATTACGGAGCGGATTTACCCTTCAAGCCATTGATGTTGCAGGGTTTCAATGGTCCCGGGGGCGACGCGATAGCCTGAGTATAACGGGGCGGGTGTTCAGCGGGCTGCGGGTGTGGATGTTGGGCTTAGCTGGAGCTGGAGCCAAGGCAGAAGCGGCATTTCAGGTTGGTGCGTGGCGGGACGGCGTGGGTGGGGCCACGGGACCCGCCGTGAACCCCGCTCCGCGGTCCGGCCCAGCCGCTGGCGGCTGTGCGTTCGAACGCATGCGAGGCAATGCCTCGCAAGCAATGCGCTCTCACCCATGGGGGCTCGAAATGCGCCATCCATGGCGCATTACGGTCCCGCCACCCCACCCACGCCATCCCGTAGACACGTGGCTGGTGTGCGGGCGAAGAGCCAAGGCGTGCTGGCGTTGACTTGCCTTGCCTTGGCCTGCCTTGAATTGCCTTGGCTTGGCTTGGCTTAACTTCGCTTGGCCCGACCCGACCCGACCCAACCTGACCTGCCCGCCCTCGCCGGCGCATTAAAACAGGGCAAAGCCGAGCCATGCGCAGCTGAAGCAGTACGGAGAGCAAGAGCATCCACGCATGGCGTGCCTTTACCTGGGGATCTGGACCCGGAGCATGCCGACTGGGGCACCACCCGCCACAGCCAGCGGAAGCCAGCTCTTCCCACCGCCCGGACCGGACCCTTGGCTGGAGGGTGTCGGGTAGCCTGGGCCGGGACCGTAATGCGCCATGGATGGCGCATTTCGAGCCCCCATGGACGGGTTTACGGCGGGTCCCGGCCCAGGCTACCCGGCGCCCTCCTACCGATGTCATCAACGCGCCAAGCCGTTGCCGTTCACAGTCGCAGCCGCCAAAAACAAAAACGGGCGCCCTCGCGGGCACCCGTTTCAGTGACTCCTGCCTTTCGGCAGGGATCAGGCCTTTTCGGCTTCCACAACCACCTTGACGGTGGTTTCCACGTCGGCGTGCAGGTGAACAGTCACCTCGTACTCGCCCACGTTGCGGAAAGCGCCTTCGCCCAGGATCACTTCGCTCTTTTCCAGCGGCAGGCCGGCAGCGGTGAAGGCTTCAGCGATATCGCGCGGGCCAACCGAACCGTACAGCTTGCCTTCGGTCGAAGCGTTCGCAGCGATCGTGACGCTCTTGCCTTCCAGCTTCGCCTTGCGGGCTTCGGCATCAGCGTGGATCGACTGGGCCTTGGCTTCGTAATCAGCGCGCTTGGCTTCGAACTCAGCCACGTTGGTTGCGGTGGCCGGAACGGCCTTGCCGGTCGGGACGAGGAAGTTGCGGCCGTAGCCCGGCTTCACGTCGACCAGATCGCCCAGACCGCCGAGGTTGGTGACCTTCTGAAGAAGAATCAGCTTCATGGTGTAGCTCCAAATATGTATTCGTTAGCGAGGCTCAGGCCCCGCAGCGGATGGCTGTCCGAATATCCGAACGGCGAATCCTTGAAACCGCCCGACGCTTTGCAGCGCGGGCGGCCGGATCCGCGAAAGCGGCGACCAATAGGCCGCCGGCCTTCATCAGACGTCGTGGTTGTCGGTGTACGGAATCAGGGCCAGGAAACGGGCGCGCTTGACGGCCGTTGCCAGCTGGCGCTGGTACTTCGACTTGGTACCGGTCACGCGGCTCGGCACGATCTTGCCGTTCTCGGTGAGGTACTGGCGCAGGGTGTTGAGATCCTTGTAATCGATCTCCTTGACACCTTCGGCCGTGAACTTGCAGAACTTGCGACGACGGAAGAACTTGGACATGTCAGTGCTCCTTAAGCGGCCGAAGCGGCGTCTTCGCCGGCATCGTTGTCAGCGGCGGGGGTGGTTTCGCCTTCTTCGTCATCACGACGACGACGCTCGCCACGCTCGGGCTTGTCGCCCTTCTCGTCCTTGCTCTTCATGATCAGCGACTGCTCGGTGTCAGCCTCGTCACGCTTGATGACAAGGTTGCGCAGCACGGCATCGTTGAAGCGGAAGCTTTCCACCAGCTCGCTCAGCACGGCCTGGTCGCACTCGATGTTGAGCATGACGTAGTGGGCCTTGACCAGGTTCTGGATCGGGTAAGCCAGCTGACGACGGCCCCAATCTTCCAGACGGTGGATGGTGCCGTTGCCGTTCTCGACCAGCGCCTTGTAGCGCTCGATCATGGCCGGGACCTGTTCGCTCTGATCCGGGTGGACCAGGAACACGACTTCGTAATGACGACTCATGTGTTTTTACCTTTCGGATGTGGCCCTTTGAGGGCCGGACAGCCCCCCGCAGGTGAACGCGGTGGGGCAAGGGTCCTGCCCGGAATCAGGCAGGAAGCCGCGCATTGTGGCAGCAGAAGGGGTTACAGGCAAGCCGGGCAGGCGGAGCAGGCCCGGCGCGCGGGCCAATCAGGCCTTGTCGGCCTCGGTGGTGAAGCTCTCGCCGCAGCCGCATTCAGCGGTCGCGTTCGGGTTCCTGAATGTGAAGGTCTCGCTCAGGCCGTGCTTGCCGAAGTCGATTTCGGTGCCGTCGACCAGGTCCAGGCTGGTGGCATCCACATAGATGCGGACCCCATCCTGCTCGAAGACGGTGTCGCCCTCGCGCTCATCGCGGGCCAGATCGGTGATGTGGCCCCAGCCGGAACAGCCGGTGCGGGTCACGCCGAAACGCAGGCCCAGCGCGCCGGGGGTCTGCTCGACGAACTTGCGCACACGGGCAAAGGCAACAGGGGTAAGGCTTACGGCCATGACAGGCAACTCCAGCGGATCGTGATCATTATAGAGGGTATGGCGCGGCCCGGCTCCGGCGGCCATCGCTGCGGTTCACACCGCGCACAGCCCCCGGCGGACGCGAGAAATGCCTCGCAAGCCGAACACCGCACCCGTTAAACTCCGTGTTCAGAGATCGAGTCGATCAACAGAGGATTCAAGTCATGACGGTGGTCAGCGTTGAACATGCGCTTGCCGGGAAGATCCCGGAAGGCGGCGAGGCAACAGTACGCGGATGGGTCCGCACGGTGCGCGGCTCTGCGGCGCTTGCCTTCGTCAATGTCACCGATGGCTCCTGCTTCGCCCCCATCCAGGTGGTGGCCAATGACACCCTGGCCAACTTCGACGACATCAAGAGCCTGACCCCGGGCTGCTCGGTGATCGCCCGCGGCACCCTGGTCAAATCACAGGGCAAGGGCCAGTCCTTCGAGATCCAGGCCAGCGACATCGAGATCGTCGGCCTGGTCGAAGACCCGCTGACCTACCCGATCCAGCCCAAGCCGATGAGCCCGGAGTTCCTGCGGGAAGTGGCGCACCTGCGCCCGCGCACGAACCTGTTCGGTGCGGTCACCCGCATCCGCAACTGCCTGGCCCAGGCCGTGCACCGCTTCTTCCACCAGAACGGCTTCAACTGGATCAGCACCCCGATCGTGACCACGTCCGATGCCGAAGGTGCCGGCCAGATGTTCCGGGTCTCGACCCTGGACATGGCCAACCTGCCGCGCAACGAAAAGGGCGAGGTGGATTTCAGCCGCGACTTCTTCGGCAAGGAAACCTTCCTGACCGTGTCCGGCCAGCTGAACGTCGAGGCGTATTGCCTGGCGCTGAGCAAGGTCTACACCTTCGGCCCGACCTTCCGTGCCGAGAACTCCAACACCACCCGCCATCTGGCCGAATTCTGGATGATCGAGCCGGAAATCGCCTTTGCCGATCTGGCCGAAGACGCGCGCCTGGCCGAGCAGTTCCTGAAGTACCTGTTCCGCGCGGTGCTCGATGAGCGTGGCGACGACCTGGCCTTCCTGGCCGAGCGCGTGGACAAGAACGCGATCACCAAACTGGAAGGCTTCATCAACGCTCCGTTCGAGCAGATCGACTACACCGAAGCGGTGAAGCTGCTGCAGAACTCGGGCAAGAAGTTCGACTTCCCGGTCGAATGGGGCCTGGACCTGCAGACCGAGCACGAGCGCTGGCTGACCGAAGAACACATCGGCCGCCCGGTGGTGGTGACCAACTACCCCGAACACATCAAGGCGTTCTACATGCGCCTGAACGACGACGGCAAGACCGTCGCGGCGATGGACGTGCTGGCCCCGGGCATCGGCGAGATCATCGGCGGCAGCCAGCGCGAAGAGCGCCTGGACGTACTCGATGCGCGCATGGCGCAGTTCGGCCTGGATCCGGCGCACTACGGCTGGTACCGCGATTTCCGCCGCTACGGTTCGGTGCCGCACGCCGGTTTCGGCCTGGGCTTCGAGCGCCTGGTGGTCTACGTCTGCGGGCTGAGCAACATCCGCGATGCGATCCCCTACCCGCGCGCACCGGGCAGCGCCGAGTTCTGATCGACCTACGGAGGCCTGAACCATGACCCTGTTCTTCGCGCTGTGTTTCGTCGGCGTGGCGATCGCCGGGTTCAGTGCCTTCGTGATCTTCTGGCCGCTGACCCTGGTCCACATCCGCGACCGCCACCCGGCGCTGGCGGATCGTTTCGGCACGGGCGCGTTCCTGCGCCCGGATGCGCTGCGCTGGCTGCTCGGCCGCGACTATCGCCAGAGCCGCGACCGCTCGCTGACAGGCCTGGCCGCGCCGGCCTGGCTTTCCCTGCTTACGCTGCTTGCTGGACTGGGCATGGCTGCCCTGCTCTGGCTGCTTTCGATGGTAATCACATGAACGACAACACCTCCCACCACGACGAGTGGTTCCTGGCCAGCCTCGGCAACACGCTGATCTGGGCCCGCCTGCGCGTGCGCCCGGCCGGCACCGCCGAGGTGCTGGACAGCGACGGCAACACGCTGAGCTACGACAGCGAAGACACCGCACGCTCGCAGCTGTTCGACGCCGAGTTCGTCGCCTACGATGGTCTGGATGAAGAAGACGCCCTGGTGCGCGGCTTCTCGCTGCATGAAGTGCAGCCGCCACAGGCCGACAGCGACGACGCACTGCACGGTCGCATGATCCAGAGCCTGGGCGCCCGCGCGTAACCGACGATGTTCATCCCGTCCGCCTTCGTCGAGACCGACCTGATCTGGCTGGACCGGCTGCTGGCGCGCGATGCCTTCGTCACGCTGGTCACCACCGGGACCGACGGACTGCCGCAGGCCACGCGGATGCCGGTGCTGTACCGGCGCAATGCCGACGGCATCCTGATCGAAGGCCACTGGGCCAAGCCCAACCCGCAGGCCGGCCATGCCGGCCCGGCGCTGATGCTGGTGCAGGGCCCGCACGCCTACGTATCGCCAGGCTGGTATCCCGATAAGGCTGCGCAGGCGCGCGTACCGACCTGGAACTACGCCGCCGCGGAACTGCGCGGCGTGCTGGAACCGGTCACCGATGACGAGACACTGATCGCCATGCTGGACGGCCTGAGCACGCACTATGAAACACAGGTCGGTGGCGACTGGGACCTGCTGCCGATCGAGCCGCGCCAACAGCGCATGCTCGGTGGCATCGTCGGTTTCCGTTTCCGCCCGGCGCAGGTGCAGATCAAACTCAAGCTCAGCCAGAACCACCCCGAGGCCAACCAGTCCAGCGTGATCGATGCGCTGTCGGCACTGGACGCCCCGGCATCACGCGAGCTGGCGCAGTGGATGCGCTGGCGCCGTGAGGGCGGCACTGCCGCCGACTGACCCTTCCTATTTCCTGCGACGACGCGGCCACGCTGGCCGCGCCTTGCCCCCACCCGACGCCAGGGACCCCGCACGATGAAAGACATCCACAAGCTGCTGCAGAACAACCGCGAATGGGCCGACCGGATCGAGAAAGAAGACCCGGAGTTCTTCCACCAGCTGGCCAAGCAGCAGCACCCGGAATACCTGTGGATCGGCTGCTCCGACTCCCGGGTGCCGGCCAACCAGATCATCGGCATGGCACCGGGCGAGGTGTTCGTGCACCGCAACGTGGCCAACGTGGTGGTGCATACCGATCTGAACTGCCTGAGCGTGATCCAGTACGCCGTGGATCAGCTGAAGGTGAAGCACATCCTGATCGTGGGCCATTACGGCTGCGGCGGTGTGCATGCCAGCTTGAACAACACGCGCGTGGGCCTGGCCGACAACTGGCTGCGCCATGTCGGCGATGTGGCGCAGAAGCACTCGGCGATCATGGACGCGATCGAGGACCCCGCGCTGAAGCATGCGCGCCTGTGCGAGCTGAACGTGATCGAGCAGGTGGTCAACGCGTGCCGCTCCACGATCGTGCAGGATGCGTGGGCACGCGGCCAGAAGCTGATGGTGCACGGCTGGGTGTACAGCCTGAAGGACGGCCGGGTGCGCGAGATGGGCATCGATGTGGGCGCACCGGAAGAGCTGCAGGCGGCGTACGAGAAGGCGCTGTCCTACGTGCCGCGCCACGGTCGGCGCGACTGATTCTTCCTTTTACGGACATCACCCATGCTTGCTTCTCCCATCAATCTGCTCGGCTGGATCGACGAAAACCGGCATCTGTTGAAGCCGCCGGTCGGCAACAAGATGATCGAGAACGGCGATTTCATCGTGATGGTGGTCGGCGGCCCGAACAGCCGGACGGATTTTCATTACGACGAGGGCCCGGAGTGGTTCTATCAGCTTGAAGGCGAGATGACGCTGAAGGTGCAGGAGGATGGCGCGGTGCGCGACATTCTTATCCGTGCGGGCGAGATGTTTCTGCTGCCGGGCAAGGTGCCGCATTCACCGCGGCGTCCGGCGGGCGGTGTGGGCCTGGTAGTGGAGCGCAAGCGGCTGGCGCATGAGCGCGATGGGTTGATGTGGTTCTGCGAGCGGTGCAATCACAAGTTGTACGAGGAGTTTTTCGCGCTGGAGAACATCGAGACGGATCTGCCGAAGGTATTTGATCGCTATCACTCCTCGCTGGAGTTGCGCACGTGCGATGCGTGCGGGCATGTGGATCCGCTGCCTGAGAAGGTGGCTGTTTAGGGGTGATGGTTCGCTCGCTTCAAGGCGTCAGCACTTGAGGGCTTGAGAGGCTGAGAGCTTTAGAGCTTTAGAGCCGGCGGTTGAGGTGCCTGCGAGTGGGCCGGCGGGGGTGGATTTCCGGGACCCGCCGCAAGTACGTCCATGTAGGCTCGTAGTGCGGCATCCATGCCGCACACGGTCCCGGAAATCCACCCCCACCGACCCATCCACACTTCGTCGGTGCGCATGGAAAAGAGCAGAGCTGGAGCTAGCGCGGCTGCTGCTTCTGCTGCTTCTGCTGCTTCTGCTGCTTCTGCTTCTGTGACTGCGCCTGCTGATACGTCGCCGCAGCCGCGCGGGCAAAATCAAGCTGCGCTGGTCCCAGTGCCGCCAACCTCGGCACAGGCATAAATGACAATGACTGCGACTGCGACTACGACTAAGTCTGGACCAGCTCCGAAAGTTGAAGCGAAGACCGACCAAATGGGCGAGCAAGCGCCGACGCGGTGTTCGATCATGGCCGGCAACATGCATCAACGAGTGAATGCACCATCCACCGATGTCAGCTCGCCGGCCCTGAACCCCAAGGATGCAACCTAGAGCACCCACAAGGCGTGGGTAGTGCCCGCCTTTACCCTGCGCACCAGCCAATTGTCAGCGGGCCGGTGTGGGTGGGTCTGCAGGACCGTGTGCGGCATGGGCCCGACGCATGCGTCGGGCGGGTTGGGCAGGACGCCCAACCCCGGTCTTGCCGTGTACGCAGGATTGCGTACACGCGCAAGCCGCACTACGAGCCTACACGGACGTACTTGCGGCGGGTCCAGCAGACCCACCCACATCGGCCCGTCCACTGGAACGTCACTCCGTACGCTTTGGCTTTGGCTTTGGCTTTGGCTTCGGCCTTGGCTTTGGCTTTGGCGTTGGCGCTGGGTCCGCCTCCACCTTGAGCGCCAGCTACCAACCACCAGCCCACGCCAAAACAACACCGCAAGCCAGATTCAGCCCACACCCCCACCACCCGGATAAACTGTCAGCTCACTGACACCGCCGGTTGCACCATGTCCGAGATCCTCAGCCGCACCCATGCCGTTGCCCTGGACGCCGCCGATCCGCTGCGCGCCCTGCGCAGTGAATTCGTCTTTCCCCAGCACAACCACCGCGACCAGACCTACTTCGTCGGCAACTCGCTGGGCCTGCAGCCGCGCGGCGCACGTGCCGCCGTCCAGGAGGTCATGGACAAATGGGCCTCGCTGGCCGTCGAAGGCCACTTCACCGGCGACACCCAGTGGCTGCACTACCACCGCCTGGTGAGCGAACAGCTCGCCCGCGTCGTCGGCGCCCTACCCAGCGAAGTCGTGGCAATGAACACCCTCAGCGTCAACCTGCACCTGATGATGGTCAGCTTCTACCGGCCCACCGCCGAGCGGCCCGTCATCCTCATGGAGGCCGGCGCCTTCCCGACGGATCGGCATGCAGTGGAATCGCAGATCCGCTTCCATGGCTTCAACCCCGATACCGATCTGATCGAAGTGCAGCCCGATGAGCCCAACGGCACCATTTCGCTGCAGGCCATCGAACGCGCCATCACCGAGCATGGCCCACGCCTGGCGCTGGTGCTGTGGCCCGGTGTGCAGTACCGCAGTGGCCAGGTGTTCGATCTGGACGCCATCACCCGCATGGCGCGCCTGCAGGGCGCGCGCGTCGGTTTCGATCTGGCGCATTCGGTCGGCAATGTGCCGCTGCAGCTGCACGACATCGCGCCGGATTTCGCCGTGTGGTGCCATTACAAGTACCTCAACGCAGGCCCAGGCGCCGTGGCCGGCTGCTTCGTGCACGAACGTCATCACCGTGATGCCACCCTGCCGCGCTTCGCCGGCTGGTGGGGCCACGAAGAAGCGACCCGCTTCAAGATGGCGCCGCAGTTCGTGCCTGCAGTCGGTGCGGAAGGCTGGCAGCTCAGCAATCCGCCGGTGCTGGGCCTGGCCCCGCTGCGCGCCGCGCTGGATGTGGTTGACAAGGCCGGTGGCATCGACGCGCTGCGGATCAAGTCGCTACGCCTGACCGGCATGCTGGACGCACTGGTGCGTGCGCGCCTGTCCGGTGTGCTGGAGGTGCTGACGCCGTCCGAGCCGGAGCGCCGCGGCTGCCAGCTCTCGCTGCGTGTGGCCGGTGGCCGCGAGCGTGGCCGCAGCCTGTTCGAGTACCTGCAGACCGTGGGCGTGCTCGGCGACTGGCGCGAGCCCGACGTGATCCGCATCTCGCCGACACCGCTGTACAACCGCTACCTCGACCTGCACCACTTCGTCGAGGAAGTGGAAGCCTGGGCCGGTCTTTGACCCGACCGCCCTCCCCGCCCCCACGGACATCGCCTTGATTGCTACCCCCTCCCGCTCGCTGAGCATCATCGGTGCTGGCCTGGCCGGTTCATTGCTGGCCATCCTGCTGTCCCGCCAGGGCTGGCAGATCACCTTGTATGAGCGCCGCGGCGATCCGCGCGTGAGCGATTACGAGTCCGGCCGTTCGATCAATCTGGCCTTGGCCGAGCGTGGCCGACACGCGCTGCGCCAGGCCGGGGTCGAAGATGCGGTCATGGCCAAGGCGGTGATGATGCGCGGGCGCATGATTCACCCGCGCGAGGGCGAACCGCAGCTGCAGCGCTACGGGCGCGATGACAGCGAAGTGATCTGGTCGATCCATCGCAAGGATCTCAACACCACGTTGCTGCAGCTGGCCGAGGATGCCGGTGCCACCGTGCACTTCCACCGGCGCCTGCATACGGTGGACTTCGATGCGGGCTACGCACGCTTCATCGATGACCGCGACGACCAGCCGCACGATATCCGCTTCGATACCCTGATCGGTGCCGACGGTGCCGGTTCGGCGCTGCGCGCGGCGATGAACCGCAAGCAGCCGCTGGACGAGCGCATCGACTTCCTGGATCACTCCTACAAGGAGCTGGAGATCCCGCCGACCGACGAAGGTGGGTTCCGGATCGAGGCCAACGCGCTGCACATCTGGCCGCGCGGGCACTACATGTGCATTGCGCTGCCCAACGATGAAGGCACGTTCACGGTCACCCTGTTCCTGCCCAACGAGGGCGATCCGAGCTTTGCCACCACCAACAGCGGCGCCGAAGCCGAAGCCCTGTTCGCGCGCGACTTCCCCGATGCGCTGGCGCTGATCCCGAACCTGCGCCGTGACTGGGAGCAGCATCCGCCGGGCCTGCTCGGCACGCTGCACCTCAAGCACTGGCACATGAAGGGCCGCGCGGTGCTGATCGGTGATGCCGCGCACGCGATGGTCCCGTTCCACGGCCAAGGCATGAACTGCGCCTTCGAAGACTGCATCGCGCTGGCCGCGCACCTGCTGGAGCAGGATTCGCTGGGCGAGGCCTTCGCCGCCTTCGAGACCGACCGCAAGCCGAATGCCGAGGCGATCCAGCAGATGGCGCTGGAGAACTACCTGGAGATGCGCGACCGCGTCGCCGATCCGCAGTTCCTGCTGCAGCGCGAACTGGAGCAGGCGCTGCAGGCACGTTGGCCGACGCGATTCGTGCCGCACTACACGATGGTCACCTTCCTGCGCACCCCGTATGCCGTTGCGCTGGCGCGCACCGAGCTGCAGCGGCGCATGCTGGAGGAAGCCACCGCCGGGCACGACAGCCTGGCGCATATCGACTGGGCCGCACTGGAGCGACTGGTCCACGAACAACTGCCTGTCCTGGAGGGCGCGCACTGATGGCCGACAGCTTCCTGTTCTACGATCTTGAAACCTTCGGTCAAGACCCGCGCCGCACGCGCATCGCGCAGTTCGCCGGTATCCGTACCGATGCCGATCTGAACATCATCGATGAGCCGGTGAGCTTCTACGTCAAGCCGGCCGATGATCTGCTGCCCTCCCCGATCGCCACCCTGATCACCGGTATCACCCCGCAGCACGCACTCACCGCGGGCGTCACCGAAGCCGAGGCGTTCGCGCGGATCAACGACCTCATGGCGCAGCCGGGCACCTGCTCGCTGGGCTACAACACGCTGCGCTTCGACGATGAGTTCGTCCGCCACGGGCTGTTCCGCAACTTCTACGATCCCTACGAACGCGAGTGGCGCAACGGCAATTCGCGCTGGGACCTGCTGGACATGATGCGGCTGCTGCACGCACTGCGTCCGGATGGCATTGTCTGGCCGCAGCGCGAAGACGGCGCCACCTCGTTCAAGCTCGAGCATCTGGCCACCGCCAACAACGTCCGCCAGGGCGATGCGCATGAAGCGCTGTCCGATGTCTACGCGACGCTCGGCCTGGCGAAGCTGTTCAAGCAGGCGCAGCCACGGCTGTGGGACTACGCGCTGAAGCTGCGCGACAAACGCTTTGTCGGCAGCCTGCTGGATGTGGACGCGATGCAGCCGGTGCTGCACATCTCGATGCGCTACCCGGCCCAGCGCATGTGCGCCGCACCGGTGCTGCCACTGGCGCGCCATCCCTTCATCAACAACCGCATCATCGCGCTCGATCTGGAGGGCGATATCGAGCCGCTGCTGGACCTGCCGCCGGAGACCATCGCCGCGCGCCTGTATACCCGCGCCGCGGACATGGCCGAGGGCGAGCAGCGCGTGCCGCTCAAGGAAGTCCACCTCAACAAGGTGCCGGCGCTGGTGGCCTGGAACCACCTGCGTCCGGCCGACCATGCGCGTCTGGGCATCGACCCAGCCGCGATCGAAGCCAAAGCCGAGCGCCTGCGCCAGATCGGCCCCGCCCTGGCCGAGAAGGTCCGCCAGGTGTACTCGGGCGAGCGTACGCTGCCGCCGAGCGATGTGGACGCCTCGTTGTACGACGGTTTCCTCGCCGACGGCGACAAATCCCTGATGTCGCGTATCCGCACCAGCCCACCGGCCGAACTGGCCAGCTTTGCCGAACGCCTGCGTGACCCGCGCATGCCCGAGCTGCTGTTCCGCTACCGCGCCCGCAACCATCTGGACACCCTGGACACCACCGAGCGCTCACGCTGGAACGACTATCGTCGCCAGCGCCTGCTCGGCGATGCATCGCTGGGCGAACAGACCCTGCCGCAGTTCACCGCGCAGCTGGATGCACTGGCCGCAGAGCATGCCGACGATGAAGGCAAGCTCGCCCTGCTGCAGCAGCTGCGCGACTGGGGCACCCACCTGCAGAGCAGCCTATGAGCACCTATTTCAGCCCGGCTACCTTCACGTTCCTGCGTGGCCTGGCCCGCAACAACGACAAGACCTGGTTCAACGAGCACAAACCCAAGTACGAAGAGCATGTCCGCCAGCCGTTCCTGCGCCTGATCACCGATCTGCAGCCGGACCTGGCCGCGGTCAGCGAGCATTTCCGGGCCGACCCGCGCACCGTGGGCGGCTCGCTGTTCCGTATCTATCGCGATGCGCGCTTTTCCAACGACAAATCGCCGTACAAGAGCTGGCAGGGCGCGCGCCTGTTCCACGAACGCCGCAAGCAGGTGCCGGCACCGTCGTTCTACATCCATCTGCAGCCAGGTGAGAGCTTCGTCGGCGCCGGACTGTGGCATCCCGAGCCGGCTACGCAACGCAAGGTGCGGCACTTCATCGTCGACAACCCCGGCAGCTGGAAGGCCGCCGCGCATTCGCCGGTGCTGCGAAAAAAGTTCGATTTCGAGGAAAGCGAGAAGCTGGTACGCGCCCCACGCGGGTTCGAGCCGGACTTCGAGTTCATCGACGATCTCAAGCACCGCAACTGGGTCTTCTGGCGCTCGCTGGACGACGCCACGATGACCGGCCCGCGCCTGCGTCAGACCGTCGCGGCCGATCTGGTCACGCTGGCTCCCTTCGTGGATTACCTGTGCGCGGCGCTGGACCTGGAGTTCTGATCGCCATGTCCTCGCCAACGCCTCTCGCCCGGCGGCCGCTGGGCCGCAGCGGTCTGCAGGTTTCCCAGGTGTCACTGGGCTGTTCGGGCTTCTGGGGCCATCGTCGCTTCCCCGAGCCCCAGGCCGAGCGCATCCTGCGCCACGCGCTGGAGCGCGGGGTCAACCTGTTCGATACCGGTCACAACTACTCCGCCTTCCACGCCGAACCACGGCTGGGCCGGATCCTGCAGCGCGCCTTTGGCGCTCACCCGCGCGACGGGCTGGTGATCTCCAGCAAGGCCGGCACGCTCACCGGCCAGGCCGGCGTGAGCGGCGCCGAACAGCGCGATTTTTCGCCGGAGAACATCGAGCGCAGCTGTGCCGCCTCGCTGCGCAACCTGCACTGCGGGCACCTGGATATCTTCCAGCTGCACGGCATCGGCGTGCCGCAGATCACCGACGAACTGCTCTCGGCCCTGGACCGCATGCGCCGCAATGGCATGTTCCGCCTGCTGGGCATCAATACCCACACCGCCGAGACCATGCAGTTCATGGCCGATCACCCGGGCATGTTCGATGTCGCGCTGATCGATTACAACGCCCTGCAACAGGACCGCGAACCACTGATCGCCGCCATGCACGAGGCGGGCATCGGGGTGCTGGCGGGCACGGTGCTGGCGCAAGGCCACCTGCTGCCCGCACGGCCACGGCTGCCGCGGCTGGCCGATGCGTGGTACCTCGCACGCGCGTGGCTGAAACCGTCCAGCCGGCAGTTGATGCGCAGCGCACGCACGATGCAGCGTGCCGTGGCGACGGTACGCTCGCAGTCGCCTGCTCAGACCGCCTTTGCCTACGTGCTGCAGAACCCCGCCATCGCCAGCGGCGTGCTGGGCACCACCCGCCTCGGCAACCTGGATCAGATTCTGGATACCCGGGTGGACGCCCTGACAGCGGATGAACGCGCGCGCCTGGTGACCGCCTTCCAGCAGGGCCATGGCTCGCCCAGTCACTAGCCTTCACATTCCCCGACACCCACTGCGGCAAGCTCCCGGCACTGCCTTGTAGATGCGTGATGCAATGAAGAAACTGCTCTGGTTGACGGTGGCGGTGGTGCTGATACTGGCTGGCGTGCTGTTCAGCGGCCCCTATGTGACCGTGCATGGCCTCAGCCGCGCGATCGAGCAGCGCGATACCGCCAAACTCGACCGTTACGTGGATTTTCCGATGCTGCGCGCCAATCTGCGGGCGCAGCTGAGCGACTACGTGGTCCGCCGCGCCGGGCCGGACCTGCAGTCCAGTCTGTTCGGCGCGTTGCTGCTGTCGGCCGGTGACCGGCTCAGCGCGACCGCCGTGGATGCCCTGGTGACGCCCACCGGCATCGGCGCGCTGCTGGAGGGGCACACCCTGTGGAAACGCGCCAGCAACGACCTGGACAGCCCCGGCAATGATGCCTATGCCGCGCCACGGCCGGCACGGCCGTTGAAAGGTGCGAGCCACCATTTCGAGTCACTGTCACGGTTCACCGCCACCACCTACACGCCGCAGGGCGCACCGGTGGTCTTCGTCCTGCAGCGCTCCGGCCTGCGTTGGCGGCTGGTCGACATCCGGCTGCCGTTGAATCCAGACACCACGGCACCGTCGGTCCTGCCGATCCAGTAGGTACCCACCGTTGGTGGGTATACGGGTACACGCACTCCCCGCCCCGGATCAACCGTCGTTGGCAACCCCGTGCGGCACATGCCCGGCCGCCACGCTCTGGTGCTGCAGCGCGCTGTCGATGTTGTGCTGGGAATCGTCGAAGAAGATGTCGGCGCCGAAGGCTTCCAGGAACGGGCCCTTGTGGCGGCCGCCGAGAAACAGTGCTTCGTCCAGGCGCACGCCCCACTCGCGCAGCGTGCGGATCACGCGCTCGTGCGCGGGCGCTGAGCGTGCCGTCACCAGGGCGGTGCGGATCGGCGCATCTTCGCCTGACGGGAACACCGCCTGCAGCGTATGCAGGGCCGACAGGAAGTTGCGGAAGGGGCCGCCGCTGAGCGGCTCGCGGGCGTTCTCGCGCTCATGCCGGCCGAACGCTTCCACGCCCTGCTCGCGGGAAATGCGCTCGCTCTCGTCGCCAAAGATCACCGCATCACCATCGAAGGCGATGCGCAGCTGACCCAGCGGACGGCCCAGGTCGACCTGCTCGGCTGCGGCAATCGTCTCGCCCGGCGGCTTGGGCAGGATGGTCGCCGCCGCGATCCCGTGCAGCAGCGCACGGCGCACCGATTCCGGGTTGGCCGACAGGAACAGATCGGTGCCGAACGGCTTCACATAGGGCCAGGTCGGCTCGCCCGCGGTAAAGGTCGCGCGGATGATGCCCAGGTCGTAGTGCTGGATCGAATTGAAGATGCGCAGGCCGGTATCGGCCGAGTTGCGCGACAGCAGGATCACTTCCACCCGCGGCTGTTCCGGCGACTGGCCCTGGTTGAGCGCGAGCAGCTTGCGCACCACCGGGAAGGCCACGCCGGGGCGCAGCACATCATCTTCGTGCTTGCGCTGATACTCGGCGTAGGCATCGACACCTTCGGCCTCGAACAGCGCGTGGCCCTCTTCCAGATCGAACAGGGCCCGCGAGGTCACGGCAACGGTCAGCAAACGGGGGGTGTTGTCGCCCATGGCAATCAGCAATCCAATGCGGCCGCAGCGGCCGGCCAGCCATTCTCCCACAGTGCATGGCCACCACGGCCGTGCACCGTCAGAACATGAACTGCTCGCTCAGGATGCGGTCTTCCAGATTGTGTTCCGGGTCGAACAGCATGGTGACCCGGCGCTCGCGCGATTCGCGGATGGTCACCTCCACCACATCGCGGGTTTCGTGCGAATCGGCGGTGACGCTGACCGGGCGCTTGTAGGGATCGAGCACGCGGAAACGCACTTCCGTCGCCGCCTTGAGGATCGCCCCCCGCCAGCGGCGCGGGCGATACGGGGCCAATGGGGTCAGCGCGATGGTGTGCGAGCCCAGCGGCAGGATCGGGCCATGCGCGGAATAGTTGTACGCCGTGCTGCCGGCCGGGGTGGCAA
This sequence comes from Stenotrophomonas sp. TWI587, assembly GCF_039674145.1. NCBI lineage: Bacteria > Pseudomonadati > Pseudomonadota > Gammaproteobacteria > Lysobacterales > Lysobacteraceae > Stenotrophomonas > Stenotrophomonas sp. TWI587. Next base: position 63,131 of record NZ_JBDJMW010000002.1, on the reverse strand, counting down.
CCAGCACGCCGTCGCCGATCAGCTCGGCCACGCGCTCCTGGCCATTGAGGTCGATGCCGATATGCGCGGCCTGGCGGGTCTGGCGCAGCAGCGAGACGTCGTTGTAGGCCAGCGACCCGGTGGTGGTGCCCGACTCGGTCAGGGCCAGCATCTCCAGCGGCCGCAGGTTGGCCGGCTCGGCGGCCGCCAGACGTGCCGGCAGGTCGTCATCACGGAACTGGTTCATCAGGAAGCCGACCGTGCCCAGCTTCATGCCGAACACTGGCTTGTCCAGCGACCCGTAGCGATGCAGGGTCTGCAGCAGGAAGCCATCACCGCCCAGCGGGCACAGCACCTCGGCCTGCTCGGGCGTGTAGTCGCCATAGCGCGCCCGCATCTGTGCCAGGGCGAGCTGCGCCGCGTCGGTGGAGCTGGCCAGAAAGGCGATACGGGGGGTGTCGCTCATCGGTGAATCCGGGTGGGGTATGCCGGCAAGAGCATAACCGTTCGTGCCGGCGCCGGGCCGACACGAACGGAAACGAAAACGGCCCTGCCGAAGCAGAGCCGTTTGCGTGAAGCATCGCCGTGATGAACCCGGCGCCCTCTGCTCCCTCTGGAGCAGAGCCCCCCTGAGTCAGGGGGGCGCGCCGAAGGCGCGGGGGTCTGGAGGCATCGTTTGCATGGGGCCCACGGTTTGCAGAGCAAACCGTGGGGCGTCAGCGCGAATGCGCTTACGCACCATGCGAGGCCAGCTGACCCAGGCGCTGGACCGCGACCGAGACGGTCGGGTAGTCCAGGGTCTTCTGCTCGGCCAGCTCGGCCAGCATCGCCAGGGTGAAGCGCAGGCTGCTGTCATCGCGGCCCATCCAGGCGGCGACCTTGGCTTCGGCGCTGCTGCCCTTCATCGACAGGACCTGGGCAGCCAGGTTGCGATGGTGGGCGGCCAGCTCGTCGCGCAGCACGCCACGGGCCACGGCGTGCCAGCGGCCGTTGACCTCCAGCGCGTCGATCTGCTCGAACAGCCACGGCAACTGCAGGGCGTCGCCCAGGCGGAAGTGGACCTTGGAGACGTCCACCGGCTTGAGCTTGCGGGTGCGGGCCAGTTCAATGATGTCGAACGCCGGCTCCAGGAACTGCAGTTCCGAGAGCTGCTGCGACAACGCCGGCGGCAGGCCCTTGTCCTTCCACTCCTGCACGCTGGCCTCGTAGGCCGGGCGCTGCGAATCCGGCAGCACGCCGGAGGCGTCGCGGATGTCGTTGAACGCGGCCTGGTAGCGGTTGACCGCTTCGGTGATGCCCGGCATGGCGCCCGGGCGCGAGAGCAGCCAGCGCACGAACGAGCGCTGCAGCTTCCAGATCACTTCCAGCGCATCGATCTGCACCGACTCCGGCAGCGTGCCGTCGAGGGCGTCGATCTGTGCCCACAGCGCGCGTGCATCCAGCGTCTCACGGCTGATCGTGTACGCCTTGGCGACCTCGGCCACGGTGCGGCCGGTGTCTTCCTGCATGCGCATCAGGAAGGTGGCACCCATGCGGTTGATGGTCTGGTTGGTCACGGCCGTGGCGATGATTTCGCGCTTCAGGCGGTGACGCTCCATCGCATCGGCGTACTTCTTCTGCAGCGGCGTCGGGAAGTAGCGCTGCAGTTCCTTGGACAGGTACGGGTCTTCTGGAATGTCCGATTCGAGCAGCTGCTGGAACGCCACCAGCTTGGAGTAGGACAACAGCACCGACAGTTCCGGACGGGTCAGGCCCTGGCCACGCGCCTTGCGTGCGGACAGTTCCGCATCCGAAGGCAGGTACTCGATCTGGCGATCCAGCAGGCCCTGCTGTTCCAGCGTGCGGATGAAGTGCTGCTTGGAGCCCAGGCGCTTGACCGCCATGCGTTCCATCAGGCTCAGCGCCTGGTTCTGACGGTAGTTGTCCATCAGCACCAGCGCAGCCACTTCGTCGGTCATCGAGGCCAGCAGCTTGTTGCGCTGTTCGACGGTCAGCTTCTTGGCCCGCACCACATCGTTGAGCAGGATCTTGATGTTGACTTCGTGATCGGAGGTGTCCACACCGGCCGAGTTGTCGATGAAGTCGGTGTTGAGCAGCACGCCGGCCTGGGCGGCTTCGATACGGCCCAGCTGGGTCATGCCCAGATTGCCGCCCTCGCCCACCACCTTGCAGCGCAGCTCACCGCCATTGACGCGCAGCGCGTTGTTGGCACGGTCGCCGACATCGCTGTGCTGCTCGCTGGCCGCCTTGACGTAGGTGCCGATGCCGCCGTTCCACAGCAGATCGACCGGCGCCTTGAGGATCGCGCTCATCAGATCGTTCGGGGCCATCGACTTGACGCCGTCGTCCAGGCCCAGTGCCTCACGCACCTGCGGGGTGATCTCGATCGACTTCAGCGTGCGCGGGAAGATGCCGCCGCCCTTGCTGATCAGCTTGGCATCGTAATCGGCCCAGCTGGAGCGCGGCACGGTGAACAGACGCTCGCGTTCGACGAAGGTCGTGGCCGCATCCGGGTTCGGGTCCAGGAAGATGTGGCGGTGATCGAAGGCCGCGACCAGGCGGATGTGGCGCGACAGCAGCATGCCGTTGCCGAACACGTCGCCGGACATGTCGCCCACGCCGACCGCAGTGAAGTCCTGGCTCTGGCTGTCACGGCCCAGCGCACGGAAGTGGCGCTTGACCGACTCCCACGCACCGCGTGCGGTGATGCCCATGCCCTTGTGGTCGTAACCGACCGAGCCACCGGAGGCGAATGCATCGCCCATCCAGAAGCCGTGCGCCACGGCCAGGCCGTTGGCGATGTCGGAGAAGGTCGCGGTGCCCTTGTCGGCCGCCACCACCAGGTACGGGTCGTCCATGTCGTGGCGGACCACGTCCACCGGCGGCACGATCTTGTTGTTGACGATGTTGTCCGTGATGTCCAGCAGGCCCTGGATGAACAGCTTGTAGCAGGCCACGCCGTTGGCGAACACCGCATCACGGTCACCGTTGACCGGCGGCATCTTGGCGAAGAAGCCGCCCTTCGCGCCGACCGGCACGATCACGGTGTTCTTGACCATCTGTGCCTTGACCAGGCCCAGCACTTCGGTGCGGAAGTCTTCGCGACGGTCCGACCAGCGCAGGCCGCCACGGGCCACGGCACCGAAACGCAGGTGGGTACCTTCCACGCGCGGGCCATACACGAAGATCTCGCGGTAGGGGCGCGGCTTGGGCAGGTCCGGCACCAGCGCCGAATCGAACTTGAAGCTGATGACGTGGCCCGGGCGGCCCTCGGCATCGGTCTGGTAGTAGCTGGTACGCAGGGTCGCATCGATCACGCCCATGAAGCTGCGCAGGATGCGGTCTTCATCCAGGCTGGAGACGCGGTCCATCAGTTTCAGCAGCGCATCGCGCGCGGCATCCATCTGCACGGTGCGGTCGCCCTTGCGTGCATCGACCACGGTCTTGAGCACTTTCAGGGTGGCTTCGTCACCGCCGGCGAGCACGGTCAGGTGCGCGCGCAGCTGGGTCTGGCCCTCGGCGATCGCATCCTTGCTTTCGTGGCCGGTGGCCGGGTCGAAGCGGGCTTCGAACAGCTCCACCAGCAGGCGGGCCAGCAGCGGGTAACGGGTGAAGGTGCCTTCCACGTAGGCCTGCGAGAACGGCACGCCGGTCTGCAGCAGGTACTTGCAGTAGCCACGCAGCATCGCGACCTGGCGCCAGTGCAGGCCGGCAGCCAGCACGAGGCGGTTGAAACCGTCGTTCTCGGCATCGCCGTGCCACACGCGGGCAAAGGTCTCACCAAAGGCGGCATCGACGCTCGGCGCGTCGATCGCACCGGCCACCGATTCCACTTCGAAGTCCTGCACGTACACCGGGGCGTTGTCGACCGTCAGACGGTACGGACGCTCGGAGATCACGCGCAGGCCCATGTTTTCCATCATCGGCAGCGCGTCGGACAGCGGGATGTCGTCCAGCTGGCGATACAGCTTCAGGCGCAGGCCGTCGCCGCTTTCGCGCTGCACCGCCTGCAGGCTCAGGCGCAGATCGTCCGGGCCGGTCAGCGCATCGAGCTGGCTGACGTCGTTGGCGGCGATCTCGGTGCTGGAATCTTCGATGTAACCGGCCGGCAACGCCTTGCCGATACGCGCGGCGATGCGCAGGCCTTCGCCTTCACCGTGGCGGGCGACCAGCGCTTCGCGCAGATCGTCCTGCCAGTTGCGCAGCACCTGGGCGAGCTTCTGCTCCAGTTCGCTGGTGTCCACTTCCAGGGTCTGGCCTGCCTTCGGGCGCACGATCAGGTGTACCTGGGCCAGCGGCGACTCACCGAGCACGACCGAGCTGTCCACGTACTCGCCCTGCAGGGCGTCCTTGAGCATCGCTTCGATGCGCAGGCGCACATCGGTGTTGAAACGTTCGCGCGGCAGGTACACCAGCGCGGAGATAAAACGGCTGTACTTGTCGCGGCGCAGGAACAGGCGGCTGCGCACGCGCTCCTGCAGGCCCAGCACGCCCATGGCAGTGCGGAACAGTTCGTCTTCGCTGGACTGGAACAGCTCTTCGCGCGGCAGGGTTTCCAGGATGTGGCGCAGGGCCTTGCCGCTGTGGCTGCTTGGCGCCAGGCCGGACTTGCTCATCACGTATTCGTGGCGCTGGCGCACCAGCGGGATTTCCCACGGCCGGCGGTTGTACGCGCTGGAGGTGAACAGGCCCAGGAAGCGCTGCTCGCCGATGATCTTGCCCTTGGCGTCGAACTCCAGCACGCCGATGTAATCCATGTAGCCGGAGCGATGCACGCGCGAGCGGGCATTGGTCTTGGTCAGGATCAGCGCGTCCTTCAAGCCGGTGGTGGCATTGAGGCCCTGCGCGGCGAGCGTCTTGACCGGGCGTGCAGCGGACTTGTCCTGCCCGCGCATCAGGCCCAGGCCGGTGTCGTTGAGCGGCGCCAGTACCTCTTCCTTGCCCTGCTTCTCGACGCGGTATTCGCGGTAGCCGAAGAAGGTGAAGTGGTTGTCGGCGGCCCAGCGCAGGAATTCCTGCGCTTCGGCGCGCGAGGCGGCATCCACCGGCAGCTGGCGGCTGCCCAGGTCGTCGGCCAGGCTCTGCGCCTTGGCACGCATCGCATCCCAATCGCGGACGATGGCACGCACCTCGTCCAGCGCCTTGATGATGGCTTTCTCGACGTCGGCCATGGCGTCGGTCGGCTGGCGATCGATCTCCAGCAGCATCACCGATTCGGCGGTGCCGTCGCTGACACCGGTCAGCTTGCCGGCCTTGTCACGTGCAAAGCGGATCACCGGGTGACCCAGCACATGCACGCCCACGCCATGCTCGGCCAGCGACATCGTCACCGTGTCGACCAGGAACGGCATGTCGTCGTTGACGATCTGCAACACCGTATGCGGCGACTCCCACCCGTTGCTCTTCAGCGTCGGGTTGAACACGCGGACATTGGCCTTGCCGGACTTGCGCACACGCGCGAATTCCAGCGTGTCCGCTGCCAGTGCGGCCCACTCCTCGGCGCTGTGGTGCGGGAACTCGTCCGCCTCCATGCGCTTGTAGAAGTCGGCGGCAAAAGCCACTGCCTCGGCCTGCCCGGCCGACGGGTAGCGCTTGCGCAAGGCCGTGTACACCGGCTCCAGCGAGAAGCCCACTGGCGAAACAGTCTGCGTATCGGCTGGTTTGGATTTGTTTTTCACGGTCTTGGCTGCTGGTTTTTGCGGTTTCATGACGGAGCGGTGCGTGATGCTCAGTTGGGAAAATGAAATTGTAGGCCCACCGCACAGAAATACCTTGCTGCAGGACGGAATAAGGTCTTTCGGGTTGGGTGGCGTTTACATCGGGCGCTTCAATCCGACGCGGTACGGATGATCGCGACGGGGCTGTGCACAGCGCAGCATCGGCCGCTTCGATTGCAACTTGACGTTGGGTATCAAAAACCGCCGAAAGACAAGGCTTCTACAATTCTGAACTGGACGGTATAGTCCACCCCGTGACTCCCCCACCCCCCGCCGCCAGCCCCCTGGACGCGCGCGATCACCGCGTGTTCGATGCCGTGCGCGAGCTGCTGGCCAGCCAGGGCATGCAACTGAGCATGGACGCGGTGGCCCAACACGCCGGATGTTCCAAGCAGACCCTCTACAGCCGCTACGGCAATAAACAGGAACTGCTGAAGCGGGTGATGCAGCGGCACGTCTGCCGCGCCACCGCCGGATTGCGTTCGCTGGACGGGGATGATCTGCGCAGCAGCCTGGTGCAGTTCGCCAACGATTACCTGGACCACTTCAACCAACCGCACGTCGCCCAGGCCCGGCGGCTGATCGCTGCCGAGTCCCTCCAGTTTCCCCAGGAGGCTCGTTCTCTCTACCAGGATGGGGCCGGCGCATTGGCACTTCATGTTTCTGAATGGCTGGCAACCCGTTCCGCCGAGGGTCAGCTGAGGCATGACGACCCGCACTTCATGGCCGAACTGCTATTGAGCATGATCGCCGGCTTGGATTTCGAGAAACAGCGCTTCCATATCCCCCACCGCGATGACGCCGCCGTGCGCCGCCGCTGGGCAGAATTCTCCGTCGACAGCTTCCTGCGCGCGTTCGCTGCGCCCGATGCAGCCACGGCTTCGTATTCAAACCAAAACCGGAGCTTCTCCTGATGATCGCCCCACTCCGCACCCTTGCCCTGACGTGCGCAGTCGCCCTTGCGTTGACCGCCTGCAAAAAGGAAGAGCAGCAGGCCCCGCCGCCGCCGGAGGTGGGCGTGATCGAGGCCAAGCCGCAGACCCTGCCGCTGCAGCGTGAGCTGGTCGGCCGTCTGTCGCCGTTCCGCAGCGCCGATGTGCGTGCCCGCGTGCCGGGCGTGCTGCTCAAGCGCGTCTATCAGGAAGGCTCGGATGTGAAGGAAGGCCAGGTGCTGTTCCTGATCGACCCCGCACCGTTGCGCGCAGCACTCAATGCCTCCCAGGCCGAACTGGTCTCGGCCCAGGCCACCGCCGCGAACGCCAAGGCCGCCGCCAACCGCGCCCGCTCGCTGGCCCCGCAGGCTTACGTTTCCAAGTCCGATCTGGACGCGGCCGAAGCCACCGAGCGCACCGCCGCGGCGGCCGTGCAGCAGGCGCAGGCCTCGCTGGCCAGCGCGAAGATCAACCTTGGCTATGCCGAAGTGCGCTCGCCGATCAGCGGCCGCGCTGGCAAGCAGCAGGTCACTGAAGGTGCGCTGGTCGGCCAGGGGGATGTGACCCTGCTGACCACCGTGGACCAGCTCGACCCGCTGTACGTGAACTTCTCGATGAGCGTGGATGAGCTGACCCAGATGCGCGCGGCGCAGGCCAAGGGCGCACTGGCCCTGAGCGGTGACGGCAAGTCCACCGTGCAGGTGAAGCTGGCTGACGGCACGGTCTACGACCAGCCGGGCACCCTGGATTTCTCCTCGACCACGGTTGACCCGGCCACCGGCGCAGTCTCGCTGCGTGCGGTGCTGCCGAACCCACAGCAGATCCTGCTGCCGGGCGCCTTCGTCAGCTTCCAGGCGACGCTGGGTGAGCGCAACAACGCCTACCTGGTCCCGCTGCAGGCACTGCAGCGCGACACCACCGGCGGCTACGTCCTGGTGGTGGGCAAGGACGGCAAGGTCGCCCGCAAGAATGTGAAGAGCGAAGGCCAGCAGGGCAGCAACTGGCTGGTCAGCGGCGGTCTGGATGCCGGCGATCAGGTCATCGTGGCCGGCGTACAGAAGGTCAAGGAAGGCGAACCGGCCAAGGCCGCCCCGTGGAACCCGGCCGCCGGCAACGGCAACGGCCAGGCCCCGACGGGTGCTGCTCCGGCAGGGGCCGCTCCGGCGGCTGCCGCCAAGCCTGATGCCGCGGCCGCCCCGGCCGATGCCGCCGCCGCAACGTCCGACGCCGCTCCGGCTGCCGAACCGAACAAGCAATAACGGGAATCCTCCGTCATGCCTAAATTTTTCATTGAACACCCGGTATTCGCCTGGGTGGTCGCGATCCTGATCTCGCTTGCGGGCGTGATCTCGATCCTGGGTCTGGGCGTGGAGTCCTACCCGAGCATCGCGCCTCCCCAGGTGACGGTGAGCGCCACCTACCCCGGCGCCAGCGCCGACACCGCCGAAAAGTCGGTCACCCAGGTGATCGAGCAGCAGCTGACCGGTATCGATCACCTGCTGTACTTCAGCTCCTCCTCGGCCTCCAACGGGCGCGTCACCATCACCCTGACCTTCGAAACCGGCACCGATGCCGATATCGCCCAGGTCCAGGTGCAGAACAAGGTCTCGCTGGCGACGCCTCGCCTGCCGACCGAAGTGACCCAGCAGGGCGTGGTGGTGGCCAAGGCCAACGCCGGCTTCCTGATGGTGGTGGCCCTGCAGTCCGACAGCGCCTCGATCGACCGCGATGCGCTGAACGACATCGTCGGCTCGCGCGTGCTCGACCAGATCTCGCGTATTCCAGGCGTGGGCAGCACCCAGCAGTTCGGCTCCGAGTACGCCATGAACATCTGGCTCAACCCGGAAAAGATGCAGGGCTACGGCCTGTCCGCCACCCAGGTGCTGGCCGCGATCAAGGACCAGAACGTGCAGTTCGCCGCCGGTTCGCTGGGCTCGGATCCCTCGCCGGAAGGTCACTACTTCACCGCGACGGTCTCGGCCGAAGGCCGCTTCAGCTCGCCGGAGGAGTTCGAGAACATCATCCTGCGCGCCAATTCCGACGGTTCGCGCGTGCTGCTCAAGGACATCGCCCGGATTGCCTTCGGTGCGAACAACTACGGCTTTGATACCCAGTACAACGGCAAGCCGACCGGTGCCTTCGCGATCCAGCTGCTGCCCGGCGCGAACGCGCTGAACGTGGCCAATGCGGTCACCTCGAAGATGGACGAGCTCAAGCCGAGTTTCCCGGCCGGTGTCAGCTGGTTCTCGCCGTACGACAGCACCACCTTCGTGAAGATCTCGATCGAGGAAGTGGTCAAGACCCTGATCGAAGCGGTCGTGCTGGTCTTCCTGGTAATGCTGATCTTCCTGCAGAACTTCCGCGCCACGCTGATCCCGACCCTGGTCATCCCGGTCGCGTTGCTGGGTACGTTCCTGGGCATGAGCATCATCGGCTTCACCATCAACCAGCTGACGCTGTTTGCGATGGTGCTGGCGATCGGCATCGTGGTCGATGACGCCATCGTGGTCATCGAGAACGTCGAGCGCATCATGACCGAGGAGAAGCTGCCGCCCAAGGCTGCTACCCAGAAGGCCATGACCCAGATCACCGGTGCAGTGGTGGCGATCACCGTCGTACTGGCCGCGGTGTTCATTCCGTCGGCCCTGCAGGGCGGCGCCGCCGGTGAGATCTACAAGCAGTTCGCACTGACCATCGCCATCGCGATGGCCTTCTCGGCGTTCCTGGCGCTGGGCTTCACCCCGGCGCTGTGCGCGACCTTCCTCAAGCCGACGCACAACGACAAGCCGAACATCGTCTACCGCACCTTCAACAAGTACTACGACAAGGTCAGCAACACCTACGTGGGCCACATCACCTCGGCCGTGAAGCATGCCCCGCGCTGGATGATCCTGTTCGTGGTGCTGACCGTGCTGTGCGGCTTCCTGTTCACGCGCATGCCCGGCAGCTTCCTGCCGGAAGAAGACCAGGGCTACGCGCTGGCGATCGTGCAGCTGCCGCCGGGCTCCACCAAGTCGCAGACCAACCACGCCTTCGCCCAGATGCGCGGCATCCTGGAAAAGCAGGATGGCTTTGAAGGCATGCTGCAGGTGGCCGGTTTCAGCTTCGTCGGTTCCGGTGAAAACGTGGGCATGGGCTTCATCCGCCTCAAGCCCTGGGCGGACCGCGACATCACGGTGCCCGAGTTCATCAACAACATGAACGGCGCGTTCTACGGCATCAAGGAAGCGCAGATCTTCGTGGTCAACCTGCCGACCGTGCAGGGTCTGGGCCAGTTCGGCGGCTTCGACATGTGGCTGCAGGACCGTGGCGGCGTGGGCTATGAGCAGCTGACGCAGGCCCGCAACATCCTGCTCGGCAAGGCAGCGCAGGAAAGCGATCTGCTGACCGGCGTGCGCCCCAACGGCCTGGAAAACGCCCCGCAGCTGCAGTTGCACGTGGACCGTGTGCAGGCGCAGACCATGGGCCTGTCGGTGTCGGACGTGTACAGCACCATCCAGCTGATGCTGGCCCCGGTGTACGTCAACGACTTCTTCTATGAAGGCCGCATCAAGCGCGTGACCCTGCAGGCCGATGGCCCGTACCGCACCGGCGCGGAGTCGTTGAACAGCTTCTACACGCCCAGCACGCTGCAGACCAATCCCGACGGTACGCAGGCGATGATCCCGCTGAGCACCGTGGTGAAGTCCGAGTGGGTGTCCGCACCGCCGTCGCTGAGCCGCTACAACGGCTACTCGGCGGTCAACATCGTCGGTTCGCAGGCGCCCGGGCGCAGCTCGGGCGAGGCGATGCAGGCGATGGAACGGATCGTCAACGACGACCTGCCGGCCGGCTTCGGCTACGACTGGTCCGGCATGTCCTACCAGGAAATCCTGGCGGGCAACGCGGCGACCCTGCTGCTGGTGCTGTCCATCGTGGTCGTGTTCCTCTGCCTGGCCGCGCTGTATGAAAGCTGGTCGATCCCGGTGGCGGTGCTGCTGGTGGTGCCGCTGGGCGTCCTGGGCGCCTTGGCCTTCTCGCTGGCACGTGGCCTGCCGAACGATCTGTACTTCAAGATCGGCCTGATCACGGTGATCGGCCTTGCGGCGAAGAACGCGATCCTGATCGTGGAGTTCGCGGTGGAACAGCGGGCTGCGGGCAAGAACCTGCGCGAGGCGACCATCGAAGCCTCCCGCCTGCGTTTCCGCCCGATCCTGATGACCTCGTTCGCGTTCATCATGGGCGTGGTGCCGATGGCCATCTCCACCGGTGCCGGCGCCAACGCGCGTCACGCGATCGGTACCGGCGTGATCGGCGGCATGGTGTTCGCCACCTTCCTGGGTCTGCTGATGATCCCGGTGTTCTTCGTGGTGGTCCGCCGCATGCTGGGTGACAAGCTGGACGAGCCGTCCAAGGAGTTCCTGGAACGCCAGGGCGAAGCCAATACCGCCCACCGTCCGGATCGTTGAGGGACAGGGGCAGCTCCGGCTGCCCTACCGGCAGGTGGCCACCGTGGGTGGTCACACTGAAATGAAAAAGCCCCGGCGCGAGCCGGGGCTTTTGTGTGTGCGATGCATGACGGGTAGAGCCACACCCTGTGAGGCTGACCGGAAGCGATCCCGGTAGTGCCGGCCGCTGGCCGGCTCCTCCCGGTACCAGCCGAAAGGACCGCCTGGTTGCCGGCCAGCGGCCGGCACTACCAAACGGCCTCAGCGCAGCAGTGATACTGCCGCGCACACCATCACGATCGCCAACGAGGGCCACTGCATCGGCATATAGAAGAAGTGATGGCGGGCATGCTCACCCGTCGCGCGCGGGCCGCGATTGAGCACGATGCCGAGCACGACATTGATCGCTGCGCCGATGCCGAATCCGATCAACAGCTGCGCCAGCGAGGTATTGCCTTTGGCAACAGCAGGGTCCGGCCAGAGCCACATCAACAACAGCAGGGCGGCGATGGGGGTGAGCAGGGTCAGGAACCCTGCGCCTCGATAAATAACCATGGGGTAACCTGCAGAACGGGACCGCACATTCTGCACTACCCCGCGCGCCGACCAACCGTCGGCACCCACCATGATGCGACGCTGTAGCGTCCGCAACGCATCGAGGCCGCTCAAAGGCCCGGACGGAGCAGCGGCGCCAAACTGGCGCCGCTGTCCTGGCGATCAGCGTAGGCCGGTCTCGTTGCGCGCGATCACCAGACGCTGGATTTCCGAGGTGCCCTCGTAGATCTCGGTGATCTTGGCATCACGGAAGTAACGCTCCAGCGGCATTTCCTTGGAATACCCCATGCCCCCGTGGATCTGCACGGCCTGGTGGGTGATCCACATCGCCGCTTCGGAGGCGGTCAGCTTGGCGATCGCCGCTTCATTGCTGAAACGCTTGCCCTGGCCTTTCACCCATGCCGCGCGCAGCGTCAGCAGCATCGCTGCGTCCAGCTTGCACTTCATGTCGGCGATCTTGGCCTGGGTCATCTGGAAGGTGCCGATCGCTGCGCCAAAGGCCTTGCGGTCCTTCACGTACTCGATCGTCGCTTCGTACGCCGCACGGGCGATGCCGATCGCCTGCGAGGCGATGCCGATACGGCCGGCGTCGAGCACACCCATGGCGATCTTGAAGCCCTCGCCTTCCTTGCCCAGCACGTCGTCGGCATCCGCCACGTAGTCCTGGAACTCGATTTCGCAGGTGGCCGAGGCACGGATGCCCAGCTTCGGCTCGGTCTTGCCGCGGTGGAAGCCGGCCTTGTCGGTGTCGATCATGAAGGCGGTGATGCCACGCGCACCCTGTTCCGGATCGGTCATCGCAAACAGCACGATGTACTTGGCCACCGGGCCGGAGGTGATCCAGCTCTTCTTGCCATTGATCACGTAGGTGCCGTCGGCCTGCTTGACCGCGCGGCATCGCATGGCCGTCGCATCGGAACCGGACTGCGGCTCGGTCAGCGCGAACGCGCCGATGGCCTCGCCCTCGGCGATGGCGCGCACGTACTTCTGCTTCTGCGCTTCGCTGCCGTGGGTCAGGATGCCGTTGCAGAACAGCGAGTTGTTGACCGACATGATCGTCGAATGCGCAGCGTCTCCGGCGGCGACCTCCACCATCGCCAGGACGTAGGCGATCGGGTCCATGCCCGCACCGCCGTAGGCTTCGGGCACTTCAATGCCCATCAGACCGTTCTCGCCCAGCAGGCGGATGTTCTCCAGCGGGAACTCGCCGGTACGGTCGTGGTGTTCGGCGCTGGGCGCGATTTTCTCCTGCGCGATACGGCGGGCAACGTCCTGCAGCATCAACTGCTCTTCGGTAAAGCTGAAATCCACAACACCCTCCCGGGTACAGAGTGATAAGGGCCGCAGTGCGCGCGACCCGGTCGGGCGATTGTACCGGGGGGCGGGGAAAGGACGCCTGACTTGACCGCAGCGCCACCAAAGGACGAAAATATCTCTATATCGCGATAGGTAGATATTTATGGATCTCGAGGACTGGTCCGTCCGGCTGAAAGTGTTCGCCGACGCCACCCGGGTGCGCCTGCTGGCGCTGCTGGAACAGGAAGAACTCACCGTGGCCGAGCTGTCGGCCATCACCACGCTGGCGCAGCCGCGGGTGTCCACCCACCTGGCCCGACTCAAGGAGGCCGGCCTGGTCCGTGACCGCCGCTCCGGCGTCTCGGCGTATTACCGCTTCGATGACGCTGCGCTGGATCCGGCGCAGCGCGCATTGTGGCATGCCCTGAGCACCGGCAGCGACGACCCGCTGCTGCGCCAGGATGCTGAACGCGTGGCCGCCGTCATGGCCAGCCGTGCGGCGGACCAGAACTGGGCCGACAGCGTTGCTGGCGACATGGAACGCCATTATTCCCCGGGCCGCACCTGGGAGGCGCTGGCACGCACCGCGCTGCCGCTGCTGGAAACCGGTGACGTGCTCGATATCGCCTCCGGTGACGGCGTATTGGCCGAGCTGGTCGCCCCGCATGCCAAACGCTACGTCTGCATCGACACCAGCGCGCGCGTGGTCGCCGCCGCGAGCGAGCGCCTGCGCCGGCTGGCCAACGTGGAAGTGCGCGAGGGCGACATGCATGCCCTGCCCTTCCCTGATCAGAGCTTCGATCTGGTGGTGCTGATGCACGCACTGACCTATGCGGCCAAGCCGGCCCAGGCCGTCGCCGAGGGTGCGCGCGTGCTGCGCCCGGGCGGTCGACTGCTGCTGTGCAGCCTGGCCCGTCACGAACACCGTGCGGCCGTGGATGCCTATGGCCACGTCAACCTGGGTTTCAGCGACAAGGAACTGCGCAAGTTCGTGGAGAAGGCCGGCCTGGTCGTCTCCAGCCTGGAAACCGTGACCCGCGAGAAGCGCCCGCCGCATTTCGAAGTCATTTCGCTGATTGCCAGCAAGCCCTGAGGTCTGCCCATGCCATCCCTGCCCTGGCTCTACCCCGACCGCGTGCATGCGCTGGAAACGGCGCTGGCCCAGCGCATCCTGATTATCGACGGCGCCATGGGCACGATGATCCAGCGGCATGGGCTGGAAGAGGACGATTACCGCGGCGCGCGCTTCGCCGGCGGTTACGACCACCAGCACGGGCCCGGCTGCGACCATGCCGCGCCCGGTGAGACGCCGCAGGGGCATGACCTCAAGGGCAACAACGACCTGCTGTTGCTGACCCGCCCGGAGGTGATCGGCGGCATCCACACCGCGTACCTGGAGGCCGGTGCCGATCTGGTCGAGACCAATACCTTCAACGCGACCTCGGTCAGCCAGGCCGACTATCACCTTGAGCACCTGGTCTACGAGCTCAACAAAGCCGGTGCCGCAGTGGCGCGCGCCTGCTGCGATGCGGTCGCAGCGACCACGCCGGACAAGCCGCGCTTCGTGATCGGCGTGCTCGGCCCGACCAGCCGCACCGCGTCGATAAGCCCGGACGTGAACGATCCCGGCTTCCGCAATACCAGCTTCGATGCGCTGCGCGAGACCTACCGCGAAGCCATCGATGGCCTGATCGACGGTGGCGCCGACACCCTGATGGTGGAAACCATCTTCGACACGCTCAACGCCAAGGCCGCGCTGTTCGCCATCGAAGAGGTCTTCGATGCCCGCGGCGGGCGGCTGCCGGTGATGATCTCCGGCACGATCACCGATGCCTCCGGCCGCACCCTCTCCGGGCAGACGGCAGAGGCGTTCTACGCCTCGGTCGCGCACGGCCGGCCGCTGTCGATCGGGCTGAACTGCGCGCTCGGCGCCAGCGACATGCGCCCCCACGTGGAGACGCTGTCGACCGTGGCGGAGTGCCTGGTCAGCGCGCATCCCAATGCCGGCCTGCCCAATGCGTTCGGCGAGTACGACGAAACCCCGGAAGAAATGGCCACCACGCTGCGCGAATTCGCCAGCGCCGGCCTGCTCAACCTGGTGGGCGGCTGCTGCGGCACCACCCCGGCCCACATCCGTGCCATCGCCGACGCGGTGGCGGACCTGCCGCCGCGTCGCCTGCCCACACCGCCGCTGGAAGACGCGGCATGACCACGTCCGCCCCACGCTCCCGTTGTCGTTGTCGTTGACCCTCCTCCGCCAGCCCGTGCCAGCCTGCCCATGACGTCTTCCCGCCACACCCGCCTGTCCGGCCTCGAGCCGCTGGTGATCACCCCGGACCTGCTGTTCGTCAACATCGGGGAGCGCACCAACGTCACCGGCAGCGCGCAGTTTCGCAAGCTGGTGAAGGAAGAGCGCTACGAAGAAGCGGTGGAAGTGGCGCGCCAGCAGGTCGCCAACGGCGCGCAGATCCTCGACGTCAACATGGATGAGGGCCTGATCGATTCCGAAAAGGCGATGACGCGCTACCTCAACCTGATCATGTCCGAGCCGGACATCGCCCGCATTCCGGTGATGGTCGACTCCTCCAAGTGGAGCGTGATCGAGGCAGGGCTGAAGTGCCTGCAGGGCAAGAGCGTGGTCAACTCGATCTCGCTCAAGGAAGGCGAAGCGCAGTTCATCGAACAGGCGCGCAAGGTGCTGCGTTACGGCGCGGCGGCAGTGGTGATGGCCTTCGACGAAGATGGCCAGGCCGATACCTGCGCGCGCAAGGTCGAGATCTGTACCCGCGCCTACCGGATCCTGACCGAACAGGTCGGCTTCCCGCCGCAGGACATCATCTTCGACCCGAACATCTTCGCCGTCGCCACCGGCATCGAAGAGCACGACAACTACGCGGTCGACTTCATCGAAGCCACCCGCATCATCAAGCGGACGTTGCCGCACTGCCATGTCTCCGGCGGCGTCTCCAACGTGTCGTTCTCGTTCCGCGGCAATGAAACCGTGCGCCAGGCGATCCACTCGGTGTTCCTGTTCCATGCCATCGGCGCAGGCATGGACATGGGCATCGTCAACGCGGGCGCGATGCCGATCTACGATGATCTGGACGCCGAGCTGCGCGAGCGCGTGGAGGATGTGATCCTCAACCGCCGCAGCGATGGCACCGAGCGCCTGCTGGAGATCGCCGAGCGCTACAAGGGCAAGAAGGGCGAAGTGCGCGGCGAGGACCTGGCCTGGCGCGAGAAGCCGGTCAATGATCGCCTCGCGCATGCGCTGGTGCATGGCATGGATGCGTGGGTCGAGCAGGACACCGAAGAAGCGCGTGCGCGCTCCACCCGTCCGCTGGATGTGATCGAAGGGCCGCTGATGGATGGCATGAACATCGTGGGTGACCTGTTCGGCGCCGGCAAGATGTTCCTGCCGCAGGTGGTCAAATCCGCACGCGTGATGAAGAAGGCGGTGGCCTACCTGTTGCCCTACATCGAGGCGGAGAAGGCCCGCAGCGGTGACACCGCCAAGAGCAATGGCAAGATCATCATGGCCACGGTCAAGGGTGACGTGCACGACATCGGCAAGAACATCGTCGGTGTGGTCCTGGCCTGCAACAACTTCGACGTGGTCGATCTGGGCGTGATGGTGCCGGCGCAGAAGATCCTGGATGCCGCGCGCGCGGAGAACGCGGACATCATCGGCCTGTCCGGCCTGATCACACCCTCGCTGGAAGAAATGAGTCATGTCGCCCGCGAAATGGAGCGCCAGGGCTTCACGATGCCACTGATGATCGGCGGTGCGACGACCTCCCGCGCGCACACCGCGCTGAAGATCGATCCGCACTACAAGGCACCCACGGTGTGGGTGAAGGACGCCTCGCGCGCAGTCGGCGTGGCGCAGTCGTTGATCTCGCGAGAGCTGCGCGATGCCTTCGTGGCCGCCAACGAGGCCGACTACGCCGACATCCGCCAGCGACACCGCAACCGCGGCGATGCCAAGCGACTGGTCACGCTGGCCAAGGCGCGCTCCCAGCGCTTCACCGGTGATTGGGCGAACTACACCCCTCCTGCGCCGCGCAAGCCGGGCCTGCATGTGCTCAATGATTACCCGCTGGCCGATCTGGTCGAGGTGATCGACTGGACGCCGTTCTTCCAGGCTTGGGAACTGGCCGGCAAGTTCCCGGCGATCCTGACCGATGAGATCGTCGGGCCGCAGGCGACCGATCTGTACAAGGACGCCCGCGCGATGCTCACCCGCATCGTCGAGGAGAAGTGGCTGACCGCCAAGGCCGTGTTCGGCCTGTGGCCAGCCAACAGCATCGGTGATGACGTGCACCTGCGCACCGACGACGGCCCGGCCGTGCTGCACTTCCTGCGCCAGCAGGTGGACAAGCCGGTCGAACGCCCGGATTTCTGCCTGGCCGATTTCATCGCCCCGGCCGACAGCGGCAAGCAGGACTGGATCGGTGCATTCGCGGTGACCGCGGGCATCGGCATCGATCCGCACGTGGCCCGTTTCGAGGCCGACCACGACGATTACAACGCGATCCTGCTCAAGGCCCTGGCCGATCGTCTCGCCGAAGCCCTGGCCGAGCGCCTGCACCAGCATGTGCGCATGGATTACTGGGGGTACCAGCCCGATGAGCAGCTGGACAACGAATCGCTGATCGCCGAGAAGTACGCCGGCATCCGCCCTGCGCCCGGCTACCCGGCCTGCCCGGAGCACAGCGAGAAAGCCACGCTGTTCCGCCTGCTCGATGCCGAACGCAACGCGGACATGCAGCTGACCGAGAGCTTTGCGATGCTTCCCACTGCGGCGGTGTCGGGCTACTACTTCAGCCACCCGCAGAGCCAGTATTTCGTCGTCGGCCGTGTCACCCGCGAACAGGTGGTGGACTATGCCAAACGCAAAGGCGTGGACCGCGTGCAGGCCGAGCGCTGGCTTGCCTCGAACCTGGATTACGATCCGGAATGAACGCGTCACCCCGCATGACCGCCCTCCCCCGCGACGCCGTACCGGCCGTCCGCCTGTCGTCGTTCTACCTGTTCTATTACGCCGCTCTGGGCGCGTTCACGCCGTACTGGTCGTTGTTCCTGACCTCGCGTGGCATGAGCGTCACCGCGATCAGCGTGATGATGGGCATCTGGTATGCCACGCGTATCGTGGCCCCCACTACCTGGACCTCCCTCGCTGCCGCCTCGCCACGACCGATCTTCTGGCTGCGGCTGGGGTGCGTGCTCACTCTGCTCACCTTCTGCGCGTTCCTGCTGCCGTTGCCGCAGCCGTGGCTGTACCCGGCGATGATCGCGTTCTGCTTCTTCTACAACGCGGTGATGCCGCAGTTTGAATCCATCACGCTCACCCACCTGGGCAGCGACAGCCACCGCTACGGGCTGATCCGGGTCTGGGGCTCGCTGGGCTTCATCGCCGTGGTGATGCTGTTCGGCTGGATCATCGAAGGCAATGGCGGCGCCGGCAATGCGCATCTGCTGCCGTGGCTGATGCTGCCCCTGTTCGGCCTGCTCACCGCCTCGGGCTTTGCCAACCACTACGCACGCAACCTGCAGCGCAGCGACGGCGACGCCAGCGGGTTCTGGGCAATCGTGCGCAAGCCGCAGGTGCTGGCGTTCTTCCTGGCCGCCTTCATGGAGCAGCTGTCGTTCGGGCCCTACTACACGTTCTTCTCGGTCTACATGGATCACCACGGCTATGCGACCTCCACGCTGGGCGTGCTGTGGACGGTCGGGGTGGTGTTCGAAGTGGGTGTGTTCTTCACTATCGGGCGCTTCTTCCGCCGCTATGACGCCAGCTGGATGCTGCTGATCGCCCTGCTCAGTTCCACCGTGCGCTGGGCGGTCACCGCGTTGTTCCCGGAAAACCTGCCGGTGATGCTCCTCGCCCAGACCGCGCATGCGCTCGGTTTTGCCGCCTTCTTCGCCGCAGCGATGCAGATGTTGGCGACCTACTTCCCCGGTCGCCTCAACGGCCACGGCCAGGGCCTGCTGTACGGCTTCTCCTCAGGCGTCGGCGGCGTGCTCGGCGCGCTGATCGCGGGCCAGCTGTGGCCGATCGACCAGGGCCGTACCGCGTTTCTGGCAGGCAGCGGTTTCGCGTTGGTCGGCGCCCTGCTGTGCTTCTTTGCGATCAGTCTGCCGCTGCTGCGGGCGCGCACGCGCTGATCGTCTGCTCCCGGTAATGCCGGCCACTGGCCGGCAACCCGATCCCCCGGATGGGGTAGGCTCAAGGCTCCCCCTGACTGGAGCCGCTGATGCGACCGACCCGCCTGTGGGCGTTGCTGCTTGCCGCCACCACCGCCCTGCCCGCCGCGGCAGCGCCGATCCTGTTCGAAAATGCGCGCGTCTTCGATGGCACCCGCGACCTCGGCATCACCCCCGTGCTGATCGACGGCGCGCGGATCGTGCATGTCGGCACGCCGCTGCCGGCGGCCGCCACCGGTGCCCGCCGCATCGATTACACCGGCAAGACCCTGTTGCCCGGCCTGATCAGCGACCATGCCCATGTTGGCAATACGCAGGGACTGGAGCACGGCGACCGTTTCTACACCCATGACAACGTGGTGCGCGACCTGCGCCAGTTCCAGCGCTACGGCATCACCACGGTGACCGCGCTGGGCATGAACGGCGCGGACTTTTTCGCCATCCGCAAAGCGGTGAACGCTGATCCCGGCCTGGGCGCACAGCTTTATGGCGCCGGCGGGGGTATCGGCGCCCCGGATGGCGCGCCGCCGGCCGACACCATGGGCCTGAGCCACGATCCGGTGGCGCGCCCGCACAACGCCGAAGAAGCACGCGCGGCCGTGGCCATCCAGCACGCCGATGGCGTGGACCTGATCAAGTTGTGGGTCGATGACCTGGGCGGCAAGCGCCCGATGATGACCCCGGAGGTGTACCGCGCCGCCATCGCCGAAGCGCATGCGCGCGGGCTCAAGGTCGCCGCGCACATCCACGATCTGGAGCAGGCCCGCGATCTGGTCGATGCCAAGGTGGACATCCTCGCCCACGGCATCCGTGACCGGGCGGTGGACCCGATGCTGGCGCGGAAGATGCGCGACCAGGGCACCTGGTACATCCCCACCATCGCCATCGACGAGGCCAACTACGGGTATGCCGAGCATCCGCTGGCACTGCAGCAGCCCTTCCTGCGCCAGGCGCTGCACGCCGATGTGCTGGCGCGCTGGTCGCAGCCGGAGTGGCAACGTGCGCAACTGGCCGGCAGTGGGGTGCCCGCCGCACGCAAGGCGGTCGCGACCAATCTGGACAACGTGCGTCGCCTGCATGCGGCCGGGGTGAAGCTTGGCTTCGGCACCGATGCCGGCGCGATGCCGCAGCGGGTGATCGGCGTGGCCGAACATCGCGAACTGCAGCTGCTGGTGAAGGCCGGGCTGACGCCCTCCGACGCCTTGCAGGTCGCCACCACGCAAGCGGCGGCCTTGCTGGGGCTGACCGACCGCGGCCGCATTGCGGCCGGCAAGCGCGCCGACCTGCTGGTGCTCGATGCCGATCCGCTGGTGGATATCGCCAACACGCAGCGCATTGGTGCGGTCTGGCAGGCGGGCGAAGAGGTTGCCGGGCCGATCACGGAGTAACGCCATCCGGGGGCGCTGCGATGCCAGCGCAGCGTCTTGCCATCGGCGGTGCTGTCAGTGCGGCGTTGCCGCCAGCGTTGCCTGCAACGAGGGCAGCAGCAGCCGATTGCCGTATCCGCTCAGATGGTCGCCATCGAAAAACAGCGGGTGTCCGTCGCGCTGGGCACGGCAGGCGTCGGCGTCACACAGGATCGGTAACGGGTCCCAGATCACCGCGCCGGGCAAGCCGGAGGCCACCTGCTGCAGCGCGACCAGCGCCGGGGCGCGATAGTCTTCCATCCAGTCGCGTTGCACTTGCAGACCATTGCGGCACACCGTGTTGTCGGCGTTGAACCGATCCGAGCAGCGGTATGGCGGGGCGGGCAGTACCGGCTTGGGCGCTTCCAGCACCACGCGCACCCCGGCGTCGGCGAGCGGGCGCCAGTTCGCAATTGCACGCTCAGCCTCGGCCGCACGCCCCGCGTATCCCTGCTCGCTGTGTTCGCTGTCGCGCTGCTCGCGCGCGTCGAACAGAATGAACTGATCGGACAAACGCGGCACCCGCAGCGAGGCGAGCAGGACCACGTCGCCGGGCGTTGCGTGGCGTGCGATATCGGCGCGCACCGCCGTGTCATAGCCTTGGCAGTCGGGCGCAGCCCAACGCCATTCCTGCAGGCCGAGCTGCGGGCAGCCGCCGCGGCCGTATTGCCACACCGTTGCGCCCGTCTCCAGCGCCAGGCGGCGCAGCAGTTCGTTGTAGGCCATCGCGTGCGAATCGCCGGCCACGAACACGTTGCGCGGCATGCCCGGAGGCACCGGGCGATCACACTCGCCGCGTGAGAACGTGCGTGCACGGCCGCCCTCGAAACGCGCCTTGCCCACCTGCAACTCGCAGCCGGGGTAGTCCGCGGCGACGGATTTACCGTCCGGGTACCACGCCAGTGGATGGCGGCTGACCGTACTCAGTGACAGCCGGGCCGACTGGGAGTACAGCAACGCCTGCAGGCCGCCGCCAAGCAACAAGGCTGCCACGCCCACCAGAACCCATCTGCGGGTGGTGAGGCGTTGCGACAACGGCCCGCGGAACGGTTGCTCTACCCAACGCCAGGACGCCCAGGCCAGCAGCGCCACCAGCAGCGTGGCGAACACGCGCTGGCCGAGGGTTTCCAGCCCGACCGTCCAGCGCATCAACACGAACACCGGCCAGTGCCACAGATACAGCGAGTAGGACAACAGGCCGATCCGGCGCAGCGGTGCGCTGGACAGCAGTCGGCCGATCAGCGCTTGCGGGTGGAAATGCAAGGCCAACAGCAGCCCGGCGCTGCCCAGGACCGCCCAGAGTCCATCCGGCCAGGGTGAATGCCCCGGCCGCGCCGACCACAGGTTCCAGCCCAGCGCACCGAGTGCGACCAAGGCCAACAGCGACCATGCCAGGCGCGAACGGCCGGGCGCGCGCGCCGCCCCGGGATCGCGCTCGCGCAGATGCAGCAACTGGAACAACAGCACGCCTGCACCGAGCTGCCAGAACCGGGTGGTGGTGGCATAGAACGCTCGCACTGCGTGTTCCGGATGGCTGGCTGCATGCACGGCATGCGCGATGGACAGCACGCTGGCCAGCGCGAACAGGCCCACGCTGATCGTGCGCCCGCGCCCTCCCCGGCTCCAGAACAGGAACAACAGCGGGAACAGCAGGTAGAACTGCTCTTCCACGCCCAGCGACCACGTATGGGTAAAGGGGTTGAACTCCGCGCGCGGCGCGAAATAATCGGTGCCTACGCCCACCAGTACCCAGTTGCTGAGGCCCACGAAGGCCATCAGACCGGTCATGTCACTGGCTTCGCTCAACCACGACTCGGGGATGAGCAGGACACTGGCCACACCGGTCAGCAGCAGGCAGCTCAGCAGCGCCGGCGCGATACGACGCAACCGACGCGAGTAGAAGCGCAGCAGCGACTGCCCCAACGGCAACGGCGAGAGCCGGTGCACCGAGGCACTGACCACAAAGCCGGAGATCACGAAGAACACGTCCACGCCGGTAAACCCACCGGGCAACCAGGCTGGGTCCAGGTGAAAGACGATCACCGCCAGCACCGCGATGGCACGCAGCCCGTCGATGTGCGGCACATAGCCGCGACTTGGATCAGCCGTCATGCGCATCCCTGCAAACGAAGGGCCGCCGAGCTGCGACCCTGTTGGAATTACCAGACCAGGTCGTCGGGCACCTGATACTGCGGGTCGGCGTACGGATCTTCGCCCGCCGGCGCATCCGGGTCGACCTTCAGCGCCACCGACGGTGCGAACACCGCTTCGGCCTCGGCCAGCACCGCAGCGGTCACCAGCACGTAGCGCCCGTTCTGCTGCAGTACGCCGAGCTCACCGGCATTGAGCGCCTTGAGCTGATCGGCGGTGACGTAGATACGCTTGATCTTGCCGCCGTACGGGAAGTGGCGCGCAATGTCGGCTGCTTCAGCATTGAGGGACTTGCCTTCCAGCAGGACCTCCAGTTTCGCCTTGGCTTCGCGACGGATGCGCGCTTCTTCCTGCTTCAGGCGCTCGGCCTCGATGCGGTCGTCTTTTTCTTTCTGCGCGCGGATCGCATAGGCCTTGGCGAGATCGATGTCCTCGCGCGAGCGCGGCTTGCCGGGCGCGCCTTGCGGCGGCCGGGCACCAGCGGGCCGGCCCTTGCCCTGCGGGCGGCGGTCGCCGTCGCGGGCGGGGCGCTGCCCCTCACCGGGCTTGCCGGCTGGGCGCGCGCCCTGTGGCTTGCCGGCCGGGCGGCCATCGCGGCGCGCATCGGGTCTACGATCCGGCTTGCGGTCGTTGGTTCGTTCGGGTTTGGGCGCGGCTTTGAAGCCAAGGCCCAGCAGCTGGTCGCGGAGAGTATCGCTCATGACGTCAGATCAGTAATGCGGAGGCGGCGGCTCTTCGGCCGAATCGGAATACAACGCGGTGCGGACCTTGCCGAGGTCTTCAAGCAGGATGCGGGTGAGGTCGGCATTGCGATTGCCTTCCATACGCGCATCGGCAAGTGCCTCGCTCAGTTCGGCCAGCGCCTGCTCCTGGAAGGAGACGCGCATTTCCAGCTCGATCAGGCGTGCTTCCAGTGCCTGTTCGCGCTCGGAGGGTGTGGACTCATGCATTCAACGAACGTCCCCGGCCAATGCCGTAGTAAGCCAGGCCCGCAGCTTCGATGTCCTGCGGGTCGTACAGATTGCGGCCGTCGAAGACGACCGCATCGTTGAGCATTTCGCGCAGACGGATGAAATCCGGGCTGCGGAACTGCTTCCATTCGGTCACCACGACCAGCGCATCGGCACCCTCGAGGGCGTCATAGGCGTTGTCGCAGAACACCAGATCATCGCGCTCGCCGAAAATGCGGCGCGCTTCTCCGGTCGCTTCAGGATCATAGGCGCGCACCTGCGCACCGGCCTCCCACAACTGCGCCAGCAGGCGGCGGCTGGAGGCTTCCCGCATGTCATCGGTGTTGGGCTTGAACGCCAGGCCCCACACGGCGAACGTCTTGCCGCGCACGCCTTCATCCTCGCCACGATCGTAATGGCGCTGGATCAGGGCGTACAGATGGCCTTTCTGATGCTCGTTGACGGCTTCGACCGCATTCAACAGCTTCGGCTCATGCCCGTACTGTTGCGCGGTCCGGGCCAGCGCCTGCACATCCTTGGGAAAGCACGAGCCGCCGTAGCCGGCGCCGGGATAGATGAAGTGCCAGCCGATGCGTGGATCCGAGCCGATGCCCTGACGGACCTGCTCGATGTCGGCACCGACCTTCTCGGCGATGTTGGCGATTTCGTTCATGAACGAAATCTTCGTCGCCAGCATCGCATTGGCCGCGTACTTGGTCAGCTCGGCCGAACGCACATCCATCTCCACCACGCGGTCGTGGTTGCGGTTGAACGGCGCATACAGGCGGCGCATCAGTGCGACCGACTCGGGGTTGGACGCGCCCACCACGATGCGGTCCGGCCGCATGCAGTCGGCGACCGCGTCACCTTCCTTCAGGAATTCGGGGTTGGAGACCACGTCGAACGCGATCTCCACGCCGCGCTCGGCCAGCGCCTGCGCGATGGCCTCACGGACTTTGTCGGCCGTGCCTACCGGCACGGTCGATTTGTTTACCACCACCACCGGCACGGTGATGTGCCGGCCGATGGTGCGGGCCACGGCCAGCACGTACTGCAGGTCGGCACTGCCGTCCTCGTCCGGTGGCGTGCCCACGGCAATGAAGATCACCTGGCCATGCGCGACCGCCGCGGCGGCATCGGAGGTGAAGGTCAACCGCGACGCAGCGTGGTTTGCCTTGACCATCGGTTCCAGGCCGGGCTCATAGATCGGGATGATCCCGCGGTTGAGACCGTCGACCTTGGCCTGGTCGATATCGACACAGATCACCTGGTGGCCAACCTCGGCCAGGCAGGTACCCGTGACAAGACCGACGTAGCCGGTACCGAAAATCGCAACGCGCATGGGCGGTGGGGCTCCAGATCCGTTACGGCAGGACGTTCAGCAGCTCGACGTCGAACGTCAGCGTCGCGTTCGGACCGATCGGACCACCCGGGGTGCCCTGCTCGCCATAGGCCAGCTCGCCCGGAATCCAGAAGCGGTACTTGGAACCGGTCGGCATCAGCGAGACGCCTTCCGACCAGCCCTTGATCACCTGGTCCAGACCGAACTCGATCGGCTGGCCGCGCTGGTAGCTGCTGTCGAAGACGGTGCCGTCGAGCAGCTTGCCTTCGTAGTTCACGCGCACCTTGCTGGTCGGCATCGGGCGCTCGCCCGAACCCGGACGCAGCACCTGGTACTGCAGGCCCGAAGCGGTGGTCACCACGCCCGGCACGGTCTTGTTCTTGGCCAGGAAGTTGTTGCCTTCCACGCGGTTGGTGCCGGCCTGGGCGGACGCCTTGGCCTCCATCTCAGCCTGCTTGCCCTTCATGAAGCCTTCCAGCGTGGCCTTGGCCTGCTCGGCGGTCATCTTCGGGGTGCCATTGTTGAACGTGGTGCTGACCGCGTCGAACAGCGCGTCCAGATCCAGATCGTCCTTCAGCGGGGCCAGCGACGGGCCCACGGCGAAGCTGCCCAGCATCAGGCCGACCTTCTCGCGGTCCACCTTCGGCGGCGCGGTACCCGGCGCAACGCCCGGAACCGGCTGGCCGTTCTTGGCCATCACAGCCTGGCGCAGGGCAGCGTCGGTCTTCTGCGCTTCTTCCTGGCTGATCAGCGGCTGCTTGCCTTCAAAGGCGTTGGTCACACCGCGGCGCAGGGCGGCCAGGTCGATCTCGCTGGAAATCGGACCGAACGAATTGGCGACATCGATACCGATGGCATAGCCAAGCTTTTCGCGTTGGGTGTTCAAAGTGGAAGTCTCCTTGACAGCCGCGCGGGCGGCTGGTTGTTGCGACATCGCGGTACCGGTGGCACCCATCGCCAGAATCAGAACCGACGCCGCGGCGCCGCGCATTCCCATCTTCATTCGCTGCATTCCTGGAAGTGACTGGACGCCGACGTCGGCGCGAAAGCAACCATTGTCGCACGCGCGTCCGAGATGTCGATATCGTCAGCGCTTGTTGGCGGTGACAGAAAGTTCACGTTCGATCGCCGCGACCAGCTTCGGGTCGTCCGGCGTGACCTTGCTCGGGAACTGTGCCACCACCCGGCCATTGCGGCTGATCAGATACTTGTGGAAGTTCCAGCCCGGCGACACGCCCGTGGCGGTGGCGAGACTGCGGTAGAGCGGCGTCGCATCCGGCCCGGTCACCACCACCTTCTGGAACATCGGGAACTTCACGCCGTAGGTCAGCGTGCAGAACTCCTGGATCTGGGCCTCGTCACCCGGCTCCTGGCCCTTGAAGTCATTGGACGGGAAGCCCAGCACCGAGAAACCGCGTGCGCTGTACTTGCGCTGCAGGGCTTCCAGACCTTCGTACTGCGGGGTGAAACCGCACTTGCTGGCCGTGTTGACCACCAACAGCACCTTGCCACCGTACTGTTTGGCCAGATTGACCTCACCCTTGCCCGCCAGTGGGCGGTAGCTCACATCCAGCAGATCGGCCGCCTGGGCCGATGCGCCAACCAGCAGGCCAACGGCCAGCAGCAACAACGACCCGCGCCGGGCAAGGTCGCGACGGACGGGTGGCAACAAAGACACGTAATGCATCGCGACACTCCAAGGTGGAAAAACGAGGGCTCAACCGGCCTGGCAAGGGCTGCCAGGACTGCGGCGGCACTATATCACCGCTGTTTTTGCCGTCGGATGGCCGTGGGACGGCCCCCTGGAGGGCGCCGTGTTCAGGGGCCGCTTTGCCGTGTCTGGCCGTGTCAGCGCGATGACACGGATCCTGCGAGCATCGCCTGAATGCGCCCATGGCTTGCCATACCATTGACATCAATGAATGTGCGCTGGCGGGAAACGCCAGCCCACGCAGACACCTATCCATTTAAATTCAACACGTTACGATGAACACATGCCTGTCATACGCCCCCTGCCATCAGTTGGGTACGCCACCCTGTTGACCTTGGGCGTGCCGGTGTTATAGTTGCATACAACACCAGTCACCTAGACAGGGGAAGCCCATGAACCGCATGCGCCACCGCCACTCCGCCACTGCCATCACCGCCGCCTCGGCGCTGCTGCTGCTTGGCTGGTTCGGCATCCCCTCCGGTGACGCTGGCAGCCCTGCCAGCGCCGATGTGTTTGAAGGCCCGCAGGACGCAGGCGTCATCGAGGCAGGGAACGCCACTGGCGCCCCCACGTCCCCCCGCCGGCTGCACAGCTCCCTGTCCATGCCTTACTTCTCATTCGCGCAGTCGCTGAACCCACGGAGCTGACCATGAGCGATATTCAATGGAGCGATGGTGCTCCGATCTACCGCCAGCTGAAGGAGCGCGTGATCGCCATGATGCTTGACGGCATCATCAAGCCTGGCGACGCCCTGCCCTCGGTCCGGCAGGTTGCCGCCGAGTACCAGCTCAACCCCATCACCGTATCGCGCGCCTACCAGGAACTGGCTGATGAAGGCCTGGTCGAGAAGCGCCGCGGCCTGGGCATGTTCATGACCGATGAGGCGGCCACGCAGCTGCGCAGCAGCGAGCGCGACCGCTTCCTCAATGAAGAATGGCCGCTGGTCCTGGAGCGCATCCAGCGCCTGGGCCTGAACCTCGACGAATTGCTGCCCCAGGGGAAATCCTCATGAATGCCGTTGCAAGTGATGTCGTCATTTCCGCCCGAGGCCTGCGCAAGGCCTATAAACAGACCGTGGCGCTGGACAACACCAGCTTCACGATCGCGCCCGGCCGCATCACCGGCCTGATCGGCCCCAACGGCGCCGGCAAGACCACCCTGCTCAAGGCGCTGCTCGGCCTGACCTCGGTGGAAGGCGAGCTGCGCGTGCTCGGGTTGGACCCGAGCGAGCAGCGCAACGCCCTGATGAACGATGTCTGCTTCATCGCCGACGTGGCCGTGCTGCCGCGCTGGATGAAGGTGCGCGAGGCAATCGACTTCGTCGCCGGCACCCATCCGCGTTTCGACCGGGCGCGCTGCGAGCGCTTCCTGGCCTCCACCAAGCTGCACCCCAAGCAGCGCGTACGTGAACTGTCCAAGGGCATGATCGTGCAGCTGCACCTGGCGCTGGTGATGGCCATCGATGCCAAGGTGCTGGTGCTGGACGAACCTACCCTGGGCCTGGACATCCTGTATCGCAAGGAGTTCTACCAGCGCCTGCTGGAGGATTACTTCGATGAGCAGAAGACCATCATCGTCACCACCCACCAGGTGGAGGAGATCGAGCACATCCTCACCGATGTGATGTTCATCCGCGACGGCCGCATCGTGCTCACCACCGATATGGAAGACATCGGCGAGCGCTATACCGAAGTACTGGTCTCGGCAGATACCGTGGAGGCCGCACGCGCGCTCAAGCCGATCGACGATCGCGCCCTGCCCTTCGGCAAGACCGTGCTGCTGTTCGACGGGGTGCCACGCGCCCAGCTCACGCCCCTGGGCGAAATCCGCAGCCCCGGGCTGGCGGATCTGTTCGTGGCCATCATGAAGGGAACCTACGCATGAACACCGTCAACCACCCCATCAGCAAGGCCAGCGCGTTCAAGTGGCTGCTCAAGCGCGAGTACTGGGAAAACCGCGGCGGATTCCTGTATGCGCCGGTGATCGCCGGTGGCATCTCGCTGGTGATGAGCCTGCTCGGCATCGTGTTCGGCCTGGTCGCCATGCACCGTGCGGTCAAAAGTGGCGGCCTCCACCTCAACGACGAGAACGTCAGCATCAACGGGCTGGACCTGGGCCTGCTGACCAACAAACTCGATGCCAGGAATCTGCATGACCTGGCCAACGGCCTGGACGTGACCCTGATCCTGAGCTCGGGCTGGCCGCTGATCGTGCTCGCCTTCGTGGTGTTCTTCTACTGCCTGGGTGCCCTGTACGACGACCGCCGCGACCGCAGCATCCTGTTCTGGAAGTCGCTGCCGCTGTCGGATACCTCCACCGTTCTGTCCAAGGCGTTGAGTGCGTTGCTGATCGCACCGATCATCGCGGTGATCGCCTCGGCCCTGACCATGTTCGGCTTCCTGGTGATGATCTCCATCGTGGTGATCGCGCACGGCGGCGATGCCATGCTGCTGATCTGGGGCCCTGCCAGCCCGCTGACCATCATCGCCGGCCACCTGTCCTGGATTCCGGTCTATCTGCTCTGGGCGTTGCCGACCGTGGGCTGGCTGCTGCTGTGCTCGGCCTGGGCCAAGACCAAACCGTTCCTGTGGGCCGTGATGCTGCCGCTGTTCGCCGGCATCATCGTCAGCACCACCAAGGTGATGACCCTGTTCGATCTGACCGGCGGCTGGTTCTGGAAGCACATCGTCGGCCGCCTGCTGCTCAGCGCGGTCCCGGCCACCGACCAGTTCTACCGCGGCGAATCGATCTTCAGCGGTGCTGGCAACATGGAGAACGTGGCCAACGAACTGGGCCCGACCCACCAGCTGGCCGCCTTCGCGATGCCGGAACTGTGGATCGGTGCCGCCGTCGGCGTGGTGTTCCTGTTCCTGGCCATCCGACTGCGCCGCCGCGCCGGCGAAATCTGATCCCTGACCCTCCTCGAGGAATCACCCATGATCCGCACGCTCGCTGTTGCTTCCCTGCTGTTGCTGCCGCTGACCGCGCTCGCCAATGAGCCGCAATGCACGTTCAACGAAGCTCGTGACCTCAAGCTCGACCTGGCCGGTGCCAAGGCGGTGGTGTTCGAGGTCAACCAGCACGATCTGGTACTGCAGGCCGGCCCGGGCGCGGCCCAGCTCGGGGGGCGCGCCTGTGCCTCCAAAGCGGACTGGCTGCGCGAACTGACCGTGACCCAGCAGAAGGTCGGCGACAAGCTGGTCGTCCGCCTGCAGCGCGAAAGCCGCAACACGCTCACCATCAGCGGCAGCAGCTATGCCTACCTGGACATGCGCGGCACCGTGCCGGACACCATCCTGGTGCAGCTCAAAGTCGGCTCGGGCGATGCCAGCGTCACCGGTGCGCACTCGCTGAGCGCCGACGTCGGCTCGGGTGACATCAAGCTTCAGGAGATCAAAGGCCTGGTGACCGCCGCGGTCGGCTCGGGCGATGTCATCCTTGATGGCGCCGGTGCACTGAACCTGCTCTCGGTCGGCTCCGGCGATTTCAAGGCCCGCAACGTGCGCGGCGATGCGAAGGTCGGCACCATCGGCTCGGGTGATTTCGAGCTGGATACGGTCGGTGGCAACGTCGAGATCGGCGTAGTCGGCTCCGGTGATACCGACGTACGCAAAGCCAAGGGCAATGTACGCGTCGGCACCGTCGGCTCCGGCGACACCGACCTGCGCGATATCGGCGGCAGCGTCACCGTGGACCGCCATGGTTCGGGCGATGTCACCGTCCGCGATGTCGGCGGCGACCTGCGCGTGGCCAACAGCGGCAGCGGTGATATCCGCCACAGCAACGTGCGCGGCCGGGTTGAACTGCCGCGCGGCAAGTAAGCCCTCCTTCTCTGACGGATACGCATCATGACGACTCGACTGCTGCTGCCTGCCCTGCTGTTGTGCCTGCCGATCGCAGCCTGTACGGCCCCCGACAGTGGCAAGGGCAAAGCCCCCGCCGACCAGGGCGCCGCCGCGCCGGCCACCAGCGCGCTGGATACCGATGGCATCGGCAAGACCGTGCAGGAGGCCACCGACAAGGCCCGCCGGGAAATCAGCCAGGGCAACATTTCCATCGCCAACGGAAAGACGCCGAAGGCGGAGATCAGCCCGCAGGGTGACCTGCTCATCGATGGCAAGGCGGTCACGGTGGATGCCCACCAGCGTGCGCTGCTGCTGGACTACCGCAAGCAGGTCGAATCGCTGGCCGGCGCCGGCATGGAGATCGGCGTGGCCGGCGCCAATCTGGGCGTTAAAGCTGCCGGTGAGGCGATCCGGGGCATGTTCTCCGGTGACACCCAGGGCATCGAAGCGCGGGTGAATGAAGAGGCCAAGAAGATCGAGGACCAGGCCAAGAAGCTGTGTGGGCTGCTGCCGGCCATGATGGCGAAACAGCAGGCGTTGGCGGCCGCGCTGCCGGCCTTCCAGCCCTACGCGACGATGGACCAGAGCGACATCGACGACTGCGGCAAGTAACCCGGCGCTGCCTGCGACGATGCGTCGCAGGCAGGCCCTTCCCGGGGCGGGAGGACTACAATCTAATCTCCCCTCCCGCCGCATGCGTTGCCTGCTCATGAAGAAGCTGAGTCTGTTGCTGTTCGCCCTGTTCTGCCTGGTCGCCACCGGTTGCGATCAGGAGTATCGCAATCACCGCGCCGAGCGCAGCAAGCCCAAGATCACCGTCAGCGACGGCATGGTCACCGTGCGCCGCGCGCCTGCGCCGAACATCATCATCCTGCCCAACGGGCACATGAAGATCGATGAGATCGAGATCCCGCTCAACGAGGAGCAGCACGCGATGCTGCAGGGCATGTTCGGCCAGCTGCAGGTGCTGCGCCAGAACACGCTGACCGACGCCCCGCCGGACCCGGCCAAGCGCTCGGTGAAGATCCAGGTGCCGGAGGGCATGCAGCCGATCCCGCCGGATCTGATCACGAAGATCCCCGAGTTCAAGGATTACACCGAGACCTTCGGCAATCTGCAGGCCGATCGCCACTGAGTGTGTGCGCGAGCCCCGCAGCGACCGTCGGGCCTCTGGGCAAATGTCCCCCGTCCGCCGCCTGGCGGCGACGGCCTCCTCCTTGATTTTGCCCTGAGACCCGACGGCCGCTACGGGGCTCACGCACAAAAAACGGGCCATTCGGCCCGTTTTTCGTTTCAGGGAGTGCGAGCGCTCAACCGCCCCCGCCCCCGCCGGCATGGATGCCACCGGCGGTCAGCGCCGCCGGATCCAGCAGCCTGCGCAGTTCGGCTTCGGACAGGCCACTGTCTTCCATTGCCACGTCCAGCACCGGGCGCTGCTCCTTGTAGGCGCGCTTGGCGATGGCGGCCGCCTTTTCGTAGCCGATGATCGGGTTCAAGGCCGTCACCAGGATCGGGTTGCGATCCAGTGCCTCGCGGACGCGATCCTCGCGCACCTTCAGTCCGGCGATCGCGGTATCGGCCAGCAGACGGGTGATGTTGGCCAGCAGAGTGATGCCATCGAGCAGGTTCGCCGCGATCAACGGCAGCGTCACGTTCAACTGGAAGTTGCCGGTCTGGCCGGCCACGGTGATCGCAGTGTGGTGGCCGATCACCTGGGCACACACCATCACGGTGGCTTCGGGAATCACCGGATTGACCTTGCCCGGCATGATCGAGCTGCCCGGCTGCAGCGCCGGCAGTTCGATCTCGCCCAGCCCGGCCAGCGGCCCGGCATTCATCCAGCGCAGGTCGTTGGCAATCTTGATCAGCGCCACGGCCAACGCGTTGAGCTGGCCGGACAGCTCAACCGCATCGTCCTGCGCGGCGAGGCCTTCGAACTTGTTCTCGGCACTGTCGAACTTGATGCCGGTCTGCTGCTTGAGCTGCTTGGCCACCTGCGCGCCGAAACGCGGATCGGCATTGATGCCGGTGCCGATCGCAGTGCCACCCAGCGGCAGCCGGCGCAGACGCTTGAGGCTGTCTTCGATGCGGTCCTGCGCGGAGGACAACTGCGCCGACCACGCACCGAATTCCTGCTCGAAGGTCAGCGGCATCGCATCCATCAGATGGGTGCGCCCGGTCTTGACCACCTTGCGCAGCGCGCGGCCGCGCTTGTCGATGGTCTTGCGCAGGTGCACCAGCGAGGGCAGCAGCTGCTCATGCACACCCAGCAGTGCGGAGACCCGCAACGCGGTGGGGATCACATCGTTGGAGCTCTGCCCCTGGTTGACGTGATCGTTGGGATGCACCGCGGTCTTGCCGGCCTTTCCGGCGCGGTTGGCCAACGTGGCGATGACCTCGTTGGCATTCATGTTCGAGGACGTGCCCGAACCGGTCTGGTACACGTCGATCGGGAAATGCGCGTCATGGCGCCCATCGGCAACTTCCGCGGCCGCCGCTTCGATGGCCTTGCCGATGTTGCGCGGCAGATGGCCGAGCTCGACGTTGACGTTCGCGGCAGCCCCCTTGACCAGGCCGAGGGCGCGGATGAAGCCGCGCGGCATGCGCTGGCCCGACACCGGAAAATTATCGACGGCGCGCTGGGTCTGCGCGCCCCACAACGCATCGGCGGGCACCTGCAGCTCGCCCATGCTGTCGTGTTCAATCCTGAAACCCTTGCTCATTGCGTCAACTCCGCACGTCTTTCGTGGATGAAAGGGAACCTGCGGCTGGCAACGGGCCTGATTCCCTGGCTGGCGGCTCACATCACGATACTCCCCGCACCCCTGAAACCCAACAATGCGATTGATCGGCTAGACTCGGGATTCGTTTCCATTCAGACAGCCTGCCGCCCCATGGGTGACGATCCCGACAGTAGTACCGGGCGTGCCGCCGCGCACGCACCGATGACCGCCTTCGCCGCCCCGGCGACCGCGGGTGCCGTTCCGCCCTTGGCAGCATCGCTGCGGGGCCGCGGATGATCGGCAACCTCCTGCTTCTTGTGCTGGCCCTGCTGCTGGTGGTGCTCAACGGCTTCTTCGTGGCCGCCGAGTTCGCGCTGGTCAAGCTGCGCCACACCCAGGCCGTCGGCCTGGCCGAAAACAACGGCTGGCGCGGCCGCCTGCTGCTCAACGTGCATTCGCACCTGGACGCGTACCTGTCCGCCTGCCAGTTGGGCATCACGCTGTCCTCGCTGGGCTTGGGCTGGGTGGGCGAACCAGCGTTCGCGCATCTGTTACAGCCGTTGTTCGATACGCTCGGATTGACCCCGGAAGCCTCGCGCCTGACCGCTTTCATCATCGCCTTCAGCATCATCTCGTTCCTGCACATCGTGCTCGGCGAGCTGGCACCGAAATCGATGGCGATCCGCCGTCCCGAAGCGATGTCGCTGTGGACGGCCGCACCGCTGTACCTGTTCTACTGGGCGATGTACCCGGCCATCTGGCTGCTCAACAACAGCGCCAACGCGCTGCTGAGAGCGGCCGGCTGGGGCGATGTGGAGCACACCTCGCACCGCTACTCCCGTGAGGAACTCAAGCTCATCGTGGGCCGTCAGCAGCCCACGGGCACCGCGCCGGACCAGGACCTCACGCTGATGAGCCACGCACTGGAACTGCCCGAGCTGGTAGCCGGCGATCTGATGCGCTCGCGCGACCATATGCGCTCGTTCCGCGACGGGATGAGCCTGGCCGACGTCATGGCCGAGTTCGCCGAGAGCCGCTACAGCCGTTACCCCTGGTTCGACCGCGATGGCGAGGAAGTGCTCGGCATCCTGCACATGAAGGACCTGCTGGTGGAGATCGCCCGCGGCAACCCGACCGACGATCTGCGCCCGCTGCTGCGCCCGGCCAACCTGATCGCGCTGGAGACCCCGGTACCGCTGGTGCTGGAGCGCTTCCGCACCGGCACCACCCACCTGGCGCTGTGCGTGGAAGAGCACGGCCGCATCCTGGGCTACTTCACCCTGGAGGACCTGCTGGAAGTGGTGGTCGGCGATATCGAGGACGAGCACCCGCATATCGTCAAGGACGCCCCGACCCGCGGCGCGGATGGCACGCTGCTGGTGGCCGGCTCGACCTCCATCTTCCGGCTGGAGCGCCTGCTGGGTCATGACCTGAGCGCACCGGACCATCTGAATTCGGTCGGCGGGCTGATCGTTCACCAGCTCCAGCGCCTGCCCGAGGAAGGCGAGCAGCTGGAGATCGATGGGCACCCGTTCACGATCAAGCGCATGGCCGGGCACCGGATCCAGGCGGTGACGGTGCGCATGGCACAGGCCGAGGACGCCGGGGCAGCGTAGAATGACGGCCCCCGCTGCCACCGACCTGCGCCCTGCCATGTCCGAATTCGCCCTGCTCGCCCTGTCCCCGCTCGATGGCCGCTACGCCGGCAAGGTCGACGCCCTGCGCCCGATCTTCTCCGAATACGGCCTGATCAAGGCCCGCGTGAAGGTGGAAGTGGAATGGCTGCTGGCACTGGCCAATGAGCCGGGCATCGTCGAACTGGCCCCGTTCTCGGCTGCCGCCACCGCACGCCTGCGTGCCCTGGCCGACGATTTCGCCCCGGCCCACGCCGCGCGGGTGAAGGAGATCGAGCGCACCACCAACCACGACGTCAAGGCCGTGGAGTACTTCATCAAGGAACAGCTCACCGCCGATGCGGAGCTGGGCCCGGCACTGGAGTTCGTGCATTTCGCCTGCACCAGCGAGGACATCAACAACCTCAGCTATGGCCTGATGCTCGAGCAGGCCCGCCGCGAAGTGCTGCTGCCCTCGCTGGACAACATCGCCGGCGTACTGCGCGCCCTCGCCCACGCCCAGGCTGCCCAGCCGATGCTGTCGCGCACCCACGGCCAGACCGCCTCGCCGACCACGCTGGGCAAGGAAGTGGCCAACGTCGTGGCCCGCTTGGAGCGTCAGCGCCGCCAGATCGCCGCGGTGGAGCTGACCGGCAAGATCAACGGCGCGGTGGGCAACTACAACGCCCACGTCATCGCCTACCCGGACGTGGACTGGCCGGCCTTCGCCCAGCGCTTCGTGGAAAGCCTCGGCCTGGTGTTCAACCCGTACACCACCCAGATCGAACCGCACGACAACGTCGCCGAAATCGGCGATGCCGCGCGCCGCGCCAATATCATCCTGATCGACCTCGCCCGCGACGTCTGGGGCTACATCTCGCTGGGCTACTTCAAGCAGAAGCTCAAGGAAGGCGAAGTCGGCTCCTCGACCATGCCGCACAAGGTCAACCCGATCGACTTCGAGAACGCCGAAGGCAACTTCGGCATCGCCAACGCCCTGTTCGAGCATTTCAGCGCCAAGCTGCCGATCAGCCGCTGGCAGCGTGACCTGACCGACTCCACCGTGCTGCGCGCGGTCGGCACCGCCTTCGGCCACACCCAGGTCGCCCTGGATTCCTTGGCCAAGGGCCTGGGCAAGCTGACCGTGAACCCGGAGCGCCTGGATGCCGATCTGGACGCCGCGTGGGAAGTGCTGGCCGAAGCCGTGCAGACCGTCATGCGCCGCCACGGCCTGCCCAACCCCTACGAACAGCTCAAGGCCCTCACCCGTGGCCAGGGCATCACCACCGAGTCGATGCAGGCCTTCGTCGAATCCCTGGACCTGCCGGCCGACGCCAAGCAGAGCCTGCGCGCGCTGACGCCGGGCGGCTACATCGGCCTGGCGGCGGACCTGGCCAAGGCGATCTGAAGGCACGGGCGAGGCACGGCCGCGCCCCCGAATACCCGTCTATACGCTGCAAGGATCTCCCCCATGGCCGCACGCAAGATCAAAACTCCCGCCATCGAAGTCCAGGCCCGCCCCGGCCTGCCGCTGGGCATGCCCGCCGCCGCCTTCCTGCGCGACTACTGGCAGAAGCGCCCGCTGCTCATCCGCGGCGCCTTCCCCGATTTCGAAACGCCGGTCCAGCCTGAAGACCTCGCTGGCTTGGCCTGCGAAGAAGGCGCCCTGTCGCGCCTGATCACCCACGACCGCGCCATCGATGGCTGGAGCGTGCGTACCGGCCCGTTCCAGGAGGAAGAGTTCCCGGGCATGCCCGATCACGACTGGACCCTGCTGGTTCAGGACGTGGACAAGTGGGACGCCGACGTGCGCGCCCTGATCAGCCACTTCAACTTCCTGCCGCGCTGGCGCATGGATGACGTGATGATCAGCTTCGCCGCCACCGGCGGCTCGGTCGGCGCCCACGTCGACCAGTACGACGTCTTCCTGCTGCAGGCTTACGGCCACCGCCGCTGGCAGATCGACGCCAGCGAATCGATCAAGGGCAAGCGCCCGCCGCTGGACTTCCGCGATGACGTCGAACTCAAGCTGCTGCGCCGCTTCAAGCCGACCCACGATTGGGTGCTGGCCCCGGGCGACATGCTGTATCTGCCGCCGAACGTGCCGCACAACGGCGTCGCCGAGGACCCCTGCCTGACCTTCTCCTTCGGCATGCGCGCCCCGGCCTCGGCCGAGCTGATCAGCGATTACCTCGATACCCTCATCGACGGTGCCGACGAGTCCATCCGCTACCAGGATCCGGACCTGAAGGTGCCTGAGGACCCGAACGAAATCGACGTGGTCTCGATGAACCGCGTGGTCGAGGCGCTCAATGCGATCCGCATGAACGACCCGGACAAGCTCGGCGACTGGTTCGGCCGCTTCATCACCACTTACCGCGCCGCCGGGGAAGTGATGGCGCAGGGCGAACCGCTGCCGCGCGAAGAGATCGAAGCCGCCCTGGGTGCCGGCGTGGAACTGCATCGCCACCCGTGGGCGCGCCTGGCCTGGCGCCGTGCCAAGCGTGGCGCCAGCCTCTACTGCAGCGGCCTGGACTTCGCGCTGCCGGTCAAGGATGCCCAGGTACTGGCCGGCACCGAACAGATCGGCGCGGCGCTCTACCAGAAACTGTCGGCCAAGGGCCGTGATGCCGTGCAGGCGCTGGTTGCCGGCGGCTTCTACCAGCTGGTGGAAGACACCGGGTTCGAGGACGAAGACGACTACGTCGCCGAGTACGACATCGTCGACGGCACCGACGCGGTCGAGGTCATCGACGACAAGGCCACCGAGGCCGACGTGCACGAGGTCACCATCCATGACGACGGCATCGAAGTGATCGTCGATTTCGACGACAGCGACGAGACCGACGGCAAGGACGAGCCCCCGCGCGGCTGATCCGCCCACCCGCCATGGCCGCCCTTGGTTTCCAGGTTGACGTGGTCGATTACCCGGCGCAGCACGCCGCGCTGCACCGGGTGCGCGTCACCGTGTTCGTCGACGAACAGCAGGTACCGGCCGAACTGGAGATCGACGCGCTCGATCCCCTGAGCGTGCACGTGCTGGCCCGGGACGTCGACGGCACGCCGATCGGCGCCGGCCGGCTCACCCCCGATGGCCGGATCGGCCGCATGGCGGTGCTTGCGGCCTGGCGTGGCAGAGGCGTCGGCGACGCACTGCTGCAGGCCCTGATCGATCAGGCCCGGGCCCGTGGCTGGCGCGAGGTCGGGCTGCATGCGCAGTTGCCGGCCCGCGTGTTCTACACCCGGCAGGGCTTCCTGCCGGAGGGCGAGGTCTTCCAGGAGGCGGGCATCGCCCACCAGCACATGCGGCTGGCGCTGACCGGCGCGGTCGCGATCGATCGTGCCGACGAGGCGGTGGCGATCACTACTGCCCTGGTCCACCGTGCCCGCCGCCAGCTCTGGATCCACAGCCGCCACCTCGATCCGGGCCTGCTCGATGCAGCACCGGTCCTGGAGGCCCTGCGCCGCTTCGCCACGGCCCGCCACGACAAACTGGCGTGGCTGATCGTCCACGACAGCGCCGCCATCCGTCAGGCCGGCTCTCCGGTACTGAGCCTGCTGCAACGCCTGCCGAGCGTCTTCCGGGTGCGCGAGGTGAGCGATCCCATCGACCGTGCCGTCGCTTCTGCCTGCGTACTCAATGACGCGGGCGACTACTACTTTCGTAGTAGCGGGCATCGCCTCGATGGAGAGGCGGGGTTGGCCCAACCGGCACGTTCGCGACCGTTGCAGGACGGTTTGCAGCGCGTATGGGAACGTTCGCGTGATTGCAGCGAGCTGCGCGCGCTCGGGCTGTAGCTCACACCCCGGTCCCGAACCTGTCTGGGAATGACACCGCGGGCCCTGCACTGGACCGTACGGTGCCCCTTCCTGTCTCGATGGGGGTACAATTTGGGGTGTTAGATACCGCCCGCGCAGGGCTATTCACTTTTCCCTGCCGGATCATCGAAGCCTTACCCCACAAGCGAATCCGACTCTCCATCGTGGACAATCAACTGAAGCAGTTTGCGCAATCTTCGCAGCTCGCCGGCGGCAACGCCTCCTATATCGAGGATCTGTACGAGCAGTACCTCGTTTCTCCGGACAGTGTCGATCCCAAATGGAAGACCTACTTCGACGGCTTCCAGGGCCGCGAAGCCGGTGATATTCCGCATTCGGCCGTCATCGCCCACATTGCCGACGCCGCCAAAAATGCCGTCAAGAGCGGCACGGCCGCCGGTGCCGGCGACGAGCGCGAGCGCAATGTCGGTCGCCTGATCACCGCCTACCGGTCGCGTGGCCACATGGCCGCCCGCCTGGATCCGCTGAGCCTGACCGCGCCGACCAATCCGCCGGATCTGGGCCTGCCGTTCCACAGCCTGTCGGAAAGCGACCTGGGCAGTGAGTTCAGCACCGGCGGCGTCGCCGGCCAGCCGCGCATGAAACTGCGCGATCTGCTGGAGCGCCTGAAGAAGACCTACACCGGCTCGATCGGTGCGGAGTTCATGCACATCTCCGAGGTCGAGCAGCGCCAGTGGCTGTACCAGCGCCTGGAACTGGCCGGTGGCAGCTACAACCTGGACGCCGATACCCAGCGCCGCACCCTGGAGCGCCTGACGGCTGCCGAGGGTCTGGAGCGCTACCTGCACACCAAGTACGTTGGCCAGAAGCGCTTCTCGCTGGAAGGCGGCGACTCGCTGATCCCGATGATGGACACCATCATCCGTGACGCCGGCAAGGATGGCGTCAAGGACGTGGTGATCGGCATGGCCCACCGCGGCCGCCTGAACGTGCTGGTCAACACGCTCGGCAAGAGCCCGCGCAAGCTGTTCGACGAATTCGAAGGCAAGTTCGAGCACGACGACCACGCCTCCGCCGGCGACGTGAAGTACCACATGGGCTTCTCGGCCGACGTCTCCACCCCGGGCGGCGCCGTCCACCTGGCGCTGGCGTTCAACCCGTCGCACCTGGAAATCGCCGACCCGGTCGTGGCCGGCAGCGTGCGCTCGCGCCAGGAACGTCGTGGCGATACCGCCCGCAAGCAGGTGATGCCGATCCTGATCCACGGCGACGCGGCCTTCTCCGGCCAGGGCGTGGTGATGGAGCTGTTCCAGATGTCCCAGGCCCGCGGCTTCGCCGTCGGTGGCACGGTGCACATCGTGGTCAACAACCAGGTCGGTTTCACCACCTCCAACCCGCTGGATACGCGCTCCACGCGCTACGCCACCGATGTGGCCAAGATGATCGCCGCGCCGGTGCTGCACGTGAACGGCGACGATCCGGAGGCCGTGGTGTTTGCTGCCCAGCTGGCGTTCGAGTTCCGCCAGAAGTTCGCCAAGGATGTGGTCATCGATCTGATGTGCTACCGCCGTTGGGGCCATAACGAGGCCGACGAACCGGCGATCACCCAGCCGCTGATGTACCAGGTCATCCGCAAGCACCAGACCACCCGCGAGCTGTACGCCGCGGCGCTGGAAGCGGCCGGCGTGATCGAAGCCGGTGGCGGCAAGGCGCTGGTCGATGCCTACCGCAACAAGCTCGATGCCGGTGAAGTCACCACCGAGCTGGCCCAGGTCGAAAAGACCCCGGCCACCAGCAAGATGTACGTGGATTGGCCCAAGCTGCTCAACGGCAAGCTCTCCGACGCGGTCTCCACCGCCGTCGGCATGGAGAAGGTCAAGCAGCTGGCGCAGATGATCAACACCGTGCCCGAAGGCGTGGAACTGCACTCGCGCGTGGCCAAGGTCTACGACGACCGTCGCAAGATGGCCGCCGGCGAGATCCCGGGCGACTGGGGCTTTGCCGAGAACCTGGCCTACGCCACGATCCTCGACGAAGGCAACAACCTGCGCCTGGTCGGCCAGGACGTGGGCCGCGGCACGTTCACCCACCGCCACGCGATCCTGCACGACCAGAAGACCGACAACTATTACCTGCCGCTGCGCCAGCTGGTGGAGTCGCCGGAACAGGCCACCATCATCGATTCGCTGCTCAGCGAAGAAGCGGTGATGGCCTACGAGTACGGCTTCTCCACCACCGATCCGAACACCCTGTGCATCTGGGAAGGCCAGTTCGGCGATTTCGCCAACGGTGCCCAGGTCGTGATCGATCAGTTCATCGCTGCCGGCGAAGCCAAGTGGGGCCGCATCACCGGCCTGACCCTGCTGCTGCCGCACGGTTACGAAGGCCAGGGCCCGGAGCACAGCTCCGCGCGTCTGGAGCGTTTCCTGCAGCTGTGCGCGCTGGAGAACATGCTGGTCTGCGTGCCGTCGACCCCGGCGCAGGCGTACCACATGCTGCGTCGCCAGATGCGCATGACCACCCGCAAGCCGCTGATCGTGATGTCGCCCAAGTCGCTGCTGCGCCACAAGCTGGCCGTGTCGACCCTGGACGAACTGGCCAACGGCGAGTTCCAGCACCTGATCGGCGATGCCAACGCAGATGCCAAGAAGGTCAAGCGCGTGGTGCTGTGCTCGGGCAAGGTCTACTACGACCTGCTGGAAGACCAGACCAAGCGTGGCCAGGACGATGTCGCCATCATCCGCGTCGAACAGCTGTATCCGTTCCCGCGCGTGGCACTGGCAGCAGAGCTGAAGAAGTACGGCAAGGCGGCCGATGTGGTGTGGTGTCAGGAAGAACCGCAGAACCAGGGTGCCTGGTACCAGATCCGTCACCACCTGCAGGCGTGCCTGGCCGATGGCCAGAGCATCCATTACGCAGGTCGCGCCCGTTCGGCATCGCCGGCCGCTGGACACATGGCTGACCACATCATCGAACAGCAGAAGCTGATCGCCGATGCCCTGGTCAACACGTTCAACGACTCGGTCGCTGAATAACTCTCCCCCTCATTCTAGAAAAGACAAACCAGGAAGCTCCCGCATGGCCACCGAAGTCAAAGCCCCGGTACTGCCCGAATCCGTCGCCGACGGCACCATCGCCACCTGGCACAAGAAGGTCGGCGATGCCGTCAAGCGCGATGAAAACCTGCTTGATCTGGAAACCGACAAGGTCGTCCTGGAAGTGCCGTCGCCGGTCGACGGCGTGCTGAAGGAGATCAAGTTCGAGGTGGGTGCCACCGTGACCTCCAGCCAGGTCGTGGCGATCATCGAAGAAGGCGCTGTGGCCGATGCTCCGGCGCCGGCCGCTGAAGAGAAGAAGGCCGAGGCCGCGCCGGCCAAGGCTGCCGCTCCGGCTGCTGCCGCCGCGCCGGCACCGGCGGCCAAGTCCGCTGCCGATTCGCTGCCCCCGGGCGCCCGCTTCACCGCCATCACTGAAGGCGTGAACCC
The DNA here is from genome assembly GCF_039674145.1 of Stenotrophomonas sp. TWI587. Taxonomy (NCBI): domain Bacteria; kingdom Pseudomonadati; phylum Pseudomonadota; class Gammaproteobacteria; order Lysobacterales; family Lysobacteraceae; genus Stenotrophomonas; species Stenotrophomonas sp. TWI587. Next base: position 21,012 of record NZ_JBDJMW010000002.1, on the reverse strand, counting down.
GGCCGACGTGGACGGCACCGGCCGCCGCGGCGCGGTGACCAAGGAAGACATCGTCAACTTCGCCCGCAACGGTGGCGCCGGCAAGTCCGGCGGCGCACGTCCGGAAGAGCGCGTGCCGATGACCCGCATCCGCAAGCGCATCGCCGAGCGCCTGATGCAGTCCAAGAACGGCACCGCGATGCTGACCACCTTCAACGAGGTCGACCTGTCCAAGGTCTCGGCCGCGCGCAAGGATCTGCAGGACGAGTTCGTCAAGGCCCACGGCATCAAGCTGGGATTCATGAGCTTCTTCGTGAAGGCTGCCGCCAACGCGCTGCAGCGCTTCCCGCTGGTCAATGCCTCGATCGATGGTGATGACATCATCTATCACGGCTACTCGGACATCTCGATCGCCGTGTCGACCGAGAAGGGTCTGGTGACCCCGGTGCTGCGCAACGTCGAGCGCATGTCCTTTGCCGACATCGAAAAGACCATCGCCGACTACGCCAAGAAGGCCCGTGACGGCAAGCTGAGCCTGGAAGAACTGCAGGGCGGCACCTTCACCGTGACCAACGGCGGCACCTTCGGCTCGCTGCTGTCGACCCCGATCATCAACCCGCCGCAGAGCGCCATCCTGGGCATGCATGCCATCAAGGAGCGTCCGATCGCCCAGAACGGCCAGGTCGTGATCGCGCCGATGATGTACCTGGCGCTGTCCTACGATCACCGCATCATCGATGGCAAGGACTCGGTCCAGTTCCTGGTGGACATCAAGAACCAGCTGGAAAACCCGGGCCGCATGCTGTTCGGCCTGTAAGACCTCCCACCCCTCCGCGCCTGCGCGGAGGGGTTCTGGTAAAGAAACAAGGAATATCTCAATGGCTGAACAATTCGACGTCGTCGTCATCGGTGCCGGTCCGGCCGGTTACCACGCCGCCATCCGCGCCGCGCAGCTGGGTCTGAAGACCGCCTGCATCGACGCTGCGCTGGGCAAGGACGGCAAACCGGCCCTCGGTGGCACCTGCCTGCGCGTGGGCTGCATTCCGTCCAAGGCGCTGCTGGATTCCTCGCGCCAGTTCTGGAACATGGGCCACATCTTTGGCGACCACGGCATCAGCTTCAAGGACGCCAAGATGGACGTCGAGGCCATGGTTGGCCGCAAGGACAAGATCGTCAAGCAGTTCACCGGCGGCATCGCCATGCTGTTCAAGGCGAACAAGGTCACCGCGTACTACGGTTTCGGTGAACTGCAGCCGGGCAACATCGTCAAGGTGAAGCAGCACGACGGTTCGGAAGTCGAGCTCAAGGGCACCAACGTCATCATCGCCGCCGGTTCGGATTCGATCGAACTGCCGTTCGCCAAGTTCGACGGCGAGACCATCGTCGACAACGTCGGCGGCCTGGACTTCACCGAAGTCCCCGCCCGCCTGGCCGTGATCGGCGCCGGCGTGATCGGCCTGGAACTGGGCAGCGTCTGGAAGCGCCTGGGCTCGGAAGTGACCATCCTGGAAGCGCTGCCGGACTTCCTGGCCGCGGCCGATGCCGAAGTGGCCAAGACCGCCTTGAAGGAATTCAAGAAGCAGGGTCTGGACATCCGCCTGGGTGCCAAGGTCTCCAAGGCCGAGGTGACCGGCAAGGGCAAGAAGAAGGAAGTCGCGCTGACCTACACCGATGGTGAAGGCGAGAAGAACCTGATCGTGGACAAGCTGCTGGTGGCCGTTGGCCGTCGCGCCGCCACCAAGGGTCTGCTGGCCGAAGGCACCGGCGTCAAGATCAACGAGCGTGGCCAGATCGAAGTGGACGCGCACTGCCACACCGGCGTCGCTGGCGTCTGGGCGGTCGGTGACTGCGTGCGCGGCCCGATGCTGGCGCACAAGGGCTTCGAAGAAGGCATCGCCGTGGCCGAGCTGATCGCAGGCCTGCCCGGCCACGTCAACTTCGACACCATCCCGTGGGTCATCTACACCGAGCCGGAGCTGGCCTGGGTCGGCAAGACCGAGCAGCAGCTCAAGGATGAAGGCATCCCGTACAAGGCGGGCAGCTTCCCGTTCGCCGCCAACGGTCGTGCCGTGGCGATGATCGAGCCGACCGGCTTCGTGAAGGTCCTGGCGCATGCCGAGACCGACCGCATCCTGGGCATGCACCTGGTCGGTGCGAACGTCTCCGAGCTGGTGCACGAAGGCGTGCTGACCATGGAGTTCAGCGGTTCGGCCGACGACCTGGCGCGCATCTGCCACGCCCACCCGTCGCTGTCCGAAGTGGTGCATGACGCCGCGATGGCTGTCAGCAAGCGCGCGATCCACAAGGCCAATTGAGCCCTGCTGGTGGCGTAACGAAAAACCCCGCCTCGGCGGGGTTTTTTGTGAGCGATCGATCGTGGGGGCCGCTGGCCCTGCCCGATCCGGGTTTCCCTCAGGCAGTCGCCGTGCGCCCGCCGCCCAGGACCCGCGCCGGCAGCATGAACAGTGCGCCCAGGAAGGCGAACAGCGCCGAGAACGTGATGCCGACCAGCCGGAACGGCAGACTCAACAGCCACACGAACGGCCACGCCACCAGGGCCAGGATCGCCAGCGGCCAGCACAGCACGAACAGCAGGCACCACACGCCCAGCGCGAACAGGGTCTTCATCGTCAGTCTCCATTGGCGGCACCCCGCCGCCCCGAGACCACCATCGCGCCCTGCACGGGTGCGCTGCAACGGGTTTGCGACGAAACCGGGAATATGCCGATGAAACGCCTTATTCGAACGAACCCACCGAGTCGTGCGACAGGTTGTCGAACCGGGTGTACTCACCGAAGAATTTGAGCTTGCACGAGCCGGTCGGGCCGCCTCGGTGCTTGCCGATGATGATCTCGGCCAGGCCCTTGTCCGGCGAGGTTTCCTTGTTGTAATAGTCGTCGCGGTAGATGAAGACGATCATGTCCGCATCCTGCTCGATAGCGCCGGATTCACGAAGATCGGCCATCACCGGGCGCTTGTCGGTACGCGTTTCCAGCGAGCGGTTGAGCTGGGACAGCGCGATGACCGGCACGTTGAGTTCCTTGGCCAGGCCTTTCAACGAACGCGAGATTTCCGAGATTTCGGTCGCGCGGTTTTCGCTGTTGCCCGGCACGCTCATCAACTGCAGGTAGTCGATCACGATCAGGCCCAGGTCGTGCTCGCGCTTGAGGCGGCGGCACTTGGAGCGCAGGATCTCCGGCGACACGCCGGGCGTATCGTCGATGAAGATCTTGGTTTCCTTCAGCATCCGGATCGCACCGGTCACCCGGCTCCAATCCTCATCTTCCAGCTGGCCGGTACGCAGGCGCTGGGCATTGATGCGGCCGTTGGAGGAAATCAGACGCATCGCCAGCTGCGAGGCCGACATTTCCATCGAGAACACCGCCACGCCCTTCTTGGACTTGATGGCGGCGTACTCGGCGATGTTCAGCGCCAGCGTGGTTTTACCCATGGCCGGGCGCGCGGCCAGGATGATCAGATCGGTCGGCTGCAGGCCGGCGGTCATCGCATCGAAATCGGTGTAGCCGGTCGGCAGACCAGTGATGTTGCCGCCGTTCTCGAAGCGGTTGCGCAGCTCTTCGAAGGCGTCTTTCAGCGCGCCGGGCATCGCCACGAAATCCGTACGGCCGCGTGCGCCCTGCTCGGCGATCGCGAACACGGATTTTTCCGCTGCCGAGAGCAGTTCGCTGCTCTCGCGGCCTTCGGGCTGGAAGCCGTCGTTGACGATGTCCGTGCCGACCTGGATCAGCTGGCGCAGCACCGCTTTGTCACGCACGATCTCCGCGTAGGCACTGATGTTGGCGGCCGACGGCGTGGTGCTGGCCAGCTCGATCAGGTACGCGCCGTCGCCGACCAGCTCCATCTTGCCCTGCGATTCGAACCACTCGCCCAACGTCACCGCATCGAACGGGCGGTCACGCTCGGACAGCTCGCGGATCGCGCGGTAGATCATCTGGTGATCGCGGCGGTAGAAGTCGGTTTCGGTCAGCTGGTCGTTGACCCGGTCATAGCTCTCCGGGGCCAGCATCAGCCCGCCCAACACCGCCTGTTCGGCCTCGATCGAATGCGGCGGCACGCGCAGGGCGTCGATGCGCATCTCATCGCGATCAAAGCGGTCACCGCGGTCTTTGCGGTCGGAACGGAAGCCAGAACGGGCGGACATGGGGGGCGTACTTCCTGCAGTGTGAGGCGTGGGACATGGTAGGCACGCGGGGAGCCCCGCAGCCATGCACAAACCTGTGGATAAACAGTGGATGAGCTGGGGATACCGGCGCCTGCCGGTACGATCGGCCGGGGCCGTCGCATCGCGTGCGACGGACGCCCTTGCGACGTCCGTCCACGCCATTATCGCAGATGCATGACCCGCTCGCGGTGGATCAGTGCGTGCCGCCGTGGGTGCCGACCCAGGCAATGAAGGTGTCCACGAAGCCCTGCAGGAAGTCCTTGGTGCCCTCGTTGCTGATCGTGCCGTGGGCGTCGATCAGCCCTTCCTTGAAGTGCAGGAAGGCCTCGGGCTGGCCGAGTACCGGCATGTCCAGATAGGCCAGGATATTGCGCAGGTGCTGCTGGGCCAGCGCGGTGCCGATCACGCCGACCGAGGCACCGATCACCGCCGCCGGCTTGCCGGCAAAAGCGCTGTCACCATACGGGCGCGAGCCGAGATCGATGGCGTTCTTGAGCACGCCCGGGACGGAGCGGTTGTATTCAGGGGTGACGAACAGCACCGCATCGGCATCACGGATCTGCTGCTTCAGCCGGACGCCCTGGCTGGGGTAGTCCTTGTCGAAATCCTGGTTGTACAGCGGCAGGTCACCGATCTCCACATAGGAGAACACCGCCTTGCCGGCGGCGAGTTTCTCCAGCGCGTGGGCCAACGCCTGATTGTGCGAGCCCTTGCGCAGGCTGCCGACCAGTACGGCGATCTTGTATTCGGCCATCACGTTCGCTCCGTTGGGGGAAAGGCCCAGCCTAGGCGGGCTTACCTTCGGCAACGGTGAAGGCGACGTCAGCCACGCATGGGTGGCTGTCTTTCGTCCAGACGACCCCGAACGCGTGGCGCTATGCGCGCGTCACTTCGGCGCGTGCGTTGCGCCAATGCGCCTGCCAGGCCTGGAACATCAGCACGTTCCACAGATGCGTGTGCCATTTGCGCTCGCCCTGTTTGAACTGCTGCCACAGGGGGGCGACCGCCTCGACGTTGAACACGCCCTCCTCGGCCAGCCGCGCCGGATCCAGCAGTTCATCGGCCCAGCCACGCAGGTCGCCCTTCAACCACGCGCTCACCGGGGCACCGAAGCCACGCTTGGGTCGGTGCACCATGTCCTGCGGCACGTAGCGGCCGAGTACACGCTTGAGCAGGTACTTGCTGACTCCGTCGCGCTGCTTCATCGCCATCGGCAGGGACCAGGCGAACTCGGCCACCCGCCAGTCCAGCAGCGGGGCACGCGCCTCCAGGCTGACCGCCATGCTGGTGCGGTCCACCTTGCACAGCAGGTCATCGGGAAGATAGGTGCTGAAATCGGCCAGCATCATCGCGTCCGCCGGCGAGCCGGCACCGTGCAGCGGATCGGCCAGGTCGTAGAAGCTGCCGGCGGCCTGCGCGCCACGCACGGCCGCCACCGGGTCGCGCCAGCGCGAAATGCGGTTGCGGTAGACATCGCCAATCCCGCGCGCGCCCGACTCGGCCAGCAGCGCGGCCAGTCCACCGGTGCGCGAGGCCTCACCCTGGGTGTGTGAATGGCTGGCCATCCAGCGCCGCAGCGGCGCCGGCACCTTGCCCAGCAGGCGCCAGTTGCGCATCGCCCGCTGGTAACGGGTGTAGCCGAAGAACAATTCATCGCCACCGTCACCGGACAGCGCCACGGTCACGCCCTGCCGCGCCAGCTTGGCGACCAGCGCGGTGGGTACCTGCGAGGCATCGGCGAAGGGTTCGTCGAACATCGCCGGCAGACTGGGCACCACGGCCAACGCATCGGCGCCGCTGACATACAGCTCGGTGTGATCGCAGCCCAGGTGCTGGGCGAGCGACTTGGCCAGCGGGGCCTCGTCATGATCCGAGCCGGTGAAGCCGATGCTGAAACTGTGCACCGGCTGGCTCGACTGTGCCTGCATCAACGCGGCCACCACCGAGGAATCGGTGCCGCCGGAGAGGAACACGCCGACCGGTACATCAGCCACCATGCGCAGCGCCACCGCGTCGCGCAGCACCGCATCCAACCGTTCTTCGGCCTCGGCATCGTTACCGGTGAACGGCGCGGCCAGGGCCTGCTGCATGCGCTCGCGCGCGTTCCAGAACGGCTGCTGCAACTGGTCCGGGCGATGTGCGGCAGCACCGGCGGCTACCGCCTCGGCATCCAGCCGCAGCACGCGGCCGGGCATCAGCTTGAAACAGCGCTCATGGATGCAGTGCGGCGCGGGAATGTAATCCAGCCGCAGCAGCAGGGTCAGCGCATCGCGGTCGACCTCGTTGTCGAAGGCCGGGTGCTGCCACAGGGCCTTGAGCTCGGAGCCGAACACCAGCGTGTCGCCGGCCCAGCCGTAGTACAGGGGTTTCTTCCCGACGCGGTCGCGGGCCAGCCACAGGCAGCGCTCGGCGCGGTCCCACAAGGCGATGGCGAACATCCCGTTGCTGCGCTGCAGGGTCTCGTCAAAGCCCCACTCGGTGATCGCAGCCAGCAGCACTTCAGTATCCGAATGGCCGCGGAAGCCGTGGCCCAGCGCTTCCAGCTCGGCGCGCAGCTCGGCGAAGTTGTAGACCTCGCCGTTGTAGGCCAGCACATAACGGCCATCCACCGACGTCATCGGCTGATGGCCCAGCGGCGACAGGTCCAGGATGCTCAGCCGGCGGTGCGCCAGCGCGATGCCGGCCGAGGCATCGGCCCACACCCCGCTGTCATCCGGGCCACGGTGCACCAATGCGTCGCCCATGCGCCGCGCCTGTTCTTCCAGTGCTGCCTGCTCCCTTGCCGGAGCGGGCAGCAACATGCCTGCCAATCCACACATGTATCAATGGTCCTGCGCCAGCGCGAGGGCGGCGTTCAATACCGCATTGTCGCTTGGAAGCACGCACAATGCTGCCCCCGCCAGCGGCGTATAGGTATCGGCCCCGCACACCCGCCGGATCGGCAGGTGCCCCAGCCCGGCCTCGACCAGCGCGGTGAACACGCCCTCACCCACCCCGGCGCTGTGCCGCCCCTCATCGACCACCAGCACGCGCTGCGCATCGGCGGCCTGGCCAGCGATGAACCCGGCGTTGAGCGGCACCAGCCAGCGCAGATCGACCACCCGCACCTGCCAGCCCAGCTGCTGCTCGATCGCACGCGCCGCCCGCAGGCTCATCGGCACGCCGTTGCCGTAGGTGAAGATGACCAGGTCACTGGCCTCCGGCGCGTAGACCCGGCCCTCGCCGAGCACCAGTGCCTGGTCCGGTGCGGGATACGGGAACAACCATTGGCCATCGCCCGGCGCGTGCAGGTCCTTGGTCATGTAGAGCGCGATCGGTTCCAGGAAGACGGCGACGCGGCCATCGACGGTTGCCAGCGCCGCCAACGTGCGCAGCATCATCGCCGCATCGTCGCCGCGCGAAGGACAGCCGACCACCAGGCCGGGGATGTCGCGCAGCGCGGCGATGGAATTGTCGTTGTGGAAATGCCCGCCGAAGCCTTTCTGGTAGCCCAGCCCGGCAATGCGTACCAGCATCGGGTTGCGGTACTGATCGTTGGAGAAGAACTGCAGCGAGCACGCCTCGCCACGCAGCTGGTCGGCCGCGTTGTGCAGGTAGGCCAGGTACTGGATCTCCGGGATCGGCAGCATCCCCAGGTTGGCCAGCCCCTGCGCCATGCCCAGGATCATGGTTTCGTCCAGCAGGGTGTTGAACACGCGGCGCGGGCCGAACGCCTTCAGCAGGCCCTTGCTGACCGTATACACCCCGCCCTTCTGCGCGACGTCTTCACCAAACAGCAGCGTGGCCGGGTACTTGGCCATCAGATCGTGCAGGGCCTGGTTGATCTGGATCGCCAGATGGCGCGGCGGCTGCATTTCCGGCAGCTGCGCCGCACCCCCGAACGCGGCAGCACGCCCGACATCAGCGGCCACGCGCGTGGCTTCGGCATGGACGGCCACCGGCGAGTACGGCGCCAGCGGGGCGATGACCTCGGCCAGAGCGGTCAGTTTCGGGCGTCGATCCGCCTCGGTGGCCGCAGCGAAACAGCGCGCGCGCACGCGCTCGTACAGATCCAGCACCTGCCCTGCGGTCATCCATCCGGACTGCATCGCGATCGCCGCCGAGCGCAGCAGCGGATCGCTGGCCTCGGCCGCGCACAGCTCCGGCAACGGCCGCCATTCGATCTCGAAATCGGTGCCGGCATGGCCCATCAACCGCGTGGTGCGCAGGTGCAGGAAGGTCGGGCGGCGGGTCTGCCGGCAATGCGCCAGCGCGCGCTCGACCTGCGCATGCCCCTCCACCAGATCCAGCCCATCAGCGAAGAAGTAATCCAGGCCCGGGCGATGCGCGAAACTCTGCGCGATCCAGCCCTCCGGCGTCTTCACCGAGATGCCGATACCGTTGTCCTCGCAGACGAACAGGATCGGCGCGGGCAGCCGCTGGTACGCCGCCCACGCCGCCGTGTTGAACGCGGTCTGCGCGGTGGCGTGGTTGGCCGAGGCATCGCCGAAGGAGCAGATCACCACGCTGTCCTCGGGAATCGGCAGCGTGTGGCCGATGCGTCGCCCGCTTTCGATGGCCAGCGCGGTGCCAAGGGCCTTGGGCAGGTGAGAGGCGATCGTCGAGGTCTGCGGCAGTACCCACAGCGGTTTGCTGCCCCACACCTTGTGGCGCCCGCCGCTGGCCGGATCGTCCCGACTGGCCGCGAACGAAAGCGCCGCATCCATCACCGGATCCATGCCGGGCAGCTTGCGGAATCGCTCGGCCATGAAGCCGCCGGAGCGGTAATGCAGGAACGCCGGATCTGTTTGCCGGGCCAGGCGTGCCACCAGTGCATTGCCCTCATGGCCGGACGAACCGATGGTGTAGAAGACCTTGTTCTGCACGCGCAGCACGCGCGCCATCAAGTCCAGGTGGCGGCTGATCAACTGGGATTCGAACAACTCGGCAAAGCCCTGCGCGTCCAGCGTGCTGCCGGGCAGAATCGGCATCTCCGGGGCGGGTGCCGGGGCGGGATCGCCGCGCCACTGCTGCACGAAATCGATGAAGTTGGCGTCGCAGATCTCGGCCCGGTTGAGGCCCTTCATGCGCGCGGGAATCGGATCGGGAACCACGGCAAACATGCATCACCCTCCGTGACGTGTTGCGTAGGCGGATAACCGGATCAACTCTTGCTCATGCACCGCGGGCGGCTTGCCCGCGGTGCCGAGTCTGGCCTCACCGCATCGGGTTTGCCAAGCGCGGGTGCAGCATCACCGTTGGCCGGCGCGACGCTGCTGCCACTGCTGCCGCGACTGGCCCCAGATCTCGATCGGCTTGCCGGCGTGTGGCGGCGGCAGCTCGCCGATGCGCAGCAGCGAACTGCCCAGCTTGCGCGCGACCACCTTGGAATTCTCGTTGGCGGCATCGATGGTGTGGATGATCTCTTCCCAGCCCAGCGTGTCGAACGCCCAGTCCATGCTGGCCGCTGCTGCCTCGGGCGCATAGCCCTTGCCCCAGCTCTCGCGGCGGATGCTCCAGCCGACCTCCGTGCCCGGCCAGTCCAGCGGCTGCCACGGGCCCATCCGGCCGACCCAGTCACCGCTGCTTTTTTCGATCACCGAGAACATCGAAAACCCGTACAGATGCCAGCTGCCAGCCAGACAGCTGAAGCTGCGCCAGGCCTGGGAAGGCGCCTGCACGCCACCGAGGTGCTGCATCACCTCCGGGTCCGAGCAGAAGCGCAGAAAGGCATCGAAATCCTCGGCGCGCGGTGGGCGCAGGATCAGACGGTCGGTCTCCAGCTGGAGGTCGAAAATACTCATGGGGTCCTCGTGTGTTGCATGCGTGCCGGGATGATCGCAGATGCACCGATCGGCGTGCCGTGCGGCTCGCCCCAAAACGCAGCACGCCGGCAGAGGCCGGCGTGCTGGTAGTGCTTTCGAGCTGCAGCAACTTACTGCTTGTTCGAATCCAGTGCAGCGGTCTGGGTGACCAGCTGACCGTCGATCACCGGCAGGCGATCGCTGCTCGGCTTGTTGTCCATCTTCACGGTCTTCTCGGCGCCGTCATAACGGTAGGTCACGTTGTAGCCGGTGACCGCGTTGGTGGTGCCCATCGGGATGCGGTTGCCCGGCTTGCTGGCCATGCGCATGGTGCCGGTGGTGCCGTCTTCATTGCGGTAGGTCACGTTGTAGCCGGTGACGCGGGTCGACTCGGAGGTCGCCGTTTCGGTATGGCACTGGCGCTCGGTACGGTTGACCACGCGGCCACCCACATGGCGCTTGTCCACCTGGTTGCCGATCATGCCGCCAGCGACAGCACCAGCGGCCGTGGCGGCCTTGCGGCCATTGCCACCGCCGACCTGGTTGCCCAGCAGGCCGCCGATCACGGCACCGGCGACGGTACCGCCCACATTGCCGTCGCGCTCGGGCAGGCGTTCCTGCACCACCACGTCCTGACAGACTTCATGCGGCGTCTGGGTGCTGGACGTCTCGCGCACCGGCTCGGTGCCGATCACGGTGGCGTACGCCTTTTCTTTCTTGGTCAACGGATCGACCTTGACGATGTCGGCGTATTCCAGCTTGCCGGCCTTGTCTTCAATGGCCAGCTGATCGGTGCGCGCGCCATCGTCGGCCAGCGGCGTGGTGTCCAGGGTGGGCCGGGTCTGTGCAGCGGTCACCGCCTCGGGCGAGGAACCGCCCTTCATGAAGGCAGCGGTGGCGATACCGCCAACCAGCAGCGCACCAGCAGCGACCAAAGCAGTAGTAGTTGTACTTTTCATAACCGGCTCCTTGCGGACGATCCGCAACGTTCTTGAGTGAATTCCAGCACGGCCACCCTGAACGGAATCTCCACGGATCGTGAACATCCGGGCGCCCATTCAGGTTCGGTGAGCCTCAGGCTCGTGATAGCGTCTACAGCATCTGCCCAGGAGTGCGTCATGTCCAATCCCATACTGTTGCCGGTGCTGGAATGGGCGCGTCGGCTGCGCTACCCCACCCTGTTCAAGCTCACGGCGGCGCTGTTTGCGGTGACGCTGGTGATTCCCGACCCGCTGCCGTTCGTCGATGAAATCCTGTTCGGCCTGGGCACGCTGTTGCTGGCCAACTGGAAACGGCGCGGCAACACGACGCCCCCGCCGTTGCCGAGCAAGCGCCGCGCGTGAGGTTGATCGACAGTCATTGCCATCTGGATGCGGGCGAGTTCGATGCTGATCGCCCTGAGGTGATCGCGCGTGCCCGCGCGGCGGGCGTGTTCGCACAGGTGGTGCCTGCGGTGACTGCGGCGAGCTGGCCGGGCCTGCGCGACGCCTGCCGGCTGGCCGACGGACTGCACCCCGCGTACGGCTTGCACCCGATGTTTCTGGACCAGCACCGCCCCCGACATCTCGACGACCTGCGGGAGTGGCTCGAGCGCGAGCGCCCCTGCGCGGTCGGCGAGTGCGGGCTGGATTTCTTCGTCGAAGGGCTGGACCCGGACGCGCAGCAGCACTACTTCGTCGGGCAGCTGCGTCTGGCCCGCGAGTTCGATCTGCCGGTGATCGTGCACGCGCGCCGCGCGGTGGATGCGGTGATCGCCGCGATCAAGCAGATCGGCGGCCTGCGCGGCGTGGTGCACAGCTTCCCGGGCAGTCCGGAGCAGGCGGCGCAGCTGCACAAGCTGGGCTTCCTGATCGGGCTCGGCGGCCCGTTGACCTATGAGCGCGCGCAGCGCCTGCAGCGGCTGGTGGCACAGATGCCGCTGGAGCAGCTGCTGCTGGAGACCGACGCCCCGGATCAGCCGGATGCGGGCATTCGCGGAGAGCGCAATGAGCCGGCGCGCTTGCCGGTGATCCTGGAAACGGTGGCACGACTGCGCGGGCAGCCGGCAGAGGCCATCGCCGCGCAGACCACCGCCAACGCGGAAGCGTTGTTCCGCCTCTGAGCGGACAATCCGCCGGGATCAGGCCTCGGCGGGCGCGACACCCTTCTTTGGCTTCATCAGCATCTCCAGCGCCTTGCCCACTGCCGCGAATGCGAACGCACCGGTGATATGCGTGGCCGCGCCCAGCCCGGCGCCGCAGTCCAGCTTCAGCGCTGCATCCGCGCCAAGGTTGGGGCGGATGCCGCACACGCTGCCGTCGGCCTGCGGGTACTTCACGTTTTCCAGCGAGTAGACCGCCGGCACGCCGAAGTAACGCGAGGCGTTCTTGGGGAAGTTGAAATCGCTGCGCAGCTTCTTGCGGATCAGCGCCATCATCGCGTCGTGTTCGGTGCGCGAGACATCACGGATCCGCACCAGGGTGGGATCGGTACGACCGCCGGCCGCGCCCACGGTCAGGATCGGCAGCTTGCGGCGGCGGCACCAGGCGATGGTCTCCACCTTGACCCGGAAGCTGTCGCAGGCGTCGATGACCAGATCGAAATCACGGTCCAGCAGCTCGACCATGTTGGACACGGTCAGGAACGAGGCGACCGCATCGACGCTGATGTCCGGATTGATCGCCCGGCAGCGCTCGGCCATCGCCTCGGCCTTGTTGCGGCCGTACTGACCGGCCAGCGCCGGCAGCTGGCGGTTGGTGTTGGACACGCAGATATCGTCGGCATCGATCAGGGTCAGATGGCCGACGGCCGTGCGCGCCAGCGCTTCGACCACCCACGAGCCGACCCCGCCCATGCCCACCACCGCCACCCGGCGGCTGGCAAGCAGATCCACGGTGCCTACCCCATACAACCGGTCGATGCCGGCAAATCGTTCGCGCAGTACGTCGTTCTTCATGCCCCTATTTTAATGCGCACAGCGCAGTCCGGGACGCGCCGTGGACAGGACGCGTCGTACCATCGCCGCAGCCACCCTCAAGGACGCCCTTCACCATGAACGACCCCGTGACCCCGTCGCGCCGCCCGTCCGCCGCCTATCGCTACCTGTTCGTCGGTCTGCTCGGGCTGGTCATCGGCCTGATCGCCACGGTGATGGTCTCGCGCGCCATCCAGGCGCGTCAGGATCCGTTCCCGGATTCGCTGATGCACGTGATGAACCGCCAGGTGGAGCTGCTGCAGGCCGCCCAGGCCCAGAACCGCTGCAGCCTGGCCGACACCGTGCCCCGGCTGCAGACCCTGCGCTCGCTCTCCAACGATCTGGACCTGGCATTTCCCGGCCTGAAGGACAGCCAAGGCTTCCAGCAGCACGCCAGCGCCCTGCGCGCCACGCTCAACGAGGCGATTGCGGCACCGCCGGCCGACTGCCCCGGCATGGCGACGCTGGTCGAGAAGATCCAGGCGGACTGCAAGGCCTGTCACCAGGATTTCCGCTGATTCATCTTCCAGCCACCCTGGTGGCCCGGGATTGGCACGCTGTTCACGCAGCACAGGACACGATCTGCTCCATGCGCACCAGACGCATTCGACCACCCCTCTGGCCAGGAGATACACCATGAAGATTCAACTGATTGCCGCCGCTGCCGTTGCCACCGTCGCCCTGGCTGGCTGTGCCACCACCTCGCCGGGTTACGGCAGCAGTGGTTACAACAACGGTTACGGCAATTCCGGCGGCAACTACAACACCAACCGCTGTGCCGACTGCGGCATCGTGACCCGCATCAACCAGGTCGCGTCGGGCCGCAGCGCACCGAGCGCCACCGGTGCCGTGCTGGGCGGCATCGTCGGCGCGGTCGCCGGCCATGAGATCTCCGACCACACCGGTGGTAGCCGTGGCAACAAGAACATCGCCGCCGCCGCAGGCGCGGTGGGTGGCGCGCTCGCCGGCAACCAGATCCAGAAGAACGTCACCAGTGATACGTTCGACATCACCGTGCGCATGGATGACGGCCGCACCGTCGTCGTGAACCAGCGCGATCTGGGCGGCATCCGCGAGAACACCTACGTGCGCGTGGTCAACGGCAAGGTGATCCTGCGCTGATTGGCGCAACCGCCCTGCACGCGACAAAAAAGGGCCCGCGCAAGCGGGCCCTTTTGCTTTTGGTGTTTCAACCAGGCAGGACCCGGTCTGCGCTCAGAGCGGCTTGACCTTGTCGGCCTGCAGGCCCTTCTGCCCGGTCACCACTTCGAACTCGACCGCTTGACCTTCCTTCAGGCTCTTGAAGCCTTGGGATTCGATCGCGCGGAAGTGCACGAACACATCTTCGCCGCTCTCACGGCTGATGAATCCGAAACCCTTCGCGTCGTTGAACCACTTGACGGTGCCCTTCTCAGCCATCTCAGCTACTCCCTAACTGTCTTGTTGTTGGATACACCCGTACAGGCGGCTGACAGCAAGGGGGAAGCGGGGTGCAACGATGCAGCGGATCTGGAAGATCTACCATCATCAGGCCACGATCCACGGTGACCTTGCCAAGCTCAGCGCCTGCAACTTAACCCGAGCAAAACGAAAAAGCAACTGGCCAAAACTTTCAGATGTCAACCCCATTTCAGGAACCATACTCGACAGCATGGACCATTCATTCATCTTGTATCTACTGGCCGTCGTTCTGGTGCTCGTCGGCATCGCCGGCGTGATTCTCCCCGCCCTGCCCGGCATCCCGCTGGTGTTCGCCGGGCTGGTGCTGGCGGCATGGGCCGACGATTTCGTCCATGTGGGCTGGCTGCCTCTGACGGTGCTGGGCCTGCTGACCGTACTGTCCTTCGCCGTGGACATCCTGGCCACGGTGGTCGGCGCGCAGCGGGTAGGTGCGAGCCGCAAGGCGCTGTGGGGCACCTTTGTGGGCAGCATCGTCGGGGTGTTCTTCATGCCGATCGGCCTGTTCGTAGGCCCGCTGGCCGGTGCGCTGCTCGGCGAGTACTGGCACACCCGCGAGCTGGGCCGCTCCACCAAGGTGGGCCTGGCGACCTGGCTCGGCATCCTGCTGGGGTTCGCGCTCAAACTGGCGCTGGTGATCGCCATGCTGGGGCTGTTCGCGTTTGCCTGGTTCTTCTGAGCCGCACCCCGGAACCGGGCTTCACGCCCCGAGCACACCATCCACCGGCATAAACCGGATCAGATCGATGGATGTCGTGCGCTGGCGGGAAATCCGGGCAGCGGCCACACTGTGCGGTTAGACCCACTCATTCTTGTCACGCGGCCCTGCTCCCATGACCCTGCCCTATTCCCGCTCCGCCCTGTTCACCGCCCTTGCCCTGGCCGGCACCGTCCTGCCCGCTGCAGCGCAGGAGGCGGCACCGAAGCCGGCGTCACCGGAGGCCTGCGCTCTGGTGGACACTGACGCAGCGCGCCTGGCCTGCTACGACACGCTGTTCGGGCGTACGCCCGAGGTCACCCTGGCCGCCGATGCCGCTGCCACCGCCGCCAAGCAGGAGCGCCGGGAAGAACGTCAGGCCTCCCGCAGTGCCGACGCGCCCGCGACGCAACGGGTCAAGCAGCGCCTCGGCGAAGTGTTCAAGAACGACGGCCACGAAGACGCGCTGGCCAATGCCGGCAAGGGTTCGCTGCTGGACAGCCGCTGGGAACTGGCGCAGGACTCCAAGCTGGGCGCCTTCCAACTGCGCGCCTACAAGCCCGTCTACCTGCTGCCCGCGTTCTGGACCAGCGACAAGAACCAGATGCCGCAGTCGCCCAATCCGGTCAACACGGTTACCACCTCGCAGCAGCTGGACAGCGCGGAACTGAAGTTCCAGCTCAGCTTCAAGACCAAGGTCGTGGAGAACCTGTTCGGCGACAACGGCGACATCTGGGCCGGCTACACGCAGAGCTCGCGCTGGCAGGCCTACAACGCCGACAACTCGCGTCCGTTCCGTGAGACCAATTACGAGCCGGAAGTGATGATGATGTTCCGCAACGGCTACTCGATCGGCGGCTGGCGCGGGCGCATGAGCGGGATCAGCGTCAACCACATGTCCAACGGCCGCGCCGATCCCCTGTCGCGCAGCTGGAACCGGGTGATCGCCACCGTCGGCCTGGACCGCGAAAACTGGGCGCTGGTACTGCGCCCGTGGTATCGCATCCCGGAAGACCGCAAGGACGACAACAACCCGGACATCTCCGATTACATGGGCCGCGGCGACGCCACCCTGACCTGGAACAAGAACGGTCATGAGGTCTCGCTGATGGCGCGTCACTCGCTGCGCGGCGGCGACCGCTCGCACGGTGCGCTGCAGCTCGATTACGGCTTCCCGATCAGCAATCTGCTGCGCGGCCACGTGCAGATCTTCGATGGCTACGGTGAGAGCATGATCGACTACAACCACAAGGCCACGTATGTCGGCCTGGGTGTGTCGCTGCTGGAGTGGTATTGATGGCGGTGACGATCTGGCATAACCCGCGCTGCAGCAACTCGCGCGGGGCGCTGGAGATCCTGCGTGAGCACGGCATTGAACCGGTGGTGATCGAGTATCTGAAAACGCCGCCGGACCGCCCGACGCTGGCTGCGTTGATCACGCGCATGGGTATCGCTCCGCGTGAGTTGCTGCGCAGCAAGGAGCCGGCCTATGGTTCGCTGGGGCTGGACGACGCTGCCCTGTCCGATGCCGCCCTGATCGAGGCGATGGTCGCCCACCCGGAACTGATCAACCGCCCGATCGTGGAAACCCCGCGTGGGGCACGCTTGTGCCGGCCGCCGGAGACGGTGCTGGAGATCCTGTCGGCATAACCTCCTGAGCTCAGCTGCCTCCGCAGCGGCTGGTACACCGGCTGATATCCTCGCCGCAGGTCAGCGCGGGCAGCCGGTTGCGGCAGTAGTCGTTGCTGGCCTGGCATGATTTACGCAGGTCCGGGTTGTCGATCTTGTCGCACTTCGCGTCGCGCTGGATCGCCACCCCGGCGCCACAGCTGTCGCCGCTGCCAAATCCCGTGCGGGTGGCCATGCAACTGTCGTGCTGTCGCTGGCACTGCTGCATGCATTGGTTGGCAGCGGTGACCTCGCGCAGGCTGGGCGGGGTGGCGTGGAAATCGCCATCACTGCTGCAGGCGCTGACCAGCAGGATCAACAGCAGGACAAAAAGCATCCGTGGCATCGTCGTGCTCCGTGTAGAAAGCCTCCGGCCAGCGCCGGCAGGTGTGCATGCCCGGAATGTAGCACTGCTTGTTCTCCGAATTAAGACCGGGACTCCCGGCGCAGCTCGCCAATGCCTCTCCTGTTACGTCTGCCACGCCGCGTGCACCGGCTTCGACGAATTCGTCGACTGACGCGAGTCAGCGCCAGTCGGTGATCCCCTCGCGCCGGTAGACCTCGGCAAACGCCGGCCGGGCTTTCATGCGATCCGCGTAGGCCTTCAATGCCGGCCAGGTATCGCTCGGGGTGGGCATGTTGCGCGACCAGCGCATCAACATCACCAGCATGAAATCGACCACACTCAACGCATCGCCCAACACATAGGGGCCGCGCGTGGACAGATGCTCGGCCAGATGCTGCCAGGCGCCTTCCAGCCGCTCACGTGCTTGTTGCCGGGTCGCGTCCACGTGCTCGGGGCCGGCCATTTCCTGCGGGTAGAACCACGCCCGGTACGCCGGCTGTACGGTGTTGGCGCACCAGAACATCCAGCGGTAAGCCTCGGCGCGACCGGAAGTGCCAGGCGCCGGCAGCAGGCCCGCCTCGGGATGGCGGTCGGCCAGGTGCAGCGCGATCGCTGCCGCTTCGGTCAGAACCAGCCCGTCGATGCTCAACGTCGGCACCAGACCAGCAGGATTCAGGGCGAGATACGCCGCGTCCTTGTGCTCGCGCTTGTCGAAATCCAGCAGCACCAGCTCGTGCTCGATCTGCAGTTCCAGCAACAGCCAGTGCACGACCAGGGCGGCGGTACTCGGCGATCCATACAAGGTGGTGCGCATGCGTCAGGCCACCACAACCGGAATCTTGCCGATGCGGGCCTGCCATTCGCGCGGGCCGGTCTGGTGCACGGACTCGCCGGTGGAATCCACCGCCACGGTGACCGGCATGTCCTGCACGGTGAACTCGTAGATCGCTTCCATGCCCAGGTCGGCGAAGCCGACCACCTTGGCCGCCTTGATCGCTTTGGAGACCAGGTAGGCCGAGCCGCCCACCGCCATCAGGTAGGCCGACTTGTTGTCACGGATCGCTTCGATCGCCGCCGGGCCGCGCTCGGCTTTGCCGACCATGCCCAGCAAGCCAGTCTGTTCCAGCACCTGGCGGGTGAACTTGTCCATGCGGGTCGCGGTGGTCGGGCCGGCCGGGCCCACCACTTCGTCGCGCACCGGATCGACCGGGCCAACGTAGTAGATGAAGCGGCCCTTGAGGTCGACCGGCAGCGGCTCGCCCTTGTCCAGCATTTCCACCATGCGCTTGTGCGCGGCGTCGCGGCCGGTCAGCAGCTTGCCGTTGAGCAGCAGGGTCTGGCCGGGCTTCCAGCTGGCGACGTCTTCCGGGGTGATCGTGTCCAGATCGACACGGGTGCCCTTGGAGGCGTCATAGGTGATCTGCGGCCAGTCTTCCAGCGACGGCGGATCGAGCATCACCGGGCCACTGCCATCCAGGGTGAAATGCGCATGACGGGTGGCCGCGCAGTTCGGGATCATCGCCACCGGCAGGTTGGCCGCGTGGGTCGGGAAGTCCTTGACCTTGATGTCCAGCACGGTGGTCAGGCCGCCCAGGCCCTGCGCGCCGATGCCCAGCGCGTTGACCTTGTCGAACAGCTCCAGGCGCAGTTCTTCGGCGCGGTTGGAGGCGCCACGGGCCTTCAGTTCGTTGATGTCGATCGGCTCCATCAGCGATTCCTTGGCCAGCAGCATCGCCTTCTCGGCGGTGCCGCCGATGCCGATGCCGAGCATGCCCGGCGGGCACCAGCCGGCACCCATGGTCGGCACGGTCTTGAGCACCCAGTCCACGATCGAGTCGGACGGGTTGAGCATGGCGAACTTGGACTTGGCTTCCGAACCGCCGCCCTTGGCAGCGACGATCACCTCGACGGTGTCACCCGGCACCACCTTGACGTTGACCACGCCCGGGGTGTTGTCCTTGGTGTTGATGCGCTTGCCGGCCGGATCGGCCAGCACCGAGGCACGCAGCTTGTTGTCCGGGTAATTGTAGGCACGGCGCACGCCTTCGTTGGCCATGTCCTCCACGCCCATCGTGGCGTCGTCCCAGCGCACGTTCATGCCGATTTCCAGGAACAC
The DNA here is from genome assembly GCF_039674145.1 of Stenotrophomonas sp. TWI587. Classification (NCBI taxonomy): domain Bacteria; kingdom Pseudomonadati; phylum Pseudomonadota; class Gammaproteobacteria; order Lysobacterales; family Lysobacteraceae; genus Stenotrophomonas; species Stenotrophomonas sp. TWI587. Next base: position 1,829 of record NZ_JBDJMW010000002.1, on the reverse strand, counting down.
GGTGACGATGCCGGTGTCCTGGCAGATCGGCCGGTGGCCTTCGGCGCACATGCGCGAGTTGATCAGGATCTGGGCCATTGCCTCCTTCGCGGCCGGCGACTCTTCGCGCTCGTAGGCAGCGTTGAGGCTCTTGATGTAATCGACCGGGTGGTAGTACGAGATGTACTGCAGCGCGTCGGCGATGGACTGGATGAGGTCTTCCTGCTTGATCGATGTCACGACTTGCTCGCTTGCTGGAGGCTGGCGGGGGTTGAACCGCCGATTTTAACAAGGACGGCCCGGCTGCGTTGAGAATCGCTCGCGGTGGCGGGGTTTGGTGCACAGTGGGCGCCCTGCTTTGTCACAGCGGCCTGCCCGGCCGCGTCCTCCCGGCATGACCCCGACCGATACCTTCCAGACCCACCGCCCCCGCCTGTTCGCCCTGGCCTACCGGCTGCTGGGCAGCCGCAGCGATGCTGAGGACGTTGTCCAGGATGCCTGGCTGCGCTGGCAGGGCACCGACCCTGGGGCGATCCGTGACCCGGAGGGCTGGCTGATCACGGCGACCACCCGGCTGGGGCTGGACCGCCTGCGCGCGCGGCGCGGTGCGCGCGTGGAGTACGTCGGGCCCTGGCTGCCCGAGCCGCTGGAGATCGCCCTGGATCCGGACCCGCTGCAGGACCCGGCCCAGCGTCACGCCTTGACCGATGAGGTCTCGGTGGCCTTCCTGGCACTGCTGGAGCAGCTCACGCCGGACGAGCGCGCGGCCTTCCTGCTCAAGGACGTCTTCGACTACGACTACCCGGACATCGCCCCGCTGCTGGAGCATTCGCCCGCCAACTGCCGGCAACTGGTGCATCGCGCGCGGCAACGGCTGCAGACCGGGGCACCCCGCTTCGTCGCTACGCCGGCGCAGCATCGCGACCTGCTGGCACGCTTCATGGACGCCTCCCAGCAGGGCGATCTGGCGGCCATCCGTGCCCTTCTAGACGCCAATGCCGAGATGATCTCCGATGGCGGCGGCCGCGTGACCGCAGCGATCCGCCCGCTACTGGGCGCCGAGCGCATCGCGCAGCTGTACTGGGCGATCGCGCGCCGCAAGGGCCAGCATCCCGCCCGGCTCGGCAAGGTCAATGGCGAGCCGGCGATCCTTCGCTTTGCCGGCGACCAACTGCACTCGATCACGATGATCACGGTCGATGCGGGGCGCATCGTGTGCGTGCTCAGCGTGCTCAATCCGGAAAAACTCACTGCGCGTGTCACAGCGCGCGATGCTGGCGCGTCCTCCTGATGAAGACGGCCGCTGCGGCCGTCATGGAGTCCGTCATGTCTGCTTCTCCCCGCGTTCCGTATATCCGCCTCGCCGCCGAGGCCTTAAAGGGCCTGCTGGCCACCAGCAAGGCCGTGCACGACAGCTCGATCGATCCGGTGCTGATGGAACTGGTGTTCCTGCGTGTCTCGCAGATCAATGGCTGCGGCTACTGCATGGACATGCACGGCACCACGCTGCGCAAGGGAGGGATCGAGCCACGCAAGCTGGATACGCTGCCAGCGTGGCACGAGAGCCGCTTCTTCGATGCACGCGAACGTGCCGCCCTGGGCTGGGCTGAAGCACTGACCCGGCTGAGCAGCGCGGCGCCGTCCAATGCCGCGTACGAGGCACTGGTCCCGCACTTCGATGAAAAGGGCATCAGCGACCTGAGCATGGGTATCGCCGTGATCAACGCCTGGAACCGCCTCGGCGCTGGCTTGCTGCCGCCCTTGCCGTAAGCGCACGGTAGTGGCGGGGGGGGGGCCGCGGACCCGCGCAACGGGAACCCAGACGAAAGCGCACCCCCCCCCCCCGCCCC